>CAZIKT010000020.1:0-9256 GCA_964539885.1 uncultured Ardenticatenaceae bacterium | reverse complement strand
CGGGCCGCTATTCGGTTGTTCCACCGCTTGAACTACCTATCCGCTGTTCGGGGCGATCTGCTCAATCAGGGTTCGGGTCACAGGGCCGCGTACCTTGTCCACATCATCCTGGTACTTAAGGATAATGCCGACAGTTGCATCTACTACCTTTGCATCCAGGGTCTGCGCGTTGAGATGGCCGAGCGCCTCCGCCCAATCCAGCGTCTCGGCGACGCCCGGCGCTTTGTACAACTCTTCTTCTCGCAGAGCCTGGATAAAATCGACGATCTGGGCAGCCAGCCGTTCGGCGATGCCCGGCGTCTTCAGGCGCACGATCTCGATCTCCTTCTCGCGCGAGGGATATTCAATCCAGTGGTACACGCAGCGCCGCTTCAGGGCGTCGTGAATCTCGCGCGTGCGGTTGGAGGTGATCACCACCATCGGCTTGTGATCGGCGCGCAGCGTGCCGATCTCGGGAATGGAAAGCTGAAAGTCCGAAAGCAACTCCAGCAGGAAGCTCTCAAACTCCTCATCCGCCCGGTCCAATTCGTCAATGAGCAGGACTACCGCCTGATCGTGGCTGTGTAATATCGCCTGTAATAACGGTCGCTTTAGCAGGAATTTCTCGCTAAAGATATCATCCAGCGCCGGCTCCGCCCCATTCGCCTGATGCTGGCGGGCCTGAATTTCCAGCATCTGGCGCGGGTAATTCCACTCGTAAACCGCCTGGCTGATGTCCAATCCTTCGTAGCATTGCAGCCGGATCAGCGGCGTGCCGAAAGCCTGGCTGAGCACCTTGGCGACCTCGGTCTTACCCACGCCCGGCTCCCCTTCCAGAAAGATCGCTTTCTGCATTTTCAGCGCGAGAAAGAGGCTGGTGCTCAGGCCGATGTCGGCCACGTAGCGATATTCTGACAGTAGCTGGGAGACCATGTCTACAGAGTCAATTGTGGGGATGGGCTGGGTCCGCAGTACCATGGAGAAATGATAGCGCATATTCTGCGCGGGCAAAAAAGTGCTTGCGGACAAGAGTGAACCAGTTTCTGAAAAGTGGTCCACTCCCGCCCACCCGGCCAGGACAGCTTGACCCGCGAAAAGCGCTGCCGGTATAATCAAATCGACAGGCTTCCATGTTGCTTCTCTCATAAAGAGGAAACGATGCCATGTTTGAATCACTTAGCTCGAGCGCCCTGAATATCGTTTATGCCGGGGCCGTGCTGATCAGCTTCATTTTCGCCATCCTGACCTTCATGGGCACGGAGCTGGGCGACTCTTTCGGCACGGATCTGGACGCCGACGGCGATCTCGATTTCATGAGCATCAGCCCCTTTACGCTGGCGGCATTTGGGGCCACTTTTGGCGTGTGCGGTCTAATCACGCACATGTGGCTGGGCATGGAGCCGATCGCCAGTATTTTGTGGGCTACCGGCCTGGGGCTGTTGATCGCCGCCATCGCCCAGGCATTCTTCATCTATGTGCTCGCTCCCAGCCGATCTAGCCATTACAGCCTGCAGGAAGATGCCGTCGGGCGTGAGGCGGAAGTGGTGCTCACCATCCCGGCCAACGGTATCGGCCAGATATCGTTCAACAACGTTAGCGGGCGGGTCACGCTTGGCGCGCGTGCCGAGACGGTCGGCGAACTGCACGCCGGCGATCGGGTGATCATTGAGAAAGTGATGGGGCGGGTGGCCCTGGTTCGGCCGGTGGACGAAGGCAAGAAGAGCCTGCCGGCGCCGTCGCCCTCCGGCAATGGCATCTAGCTTTCAGAGACCGCCCTTCTCGTTCGTATCCCACGCAGAGTCCACTTCAAGGAGTGCACGATGAATGTCGCATTGGCCATACTGATTCCCGTCCTGTTTGTTATCTTCTTGATGCTGGTGCTGGCTTATTCCAGCCGGGTCATCAAGGTCGGCCCCAATGAGGTGCTGGTCATCTCCGGGCGCGGAGAGGGGCGCGTCGATCCCGCCGCCGGCCGCATGAAGAGCAATTATCGCATCGTCACCGGCGGGCGCACCTTCGTCTGGCCCGTATTGGAGCGGGTGGACCGGCTATCGCTGGAGATCATGACCATTGACATCACCACGCCGGACGTGCCCACGGTGCAGGGCGTGCCGGTAACCGTGGATGGCGTGGCCCAGATCAAGATCGGCAGCGACGAAGATTCGATCCGCACCGCCGCCATTCAGCTCCTCTCCAAGACGAGCGAGGAAATCCGCCATGTCGCGCATGAGACGCTGGCCGGCCACCTGCGGGCTATCCTGGGCACGCTGACCGTCGAGCAACTGTATCGCGACCGTGAAGCCTTCGCCCAGAAGGTGCAGGAAGTCTCCCTGGAAGATATGTCGCATATGGGCATGGAGATTGTCTCCTTCGTGATCAAGGATATCAGCGACACTGAAGGGTACCTGGAGGCGCTGGGCCGGCCGCGCATCGCGCAGGTGAAGCGCGACGCCGATATCGGAGAGGCGGAAGCCTCCCGAGATGCGACCATCGAAAGCGCCCGCGCCCGGCAAGCCGGCGAGTCCGCCAAGTTCGAGTCGGAGACGAAGATCGCCGAAAGCCGCAAGAACTTCGAAGTGCAGAAGGCGGCCTATGAAGCGGAGATCAACCGCCAGCGCGCTGAGGCGGAGCTGGCTTACACGTTGCAGCAGAACATCGTGCAGCAGAAAGTGAAGGCTGAGGAAGTCCAGATCGAGGTGGTGGCAAAGCAGAAGGAGATCGAAGTCCAGGAACAGGAGGCGATGCGCAAGGAGAAAGAGCTGCAGGCCACCGTTCGCAAGCCGGCTGATGCGGAGCGCTATCGCGTGCAGACTCTGGCTGAGGCGCGACAGTTCCAGTTGCAGACGGAGGCCACCGGCGAGGCGGAAGCGATCCGTCGCCGCGGCGAGGCGCAGGCGGATGCCGCCAAGGCGCAAGGTCTGGCCGAGGCCGCCATCCAGCGAGAGCAGGGCTTGGCCCAGGCGACGGTGATCCGCGAGCAGGGGCTTTCCGAGGCGGAGGCGACCCTGAAAAAGGCGCAGGCGTGGGAGAAGTACACGCAAGCCGCCGTTATCCAGCAGATCCTGGACAAGCTGCCGGAGATCGCCGCCGCTGTCTCCGCGCCGCTGTCGCAAACTGAGCGGATCGTGGTGATCAGTAATAGCGAAAACGGCTCCGGCTCTGGCGCTTCGAAGATCACCCGGGATGTGACCGAGGTCGTCGCCCAGTTGCCGGTGACTATCGAAGCGCTGACCGGCATTGACCTGGGGGCGGCGTTGCGTAATTTGCCGGGCCTGAAGGCCTCCGACGGCGACAATAGCCAGGAAGCGGAGATGCCGGATACGACCGAGAAAAGCGCTTGACAACAATTGGAGCGAACATGAGCCACTCAGCACAACTCCTCACTCTTTTTGGTTACCCAACCATGCGCGCGTTATCCGGCAGATTAGCCCGGCTGCTCCCGGCCTATCACATGGCTAGCAGCTCAAATGACGGGGAGAAACGGACGGTGCGTGCCGGGCGACGCAGGCGCACCGAGTCATCCGACTCCGGCGACCGCCAGCAAGCCGAAGCGCCGCGTCGCCGGCGACCGTGGGCGCCGACCGGTAGTAGTGGTGGAGGTAGCGGCGGCGCGCGACCACCCTCTCAGCCGCCTATCTCTTTCGGCGGCGGGCAGCTACCCAGCCGGGGCACGTTGCTGTTGCTTGGCGGCGCGCTCGTCATACTGTGCGTGTGCGTACTGCCGCTCATGTACTTCTTTGGGGGCGACGATTCGCAGCCACAGGATGACGGCGAGATTGGGGTGGTCCCGAGTGTGGCGCCCGTCGAAGAAGTTGAGCAGGAGGAAGCGCCGCAGTTGCCCAGCCGGACCCCGCGACCGGTCGCGCCCTCCTCCACAACCGGGACCGAGGGAGAGACCTGGCTGGTCATGCTCTACCAGGACGCCGACGACAAGATCCTGGAGCAAGACATCTACCTCGATTTGAACGAGGCGGAGCGCGTCGGTTCCACGGATCGGGTGCAGATTGTGGCCCAGATTGACCGCTACCAGGCCGGCTTCCAGGGCGACGGCAATTGGACATCTACCAAGCGCTTCTACGTCACGCAAGATGACGACCTGAGCCGGGTCGCTTCGGACGAGTTGATGGACCTTGGCGAAGTGAACATGGCCGATGGGGAGTCCCTGGTTGATTTCGTCGCCTGGGCGGTCGAATCATTCCCCGCTGACCGGCACGTGCTGATCATGTCTGATCACGGCATGGGCTGGCCCGGCGGCTGGAGCGATCCCGCGCCCGGCGGTCGCTCAAGTGGGTCAACGCCCCTGGAATCGGCCCTGGGTAACCAGTTGTTTCTGATGGAGCTTGACGAGGCGCTGGGCGAGATTCGGGCGCAGACCGGGTTAGACCAGTTCGAGCTGATCGGCCTGGATGCCTGCCTGATGGGCCATCTGGAGGTCTATGGCGCCCTGGCCGAGCATTCCCGCTACGCCGTCGCTTCGCAGGAGACAGAGCCGGCGGTCGGCTGGGCCTATGCCAGCTTTCTGGGCGACCTGACCGCCAACCCGGATATGGACGGGGCGGAGCTGAGCCGGCTGATCGTCGAAAGCTACATACGCGAGGATGAGCGTATCGTGGACGACCAGGCGAGGGCGGAATGGCTGCGCGGCGGCTCGCCGATGGGCGGGTTGTTCGACCTGTTGGGCGGCAGCGGGGTGATGTCGGCCCAGCAGTTGGCGCAACAGATGAGCCGGGATGTGACCATCGCCGCGATTGACATGAGCGCCGTCTCTCAGTTGATGGGCGCCTTCAACGACTTCGCTTACGTCCTGCAAGACGCCCGGCAGCAAGAGGTGGCGCACGCCAGAAATTACGCCCAATCGTTCACCAATATCTTCGGCAGCAACATCCCGCCCTCGTACATTGACCTGGGCCACTTCGCGCAATTGCTGAGGCAGGAAAGCGGCGACGGCGGGATAACGGCGGCGGTGGATGAGCTGCTGGTCGCCCTGGGCCAGGCTGTGATCGCCGAGAAGCACGGATCAGGCAAGCCGGGGGCCACCGGCATTTCCGTATACTTCCCCAATTCGCAACTGTACCGCTCGCCGGTCACCGGCCCGGAATCGTACACTGCCGTTGCCGGGCGCTTTGCCGACCAATCGTTGTGGGACGACTTCCTGGCCTTTCATTACACCGGCCGCACCTTCGAGCCGGCGGACAATCTAATGGTCGTGCCGGACCGCAGCGCGACCATCGCCGCGCCGGGGGCGGGCGAGATCACTCTGTCACCGCTGACCCTCTCCGATTCAACGGCCGGCCCGGGGCAGCCGGTGGTGATGAGCGCTGACGTTAGCGGCGACAATATCGGCTACATCTACCTGTTCGCCGGCTTTGTGGACGGGGCGGCCAATTCTATCTACGTGGCCGACACGGACTACCTGGAGAGCAACGACACGCGCGAGATAAGCGGCGTCTACTATCCGGATTGGGGCGACGGCCCATTCACCTTGGAGTTTGAATGGGAGCCGATTGTCTTCGCCATCAGCGACGGTGAAAACACGGTGCAGGCCCTTTTGACGCCGGAGACTTATGGAGCCTCCTTTGAGGACGCGGTCTATACGGTAGACGGCATCTACACGTACGGCGATGACGGCGAGTCGCGTTACGCCCGGCTGTACTTCCGCGACGGGGTGTTGCTGCAAGTCTTCGGCTTCAGCGAGGAAAACGGGACCGGCGCGCCACGCGAGATCACGCCGGCGACGGGCGACACCTTCACCGTCCTGGAGAAGTGGCTCGACCTGGACGCGCAAGGGCGGGTCACCGGCGAGGCCCGGCAGGAGGGCGGCACGCTGACTTTCGGCGACCAGATGTTTGTCTGGGAAGAGCTGGATGGCGCGCCGGGTCAATACGTCATCGGTTTCATCGTGGAGGACCTGGACGGCAACATTCAGGAAAGCTATGCGCCGGTGATAGTAGAGTAGGGCAAGAAGCTCGACTCTTCTTCGGCGGCGCATACTCAAATCGCGTCAACAGCGCCTGATGGTGCGGAGACGGATAGTTGAGCCGGCGTTCGCTTTGGCGGGTCATCGCCGCGCGTTGCGGTCTGCTGCCCTCTCGCGTATAATTGTGCTGGATTACACAATTGAATGATTTACCTTCGGGGCAGGGTGCAATTCCCGACCGGCGGTGAGGCGATCGCAAGCCAAGCCCGCGACCCCCGGTTATTATGGGCCGGGGTTGATCTGGTGAGAGTCCAGGGCCGACAGTGATAGTCTGGATGGGAGAAGGTAGACCTGCGGGTCGCGTATGCTGCTCCCATGCCCTGCCGTTTTTCTGGTGGGGCTTTGTGTTTTGAGCAGGCATCGCGGCCGGCCGGCTGTCCGCGCGAGTTCTTCCACGCTTCCTGCCCCCCAACGGAAATTGTCCATGCAAGCGCTGCGCCGCCAGCCGGTCTGGCTGAGCGTACTACTATCATTTCTGATCCTGGTGTCGGCCTGGCAATTGCTCACCATGGTGGGCGATTATGATCGCTTTATTCTGCCCGGCCCGGCGGATGTCTGGCATCAGTTTCTCATCGTGCTGGGCGACGGTCGTCTGCTGCGGCATACGTTCATCACCGTCAGCGAGGTGATCCCCGGCCTGCTCCTGGGTATCCTGGTCGCCGCTCCGCTGGGTTACTTGCTGGCGCACTCCAGGATGGCCGAGCGATTCATCTCCCCGTACCTGGTCGCCTCGCAGGCCATTCCCATCATCGCCATTGCCCCCTTGCTGACGATCTGGATCAGCTCTACCTATTGGAGCCGGGTGATGGTGGCGGCGCTGGTCGTCTTCTTCCCGGTGCTGGTTACCGTGGTGGCCGGTTTGCGCTCGACGCCGGCTGAGCTGCACGACTTGATGCGCTCTCTACGGGCGACGCGCTGGCAGTTGTTTCGCAAGTTGGAACTGCCGGCGGCGCTGCCGGTGCTGCTTGCCGGCCTGAAGGTGGGCGCCACGCTGGCGGTGATCGGCACGCTGGTGGGTGAGTTTGTGCAACCCAAGAGCGAGGGGTTGGGCTTTCTGCTGGTCACCGCTCGCTATCAGTTCAAGACTGATCTGGTATTTGTCGTGCTCTTCACCCTGGCTGCCATCGCGGTGACTTTATACGGATCCGTCGCGCTATTAGAGCGGCGGCTGCTGCGCTGGCGGACCGAAGGGAAATAGGTTCCCTGCCCGGCTGATTCATCAGGGAGCCGGGCAGGGTAAATGTTGTTGAGTATTATGAGGTGCCTGTTATGAATAGAGCAATGTTCGTTCTGCTGCTGCTGATCGGCTCGCTGGCTGTGGCCTGCAATCAGGCCAACGAAAGCAACGTTGAAACGGCAACCGCAGTCATCGAAACGCCGGCTGTGGAGCCGACCGTTGAGCCGGTAGCGTTGCGCCTGCCGATGGGCTACATCCCCGATCCACAGTATGCGCCCCTCTATGTGGCCGTGGAGCGCGGCTACTTCGCCGAAGAGGGCATTGAGCTGGCCTTCGATTACAGCTTTGAGACCGACGGTATGGCGCTGGTTGGGGCCGGCGAATTGCCGCTGGCCATTGTCAGCGGTGAGCAGGTGTTGCTGGCCCGGGCGCAGGGGCTGCCGGTCGTTTATGTCTTCGAATGGTTTCAGCGCTATCCGATTGTGGTGGTCAGTAAGGCTGACGCCGGCATCGAGGAGCCGGCCGATCTGGTTGGGCGCTCTGTCGGCCTGCCGGGCTTCTTTGGAGCCAGCTATGTGGGTTACGTTGGGCTGCTGGCCGGCAACGACATCGCCCAGGAAAGCGTAAACGCCGAGGATATCGGCTTTACCCAGGTGGAAGCCTTGCTGGCGGACCGGGTAGAGGCTGTCGTCGGCTACGTGAACAATGAGCCGATACAACTCGCCTCCCTTGGCGAGGCGATCAACGTGCTGGAGGTGGCAGATTACATCGACATGGTAGCCAACGGCATCGTCACCAACGAGACAACCATTGCCGAAAACCCGGCGTTGATCGAGCGATTCCTGCGCGCGCTGACCCGCGGCCTGCAGGACACGCTGGCCGATCCGGCAGCCGCCTATGAGATCAGCAAGAAGTATGTGGAAGGGCTGGATGACAGCCGGATAGGCGTGCTGCAGGCTTCACTGCCTCTGTGGGAGGCGGATACGCCGGGCATTACCGATCCCGAGGCGTGGCGGCAGACGGAGACGATCCTGCTTGAAATGGGCCTTCTCGACGCCCCCTTGAGTGATCTGGAAACGAGTTTCAGTAATCAGTTTGTGATGGATCCCCAGCCCTGATCAGGATTCCGGGATGAACCCCAACCTGTTCCTGGAAGTCGGCAACGTCAGTCACCAATACCAGGATGGTATCAATGCCATCCAGGAGGTGAGCTTCGCGATGCAGGCCGGCGACTTCTACACGCTGGTCGGCCCCTCCGGCGTGGGCAAATCAACGCTGCTGCGCATCCTGGGCGGGCTGCTCAGGCCCACTGACGGGCAGGTGACCGTCGGCGGACACCCGCCGGAGAAGACGCCGCACCCCATCGGCATCGTTTTCCAGCAGCATAACCTCATGCCCTGGCGAACGGCGTATGACAATGTGCGCCTGCCGCTGGAGTTGGGTCGGAACGGCGCGCGCCGAAACGGCGAAAGCGTGCAGGAGCTGTTAGAACTGGTCGGGTTGGCCGGCTTTGAACGCAGCTACCCGGCCCAGCTATCCGGCGGCATGGCCCAACGGGTGGCGTTGGCGCGGGCCCTGATTCACCAGCCGGAACTCCTGCTGCTGGACGAGCCGTTTGGTGCGCTGGACGCCCTGACCCGCGAGCGCATGGGGCAGGAATTACTGCGCATCTGGCAGGCCAGGCCGGTGACGGTATTCATGGTCACGCACAGCATCCAGGAGGCGGTGCTGCTCTCGGATCAAATCCTGGTGATGAATGACTCACCCGGGCAGATAAGCGACCGCTTCACGGTGCCACTCGGCCGGCCGCGCCATGTGGAGATGATCCAGTCGCCCCAGTTCCTGGAATGCAGCGCCGCCGTGCGCGCCGCGATAAAGGGCTGACGGTCGGGCTTGCGCTCCCCTTTTCTAGACAGAAAGAGCATCCCCTTGCGGAGATGCTCTTTCTCTATTTCGCAGCCGCTGTCCGCTTTCGTGGGCAACGGCTGCGAGGTTCTAGGTCAGGTTGTGCGCTTACTCGCTCAGCGAATGCCGGCGAGCGATCAGGCCGAAGCCCACTGCCAACACCGCCAGCAAGGACAGCATCAGCGGCAACATCGCCTGGTTCGTGTCGCCCGAGATTC
>CAZIKT010000019.1:49261-73358 GCA_964539885.1 uncultured Ardenticatenaceae bacterium | reverse complement strand
CCCTGTATAATGACGCTATCCTTAACTCTCCGCCAGTGGCTACCCCTTTGTTGTGCAGCTTTCTGCTGGTAACAAGCGTACGCAGTTCTCAGCAAAGTAAATAGACAAATCTTGACGTCGGCTACAGCGTGAACAGTTCGCTAGTACCTTATCTGATCTCATTTGTGATTACGGCCCTGGTGGGCCTGACGGCGTGGCGACGCCGGCATGTCCAAGGGGCGACAGCGTTTGCCCTGGTGGCTTTTGGCCAGGCCTGGTGGATCCTGGGATACCTCTTCGAGCTGATTAGTCCCACCCTGGAGGCGAAGCTCTTTTGGGATGATTTGCAGTATGTGGGAGTCATTCTATGGCCGCTTGCGACATATGCCTTCGCAACCTCCTATACCCGGCGTCGCCTGTCCCGACATCGCCTCCTGTGGGCTGTCAACCTTGGCATCACCGCAGTCTTCGTTGCGCTGATAGTCACTAGCTCCAGGCACGGACTGATCCGAACCGACCCCTATCTTGTCCCCGGCGAGCCAATCGATCAATTACTCTATAGCTATGGACCCGCGCTGTATCTCTTCTCGTTTTACTTTTACGGCCTGATGATCCTGAGTGTCTATCTACTCTCGTCACACTTTCGCCATGGGACGCGCTTATACCGGCGACAATCGGCGGTGATCATCGCCGGCATCCTCATCCCCGTTGTCGGAACCTTGCTAAGCCTGTTTGAGATCCGCATTACCGGCCTACCGCGCGATTTCGCTCCTCTCACTTTTGCTGTCGGCAACTTACTGATTGGCTGGGGGCTCTTCCATTATCGTCTCTTCGATCTCGTCCCGGTTGCTCGGGACGCGGTTATGGATAACATGCGTGACGCCGTGATTGTCATGGATGCCCGTCAACGGCTGGTTGACGCCAATACTGCCGCAGTGGAACTCATGGGCCGGTCTCTTGAGGAACTGGTTGGGCAAACCGAGCTGGAGCCGGCTGCCTTGTGGCAGAAGCTCAAGCACTTCACCGAAAATGGGGAGGCGGGTGAAGTAGAACTAGAAGTCACCATCCGAGGTGTCGAGCACGTGTTCAACAGCCGTCTGGAGCCATTGCTGGACCAGCTAGGCAAGCTCTCCGGCTATGTGATCGTGCTGCATGATGTCAGCAGGCTCAAGCAAATTGAAAGAGCACTGCAAGAGCGCACCGCGGAGCTCGAGGCGGCGAATGAGGAGTTGGCGGTGCTCAGTCGAGTGAAGGATGAGTTTGTTTCCAATGTTTCGCATGAACTGCGCACGCCTGTTCAAAACATCAGGCTTCTCCAGACCTTAATGGTCAAGCGGCCGGACCGAATGGAGGGCTACCTGCGCAGTCTGGAGCGCGAGACACAACGGCTTTCTGACTTGATTGAGAATCTGCTTACCCTGTCAAGGATTGACTTGGGCCAAACGCCACTTGAACTGGAAATGGTGGATCTTAGCGCCTTGCTTGCCGAATATCTTACCGACCGGCAAACGCTGGCTCACCAGATGCAGCTCACATTCGAAGCCGAGTTAGACCCTCACATTCCGCAGGTCGTGGCCGACCGCTCACTTATCGGACAGGTCTTCAGCATCATGCTGACAAACGCGACTCATTACACACCTCCCGGGGGACTGATCAGGATTGCGACGTGTACTCGTTCAGCGGAGGGCAATCAATGGGTCGGTTTCAGCATCAGTGACACCGGCCCCGGCGTTGCGGAACAGGATAAGCCACATCTCTTCGAGCGATTTTACCGTGGACAGGCTGGAATCAGGTCACGTGTCGCCGGCACCGGGTTAGGTTTGGCAATAGCAAAGGACATTGTCACGCAGCATGGCGGCGTCATTGAAGTCAATGACAACGACCGGGCGCAAACCGGCGCCATCTTTTCAGCGTGGTTCCCCGTCGCCGGATCCGCCGATTTGCCACTGAGGCGACTGGCAAATCGTCAATTCTCCCCTGCCCTTGCCACGACGACGCCGGGCGCGTCTGAAGCCGACCGGTATGATGGTCAGCACGTTCAACAGCCTGCAGAACTCAGTAGCCCTGTAATAGGACGGTAAAGCCGGTACAAACCGCTCGCCAGGCGCTGCTATACGGAATGACCGGCTCGTAGTGGCCGGCGTCTGGCAGGGTGAATAAGTGCACTTCGTCTCCGGCCCGCACGGCTGCCTGCGTGTAACCTGTCGCATGTTGTGGAGGCACTATCTCATCCTGTTCACCATACAGCAGTACCTGCGAAACGCCAAGCGGGAGCAGTGAACGAGGCGATGACAGTTCCATTCTCGATGACCGCGCTGCCAGATCGGCGCCCAGCAGCGAGACAATAGCTCCCTCACATATCCCGGCCCGTACACTTTGAGCCAGGTCAGGAATGCCGGCAAGCGCCAGAACTCCTCGCGGGGTCGGGAAATATGCTCCTGGCGGACAGATCACCCGCGCATGCTGCCAGCGCCTCCATCCGGCTGCCCACAAAGCCAGGTGACCGCCGGCTGAATGTCCGGCTACTATGAGCCGAGTCAGATCAAGGGGGTATCTGCCGGCGATTGATCGGAGGTGAGCGATGCCGGCGGCGACATCCCGGAAAGTGCCGGGCCAACCGCCTCCACGCTCACCGACGCGGCGGTACTCCAGATTCCAAACGGCAACGCCAAGGGTGGTCAACGCCGAGGCAAGCGGGCTTAGGTGCGACAGGTCGTAGTCCGCCAGCCAGCAACCCCCATGAATCAGGGCTATGACCGCCCAGGGAGGGTTCCCGTCCGGCAGGAACAGCTCGCCGAATTGTGACGGCTCCGGCCCGTATGGTATCCGGCGCCCCGGCGCAACTGGCTCCTGCGCAAGGAGGTCCGCGACGGTCAACATGGTCGGCTACGCCTGGTGCCGGCCGGCAAGCCGGCGCAGTTCGGCGATGCGCTCCTCGAATTGCTGTGCGGTCGCCGGCGCCCTGTGCCCCTCAACGTAATATGCAGCCGGCGGAGCAAGAAATCTCTCCAATTCGGCGGCCAAAGCGGCGAAATCCCTTGCTGCGCGCGGGCCGCGACCATAGGTTGCGTCACCCAAAACCAATATGTTATCTGGAATCACACGGACGACGCACTGATCGGGCTCGTGCTGACCGCCGATATGCTCTGAAGATAACTGAACAGAACCGAGGTCCAGCCAATGACTGCTTGAGAACACCGTTGTTGCCGGCACGGCCCGGAAGGTCGCCCAATTCGAGACAGCCTGGATCATCATGGCGGAAATCGTGCGCTGAATCGGATCGTCGCCCGCCTTTTCACGCAAATATGAGACGCTCCATGGCTCCTGCGCCATTACCCTCAAATGTTGCTGTGTAAGCTCATGCGCCACAATCTCAGCGTCCGGAAACGCACAGTTTCCAAAAACGTGATCCCAGTGGTGGTGCGTTAGCAGAATGTGCGTCACCGGCGGCGCGCCCATCTGCCACAGTTCCGCCTTGATCTCGTCAGCGTGGGCCGGGCCGTTTCCACTGTCCACCAGGGCGCATCCTTGCTCGCCCACGACGACACCAATCCAGGGTCGAACCCGGCGATAGTCGCCCGGCGCGACGAACACATGCTCACTTAACCGCGCAAGTCTCACTACGTTGTTCCTCAGGCCGCGCCCTTTGACAGGTTGCGATACAGGTCCAGTGTGCGGGCAGCGGTATTATCCCAGGAGAAGCGGGCAGCCCGTTCTATACCCTCTCGTTTCATCGCAAAAAGCCGGTCATCATCCGCAAGCAATTGCAGTAGAGTCTCGGCTATCGACTCGCTACTCGCGGGATCAAAGAACACCGCAGCGTTTCCGGCAACCTCCGGCAGGCTGGATGAGCTGGAACAGGCAACCGGCGTTCCGCAGGCCATAGCTTCCAGCACCGGCAGGCCGAATCCCTCATATAGACTGGGAAAGACAAACAGGCTGGCCCCGCTGAAAAGACCGGGCAGGTCAGCATCCGGTACCGGGCCGACGAACAACGCCGGACACTCTGAATCCATCTTGTTGGCGAGCTGCTTTGCCTCCGGATAACGTTCGTCCCACTCCCCGGCGATTGCCAGCGTGGGGGCATCCTGGAAGTGCCGGGCGACCAGTCCCCAGGCTTCCACAAGCCGCACCAGATTCTTGTGCGGCTTATTGATCCCCAAATACAAGACATACTTCTCGGGCAGTTGGCACCGCATTCGCACCCGATTGATCTCACTGTCTGCTTGTGGCCGAAAACGCGGATCGGCAGCGAGTGGGATCGTGGCCACCTTTCGCTCAGAGACTCGATAGAAGCGGATCAGATCACTCTTGGTCGCCTCAGAAATGGCAATGACGTGGGCGGCCGATCGCAACGCCAACCGCGTCGATACCGAAAAGAAAAGGCGCGCCCGCCAACTCACGGTGCGCGGGTAAATGTTGGGAATTAGGTCGTAGACCGTCAGCAGCGTCGGAGTGCGCGGTCGGTACGGCATCAGGTAGTATGGACTATGATAGAGCGTGGCTTCCAGCCGGCGCAGCAGTTTCGGAACTGCCCACTGTTGCTTCGTCGAAAAATGCGAAACTGACATAGGCCACAGGTTGACATTACGCCTGCCGGCAGGCAATTGCCAGCGCCCCGGCTGCGAGGGATCGTGTATCAGATGAAGCCGCTCACCGGGATTGAGCTGCGCAGCTATCGCGCGCGCAAGATTGCTCACGTAGCGCCCGATTCCGGGAAAGTGGTCATTCGCCGCGCGTGCGTCCAATACGTAGGATTGGCCGAACATCAGGCGTCCTGCCTCTCGCCAAGAAGGTGCACGAGAAGCTCTTCGAACTCGGTCGCCACCCTGGAAATCGTGAAGCGCTGTAAGACGCGCTGACGGCCGGCTCGACCCATGCTCTGCCGCTGAAGCGGAGCATTCAACAGTGAACTGACCGCGCCGGCTAGAGCGCCAATCTCACCAGGGGTCACCAGAAGTCCTGTTAAGCCATGCGCAACAATCTCCGGCAGCGCGCCGTGCGCGAAGGCCACCACGGGTTTTGCCATAGCCATCGCTTCAATGTTAACCAGCCCAAACGGCTCCGGCGAGCCGGGGTGCACAAATATATCCATCGCCGCCAGTGCACCGGCCACATCAGCCAGTTGGCCGGTAAAGTGAACGCGCCCAGCCAGGCCTAGTTCCTGCACTTGCTGGTCCAGGCGGAGTGCATAGTTGTCCTGCACTTCAAACGGCGAGCCGCCTACGACGGCGAAGTGCGCTTCCGGCGCCATCCTTATCACTTCGGCTGCCATACTCAGGAAGGCCGTCTGACCCTTCCACGGGCGCAATCGCCCAACCATCCCAATCAATGGCGCGTCCATCGAGATGCTGTATCGCTCGCGAAACGAGTCCCCCATCCTTGTGTGATCCCACAGATTGGGATCAAGGCCGTTGTGTATCACGCATGTCTTTCCGTTTTGCGGAAGATTGTCCGCAACTGCCTGCGAATTTGCGACTACTTGATCGGCCGCTGCCAGGAGCACGCGTTTGCCCAAGCGATCAAGGGCAGGTTGCGCAGGCCTGCTTTCCGACAGCCAGAAATCACGCATGTACCAGATGAAGGGCCGGCCAGATAATCGCGCTGCCGGGGCGGTGTAAACGGCGGCCCGCACCGTATTCGCAATCAGCGCTCGGGCTTCGACTTGCCGGGCCAGGTCAGCCAGTATCCGGGAGCCGTTGCGCCAATCAAACAACGCCGCGGCAGACCGGCGCAGGCGAGGCATTGGAACCTCATGGGTAACTATTCCGTTGTTGCGGGCAGTCTGTAGGAAGTCACCCGCGCAACCGGCCAGCATGGCCTGCCACCGCGCAGTATCCAGGTGTCGCAACAGCAGCAGCAAGCTCTTTTCGGCCCCGCCCAGCGCCGGCGCATGATCGACGAAGAGCAGCCGCTCAGCCATTATCCAGCGCCAGTGCGGCGATGAGCTCGCCGGCGGCGCGATCCCAGCTCATCTCTTCTTCCACCCAGGCTCGACCGCCTTTACCCAATTTCCGCCGCAAATCCGGCTCGCGCAGTAACCGGAGCAATGCCTCCGACAGCGCCTGGGGATCATCCGGCGGCGTCAGGATGCCGGTGGTGCCGTCAATAACCGCCTCCTCCACTCCTCCGCTCCGGCCGGCAACGATCGGCAGGCCGCTGGCGCTCCCCTCCAGAAAAGCAATGCCGAAGCCTTCTATGCTGGCTTGCTGCAATTCCTCTCTGGTCGGCAGCACAAAGATGTGTGCCATGCGATAATACGCCGGAAGCTCGTCAAAAGAGGCCTGCCCGGCAAAGCGTACACTCTGCTGCACGCCCTTTTCTTCGGCGAGGCGCTCAAGTCTGGGCCGGTCCGGACCGTCTCCGACGACCAGGTACTGCAAGTTAGCGTGCTCATCCAAAAGGGAGGGCATGCATGCAATGACCGTGTCGATGCCCTTACGGGGGACAAGCCGGCAAACGCTGAGTAGGAGCGGCGGGCCGGAAGCCCCCTGGCCGGCAGGGTAAAAACGCGCGGAGTCGACGCCTGGACGGACTGGTATTGCGCCGGATAATCCTAATCCATGCAAACGGCGGGCCATCGCGCCACTATTTGTCAGCAGCGGGCGGGCCCTGCCAAGCAGGTAGTTGAAGATCGGCCGGTGCCAGCGTGTCTGGGCGGCAAGAAAGTCATTCCCCTGTGCAAATGCCGCGAAGCCGCCCGGCCTGAAGGCAGCGGCTGCCAGCAGGAGTCTTGGGTGGGCGTGGCCGATCACTACGTGAGTCGGCCGGAGCTTCCTCAGTGCCAGCCAGAAACCCATGGAGCCGGACATAACCGGCGTTAGCCGATTGAGATTTCTTTGCTCCGGGCCATCCCCCTTCACCGGCGTAACGACGGTAACGCGGTACTCAACCGCAACTCGCATGGCGATCTCGCAAAGATAGTTCTGCACACCGCCAATTTGAGGAGCGAAATCAAGAGTCACGATGGCAAGGTGCGGTTCGCCCGGGCTCACGATAGTCTCGGGACTCTCATCGGACTCGAGCGCGCGGCCGGCGCGCCAGCCGCTTCAACTCAAATACCGGTCGATCGCGCATGATGAGCGCCGCATTGCTCCATCCGGAAGCGGATGCGCCATTGGGGGTGTAGCCATGGTAAGACATCTCCTGAGCGCACTGCTGTTCAATGAGCGCACCTTCCGTCGTGGACAGTTGCGTTTGCCAGCGGGTGAGGCGCGAGGGGTCCGGTTCCCGATAGTGGACGGCTTCCCGTGGCTCTCCCGGCGTATACGAATGGGTCTGGAGCGAAAAGGGAAGCATCTCCGGTTGGAATGTCAGGCCGAGGAAGTCACACAGGGTCGAGATGGCTGTCTCCAACTCCAGCACGATGGTCTCATATGAAGCCTCGGTCATCTGCTTCAGATACCGGATGTCGAAGCAGCGCACTGCCCGGATCGTGTTTCGCCCCTGGAGATGCAACTCCAGACCGAAAGGTCGGGCCAGCGCGCCCGCCGAGAGGCAATGTTTGCCCTGGGATCACGCACCACGTTCACAAATATGGCAGCTGGAAACCAGTTCCTGGCCGTTTCCAGATTAAGAACCAGGCATGGGTGCTTGACGAGTGGCCGACCGGAGATCGGCTGCCGATCCAGCCGCGGCCGGAGATAGGTGTTGTTGAGGTCACTCACCGTTGCCTGCTCCGAGCCGCTGAGCGCGAGACGCAGGTCTCCGGCCTCCACTTCCGGCGTGTGGTACCGGTGTCGGGTCACAAAGTCAATCGCCGCCTCGCGATTAGTCGGGCGATCACCGCAGCGCTCGTGAAGCTCCAGGAAGATTTGCAGCTCTTTTGTAAATGGGACCACACTGGAGTGTCCACCGAGAATAGTGTGTAGCAACGTGGTCCCGCTGCGCGGTGCGCCAACAATCACTATCTGAGCATCAAGGCCTGTCGGTTGGTTCATCGCGTCAGGCTACCCAAGGTATCCCAGGTCGCGCAGTTGCTTCTCCACCTGGTCAAGTTCGGAGTCGCTATAGACCTCACCAGAGGCGGTGCCGGCAGCTTCCGGCTGCGCCCTTTGCACTTTCCGCTGATTGACGGGTGAATCGTGTGCAAACAAGTCCAACAAAACCCTGCCGTCGCATTCATCCGGCATCGGCGTGCCCATTAAGTGATATACAGTCGGCGCGATATCCATTAGCCCGGCGCGGACATCCTCCCGGCGTACAACGGCCGGCCCATGCGCAATAATAACGCCATCCCGGTCATGCGTGCCATTGCGCGCCCCGGCGGGAGCGAACCAGCTCCCGGCGCCCATTTCGGCCATCACCTCCGTGTGACAATCATCTAGGGCGATTAGCAAATCCGGCGCATCCTCGAGGTACGGACCGGAGTAAATGGACTCTTTGCGCCAGGTCTCAACCTTAACTGGTCGACCAGTTTCTGGATCCGCAATCTCCCGCAGCCCGGCCTCAATCCGGCCGAGAATGTCGGCTGCTTCAGGGCCAGCTTGCACGATGCCCTCCGGATCGCGCCCCTGCAGGTTCAGATACAGACTGCCCTCATCAGGGCAGTAGGCAACAGTCCGTGACCAGTCAACCGGCATATGGTTGATGCGTACCAGCCCCTGGTTTCGCCGGCGCACATAATCATCGCGCAGCAAATTGGAGAGCGCGCGTTTCTTGAACGGAGCAGCCAGCCGGCGGAAAAGCCCGGAATTACTGTTCAGCCAAAACAGCGGCACTGAGAGGCGGCCGGTTACTGCGCTGCGCCGGGTCATTCTCGTGGCGGAGCTATCTTCCTTCAAGACCAGCAGGCCTTGTGATCGCAGCCATTCGTTAAGATAGAAGACGCGATGCGCCGGCCCAAAGCCATGGTCGGAAACCACCAAGACGTAATCTTCCGGCGAAAGCAACGTCAGCAGTCGCCCGATCTCATCATCGGCGGCCTGGTAGACCTGATAGAGCGCATCGCCCAATTCCTTTGCCAACCTTGGATCGTGCAGCGGGTGCGCCGCATCGATGTGGCGCCAGAATTGGTGGCTTGCCCGATCGATGGGGCTGAAGACCACAGCGCCCACTTGCCAATCCCCACGGCTGAGCAGTCGGTAACCCACCTCGCCATGCATCCGAGTGATCCGTATCCGCTCGGCCAGCACCTCACGATCGTTGTCCAGGCGCATGGGCAGGTCGCTTAGGAATTCAAAGGGCCGTCCCAACAGCCCATCTAATTCTCTGCTGAGTTCGGGCGGATTTGCGTAGACAAGCGCGCCCCGGTTCTTTGGCGCCGGCCAGCCTGACACAAACAGGCCATTCGTCCTTGGCGGCGGATAGGTCCCCGGCACGTGCACAATGACCGTCCGCATTCCAAATTGGCCAAGCCAATCCCACAAGGTCGGCGCCCGACAAAACGTCAAATTGGCAAATGTGTAGTCATACGTACCCGGCCTGCGTTGACTGAACCCGAAAACACCGATCTTGGCCGGGTTCATCCCCGTGGCAAAGCAGTACCAGGCCGGAATTGAGCGAGGCGGGAGTATGCTTTCCAGGACTCCTGATGCGCCATCGGACATTAGTCTGTTCAAATTCGGCAGCCTGTCGCGCCAACGGTGAAGCAACCGCGGAGAAGCGCCATCCAGCCCGACAATCAGCACGCGACTCACCGGCAGTTCAGTCCAGGTACCCAAGGTCACGCAGCCGCGACTCAACAACTACCATTTCATCTTCCTGCCACTCATGCGGCAGTTGCGGCTGTTCACTTACCGACTGGTAGGTAATAGGACGCCGGGTGGTGTCAGAATCATCCTGGAACCAGTCCAGTCTGACCTGACCGTCACAATCAACCGGCACGGCGACGCCCAAAGCATGCAAGAGAGTAGGGGCAATGTCGAGAATGTCAGCATCCGTGTTGTACCCGACACGAACATCGCGACCCCAGGCGACGAAAAAACCATCCGGATGATGCTTGCCTCCGACCACCGGGCGGTCAAAGATTGCCTGACCCACAGCCGCGCCCAGATTCCAGTGCGGATCGCCGGGCACGAGGACAAGGTCCGGGCCTTCTTCCATTGCCGGTCCCTGATAAAGCTCTTCGCGCGTATGGACAGCGGCAAAGAGGGATCGGTCGCCGCCGGGGATGGTGGCTGCAAGTAGGGCGGCACGCAGCTCGTTTTGCACGCGCTCGTACTCAGCGCCTGGCTGTACGATTCCCAGAGGTTCTCGCCCGGCAACATTCAGGTACACGCGGTCATCCCCCAAGTAATACGCCGTCGTGTGGCTCCAGTCGATCGGCAGCGCATCCAGCGGCAATCTACCGCCGCTCTTGCGCGCAAACCGGGCATGGACAACGCGATCCCTGGTCGCAGTCCGGCGCAACGGCGCTGCAATCCGGCGGACAATATCGTAGCGGCGGTAGAGATTGAACAGTACCTGGGAGAATCGACCACCCCAGCCTTCGCCGGCAACGCCGCTTTCTTTACTTAGCGAGATATATCCATGGTCAATCAGCCAGCGATTCACCGAGACATGATGATGGCACGGCGTCGAGCCGTGGTCAGAAACGACCAACAGCAGATCATCGCTCCCCATTCGGCCGAGCACACGGCCGATGCGCTCATCTTCCGCGACGTAGATCTGACGAATTGAATCGCCAAGCTTGGCTGACACTCGCGGGTCGAAATTGGGATGGTTCTCATCCAGATGTTGCCAGAAGTGGTGACTGATTCCGTCTACCGCAAGCGATACATAGAAGCACAACGCCCAGGCCTTATTGTCCAGTAAATATTCGAGGGCGCATTGCTGTTTGAGGAGTACATCTTCCCAGGTCCGCAACTCGTCAGCGCGGCTGTCGTCGTCAAAGTCCGCATGCGGCCCCAGCAAGTATCCGTTTGCGGCCCGGTTCAGCTCATAGCGGACCCCCGTCGGGTAACTGATGGGTGCGTCCCCATGTTGCGGTGCCGGCCTGCCGCTGATCATGATGCCGTTTACCGGCTGGGGCGGGTAGGTGTCGGGCACATTCATCACGATTACCGGAAGACCTGCCGCGCCAACGAGATCCCACACTGCCGGCGTCCGCCGAAGATTAGAAGTCGTCGGCTCAAACTTGTAGCTACCAGGGCGCCGATGGCGAAGTCCAAAAATGCCTACTTTGCCGGGATTCTTGCCCGTTGCCATGCAGGCCCAGGCCGGGGAGGTAAATGGTGGGATTGTGCTGTGCAACTTACCGGAGACGCCTTCATAGATCAACCGCTGCAAATTGGGCAGGCTGCCAGCCCAACGCGCGATCAGTTGAGGCGCGGCGGCATCCAGACCGAAGACAAACACACGCGAGGCCATTCGGAACCTACCCTATCTGATAGTGACCCGCTCGGCGCTCGCCGTCGGCCAGCCGGGCCGGGACGCTATCTAGTTCACACCGTGGCTTCAGGCCTGCCGCATTCAGCCCACACCAGCCGGCCGACGCGGGTTTCATCGAGTCACTTTCGAGAGCAGGGATCGGATCCACAATTGGCTATTCAATATAGCCCAGTTGGCGCAACTGGTCTTCAATCTCAGCCTCTTCCTCGGCGCTATATCCAGCTGAGTTGAGCCGGCCCAGGGGCGTATCCCACCGCGCCGGCGCTTCCGTCTGCCGGACCGGCTTTTCGGCCAGCCGGGCTGCCGGAATGATCTCCGTCAACACGCGACCGTCCATATCCGCCGGCACGGGTTGGTCAAGTAGATAGAGAATGGTAGGAGCCAGGTCAATCAAACTTGCCCCCGTGAGCCGCTGCCGCTGCACGTCCGGACCGTAAGCCAGGAAGATACCGTCCAGGGTGTGTCCACCTTCCAGATGCGCGTTTCGCGCTGCCGGCCTGATCTCGGGATGAAAGAAGTTGTTGTATTCGATGACCAGATCAGGACCGCGATGGGCAAATGGGCCGTGATACAGATCGGCGCCAAAATAGGTATTGGCAATGATGGCCTCGCCTGTCGCCTGGTCGCAATCTTCCTTTAGGAAATCGCTCAGCTCGGACAGGACGGCCTCCTTCTCTGCCACCGGCACCATACCCTGCGCGAAGCGATAACGATCATTGACCCACATACGCAGGCCGAAATTTGACGGGATTACCTTGGACCGGGCAAAGTCAACGTTTTCGCTGCCGGGCATAATGCCGGAGCGCTTGAGACCGTCGGTGAGGGTCTTGCGGCGCGCCGGAGTGAGTCCTTTGACCCATTCGCGAATAACCGGAAAGCGATTGTAGGCGTTGACGGCTACGCGTACAAGGCGTCCGCCGGTTCCGGATGGTCCAATGGCCGCCCTCGGGACCAGATAGCCACCACGCAACAGACGATTGTAAACGTACTGTCGCGGACGAACGCTGCCAAAACCATGATCAGATAACACTAGGGTGTTGGTATGCGGGCCGGCCTTCTCGATTAACTCACCCAGCAGTTGATCGCAGAGTTCATAGCCGTGGTGGAAGGCCTGTCGGAATTCCTCGGCTTCGGCGCGGTAATAGTTAGGATGGGCGGGATCGGTATATGTCCAGAAGACGTGCGCCATATTATCCGTGATGGAGAAGACCACCATGAAGAGGTCCCACGGCTCTCCGGAAGTGAGGAAGGAGAGTAATTTGCGCCGGCCCACCATCAGCGCCTCCCATTCCTCAATGAAGCGCCGGCTGCGGTCAAACTTATTCTCAGGCAAAGCGACTCGCACCTCACCGCGCAGCCCTTCAGGCAAGCGTTCGGCAAGCAGCGCCGGATACGTGAACACGGTCCCGGGCACTCGGGGCGTGCCGTAGCCGGTGAGCATCAGGCCGTTCAATGGCTGAGGTGGGTAAGTGAAAGGCACATCCACGACGATCGAGCGCAGTCCGGCCTCGCCCAGCAACTGCCAGATCGTCTTCTCTTGATGTTCGTCGGTCCGAATGGTGCGAAAGCGGTAGGTGGCCGGATCTAACTCCTGAAAGTCATAGATGCCGTGTTTGCCGGGGTTTTTGCCGGTAAACACCGAGGTCCACGCAGAGGGAGTAACCGGCGGTATGTTAGAGCGCATTACGCCATGCGCCCCGTCCGCCATCATGCGCGCCAGATTGGGCAATCTACCCTGTGCGGCAAGGGGCCGGACCACGTCGAATGTAGCGCCATCCAGCCCAACCACTAATACCCGGCGACTCATGCTGCCCGCCCTCCGCTGCCTGCGGGCAACTTGTCTGCTAACAACGGCCGCACGATCTGCCAGATCATCTGGCGACCGGCCCGCAGTTGTTCGCGCTCGGTCAGCCACAGTATTCCCAGGTACACTATTGGAATGAGCACGATCTTAAGCGTCAGGCTAACCAGCAAGGGCAGCACCGCCCACAACGGCGTGGCAAGCGCTATCAGTGTGCCGGTGACGATCATGGCGATGACCGGCCACAGCCACATCGTCCGGCCGGAGTAGTCTACCACCTGCCGGGCATGGCGAAAGAAAAGCAGCGTGCCCAGTAGCATCATGACATCGGCGGCAAGCGCTACCCCCTCAATGCCCAGCCACAGTCCAAGCAGGCACACGCCGGGAAGGAAGATGATTGCCTGCCATAGGCGAGTGCGCATCGCCTCCACAGAGCGGCCTGTGGCGAGCAACAGGTTGTTTGCACCCAGGTTGATGGGGTCCAACAGTGTGTAGACAATCATCAACTGAAATGTCAACAGCATCGGAAGCCATTTTTCGCCCAGAAACAGGAGAATGAACTCCGGCGCAGCGAAGATGACGATTAGTGAGAACAGACCGCCGGCGCGCAGCATCAGGCTCGTCGCGCGAAAGAACGCTTTCGACAGTCGCTGCCGGTCGTCCTGTAGGCGAGCGAATGCCGGGAAGAAGACCAACAAGATAGGATTCGCCACCACCCGGCGCGGATAGCGCGCATACTCATAGGCCTGCGAATAGAAGCCCAACGCCGTGCTCCCAAGGAAGGTACCCACAAACCAATCATCGAAATGATCGACAAGAAAGACCAGATTCGTACTGGACCACACGTGCCTGCCGTAGTTCCAGAACCAGCGGGCGACGTCTCGATCCCAGCCGAGCCGGGGAAGCCACGCCCGAAACGGTATCCAGAGCAAGAGAAACCGGGTCACTACACCAAAGAACTGCTCTGCCACTATGCTCCAGACGCCGAAACCCAGCCAGGCCAGCAGCGGGGCAAAGATGGTCATGACGATCGAGCTCAGCACATCCGTGATGGACAGATGCCTGAAATCCATCTCTTTACTGAGCACGGTCACCTGGCTGATATTTAGGCTGCGGATGATGTTGATGCCGGCGTAGGCCAACAAGACCGGGACCAGCAACGGCTCATCTGGATAGAAGAAGTGCAGTATTGGAATGATGAGCAAGGAGACCGCAGCCGTTAGCCCGGCCGATCCAATCTTGAGCACAAAGTATACCGACCGCACCCGCTCATCGGCATCCTTGCGATGTACTAGGGCGCTGTCGAATCCCCAGCTCAAGAGTTGAAAGACAAGATTGAGGTAAAAGAGGGCCAGCGCGGCCACGCCGAATTGCTCCGGTGCGAGCAGGCGAAGCATCAGGGTCATGCGGACGAAACCAAGCACAATGGTGACGGCAGACGCGGAGACGCTGTAAAGCGAGCCGCTGGCTGTCTGGCGTGAGATGCTGGCGTTTGGATCCTCGGACATTGAAGGCGATATTACCTTTGACCCTGCCCCTCAGCAAGCCGGCCAGGAAAACTGTTATTGCGCGCCCAGCGGTGCGCACCCGAGGCGCCGTCGTTTCGTTTCCTGGCAGGCCGACCATTAGTCAGGTAGACTGAGGCTTGGAAACTCAGGATATGAGCGCGAGCCGAATGCTCAAGATTCTCCACGTCTACAAAGATTACCACCCGATAGTCGGCGGCATTGAGAATCATATCCGGGCGCTGGCGGAACTACAGCAGGCAGCCGGTAACCAGGTGACCGTGCTGGTGACCCATCCCGGGCGTCAGCCGAAAGTAGAAACCATCAACGGTGTGCGTGTCCTCCGCGCCGGGCGTCTCGCCACCGTGGCCTCAACACCGTTGAGTCTCACCATGCCTCTTAAGATGGCTTCACTGAAAGCTGATATCACCCATCTCCATTTTCCCTATCCGGTAGGCGAGATTGGCCAATGGCTTTTCCGGCGCGGACAACCCTATGTAATCACCTATCACAGCGATGTGGTCAGACAGCGGGCTATCCTGGCGCTCTACGCGCCGATCATGAAGCGTGTCCTCAGCCGGGCGGATCGGATATTGCCTACTAGCGCCCAATACATCAATTCCTCGCCCTATCTGCGAGCCGTCCAGGAACGCTGCACCGTGATACCGCTCAGCGTGGACCCGACGCCATACCTGGAGGCGACGCCGCTGCTGCCGGCCGGCGATAGTCCCACCATCCTCTTTGTTGGCAAGCACCGTTACTACAAGGGTGTGGGGACATTGCTGCAGGCGATGCCCCATCTTGACGCCCGCCTCCTCATCGCTGGAGACGGCCCAATGAGAGCGAAATGGGAGCTATTGTCCGGCGAGCTTGGCCTAAAAGACCGCGTACGTTTTGTCGGTGAGGTCAGCGACGAGGACTTACCTCGCCTATATACCTCAGCCGACGTTTTCGTGTTGCCTGCCAATGCCCGGGCCGAGGCATTTGGCACAGTGCTGCTTGAAGCGATGGCTGCCGGCTTGCCCTGCGTGACCACCGAGGTGGGCAGCGGCACTTCGTATGTCGTTCAGGATGGAGTGACTGGCTTTGTGGTACCTCCGGCGCAGCCGCCCGCTCTGGCCGAGGCCGTGACCCGCCTGCTGATCGATCCGGAGCTATGTCGACAGATGGGGGCGGCCGGGCGGGCCCGAGTCGTGCGCGAGTTCAGTCCGGCGGAGCTTTACCGGCGGGTTTCAGAAGTCTATGCTGAGGTGCTCGGCCTGGCCACCAAAAATTAGCGCGAATTGCCGGTCTATCACCGTTACGGTAAGATTCGCCCCTTAGGCACAGCCGGCTAATGGACACTACCTGAATGGATTCGAGACTCACCCGTTGGTGCAGGGGCTTTATCGAGGCCGGCTGGCTGGCCGCTGTCATTGCCGCTCCCCTTTTCTTCAACATCCACTCCGAGCGCGTCTTTGAGCCTGATAAGTTGACCATTGTGCGCTCCATCGCCCTGCTGATGAGCGCCGCCTGGCTGGTGCAGTTTGTGGACAATTTAGGTTGGCGTAACCTGAGCTGGATTCGGCCTCGGTCTGCAAACAGCATCTGGCGCATGCCCTTTGTGTTGCCGGTCGTAGCACTGGTAGTCGTTTATCTCCTGTCGACGCTCTTCTCCGTTGTGCCACGGGTGAGTTGGGCCGGCTCCTATCAGCGCTTGCAAGGCACCTATACTACACTGTCTTACATCGTCATCTTCGCCCTGACCGTGGTTACCATCCGCCGCCGTGAACAGGTCAACCGGCTGGTTACGACGATTATCATCACCAGTATTCCCATCGCACTGTACGGCATGATCCAGCACTTCGGGCTGGACCCGCTACCCTGGGGAGGCAACACACAGCGGCGTATCGCCGGGCACATGGGCAACGCCATCTTCATCGCGGCCTACCTGATCATGGTCGCGCCCCTCACTTTGGCCCGCATCCTGGACGCGTTTACGAACATCCTTAGCGAAGAGAAGTTTTCATATTCAGACGTAATCCGCTCCTCGATCTACATCTTTACCTTTGCGATTCAATTGCTGGCCATCTACTGGTCCGGCAGCCGTGGGCCAATGCTGGGCCTGATCGTCGGCCTGTTCGCGTTCACCCTCATTCTCCTGGTTTCCCTGCGCAATGCGGTCGCAGACGGACAACGATTCGGCATTGGTGATGCGTTACGCGCGCTCGTCCTAGCTGCCGGCGGCGCTATGCTGGCCTTCATAGTTCTTTCCCTGATCCTCAGGCTCGCCGTGCAGGGACCGATGGCATCGTTCCTGGCCTTTCTGGGCGCTATGGGTACGGTTGCTCTGGCCATATTCATCTTGCTCGCCTCTCGCAGGGGTTGGCGCTGGCTCTGGCTGAGCTGGATCATACTGACCGTAATTGCCGGGGCATGGCTGATTCTCTTTAACGTGCCGGACGATCAGGTCGCAAGCGCGGTGGACACTCCAATTATCGGCGAGGTCTTGCAGACGATGGCGGAGTGGAAAGAGCTGCCGACCGTCGGGCGATTCGGGCGCATCCTGGAATCGGAAGAGGGGACCGGTCGCGTACGCGTGCTGATCTGGCAAGGGGTGCTGGAGCTGCTACAACCCCACGATCCGTTGGTGTATCCGGACGGCAGTTCCGATCGTTGGAACTTCTTGCGCCCACTGCTGGGCTATGGCCCGGAATCGATGTATGTGGCCTACAACAGCTTCTATCAGCCGGAACTGGCCTCGATTGAAGCGCGAAACGCCTCGCCGGATCGCTCACATAATGAGACGTTCGACGCACTGACCATCACCGGTGTGCTCGGTTTCCTGACCTGGCAGATCCTGTACCTGAGTGTCTTCTATTTCGGCTTCCGTTGGCTGGGCGTGATCCGCTCTGCCCGCGATCGGAACCTGCTCATCTTCCTCTGGGTTGCCGGCGCGCTGGTGACCACCATATTGCTGACGCAGACGCTCGGGGCAGTGTACCTGGGCGTAGCCATCCCCTTCGGCAGTATCGTTGGTCTGGTGGTCTATCTTATCTATTACGCCCTTGTCGCAACCGCTCAGGGTGACGCGCAGCAGGACCCATTCCATGTTGACCGGCTTATCATGATGGGGCTTCTTGCCGCGGTCGTCGCGCACTATGTGGAGATCCACTTCGGTATCGCCATCGCCTCGACGCGGGTGCACTTCTTCGTCTATGTGGCGCTGATGTTCCTGGTAGGCTACCTCCTGCCGCAGCTGAAAGAGACGCCGGCTGCAGTCCCGGTTGAGCGGGCCGCTTCCGGCAAGCATCGCCGAAGACGACCGGCCGGCAGCCGCACGAATCGGCCGGAGTGGTCCGGCGCCGTTCTGGCCTCAACCTACGTACTGACGCTGATCATCGGCATCCTCGGTTTCCAATTCATGAACTTTGTGCTGGAAGGAGAATTGCAGAGTATCGAGGATGTGCCCAGCGTGCTCGACATCATCCGCCAGTCGCTGCTGGTAAACGCCTCTCGCGATTTCGATGCGTCTCCTTTCATCTTTCTGATCATTGTCCTGACCTGGAGCCTGGGCATACTACTTAGTCTGAGCGAGTTGGCGCGACAGGGGATAATCGAATTCATCTCCGGTGGAGCGGTGAAGCCTATGCCGCAGCGGCAGCGCCTGGCGGCTGCCTTGCTAATCGTGCAGGCCTTAGTCGTGCTCATCGCTCTGGTAGCCGGCGCAGGCAGCGCGGCCGGCGTATCCCTCGTCAACAACCTTGTCGGATCCTTGCTGCTGGTGATTTGGGGCGGGTTGTGCATCACAGCAGCCCTGCTACTTCTCAGGAATCACCCCATCGGGTCGCGCTTGACAGCCATCTTTTCGCTGACAGCGCTCCTGCTTTCGCTGGCTTCCCTGGTCACAGGGGCATTCTGGTTGGCCCTGGGTCTGTTACTGGCAAACGCCGTCGTTCTATATTTGATCTGGGACCCTGCCTGGAACGGTGACCTATTGCCGGCCGGCATTATTGGTGTGGGCTCCTGGCTGATAGCTGCCGGCTACGTATTGCTTCATGCCGCCCTGCTTCGCAGCAGCTTCATTGGACCGCAGATTGCGACTGTCTCAGAGGTAGAACGTCAGGTGCTGGCCACCGACGGCTTTGCCGGCATGCTCACCTTTTTCTACCTGTTCGTCTTCATGTTGATCATCGCGGCGGCCTTCGCGCTCGCCGGTGAGGACAGATCGCCCACCGCTACTACCGCCTCCGCACCCGGCATCGCGGCCCTGTTAACGCTGTTCATTATCGGCTTCGTGCTGGTCACTAGCACCAACCTGCGGATTGTGCAGGCTGACATGGTCTACAAGCGGGCCAGACCTCTTGAGCGTATCGCCCAACGAACCGACACGCCGGAGAGCTGGGAGTTCCCCGTGGCCATTTATGAGCACGCCATCGAGTTGGCTCCATTCGAGGACTTCTACTACCTCTTCCTCGGTGCGGCTTATCTGGAGCAGGCCTCAATCACCCCGGATGCTGGCGCCCGTTCGGCTCTCCTGGAAACAGCCGAAAGCCGGCTGCGCACCGCCCAACAGATCAACCCTTTGAATACCGATCACACGGCCAATCTGGCGCGGCTTTACACCCGTTGGGCAGACGGCAGCACGGACGACCGGGAGCGACAGGCCGAGCTGTTTGAGGCGGCAAAGCAGCACTACAGCCGAGCGCTCGAGCTGAGTCCGCAGAATTCGACCATCTGGAACGAATACGCCAACCTGCTCTTGACGATGGGGGGCGACTGCAACGCCGGCATTGAGGCGTATGAACACTCTCTCGAGGTTGACCCCAACTACGAGGTGACTTATCTCGGTCTCGCCGGCGCTTACCAGGCGTGCGCTGAGGCCCTTGAGGAGGGTGAACGAGAGTCCTATCTGGAACGGTCCGGGGAATTGGTGCTCGCGGCGCTGGAGCTCTCCGGCAGCGATCGCGGAGCCTATCTGTTCCAAGCGGCGCAGCTTTTCCGCCAGGCCGGCGACTATGAGCGGGCGTTGGCTGCCCTGGAGGAGTTGCGCGACCTGGACGACGATAGTATAGCGGAGTGGCAACTACTCCTGGAGACCGCCCGCGCCTATCGCGTCGGCGGCGACCTGGTGTCAGCCACCGAGTTTGGCCTGGAAGCGCTGGCAGCGGCGCCGGTCGAGCAACAACCAACTGTGCAGCAATTCCTGGACCGCGTGGCGGAACAGCAACAGGAAGAAGAATAACTCCGGCCGGAATCATGCTGCCGATTATCCTGGTCTTCCTGATCGCCCTTTCAATAACGCTGGTCAGCACGCCCTGGCTGCGACGACTGGCGGTCGCCACCGGCTTCGTCGACGCGCCGGCAGCACGCAAGGTGCACGACAATCCCATGCCCCTGATGGGAGGCGTCGCCATTTTTGCCGGGGCTATCGCCGCCACGCTACTTTTCCTGCGCGAAGAAATCCCGACCCACATCATCGGAGCGGTGATCGCCGGCACCCTGGTCGCTATCGTCGGATTGGTAGATGACCGCCGGCAGCTACCCCCCTTGCTCAGGTTGGCCATCCAGTCGGTCGCCTTCATCATCCTGATTGCCTTCGGCATCCAGGTGCGCCTGCCGGTACCCGATTGGCTGAACTACTCCCTCACCTTCTTCTGGCTGTTAGGCATCACGAACGCCATCAATTTGCTGGACAACATGGACGGACTGAGCGCCGGCGTCTCCGCCGTTGCCGCCTCATTCATCATGCTGCTCGGCGCGTTCAACGAGCAGTATCTGGTGTCAGCGCTGGCAGCGGCGTTGTTGGGCGCGTGCCTGGGCTTCTTGCGCTACAACTTTCGGCCCGCCCAAATCTTCATGGGCGACGCGGGGGCCTATTTCCTGGGCTTTTGGCTGGCCGTGCTGGGCATTCAGTTGCGCTTTCCCGCCAACGTGAACTTCGTTACCTGGATGGTGCCGGTGCTCATCCTGGGCCTTCCAATTTTCGACACCACCTTGGTGGTCACATCTCGATTGCGGCGAGGTGTGCATCCTTTCACAGCCGGCCGAGATCATACCAGCCACCGACTGGTCGACCGGGGTTTCAGCCAGCGCGAGGCCGTCCTAATGCTCTATTTGATCGCGGGCGTCTTCGGCATGGTGTCACTCTTCGTCACTCAGGCCACCGTGCTCGAGGGCTACTTCATAGGGGGGGTTGTGGCCATTGTATGCGCGTATGCGATTTGGAAAAATGGCTAGCAGGAGCCGATGATCAACCAGCGTACCAATTGACAGTAGGAGGAATGAAGCAAAAGGAAAATGACCGATAAGACTAACAAATCCAGCGTTGCCCGGCGACGCGACCAACTTGAGAAGAGACAGCAGCAGCAGAACCGCACCATCCGGCTAGTTGCCGGCATCGTGGGCGTTATTGCGCTGGTAGTCATCGGACTACTGATCTGGCAGGCGATATCGCAGAACCAGTCCGAGGAGAGCACTGCAGGGTCCGCCTCGGATGGCGAATTGCAGTTGATGGAAGGCGAACGCGCCGCTGCCGAGCTGGAGCCGGCTGAACGCAATGATATGTACAGCGAATATCCGCCAATGGTCATTGATGAGCAAGGGTCATATGAGGCGGTAATAGTCACCGACAAGGGCGACATTCGGTTGCGGTTATTCGCGGCGGAAGCTCCCCAGACAGTGAACAACTTCGTCTTCTTGGCTAATGAAGGCTTCTATGACGGTGTGGTGTTTCACCGGGTATTGGAAGACTTCATGGCGCAGGGCGGAGATCCAACCGGCACGGGCAGTGGCGGCCCTGGGTATGCATTCGCCGATGAGACTGACAATGGGCTAACCTTTGATCGCGCCGGCCTGCTGGCAATGGCCAATGCCGGCCCTGCGACCAACGGCAGCCAGTTCTTCATCACATTTGTGCCTACCCCCCACCTGGACGGCGCACATACCATCTTTGGCGAGGTCATTGAGGGCATGGAGGTGTTGGACGCGCTGACCCGGCGTGACCCGACAGCCGCTGACCAGCCCGCCGCAGACCTCATCGAGCGAATTGAGATTTACGAGAGCAGCTAAACCAGCCCACCTGGTCCACCTGCGGCTGGCGACATCACGGCGTAAGCCGTTTCCGATCCCGAGGAAACAGCGTCGCCAGCCGCAGGTTCGGCAAGCCCAGTAACTGCATTAAGAAGCGTTCCAGCCCGATTGCGAAGCCGCCGTGCGGGGGCATGCCGAAGCGAAAAGCCTCCAGGTAAGCGACAAAGGGTTCGTCGCTCAGCGCATGCTTCCTGAGCGCTGCCAGATAATCCTCATGCCGGTGCAGACGCTGCCCACCAGTAACCAGCTCCGTCCCCCTGAAGAGAAGGTCGAATGAATTTGAGTACCCCGGCCTGCTTGGGTCCGGGTGGGTGTAGAACGGGCGCTTCACCATCGGGTAACCGGTCACAAACAGGAAGTCGCTGCCGAACTGGTCCGCCGCCCAGGCGCCGAGCCAGCGCTCATCTTGCGGCGACAGGTCCGGCTCGCCGCTGACATCAACCCCATGAAGCTGCAGGATCAGCGCTTGCGCGTCGGCGAAGTGAATATGGGGGATCTCCGGCAGTACCTCCGGCAGCCACACTTCCAGTAGCCTGAGTTCAGGCTCGTACGAAAGCCGAAGTTGCTCGAAGGTGCCGGACAGTACCTCTCGCAGGAGAGCCATGACTGTGAAGTGGTCAACTATGAAACCAAACTCGACGTCAAGGCTGACATACTCATTGGTGTGCCGGCTGGTCTCATGCGGCTCCGCTCGAAACACCGGTCCCACCTCAAATACCCGCTCAAAGACGCCAACCATGATCTGTTTGTAGAGCTGCGGGCTTTGGGCCAGGTAAGCAGGCTGCCCGAAGTAATCCAACGCAAACACATTTGCTCCGCTCTCAGTGGCTGAAGCGACTATCTTGGGAGTCTGTACTTCGGTGAAATGCAGGGCGCGCAATGTCTCGCGGAAGCCGGCCATAATAGCGCTCGCCAGCCGGAAAAGAGCCTGCCTTTCCGGGCGTCGGTTTGCCAGGACCGCATGATCCAGAATCGTAGACAGCCCGGCGTGCAACTCCCGTTTGTGTAGCGACAGGGGCATCGCTTCCCGAACAGGAACCAACACCTCTAATTGTGCTTCATGGAGCTCCACACCCCCGGGCGCTTGCGGCATTGCGACCACCAGGCCGGCAATACTCAGGACCGTTCCGGTCATCAGGCTGCCATCCAGCACCGACTCCGTTTCGTCCTCCAAAATGATTTGAGCTGTGCCCCAGCCGTCACGCAGAACAAGGAAAGTAATTCCCCCAATCCGACGGCGGGCATGCAACCATCCATTCAGTTGCACCTGCTGTCCAATATGCTGGGACAATTCAACAGTACGTAGGCGCATGGCTAATCTACCTCCCGAACTCTCGGGCCGAAACGCTGATTCCACAGTATATCACAGGCGATGCGACCTTCGCCTTCCCGAGCGATGAAGGCCATCTTGCTCAGCACTGCCCGGCTGTTATCATTGCGCAATGCGCATTGGAATCGACTGCCGGCTGCCTTACTACCAGATGGGGGGCATCAGCCGATACGTGCTACATCTGCTGCCGGCGTTAGCGGCGCTCGATCAGGATAACCGGTATGTCGTCTTTCACAGTCGCAAGGATGAGAAGCGTTATGTCCCGGCGGCCCCTAACTTCCAGTACAGCCGGCTGTGGACGCCTTGCCACCATCGTATTGAGCGCTGGGCTCTGGTCGCCGAACTGGGGCGGCACAAGCTGGACATCTATCATAGCCCGGACTTCATACCTCCGCTGGGTGGGGCCAAAAGGCTGGTTATTACTATCCACGACTTGAACTTCCTCTTCTATCCTCAATATCTCACCAAAGAAAGCCTCCGTTACTACGGTGGGCAGATAGCGTGGGCAGTTTCCCGGGCGGATGCGATTGCCGTTGACAGTGAGCACACCCGGCGAGACCTGCTGGCTTCGTTTGACGCCCCGCCGGAAAAGGTGGTCGCAATCCCGCTGGCGGCGGCCGAAGTGTTCAGGAGACCCATATCCGAGCAGACGGTGCGGGAGGTAGTGAACCGATATGGGCTACCTTCCGCGTTTGTGCTCTTTGTGGGCACGTTGGAGCCGCGGAAAAACATCCCGATACTGCTTCAGGCGATCAAGCGCCTGCCGCCGGCTCTGGACCTGCCGGTTGTCCTGGTTGGTCGCCGGGGCTGGCTATACGATGAGGTGTTCACCGCAATCGCCGCGCTGAACCTTTCCGACCGTGTGCTCCACTTCGACAGCGTTTCCGATGATGATCTGGCGGCCTTTTACAGAGCGGCCAGCGTTCTGGCGCTACCCTCGCACTATGAGGGGTTTGGCTTTCCGCCGTTGGAAGCAATGCACTGTGGTTGCCCGGTGGTGGTCAGCAATCGCGCTTCGCTTCCGGAGATAGTCGGGAAGGCCGGCATTCTCCTGGAGCCGGACGATCCCGATGCCTGGGC
>CAZIKT010000019.1:19090-49161 GCA_964539885.1 uncultured Ardenticatenaceae bacterium | reverse complement strand
GTCGTCCAGGTTGAGGGCATTGAGCTCGCGCGCGCAATTCCGCAGGTCCGGCGCGACAGCCCTTCCAGCCGGGTCCTCTTTGACGACCACAACGCCGAAACCGATCTACAGTACCGCGCGTTCCTCACCGACTTGCGCGATCCGCGCCGCTGGCCGGCAGCGGCCTACTCGGCCGTGCAGGTGCAACGCTTGCGGCGGTTCGAGGCTGAGGCCTGCCGGCTGGCCGATTGGGTGACGGCAGTCAGCGCGCGGGACGGCGAATTGCTGCAGCAACTGGCGCCTGAATTGCGGGTGCACATTATCCCAAACAGCATCGACGTATCGATGTACGTCGAGCAGCGGCCGGACGAGCGTATTCGGCATGACGTGGTGCTTGTCGGCAAAATGGATTACCGGCCCAACATTGATGCGGCGCTATGGTTCGGAAAGGAGATCTGGCCGCGAATCTTGCAGACCAGACCGCAGGCCAGTTGGGCAATCGTCGGCCAGGAGCCTGATCCGAGGCTGAGACCCCTGAAGCGATTGCCCGGCGTCACCATTACGGGATGGGTGCCGGACGTGCGCCCATTCTTGAGTGGAGCGGGGGTAGTGATCATGCCGTTTCGCATCGGCAGCGGCACCCGGCTTAAATTGATCGAGGCGTTAGCGGCCGGCAAGCCGGTGGTCAGCACTACGGTGGGGGCGGAAGGATATCCGGCCGAACATGAGCGCCAGTTGCTTCTGGCTGACGAGCCGGCCGCCTTCGCCGCAGCTATACTGCGACTATTGACTGACAACGGTCTCGCCGCCGCGCTCGGGCGTGAGGGCAGAAAGCTTGCAGAACAGTATGATTGGCGGCGGGTCGGCCCGCTCTTTGACGAGGTTTACGCATCGCGCCCGACTTCCAGGCCTGCGCTATGAATGGCTTGCGCGGGTATTTGCGTTGTGCCGGCATCAGCTGAAAGTTCACGAAAGGAAGATGAGAGCGACGCCGGCGAAGGCGGTCAGCGTTCCCGCAACGCTCCGCCACGTGACAGCTTCGTGAAAGAGCAGGTAGTTGATTGGTATTACTATCACCGGGGCCAGCGCCATTAACGTTGACGCAATCCCAAGCGGAGCCAGTTGAATGGCGATCATAGAGAACCAGATGCCGAGAAAGGGCCCGGCAACGGTGCCGGCCATCATGGCCTGAAAAGCAGGTCGGTCCCGCCATTGCCGGACCGTGTAACGTACGCGACCTCGCAAGGCCGTGATCGCCCACAAGATAACGACCGCCACGAAGATGCGCATTACCGCCGCAGAGACAGCCGGGAATTCTCCCTCCAGGCCCAGTCGAGCGGTGATCAGGTTCAGAGCCTGAAACATCGATCCGGCCAGTGCGGCCAATAGCCCCAAGGCATATGCCCGGCGCTCGATGGTAGCCTCAGTACCTGTCCGGCGACCGGTTATGGTCCAGGTCACGCCCAGAATACTCAGCCCAATTCCGATAAGCTCGCCAGCCGCCAAGCGCTCGCCAAACAGCCACCAGCCGGCAACCGTACTCAACAATGGCGACAATGACATCATCAGCATCGAGAGCCGCGCGCCAATGGTGGCGTAGGCAATAAAGAGAAATGAATCGCCCAACACCAGCCCGAGAACGCTTGAGACAGCCAGCCAAAACCAGCGATACGGTTCCGCGCTCCAGGGCAATAGCGTGCCCTCCAGCAAGAGGTGCGCCGTCGCGATTAGCAACAGGGCAAAGAGCAGCCGGCTGCGACTGACAACGTTTGGACCGATTCTGCGTCCGCTATAGGCGAAGAACAAAGCCGTAAAGCTCCAGAGAAAGGCGGTGGCGATGGCGGCGATTTGGCCCAGGTAGGCGGACATGGGCGGCAACTTTAGCCGCGATCACCATTTCAGGCACGCAACTGAGCGGCTCCGGAATAGTCTCTGTTTCCCTCTATCAGGACATGACGTAGAATTGCCTGATACCATGTCCGGTGCAGCGCAGGGGCGCTTCCCAACTTCCCTGGAGGTCATTATGTCCGCAGTGACTCAATCCCCAGAATGGCTGGCCCTCGCCAACCATCAGAAAGAGCTTTCCGGCGTGCACATGCGGGAGCTATTTGCCGCAGACCCTGACCGTTTCCAGAAGTTCTCGATGCGGCTGACGGACCCCGGCAATATCCTGTTTGACTTCTCGAAAAACCGGATCACCGAAGAGACCATGCGCCTACTGATGGACTTGATGCGCCAGGCCGGCTTGCGAGAGATGATCTCGGCCATGTTTGCCGGCGAGAAGATTAACATCACTGAGAAGCGCGCGGTCCTACATGTGGCGCTACGAAATCGGTCCAATCGTCCGATATTGGTTGACGGGCAGGACGTCATGCCTGCTGTGAACGGCGTGCTCCGTCGAATGCGGCAGTTCAGCGACAGGGTGCGTTCCGGCGAATGGCGCGGCTACACCGGCAAATCTATCACGGACATCGTCAACATCGGCATTGGTGGATCAGACCTGGGACCAAAGATGGTATGCCAGGCGCTTACGCCTTACGCGAAGCCGGGTCTGCGGGTTCATTTCGTCTCCAACGTGGATAGCACCGATCTGGTTGAAACGCTGAAGCTGGTTACTCCCGAGACAACCCTGTTTCTGGTGGCCTCCAAGACGTTTACCACTCAGGAGACAATGGCAAATGCCCTTTCGGCGCGCAAGTGGTTTCTGGAGACTGCCCGAAACGATGCCCATATCGCCAGGCACTTTGTCGCCATCTCAACGAATGCGGCAGCGGTGAGCGCGTTCGGCATCGACACCAATAACATGTTCGAATTCTGGGACTGGGTGGGAGGGCGCTATTCGCTCTGGTCAGCCATCGGACTCTCGATCGCCCTGTACATCGGCATGGACAACTTTGAAGCGCTCTTAGCCGGAGCGCACAAGGTGGACGAACACTTCCGGCATTCCGAATTTGAGCAAAACATTCCTGTGATCATGGCCGCCCTGGGCATCTGGTACCGCAATTTCTGGGGAACACAGTCGCACGCCATCTTGCCGTATGATCAGTACCTGTCCAGCTTTGCTGACTATTTTCAGCAGGGAGACATGGAGAGCAACGGCAAGCGTGTGGATAGGTTCGGGGCGGTCGTGGGCTACGAAACCGGGCCGGTTATCTGGGGCCAGCCGGGCACAAATGGCCAGCACGCCTTCTATCAGCTCATCCACCAGGGCACAGCGCTCATCCCTTGCGACTTCCTGGCCGCCGCGCAAAACCATAATCCCCTGGGCGAACACCATCCGATCCTTATTTCGAACTTCCTCGCGCAGACCGAGGCGTTGATGAAGGGGCGCACCCCGGCAGAAGCGCGGGCTGAGCTGGCCGGGCAGGGATTTGCCGGTGCGGAGCTCGATCTGTTGACGGCCGCGAAGACCTTTCCAGGTAACCGGCCGACCAATTCATTCTTCTATCGCAGCCTTGACCCCGAGTCGCTCGGCGCGTTGATCGCTCTATATGAACACAAGATCTTTGTACAGGGGGTTGTTTGGCGAATCAACTCTTTCGATCAGATGGGCGTTGAGCTTGGAAAACAGCTGGCCAATGCAATCATGCCGGAGCTGAAGGGCGAGTCACGTTCGACCGGCCACGACTCATCCACCAACGGACTGATCCGCTACTACAAAGACAACCGGTGAGGATCGCGAAGCTAATCGTCCCCGGTTGGCTGCTCTGTAGCGAGAATTGGGTCAAACAGAACCAGGTCCTGGTCAAGTCCCAGGAGGATGTAGCGGTCTCCGACCGTGCTTGTCCAAAGGGAACCGCCGATCACGGGCCGAGTCGGGAGATCGAGTATCTTTGTCAGGGCAGAGCTATCAAGATCGATAGCGAAGACGGTCACATCGCCGCCGGTCTGCGCAAAGTACTCATTAACCAGGTATATTCTTCCGCCCACAGCCACAAATTCCTGTGCGGAAGAGGGCAGGGAACGCAACGAGCGCTCCCAACGCAGACTTCCGTCCGCGTTGAGCGCGATCAGACGCCGATCATACAGGTCGCGATGCGCCAGGAGCATGCCACCGTCGGGAAGAACTATGGCATCCCCAATGACCAGATAAGCGGTGGGCAGTTTGTACAGCATCCCGACCGCTTCCGAATCAGGCGTCAGGCGATAGACCCCATCTGCCGCGTAGACTGCCACACCCTCCGCCAGCGGGAGAAGATAGCCGGAGACCTCAACCGCCTCCCCAAGCGGCCCGGCGGACGAGACGACCCCTGTCCGCCCGTCGACCCCCGCGGTGGAGAAATAGAGCAAATCGCCGGCTATCGCCCAGGCAAAGATTCGCCCGTCAAGCTGTGATTGCCAGAGCCGCTCGCCGCCGCGCGAGAACGCAATGAGCTGATTCCCGGCATGGTAAGCGACCCCTCCCCCGGGCAACGTCATCAAGAAGGGCATCCCAAGCACGTCAAGATCGACCTGCCATAACGGCTGGTAGTCACTTACAGGAGCGCTCGAAGGATCCTCCGTGTTTCCGGCCACATAATGCCACGCCGACACCCGACCGAGTCGATCTGCCAAGTAGATCGTCTCGCCGTCCATGTCTATGAGAGCGGCATCGATTTGGCCCAGCTCTTCGCCGGATGGTCTTTCGCCACCATTGTTTATGTCTATGCGAACCAACTGATTGCCGGATGTGGCCAGGATTGATCCACCGGCTAACTCTCCTATTAATCGAGGATTGTCCGCTTCGATTAGCGCGTGCCAGAGTAAGCCGGGCGCAACCGCCACGCGATGATTCCAGATATATCTTGTTGGAAACTCCCAGCCGGCCGTTGTTGGGTCTTCCCCCCAGTAACCTGGCCCAGGTTCATTCGGCATGTGCGATCGGATCTCGAAGTGCAGGTGTGGCGGAGTCCTGGGCTGACCGATTTCGCCGACCTTGTCCCCGCGCACGACACAATCTCCACTCACCAGGATTACGCTTGGCGGATCCAGATGCCCGTAGAAGGATAGGATAGTCCCGCCATCGGCAAAGGTGTGGCGCACGATCAATACGCCCTGGTCTCTTCCCCAGCCGTTCGGGGCAGCGTAGATGACCCGCCCATGACCGATGCTGTAAACCGGCTCCCCTAGATTGGCGTCGCCGCGATAGAGCCACCAATCCTCGCCGGCATGAAAGCTGCCGTAGCGCTCACGGAAGCGACCGAAGTCCTGCCCGCCTCTGACACCTTCGCCGTCCGGCGGCCTGAGTGGATAATCCAGCGTATCCACGATGCCGCAGAGCGCGCCATCCTGGGGCGCGGGTGTTTGATAGCTTGCCGCGCGTGGGTCGCCCGTTACGTCGGCCGGGAGCGCCGTGGCGGTTGGAGTGGGTGTTGGGCTGGGCGTCAGCGTCGGTGTAGGGGTATGGGTGGGCGAAGGAGTCTCAGTTGGAGCAGGCGTCAGGGTGGGAGTCGCCGGCGTTTCCGCCTCCACAATGGATTCCGCCGGTGTATCTGCAGATATTGATTCCGGCGGTGAGAGACGACAGCCGGAAATCGCCGCCGACATGACAACGATGAAGGCTATGGCGCTCGCCCGCCAAAGAGATGCCGACTCCCTGCAATAATGGGTCATCTACTTCCGATAGGTCGCCTCAAACTCGCTATGGGCCGGCACCTCCTCACCTACCACGTAGAGGAAATAATAGACAGCGGTGGGACCCATAAACTGGAAATCTCGCTTCATGGCTCTTAAAGTCGCATCAAAGCTCCCATGCGCTCTGAGATAGCCTTGAAAGGAGCCGTATTCGCGGTCAAGGCGTATGATCTGACGGGCATTTTGCACAATGGCTTCCAGCTTGCGCCGGTTGCGAATGACGCGAGCATCCTGCACGAGGGAGTCAATATCCCCTTCGTGCAGATTGGCGACGGTGTGAATATCAAAATTGTGGAATGCTTCGCGGGTGCCGGACCATTTGGCCTCAACCACCTTCCATGACATGCCACTCTGAAACACAGCCTTACTCTGGACTTCGAGATAGTCGTTCAGCGACTGCGGCTTGACTTGTAAGGGCGGACCGGCCATTCATTAGTCTCCATCATCAGTAATTCACGCCCGAATCTCCCAGGTTGCGCATTATACATCAACAATTCGGTTCGGTTCTTACGCCGTCGGCTGGTAGAATATCCACTGAGGCTCAGTCCTCGGCAAAGGTGCGATATGAAGAGAAGCGGTTGTATCTGGCTGGTTGTTGCCGGCCTTGCCTTATTGGCGTTGATCTATGCGGCGGGAAGCTGGTACTTCGCCGGCGTACTCTTGGATCGAGATACGGAGCCGCTTGCCGAGACGAAGGAGCGGCTTGAAGTCCGCTCATTCTCGGAACAAGGTTACCCGGAGCCGGAGGAGGTCACAATTGCCGGTGCGGACGTCCAATTAGCCGCCTGGTACTTTGCCAACGACGCCCCGGCCGAGTGTGGCGTGGTGCTGTTGCACGGCTACACCGGCAACCGATATGGGGCCACCCAGTATATGCCCTACTTCTGGGAGAGAGGCTGCGATCTTTTGCTCTACGATGCGCGAGGGCATGGGGAAAGCGAGGACAGCCCGCATACTTATGGCTATTATGAGAAAGAAGACGCCGCCGCCGCTGTGGACTGGCTGGCCGGGCGCGGGAATTTGGATCACGGCGAGATTGGAGTAATCGGGGTTTCATACGGCGCGGCCACCGGTCTGCAGATGATTCCGCTGCGCCCGGACGTGGCGTTCGTCGTGGCCGACTCGTCATATCAGGATCTATACGCCATTGCCGATTATCAGGCGGGCGAGCAGTTCGGCAGTTGGGCGCGCCTGTTCTTGCCGGGCGCGGCGATGGCGGCCTTCATTCGGACGGGAATGAACGTATGGGATGTCTCACCGCAAGATGCGGTTGTCGGGGCTGATACGCCTGTACTACTTGTCCATGCCCTGGAGGATGAATTCACGCCGGCAAGCCACTCAGAGACGATCTATGCGCGCAGCAACCAGGACACTACAGTGCTGGAGATCACAGATTGGGGCGCGAGTCATGGCCGGTCAATCATTGAAGATGAGGAAAGCTTCTGGGAGCTGGTGGAGAGTTTCCTGCTCAGGTATGCCCCGCAATTCGGCGCAGAGACATGACTTGAAGCAGTTGAACAGGAGAAAGACGCACAGTGGACGGCGCCGCTTTCAACAGGAATGAGCTAGATTATCTGCAACTGTTGGCGCGTCAATTTCCCACCATTCGCGCCGCGGCCACTGAGATTGTCACCCTTTCCGCTGCCCAGCAGTTGCCTAAGGGAACCGAGCACTTTCTATCTGATATCCATGGCGAGTACGAGGCTTTCTCGCATGTACTGCGGAACGGCTCCGGCTCAGTCAAGCGCCGCATTGACGAGGTGTTCGCCAGAGAACTTGACGCGAACACTAGGCAGGAGCTGGCCACACTCATCTACTATCCGGAGGAAAGGCTGCGCTTGATCCTTGAGGAGGCCGATGCGCCGGAACAGTGGTATGCAACGATAATTGGCCGCTTGATCAAACTCTGTCGCGTGATAGCCGCCAAGTACACGCGCGCCGCGCTGCGCGCCGCCCTGCCGGCTGATTTCGCCGATGTCATTGCCACCTTGTTGCAGGAGCAGCCGGCGGAGCCTACCAGGTTGGCTTATCACGCGGAGCTCATCCACGCGATCATTGCCACCGGTGAAGCGCGCGATTTTATCGAGACGCTTGCTGAGTTGATTCAGCAGTTAGTCATTGCCCGGTTGCACATCATTGGCGATATCTATGATCGCGGCCCCGGCGCGCATAAGATCATGGACACGTTGCTCGCATATCACCGCGTAGATGTGCAGTGGGGAAACCATGACATTGTCTGGATGGGCGCGGCTGCCGGCAGTGAGGCCTGCATCGCCAACGTTATCCGCATCGCTCTGCGGTATGCCAACCTCGAAACGCTGCAGGACGGGTATGGGATCAGTTTGCTCCCGTTGGCCACATTTGCCATGAATGTCTACCGGGACGACCCCTGCGCACAATTCACGCCCAGGGCTAGCGGCAACGAGGAGTACACTGAGAATGAGCTGCGCTTGATGGCCAAGATGCACAAGGCCATCTCCATCATCCAGTTCAAGCTGGAGGGCCAGCTGATCGACCGCCGGCCCGAGTTTGATCAGCAGGACCGGCGTCTCTTGCATCGAATTGATCATCACGAAGGTGTCGTCGCGCTCGGCAATCGGCACTACCCGCTGATTGACAACTCGTTTCCCACTATTGATCCGGCAGGCCCTTACCAACTCACCGCCGGCGAGGAAAATGTCATCCGCCGCCTGCGCATGGCCTTTCGCAATAGTGATAGACTACAGGAACATGTCCGATTCCTATTCAACCGTGGAAGCATGTACTTGATTCACAACGGGAACTTGCTCTATCATGGCTGCATACCCTTGGAGTCTGACGGTAGCTTTACCTACAACGAGGTGGGTGGGCGGCGCCTGGGTCCGCGAGAGTACATGGATCATGCGGAACGCCTTGCTCGCCAGGGATATTTCTCGGCCGACCCTCGCCAGCGGCAGGCCGGCCAGGACATGATGTGGGCGTTGTGGAGTAGCCGGACCTCTCCACTATACGGCAAAGACAGGATGGCCACCTTCGAGCGCTACTTTCTGGACGCTAGCGACACACATAGGGAAACCAAGAATCCGTATTACGACTATCGCGATCAGGAGCGGACGGCCGCCCGAATACTGGTTGCCTTTGGGCTGGATGCTGACCGTGGGCACATCATCAACGGGCACGTGCCGGTCCGGGTGACCAGAGGCGAAAGCCCTGTCAAGGCCAGCGGCCGGCTGCTCGTGATCGACGGCGGCTTCTCCAAGGCATATCAGGACAAGACCGGCATCGCCGGCTATACGCTGGTTTGCAGCTCTCGCGGCTTGATTCTCTGCGCTCACGAACCGTTTGCCTCCAAACAGTCGGCCATTGAGCAGGGAGTCGATATCCACTCGCAGACGGAGATATTGGAGACCAGCTCTGAGCCGATTATGGTTCACGAAACCGACGACGGGCTGGAAATGCGGCAGCGCATCTCCGCTCTCCAGCGCCTGCTGCAAGCATACCGGGCGGGATTGATCAAGGAACGCTAATAAGGCAGACCGGCAGCCGGGCCAGCGGTTCGGCGTTGCGGCGGGAGGCAACAGATTGGTAATTGTAAGGCGATGCCCTTCACAATAAAATGCAGCAAGTGCAGATTACGAAGACAAGTTCTGCGGCCGCAGCCGAGCGAAAATAACCCGCCCGGATACTGAAGTCATTCAATCACATTGAGGTGAGATTATGAGTCTAAGAGATGATATTCCAGCCGGCGTACTGACCGGCGACCAGGTTCAGCGAGTGTTCGCTTATGCGCGGGATCATCAGTTCGCTCTGCCCGGCGCCAATTGCATCGGCACCAACAGCGTTAACGCGGTGCTCGAAACGGCCAGGGATGTGAACGCGCCGGTCATTGTCCAGTTCTCTAACGGTGGGGGCGTCTTCTTCGCCGGCAAGGGACTGAGCAATAGCGGGCAACAGGCGGCAATCGCCGGCAGTATTTCGGCGGCGCGCCACGTCCACGAGGTAGCCGCCATGTACGACGCGCGGGTGATCCTCCACACCGACCATTGCGCGCGAAAGTTGCTGCCCTGGGTTGACGGCCTGTTGGATGCTGGCGAGGCATTCTACCGCGCGCATGGTATCCCATTGTTCAGTTCCCATATGCTGGACCTTTCCGAGGAGCCGCTGCATCAAAACGTGGAGACCTGCAAACGTTATCTGGAGCGGATGAGTAAGCTGGACATGACGTTGGAGATTGAACTTGGTGTGACCGGCGGCGAAGAAGACGGTGTGGACCATTCAGACGTGGACAGCTCCCGACTGTACACCCAGCCGGAGGAGGTCGCCTACGCCTATGAGGAGCTTCGCAAAGTAAGCCACCGATTCACTATCGCGGCGGCCTTTGGGAACGTGCACGGCGTCTACCGGCCCGGTAACGTCAAGCTCCGACCGATCATCCTGCTTAACTCTCAGCGCTATGTACAGCAGAAGTTCGGGACGGGCGACAAGCCAATAAACTTCGTCTTTCACGGCGGCTCCGGCTCCAGCCCGGAAGATATCCGCGATGCGATCTCATATGGGGTCGTGAAGATGAACATCGATACCGACCTGCAGTGGGCCTTTTGGGACGGTGTGCGCGGCTATTATGAAGAGCGCAGCGCTTATCTTCAGGGGCAGCTCGGCAACCCGGAGGGGCCGGACTCGCCAAACAAGAAGTATTACGATCCGCGGGCCTGGCTGCGGCGGGCTGAAGACGCGTTTAGGGCGCGGCTGAGGCAGGCGTTTGAGGAACTCAATAACGTCAATACGCTTGGGTAATCAGGCGGCGTCTGCCGTGCCGCAGCGCTGTCGCATACCCAAGTACCGGACAGGGGTAGTCGGTGCGTCCGGCGAATCACCGTGCCGACGCGCCGCCCAATTGCCTCGCGGCAGCTGCGCCGTCGGCAATGCTCATTAACCCAGCCGGAAAACCTCGGCATCAGAAATACGATGAGAGATACCGCCCTGCAAGCTGAACCTGCCGGCAACGACTCGTCCACAAGCCAGCATGCATTGTCAAAAGCCATGCCCCATTCGCCGGGCCATGCGCTGACTGCGCTCCGCGAGATTGCCCGCTCGTTGAGCACAGCCTGGGATCTGGATTCGACCCTGGACCTGATCGTCCGGCAGACCACAAAAGTGATGAATTGTGACTCCTGCTCCATCTACTTACTGGACCCCGATGGAGAAACGTTGCGCTTACGGGCCACAACCGGCCTTGCGCGCCAGGCGCTGGGGCAGGCGACGTTGCGCACCGGCGAGGGTATGACCGGCTACGCCGTCGCCCAGAGAAGGCCCATCCACGACGCAGATGCCCAGGTCAATCCACACTTCAAATGGGTTCATGGCGCGGCTGAACAGGTTTTCCGTTCGCTGTTGGCGGTGCCGTTGCTGCTGAACGAACGGGCGTTGGGTGCCATGAACGTGCAGACTTTCGCGGTGCACGAGTTCAGCCCGCCGGAAGTAGAGACTTTGCTGCTAATAGCGGACCTGGCCGGCGGCGCGCTGGCGAAGGCCCAACTACACGACACGCAACGGCGGCAGATTGCAGAGCTGCAGGCGCTGGCCGATGTGAGCCAGGCAGTGACATCGCCGCTGTACCTGGATGATATGCTGGACGTGGTTACAGCGATGGCCGCCAGGACCGTTAAGGCGGCTGTGTGTTCGATCTATCTACTTGACGAAAGCGGCACGCACCTTCACCTGCGGTCGGCGCAGCGGGAGACTGTCGCCTATCGCCATCGTGAGCCGGTGCCCATCGGCCAGGGCGTGATCGGACAGGTGGCGCTGACCGGCAAGCTGGTCTATGTGCCGGACGTGCGTTCCAGCCCTGATTACGTCCACCGGGAGCTTGCCCGGGAGGAAGGCCTTGTCTCGCTCCTGTCGGTCCCGCTGAGCGTCGGCAACCGGGTAATCGGGGTGCTGAATACGTACACGGCGACCGACCACACCTTTCCGCCGGAGCAACAGGCCCTCTTGCGGGCGCTGGCTAACCAGACAGCCCTCGCGCTGGAGAATGCCCGGCTGGCGACCAACGCCGCCATCATGCGCGAGATGCACCACCGTATAAAGAATAATCTGCAGACGGTGGCCATGCTCATGCGGCTCCAATTGGGAGACACCGAGAGTCAAAATGCGCGTCAGGTGTTGGAAACCAGCATACATCGGGTGCATAGCATTGCCGCCGTGCATGAAGTGCTTTCTGAGCGTGGCTTCAGTATGGTTGATCTGAAAGAGGTGCTATCCCGGCTGGTCCAACTGGTTGGAGGAACATTGACCAGCCCCGGCAAGCCCGTGCTTATCAATGTGAAAGGTGAGTCATTGTCGCTGCCCAGCCGGTCGGCCACCAATTTGGCCCTGATCGTGAACGAGCTCATGCAAAATGCGTTGGAGCACGCCTTTCCGGACATGAAGGAAGGGTCCATTGACATTACTCTGGCGACGGCCCCGGAGGCGCTGATTGTCAGCGTGCGCGATAACGGGCAGGGGCTGCGGGCGCAAAGTAAGCCGGGACTGGGCACAGAGATCATTCGCACCCTGGTGGAAGAAGAACTAAAAGGCCGGCTTGTTTATGAGACCGGCGCCGGCGGCACGATGGCGACGATTTATCTGCCGCGTGAGCTGGCCGCTGTCAACGCCTGAGACCGGCGATGCATATTCTCGTTGCGGAGGACGAACCGATTATCCGCTTGGGTTTGAAGGCGATGCTCCAGGAACTGGGCCACGAGGCGACAGTAGCCGCCAATGGTCAGGAGGCGCTGGCAATGGCGCGCCGGCACTCATTCGACATGGCGATATTGGACATCCGCATGCCGTTCACCGATGGCTTGCAGGCAGCCGTAACGCTAAGCCGTATCCGTCCAATGCCGATTCTCTTCCTGACCGCATATAGTGAGCAGACGCTGATCGAAGAGGCCTCCGAGCTGCCCATCCACGGGTACCTGGTAAAGCCGGTCACGCCGGAGCAGCTTCAGGCGACTATCCTCGTGGCCGACAAGCGTTTTGCCGAACAGCGCCGACAACAGGAGGAAAAGGACGCCCTGGAGCACAAGCTCGCTATCGGCAAACTGTTGGAACGCGCCAAGGCGAAGCTGATGGCCGCCGGCATGACAGAGGCGGCGGCCCATCAGGAGATACAACAGCGGGCGCGAAACACGCGCCGGCCGGTTCATGAAATCGCGCAAGAGATCCTGGAGAACAACAGCTGAGCGTTTCCTCCACCAGCCTGTCTCACAGTTCTGCGCACAATCTCGTTGCTCGGCCCGCGTATCAGCAATTACGGACGTGCGCCCAATACCAACTCCAGATCTACTACTTCGCCGTTGCGCACAATCGTGACCACAATCGTCTGGCCCGGCGAGGCATTGAACGACAGATAGCTGTTCAGGTCCGAGAAGTCATCTACCGGGAATCCATCGAGTGCGATGATCAGATCGCCCCCTCGCCCGGTATTTGGGTCCGCTGCCTGGATGCCGGCCTGATCGGCCGGACCCCCGGCGACGACAGAGAAGACATAAGCGCCCTGCGTACGGTCAATGCCATACGTAGTCATGTCCTCTAATGACAGCTCGCCGTCAAACGAAGCGCCGAGGTAGGGATATTCGTACTCGCCGTTCTCGATCAGGCTGGGCACGATGCGGGCCACCGCCGCTACCGGAATCGCAAAACCGACGCCGGAGTTAGTACCGGTGGTGGTGGCGATAGCCGAGTTTATCCCGACTACCTCGCCGTCCAGATTCAGTAGCGGGCCGCCGGAGTTGCCGGGGTTGATTGGCGCATCCGTCTGGATCACTTCCGGCAGGCTGTAAGTACTGCCTAACTCAGTCTCGCGCTGCGACGGTAGGCTGCGATCAAGTCCGCTCACAATCCCGAGGGACATGGAACCCTGCTCACCAAAGGGATTGCCGATCGCGACTACGAATTGGCCCACCTGTATGTTGCCGGACTCCGCCAGCGGCAGTGGAGCGACCCCCTCGGGAAGCGCGTCTACCTTGATCACGGCTAGGTCACTGTCCACATCGGTCCCTACCAGAGTGGCCTGCCGGCGCTCTCCATTGGCGAAGACGACTTCGAAAGTACGCAGCGTGCCCACCACATGGTTGTTGGTGACGATGTACCCATCCTCGCTATAAACGAAGCCGCTTCCTGTTCCCAGCGGTTCGACGATGACATAGACTACGGCCGGATTGGACCGCTCATAGAGCGCGATCAGCGCCGTCTGCAAGTCGGCGCCGGTGATTTCCGGCGCCTCCGGAGCGGATGCCAATTGCAGGTCAGCCTCCTCGGAAGCAAGCCGCGTCTCCACCTGGGCCAGGACATCGGCCGTGATTTGCTCTGTCATGGCTGCTACATCTGGCGTTGGCGCTTCCTCCTGCCGGAGGGCGGCCAATTCGGCTTGTACTTCGGCCAATACAGTCGCGGCGACCTCCTCGGCGGATACAGCGTTACTCTCCACCGCCGTGTCGTTTACGGCCGCATTACTGCTGTCATTGGTATCAGAAGGCCCGGTCAGGACCTCGGATAGTTTAGGCAGGCTGCAGGCGGATAGGATCAGAATCACCATCAGGCCAAACAGACCGGCCATGATCCGATTCATCTTCACTGACTGAATGTTCATGTTTTGAGATTCTCCATGCCTCATTTTGGGTTGCCACCACGCCGGCTGACCGCGCGACTCACCGACGAATTCGCAAGCAATGAGAGTGTCGGAGCGCGTAGCATTTCACCCGTGACGGCTTATTATCCATGCGACAAGCATATACGGATAATGTTGGAAAGTTGTTACGGGTTTTTTATAGGAATGTGAGAATCGATCGGGCCGGCCGGCATCGCACGCGTGGTAGGCGTGGAAGCGCGCAGCGCACACACCTGGTCGCTGGTCGGCGAGAAGTTAGGAGCAACTTCACTTAGCGCGTCGCGCTGACCCAGCCCGCGCCCGTTACCTTCACCAGACCCGCAAGCGGCACGCGTAAGTTGGTACCCTTGCGTCCGGCGCTGACATAGACATGCTCGCACCCCCGCGCGCTGTTGTCAATCAAGACAACGAACGGCCGATTAATTAGGGCCAGAGCCGAGATGCCGCCTACGTCCAGGTGGGTCAATCGCTCCGCCTCCTCGTGGCCGGCCATGACCAGCTTCTTCTCCCCCATAGCCGCGGCCAGCGCTTTCAGGTCCAGCTGCCGGTTGGCGGGAATCATGATCAGGATGGGTTTGCCCTGCGGCCGGGTGACAACAAGGGTCTTGAGCACGTGTCCAGGCGGCGCCTGTAAGTGGATCGCCACGCGCTCCGCGTCGCGTTCGTCGGCCGGGTAGTTCAACACTTCGTAGGGCACCCCCCCGCCCTCCAATGCCTTCATGGCCAGCGTCTTCTGCGTAGTCAAGAAGCAATCCTACATCAGTCCGCGATAACTTCCGCCGTCGACCAGCAGCATCACCCCGTTCACAAAGCCGGCGGCGGGCGATACCAGGAAGGCTGCCACCCGGCCGAACTCCTCCGGCGTCGCCATTCGACCCATGGGAATGTCCTTCACGATCAAGGCACGCTCTTGCTCCACGGTCGTACCCTTCGTTTGCGCGCGATATTGCAGTATCTCCTCCACGCGATCAGTTGCCGTCCAGCCGGGCAAGATGGAGTTGGCCCGGATCCCCTCAGGCCCGAGTTCGCGGGCCAGGTTCTTTGTCAACGCGGCTACCGCCGGACGGATCACGTTTGACAGCATGAGCCCGGCAATGGGCTCAACGACTGAAATGCTGGTCATGGTCAGGATGCTAGGCGCGTCACTTTGCCGGAGGTAGGGCAGGCCGGCGCGAATGAGTCGCACAGCGCTCATCAACGTCAAGTCAACTCCCTTTACCCACGCCTGGTAATCAGTGCTGTCAAATGTACCGCCGGGTGGCCCGCCGGCGTTCGTCACCAAGATATCCAGGCGACCAAACTGCTCGACAGTATGCGCGACCAGGCGGTCAGCAATCCCCTGCGCCGTGATATCCACCGTCAGACCAACAGCCGCGTCCGCGCCCCCGATCCGCCTCAGGTTCGCCAGCGCATGCTCTGTTCGCTCTTGTTTGCGGCCACAAATGCACACCCTGGCTCCTTCCTGGACCAGTGTTTCCGCCAGTGAGAATCCTAGCCCCCGTGTGGCTGCCGGCAGAAGCGCTACCTTTCCTGCCAATCCTAAATCCATTGCTATCCCTCCTCGCTATTGGACTCCTCTCCGGCCTGCTGAAACTAGTTTCCTGGGCATCACGCGCCGTCCGCCGGTTCGAAAACCAGCTTGTTGTCTCCAATACTGATTACATCGCCGACGCTGACTATGGTCGCCGTGGTAAGCAGCACGCCGTTCAGCAATGTCCCATTACGGCTGTTCAGGTCGGTTAGCCACCATTGCCGGCCGCGAAGCGTCAACAGGGCATGTTCGTTCGAGACAAATTCATCGTCAAGCATTACTGTGTTGGTTGACGCTCGCCCTATGCTGTTCATGGAGAATAATGGGAACCGACGGTCAGGCGCAACCTCGACCCCAGAAGCGTCGCGAACAATCAGACGTAGGGACCCGTACACTCTGGTAGGAGGCTGCCTCTCACTCTCACTTCGTTGCAGGTCCCTGTAGGCCAACCAGGCAATCGTACCGAGAAACGCGAGCAGCACCAAGGCGCTGGCAATGCGCAGGGCGAACAAGCCGATCGCCAAAGACATCTCCACCTTATGCCTTATGCGGCGGGATGACGGCTGTTTCCTGTCCCTTATCGGTCGGCATGGCGGGCAACTGCTCCCGATTCTCTAGACCTTCACCGTAAATCAACGGGACGCGCCGGGCCAAGTAGATCAGGTCACCGGCTTGCAGGACCCACTCCTGAACAGGCTGGCTGTTTACGGTCGTTCCACCCCGGCTGCCGGCATCGTACAATACAAAGTGACCATTTCGAAAACGGATCTGTGCATGATGCCGGCTCACAGACGAATGATCGAGCACGATGTCATTGTCTATGTGCCGACCAATCGTGATAAAAGGTCGGTCAAGCGGAACGTGGCGCTTCCCTTCCACAATCAGAAAGGCATCCAAGGCCTTCAGCAGTCCGGCAATGAACGCGTCATCGGCAGGTCGTACTGCAGTGGTCCTGCCTGATTGATCATCGTCGCTGATGAACGCCTCAATACGAAATTCCTTGCGAGACAATCCATCGTCGGCGGAAATGAGAACAGTCGGTTGCTGTTGACCGGCGCCCTTCGTCGAGGCCTGCGCCAAGACGCCTGCCAGGTCCTCCGCCATGTTGGGATGAGAGGTCAGTAAGGATTGCCGGTCCGCTTCGTTAAGCCGCACCACATATTCAGTTGCCGTGAGACCTGCCTGCGCCAACTCCTCCTGCTTCTCCAGCAATCGGATTACAATGACACCCGGCTCAAGGCCATTGCCCAATGCGCGCTGCAGCGAGTTCTCAAAAAAGCTCTGAGCCAGCGCTTCAAACTTGGCCATCTGTCGACGAGTACTCACAATTTCACTCTGCAGGTAGTCTCATAGCTTCGCGGGTTACTGTTTCGTGCGGCTGACCCACGCTCGGAGTCAACCCGTCTGCATTATAGCCCGGGCAGTTGACGAGTCAATTGGCCGGATAGCGACAGTTGGACTAGCGTATGAGAACCGGAGCGGCTCTTGCTGGAATTGATCATGACAGGCTTCCTTGCTTGAGGAGCTGCTATCGTGCAGTGTGACAGTTCTCGAAAACATGCCCTTGATTCTCGGCGGTCGACCGATATACTGGGTTCAGTTAACAGTTGTGTTTCCTGTATTGTCTTGGAGATCTAATGACACGAGAGCAAGTCCGTCTCACGTCGCTTGCGTCATGTGCAGGTTGAGCGGCCAAACTCGGCCCTGCCGACCTGGCGCACGTGCTGCAGCCATTACGTGAGATCTTCTCAGCCGGTGATTTTCCTGACCTCCTGATCGGACTCGAGGCGGCAGACGACGCCGCCGTCTATCGAATAAACGATCAGCAGGCGATCGTGGCCACCACCGATTTCTTTCCGCCAATCGTCGATGACCCATTTGACTTTGGCGCGATCGCGGCTGCGAACGCGATGTCAGACATCTATGCGATGGGTGGGCGGGTGCTCTTTGGCATCAACCTGGTCGCCTTTCCGGCCAATTTAGACAAGGACATTCTGCGTGAGATTCTGCGTGGCGGTGCGGAGAAGATGAGGGAGGCCGGCGCGGTTGTCGTCGGTGGACACAGCATTGACGACCGCGAACCGAAATACGGACTTGCCGTTATCGGCATTATCGACCCCGCCCAGGTAAGGCGAAAGGGCGGCGCGCAACCGGGAGACGTGCTCATACTGACCAAGCCGCTGGGCGCCGGCCTAATCACCACAGCACTGAAGGAACAAAAGGCCGACCCGGCAGATGTCGCCGCGGCAACGGCCAGCATGAAGATGTTGAATCGGCAGGCCGCGTCGGCGGCCCTTTCTGCCGAGGCAAACGGCATGACCGACATCACCGGCTTCGGGCTGCTCGGCCATGCCCGTGAAATGGCAATCCAGGCCGGTGTCGATTTCCACTTCGAGCTGGACCAGTTCCCTTGGCTGCCCGGCGCTGAGCGCTATGCTGAAATGCGCATGTTTCCCGGCGGCATGGGACGCAACATGGATTATTTCGCTCCCTTCGCTCGTTTTGGTGCGCGGGTATCTTTCCAGTTCCAGGACATGTTATGGACGCCTGAGACTTCCGGTGGTTTGTTGATTTCGTTGCCGCGCGCGAATTCCAGGGAATTGCTCTCGATCTTCCCCGCTGGACGCATCGTGGGCGAGGTACAGCAGGGTAGCGGGCTGATCCATGTAACGTGACGGAGGGTCGGTCTGTTGCGGCGGAGTCGGGTCTGGATTCGGGCAAGCCGGTCCGTTCCGTCGGCGCCGATTCCAATTCCAGGAGAATGAATGGATATTCAAAGTCGAATTAACAAAGCGCGGGCGCTATTAGGGGAATGGAAGGCGGACGGCCTACTCGTCGGCAGTCCGGCCAACCGACGCTGGTTGAGCGGCTTCACTGGCTCGACCGGCTGGCTGCTCATCACCGAGAACGCCGCCCTCATCACCACGGACTTCCGCTATTGGGAACGAGTCCAACAGGAAGCTCCCCTGTACACCCTCGTCAGGAACACCAGCCAGGACCGATTACCAACCACCATGCTGCGTGAAAGCGGCGTGAGACGGGTCGTGGTGGAATCCAGTCACATCACCGTCTCCGAGTTCGAAGCGCTGCGCGCTCAAGCGGGAAACTCTTTCGAATGGCTCAAACATAGTGAGACGGTTGAGTCGCTGCGCGCGGTCAAGACAGAGGACGAGCTGGCCCTGATCCGCCGCGCGGCTGAGATTACGGACCAGGCGATTGCCCTCGTTCCCAAACTGGCTCGACCCGGCATCACTGAAGGCTGGCTGGCCTGGCAACTGGAGAAGGAGGTCCGCGAGCTGGGTGCTGACGGCGTCGCCTTCGACATCATTGTGGCTTCCGGCTCGAACGCCGCCCTACCCCATCATCATCCCGGCAACAGGGAGCTGCAAGCTGGCGACGCCATCGTCGTTGACATGGGCGCGCTGTCGGAGGGCTATCGCAGCGATCTCACGCGTACATTCTTTCTTGGCAGCGAGGCCGATGCAACCTTCCTACACGTCTACAATCTGGTCCTGGAGGCACAAACCAACGCATTGCTGCGCATGCGGCCCGGCATGACCTGTCAGGCCATTGATGCGTTGGCCCGTGACGTGATCCGCGAGGCCGACCATGAGCAACATTTCGGCCACGGCCTGGGCCATGGCGTCGGCCTGGATATTCACGAGCGGCCCTGGCTATCGCCGTCGCGGGCCGACGAGATTGCCATCTTCGGCACGGTGGTCACCGTCGAGCCCGGCGTCTACATCCCCGGCTGGGGCGGCGTGCGAATTGAAGACCTGGTACTGCTCACTGAACAGGGACCCGTTGTGCTCAGTCGTGCGCCGAAGGAGCCGCTAATACCACTCAATTGAGGGCGGAAGTTGCGGTGGCCTGAAGCAAGCCGGCGCCTTTCCGGCTTCTCAGTTGGACAGGTTCCCGATTGGCGACCGGCAGCCTATCCGCCGGAGGCCTTGCGACGGCGAAGCAAGAGAACCACCAGCAATGCCACCAGCCCCAACACCAATGCGGGAACCCATGGGGGTGGCGGTGGGACAGTCGCCGGCAACTCCGCGGGCAGGTTCTTCGCCTTGCTCCAATCAACGCCGCCGGCGCGGGCGCCGGACAACTTTGCCTCAAGAAGGTCTGCACCTTCCACATTGACCCCAAAGATCAGCGCGCCGTCCAGATTCACGCGCGTGAGGTTTGCTTCGCTCAGATTTACGCCGGCAAGGCGCGCGCCATCCAGCCGGGCGTCCTGCAGATTGGCCTCGTGAAGGTTGGTACCTGCCACCTTAGCGCCGCTGAGGTTCGCGTTGGAGAGGTCTGATCCGCTCAAATCGACGCCGGCAATCAAAACACCATCCAGTTTCGCCTGGGCAAGATTCACTTTCGACATTTTCAAGCCGGTCAACCGCAGGCCGCTCAGGTCAATGCCGTGCAAGTCCGCTCCGCTGAGGTCGCGCTCCTTGCTGATCTGCTCCAGAACTTCTTCCCGGGTGGCCAGCACAAATGCTTCTTTCTCAACCGCTTCTGCGGTTCCATTTCCGTTGCTCATGTTTGCCTCCAATTATCGGCGTTGTTCAAGCACATTGTACCACGCGGGCTGACGCGAACTCAATAGCGAGCCGGTCAGGATTCAGGGCTTCGCCACAGGATTAGCCGGCTGGTGGAGATTCGCGCTCCGTTCCAGCTGGCTGAAAGCGGGACGCGGCGCGCTTCAGCGGACAACGTTTACCGGCTGCGCGTCATCTATCGGCCAGGCGGGGGCAGTGTACACACTGTATTGCCCTTCAAGCTCTTCCGCGTCGCGGACAACAGGGCAGGAAAAGGAAATCGGCGTGGCGACAGCGGACACGATCACGTTCGCCAGAGCGTCGTTGAAGGTACAGGCCACTCCTGACGCCCAGGCAGCGCTATACTCACAGATGCGCACGACTTGCGGCGCGCCGACTTCGGCAACCTGAGCCATCAATTCCACCGGCTGTTCCGGCACGCAACTACTGTCTTCTAGCTCCTGCTCAACGAAGCCGCAGTTGCGCTTGGGACCCAGCTCATCCTGCGCGCACGGCATAGTCACAAAGCTGCCGGCCTGTGGAATGAACAACTCGTGAACGGCGATGTTGTTCGCATCCCAATCAGGCGAAAGGGTGCAAAGGGGCCGGTCAACGCTGGCGCCGGTTTCGGTCCTAAAGCCGGTTGCTTCCCAAATCGGCTCACCATTGTCATCCAGGACCGGCTGCCCCTCACAAAGAAACTGATCCGCGTTGCTGCGAAAACCCAGCTGGACGGTCAATCCTTCATCCGGGATCTCCAGATCCGTCACATCCACCCATTGTGTATCAAGCCCGGCGATATACTCGTCAACCCAGCCGGTCTGAACTCCCTGAAAATTACACGAGTATTCATGCGTCAGGGGCGCCAGCACACTGTTGCTGAAGCGGCTGGTGCTCTGTACGCAGAAAGCTTGCTTACTAGTGATCAGATCCCCCGAGCCGGCGGCCAGCGTGTCCATCGTGAGATTGGTCAGGTCACCCAGGAAGAAGTCGCCATAATTCCGATAGTGATAATGATTATGGCAGGCATTGTATTGAAACAAGTTGTGCGGCTCGCCCCCGCGAACCTGACCAATATGCAGCGGCTCGCCGCCGACATTATGCACAGTCGCGCCAAAGGTCAACAATCTACGCCATCCAAGCCCGCCAACCGCACCCTCCAGGAACCCGCAGTCTCCCGGCGGGACATATCGCATGATCAGGCGGTTATCCCCGAGGTCCTGTTCAACTGCCAACAGATCCGGCGCGTCCAATGTGGTGACCGGCCCGACCGTCACCGCCGCCGCCAATTCTTCGTCCCACGGCAGGCGATCGAACTGCACGGCGGTTTCAACCTGCCCAATCGCCAGCTCTATCGCTTCCCGGCAATCGAAGCGGGGCAGCCGCGTACGATGGCAGCCGGTGACTCCACCGCTATCGGCCGTGCAAGTATCGTCAAAGAAGCGCCAGGCATTTTCAGAGTCAAAGCTGTTGGCAGGAAAGCCGCCCTCGTTGATGCAGGCGTTGGAGGTGCGCTGTAACAAGAAATCGGGATCTGCCGGCAAGATGAATGGCTCTTGCCATTGGCCCCCCACTTGGCCGAGATTGGGCTCAGAATCGCCGGCCGAGGCGACATCGGTCAACAGTATGCTGTCAAAGGCATACGGCAGCATGACCAGGTCGTGACCTTGCACGTCAACCCGCCTCGGCCCGGCTGCGTCCAGAGTGATTTCCCACAATTCTGCGGGCGGCAAGGGAAGTTGTCCCTTGTCCGGCGCATCGAAGTCGCGGAAGTGAAGCCGCAGTGTTGTAAGTCGAACCTGTCGCTCTGCCCGATCTCGCCAGAAGTCGTCGGCGGCGGCAATCAGCTCCGCCGCCAGGCGATCGCGCATCTCCTCCGGAAATTCGTCCAGTAACACGCCGACTTCGCCGGTCATGCTGACCTGGATTAGCGCGCCCTCCACGTCTGGCAGAGTCACCGTCTCAGCTACTTCAGGCGCTGGAGTCCCATCTGTCGGCGGGTCGGAGGGCTCAGTATTCGATTCCGTAGCCGGCTGAGTCGTTAGCGGGGCGGGAGTCGGTGGTTCGGTGGCAGTAGCGTCACTGTTGGGATCGCTGCCGGCATTAGCCGTATCCATGGCGGCTGGGGGGGGTTCCTCGGGCGTTGTTGAGGGGCTCACGGTATGTAGCGCCGGAGTCTGCGTACCCTGCACTGCTTCCCCGTCCAATGGAATCGTGCTGTCTGCGGACTGCTGGCAAGCCACCAGTAACAGGAACAAAACAATCACAGACAAGCGTATTGATGCCATATTCATGTCACGATGACGGCGTTCTTAGGGAATAACACGGTCCGCCTTCATGACGACGCGATTATGGAGTTTATGACGCGACATGTCAAAGGAGGCGTTCTCGCCGATTCGCTTTCCTGCTGGAAGTCTCATATGAGCTGCCTCCAGGCCGTATTTTGGGCGGATAGTTGCGCCCTTAGATATGTGTAAGAACCGATATGGCTACTTGACATATGCCGCTGTGGAACCATACAATTTAGGCATGGAGTTCAAGGATTATTATAAGATTCTTGGCGTTGACAAAAAGGCAGACGAAAAAGAGATCAAACGGGCCTATCGCAAACTTGCCCGAGAGCATCATCCGGACCGCAACCCCAACGATTCAGCCGCAGAAGACAAACTCAAAGAGATTAACGAGGCCTACGAAGTTCTTGGTAATCCCGAGAACAGGCAGAAATACGACCAGCTAGGCGCGAACTACCATCGGTATCAGCAGATGGGCGGCCAGCCGGGGGGTTTTGACTTTTCTCAATGGTATGCTTCAGGTGGCGGGTCCGGCTATCAGCAGGTCAACTTCGACGACCTTTTTGGCGGGCAGGGCGCATTCTCCGATTTCTTTAGCACCATCTTCGGGGAGCGGCCCTCCCGCGGTAGAAGCCGTGCTGCCTCGTTCGCACAGGATCTCGAACACGAAGTCACGATCACACTCGAAGAAGCGTATCACGGCACCACGCGTACGTTAAGCGTGAACGGGGACCGTTTCACCGCCAAGATACCGGCCGGTGCGCACACGGGCACCAGGATCCGCTTGCGCGGCAAAGGGTCCGGTGCGGATGGCGCAGGCGATCTTTATCTGAACATTCGCGTTGAGCCGCACGACACGTTTCGCCGCGAGGGTCGCAATTTGAAGGTTGACGTCAATCTGGATGTATTGACGGCCGTGCTCGGGGGCAAGGCATCAGTTCCGACGTTGACCGGGCCGATCACGCTGACGATTCCGGCGGGAACGCAAGGAGGCCGTCAGTTTCGTCTGCGCGGAAAGGGAATGCCGGATCTGCAACACAACGGTGAGTTTGGCGACCTCTTGGCGCGGGTGCAATTACAGGTACCCGAGAAGCTGACAGAGCAGGAGAAACAGCTGTACGAGAAGCTGGCCGCTCTGCGACGAGAAGCATAGTGAGTGATGGGCCGGGGTTACCGATAGAGCTATTGACCAGCGGTGGTCCCGGATACGTAAATGCAGGACAAGACATTATGAAGAGTTTTGGTTCTCGCCTCTATTTGCTGCTGCTTCTGATTGCCGTTGTGGTCAGCGGCCTGGCCTGCAATGCTGCCGGTCAGCTGGTTGGTCCGGAATCAGCCGGCAGCGACGAGGCCGTTGTCCAGGCGGCGGTCGCGACCATTCAGGCGCAAACAACCTTGGGAAACGGCGTGCTGACCACAAGCCAGCCGGGCATGGTACTGGAAAGCGATCTCGAACAAGCCCTGGTCAACCTCTATAAGCGTGTAAACCCGTCGGTAGTGCTGGTTATTACAAAAGCAGATTCATTCGAACTGGGCTCTGGGAGCGGATTTGTCCTGGATTCTCAGGGGCACATCGTCACCAACAACCACGTCATCGCTGAGGGCGATGAGTATGAAGTGGTATTTGCTGCCGGCGAGCGTCGGCAGGCTACCGTTGCCGGCAGTGATGTTGACAGCGATCTGGCCGTCCTGGTCGTTGAGAACGCTCCGGCCTCCGCCCCGCCAGTGACTCTGGGAGACGCTGACCAGATTGCGGTCGGGCAAATTGCCGTCGCTTTGGGAAGCCCATTCGGGCAGCAGGGTTCGATGAGTCTGGGCATAGTCAGCGGCTTGGGCCGCAGCCTTGAATCGCAGCGGCAAACCGGGCTTGGAGGGACCTATTCACTGCCACAGGTGATACAGACAGATGCGCCGATTAATCCCGGCAATTCCGGCGGCCCGCTGCTGAACCTCAGCGGTGAGGTGATTGGCGTCAACAGTGCGATTCGAACCACGACTGGACTTAATTCCGGCGTCGGCTTTGCCATACCGGTCAGCGCGGTGACGCGCATTGCGCCGGTCCTCATCGCTGAGGGAAGTTTTGCCTATCCGTATATGGGTATCAGCGCCAGCGGCACGCACATCACGCTGGATCAACAAGAAGCCTGGGGACTTCCACAGACCAGCGGGGTCTACGTGGGCAGCGTTACCGAGGATAGTCCGGCAGAGGACGCCGGTCTGATCGCCGCCGGCAGCGACGGGCGTGGCGGTGACCTGATTACGGCCGTCGACGGCCAGCAAGTGAACGACTTTAACGGACTTATCAGCTATCTGGTCTTCAAGGCTGAGGTAGGCCAGACCATTTTGCTCACTGTCATACGTGACGGCGAGACTTTAGAACTACCACTTACATTGGGCGAGCGCCCATAATGACCTGTTGCGACTTGGTGAAGTGGAAAGGGATTCGGACGGACAGGCCCTGCGCCGGCTATGACGCAGATCCGATCCATTTCGAGAAATAGGAGGCATTGATGTTTGACCGAGACAACCTTCAGGAATTGCTCGAGTATCAACCCGGTATGGGTAACCGGGTAGTCAGCGTGTATCTCGATGCTGACCTTGCCCAGCGCACATCAGATAAGGTAAAGCTTCAGCTCAGGAATTTGCTAAAAGAAGCAGACAACAAATTTGGCAACGACATCACTGAGATTGAGCGTTATTTCGACTACTCGTTTTCCTGGGGAACACCCGGTGCGGCTGTTTTCTCTTGCGCGGCGACAGGCTTTTTCCGTGCTTTCGCCATCCCTGTGTCATTTAGGAACCGGCTACGCATCAGGCAAAAGCCTTACGTCAAGCCGCTGGTACATTTGCTGGAGCATTATGCCCATTACGGCGTCATCGCCGTAGACCAGGTTGGCGCCCAATTTTATGTCTACCACCTAGGGGAGTTGCAGAGCACCGGCGGCACTATGGGCGAGGACGTGCGCAAACTAAAGCGCGGCAGCGGCTCGTCGGTCATGGGCATGCGCGGCGGGCAGGGCGGCAAGACGGAGCAGGAACAGGTGCTGCGCAACATGCGTGAAGCGGCCGCTGCCGCTGATGAGTTCTTTGGCGCGCAGGATATCCGCCGGCTGTTTATCGCCGGCACCACCGAAAATGTGGCCCAGTTTCGCGAGCAACTTTCCCGCAGGCTTCAGAGCCTGTTCGCCGGCTCCTTTCCGCTGGATATGGACGCCGGAGAGTCCGAAGTGCGCAGCCGCTCCTTGGCATTGCTGGCCGAGATCAATGCTGACCGGGAGCGGCGGCTGGTCCAGCAAATGATCGAGGCATCGGCTGCCGGCGGCGCGGCAGTTACGGGCCTTGGCCCAACCTTGCGCATGGTGTCGGATGGGAGGGTAGAAACGCTGGTCATCAGCGAGGGCTTTAAGATGCCGGGATACGTCCACGCCAATAGCGGTTATCTCGCCGCCAGCGCTGACGAGGAACTGTTTGGCGACAATGGTTTCTACGAAATGGAAGACGTTGTAGAGGAAGCCATTGAACGCACCCTCAAGCAAAGTGGCCATGTGGAATTTGTCAGCGACAATGAAGCCCTGGTAAAGGCCGGAAATATCGGGGCAATTCTACGCTATTAGCGCGACGTAGCCGGCAGATTGCCATCTGATATGCATCGCGCCCCCCTCAGCTCTGCGGAGTTGAAGGGGGGCGTTTTTGATCGTAACTTGGGGCGGCGCCGAATTTGCGTATGTGGCAATTGTGTCATGCCGGCGTTTGCCGCGGAGGAGCTCAGGTAGAGGATTCAGCCGGCGCGTAGAAAATCAGCATCGTATTACCATAGGTGCGCTGATCCTCGATAGCGAGATTGCCTAGCGGCTGCGGATCGTACTCCCGTGGGTCTATCTGCACGATTGCCAGTCCGGCCGGCCGTAGGAATCGCCCCGGCTCCCCGTCCAATATCGCCATGACCCGTGACCATAACTGCTTATACTGCGGCGGGGCCACGAATATTATGTCATATGGTGGGAATTCGGCCTCGCGTAGGTAAGTGAAGGCTTCGCGGTGCAGCACCTGGCTGCCGGACACGAGCTCGGTGTGTCGGAGGTTATCATGAATCGTGCGGACGGCATGACGCGATGAGTCCAGGAAAACGACCTCCGCGGCCCCCCGGCTCAAAGCTTCTATTCCCACCTGACCCGTGCCGGCAAATAGATCCAGCCAGCGTGTGCCCGGGACATAGCCGGGACCAAGCAGGTTGAACAGATTCTCCTTCACCCGATCTGTAATGGGCCGGGTTGTGTCGCCGGGGACCAGTTTCAGTTTTCGGCCACGGGCCTTTCCGCTTATGACGCGCATGACACCTCCTTACTCCACCGGCATGATTCGCAACAGGTAATTGTCGCCGATCTGAGCACCGTTGTCATCCCAGAGGGGCAGCCGCCAGCCCTCGCTCTGCACCCAAAGGCCGCTAGTTAGCAGGTATTCACCGGGTTCCGCCCCTTCCGGTATCGTAAGCGTGTGCACGTCACGCACATATTTGTCAGTCGGCCATCGCTGGCTGGGGAAGCCGGCTGGATTCAGCTTGTCTGACTGCGCGAGCACCGTGCGCTCGTCGGGATAAAGCAGGTGCACAAACACCTGATAGTTGATGTCCAGGTCGTGTTGCGCCTGCCAGTACAGCGTAACTTCAATGGTCTCCCCGGCATGGGCGCTATCCGGCGCATCGAAGCCGATCAGCGCAATTTGCCCACCGAAATCGGCGAATATGTGCTCGTTAGCTGGCGCCGCCGTATAGTCGCTTGACGTGTGATGCAGCCAGCCGGCCGGCTCCAATATTAGCGCCAGTGACAGTGTCAGAATCAGTACGACCGCGGCGGTGGGCCAGATCCACCCGGCTTCTTGCCACGCCGGCGGGTTATCGCTTCGCTCCGGTATGGATGGCGGGCGACGATGAATGGCGAAGGCGGTTACCACCGTCGCCAGCAGGGAGATCCCGGAGAGCAACCAGGCAGCATCGCGAGCCGGTGTGCCGGCGAAAATCAGCTCCAGCTCGTAACTGCCGGCCGGGACCGGCGCCACAATGAATCCCTCAGGCCTCCCTACCTCGGTCTTTATGGTCTCACCGTTAACGCGCACGTTCCAACCTGGAAACGCGAAGACAAAGAAACGCAGCAGGAACGGTTTGGGCGCATCAACCTGGTAACGGAAGTGCAGCGGCGTCACTTCGCCGCCCACCACGGCAGCCCCGTCTGGTAGGGTGGCCCGGTTGATGCGCTCCAGCGGCTCGCCGGTCCAGAAGTTCCACAGAACCGCGTTATTGGGCTGCGGCAGCACATCAACGGTGGCGGGCACAAAATCGGCAGTAGAAGTCGTGCCCACCCAGCGTCCGGCCAATTCAATGTCGACGATTTCTTTCCGGCCGGTGTCGCCAAAGTCGCCGGGCCAGGGTGGTATCTGGCTCAACGGGAGCGCCGACAACAGAATTCCGCCGACGAGCGCTGCGGTCAGCCAACTGCCCGCCCGCCTATACCTGCGCAAAAGGGTCAGCAGTCCCTCAGCGCCGGCCCCCGCCAGAACCGCCAACAGCGCCACCGCCGGCCCCAACAAACGCCAGGGAAATTGCAGGTACTCCAGCAGAGGAACAAGCTCCCACACTACCAGCGACGCGGAGGTCATCAGGAATAATACGGAGATGAACGCAATTACAAAATAGAGCGCCTCGCCTCGTTGCCGGACCCGGCCAAGGATAATGAACACGATTCCAGTCAGACCCAAAAGCCATTGCGCGATGCCCAGGCCGAATACAAAGCGTTGCTCGGTCGCACCCCAATCGAGCATTTGCGTCGGAGCCAGTAGCTGGGATAGGGACAGGAAATGGTTGCGGAAATCAAAGTGGCTGCCATCACCGATGAGGCTGCTTAGATTAACGGCGTCTTGTTCAAGCGCCACCGGCAGCCAAAAGAAAGCCGACAGACCGACGCCAAGTAACAGCGCCAGCGGCAACAGCCCGACCGATGCCGGCAAGGGCTTGCCAGTTGGGCCGATCGCCTTGGATGCGGCGTTGCGCCCTCGCCGCCGGCGCACTAACTGCAGCACCCATTGCCAGGCTACCCAGCCGGTGAGCAAAGCGAAGAAAACCATCGCCATCAGGTTGTGCGAAAGAATCACGCCGGCGACGGCAATGACCGAAGCCAGCCAGGGCAGCGCTCTGCCGCTATTCATGAAACGATGAAGCGCCCATAGAGCCAGCGGAAAGGCGGCGAAGCTCAGCGATTCCGCCAGATCTCCCCGGGCGTGAGGGTCTACGTACTGAATATAGGGAGCATAAACATACGCGGCGGCGGCCACAAAGCCGGCCGACCGACCCCAGTTGTCACGCACAAAGCCGTACATGGCCACCCCGGCGACCAGCAGACCGGCGACAAACAGCGCCTTGACGGCTTCCACCGCGTCAAACGGCGGCAGCAGCTCGATGAGCAGGCCGAGGTAGTAGGCCAACGGGGCATAGAAATTGAAGATGGGGTAGCCGTAGCCGTAGTAGAAGTGCGGCGACCAGCGCGGGTACAACTCCCCGCCACGCACCAGCCTGCTCAGCTCAGCCAGGCGGTAGATATGAAGTTCGGCGTCGGTTTCCCGCGGCAAGCCGGCCCGGGAGAGAAAGGGCCAGATCGCCACAAAGCAAATCAGCAGGACTACCAGAAAACCGACATCAATCTGTTTCAGTCGTTTCCACATCGTCGATTTCATGAGACGCAAAAAAACGTGAAACGCCACTATAGCGGCGTTTCACGCCATAAGCACTACGTGATCACTTTGATTCTACACGATTCGCTGACGATTCAGCGAACCGGCTGCCTCGGCCTTTACTGTCTAATCAAGAGAGGCAAGTAGACATATACGGTAACAGTGGTCGATCGGCTGTTGCTCCATGGACTCAGACCCGGATCGCCTTGCGCCCGTACGCGGTAATACCAGGTGCCGCCGCTCTGGCCACTGACATCGAAGCTGGTGTCACTGCCCGAATAGATGACCTGCGGATCGACGAAGAATGAGCTGGCGCTTTCCTCAAGGATGTAGTTGTCAGCGCTGATCACGGTCGTCCAATTGATCGTGTAGGAATCATCTCCGTCGCCATTGGCAATATTCAGCAGGTCCGGCGCGGCCAGCGGCGCAGGATCAACGGACGTGCTGCGCACGTTGCTCCAGGCGCTGGTCCCCGCCTGACTGCCGGCGCGTACGCGATAATACCAGTCGCCCCCGGCCTGTCCGGTCACTTCATAATCCGTGTTCGGACCCAGATATCGGACAACCGGGCTGCCGAAGGCCGCGCTGTCGTCTTCATGCAACTCATACCACGTTGCCGTGCTTGGGGCGTTCCAGTCGACCACATAGTCGCCCTCGCCGGCAGGATTACTGATTGGAGACAGGTCCGGCGCATCAGGAGCGACACCGGTTGACTCAACATTGCTCCACGGGCTAGCGCCGTTCGGGGAGGTCGCCCGTACCCGATAATAGTGGAA
>CAZIKT010000019.1:0-18990 GCA_964539885.1 uncultured Ardenticatenaceae bacterium | reverse complement strand
GAGGGCGCCTTGGACAATATCAGGCCCGCCAGGCCGGCGACCATCGGAGTAGCCATAGAGGTACCAAGCAAATGATCGTAGTTCTGGCTGAAGCCGTCGCTATTTAGGGTGACCCCATAGGTCGGCATGGTGCTGAGTATGCCGTCGGGATCGTGCAGGTAGCTCATCTCGCCGCCGGGAGCGGCCACGTCGTTGTAAGACCCATACTGCGAGTAGAAGGCATACGTGTCATCCGGCGCAGTAGCTGAGACCGCCAGTACATTGGGGTAAGCAGCAGGGTAAATGGTAGGATTGCCCTGATCGCGGTAATTGCCCATAGCGGCAATCACCAAAATGCCGTTGGCGTGAGCAGAGCTCACCGCATTCTGCATCGCTGAGGAGGAGCCGGTGCCGCCCAGGCTCATGTTCAGGATGTCCGCTCCATTTGCGGCAGCCCAGTTGATGCCCTCGACGATATCTGTACTATATCCCGACCCATCCGCATCCAGCACGCGAATCGGCATGATACGTGCCTGCCAATCAACGCCGGCCACGCCGACCCCATTGTTGGTTGCAGCGCCGGCTATACCAGCAACATGCGTGCCGTGACCATTGAGATCTGACGGAGTGGGATCACTCCCCACAAAGTCATAGCCGGAGACCAGCTTACTCGCCAGGTCGGGATGGCCCAGGTCAACACCGGTATCGATTATCGCGATGATGATACCCGCGCTGCCGGTGCTGATGTCCCAGCCGGCTTCCGAGTTGACAATCTGATGCGCCCACTGTTCCGAGAAGCGCGGATCGTTTGGCGTCGTGTCCAGTGCCGAGTAGCTGTAATTTGGCTCGGCAAAAGCCACGGCCGACTCATTGCCAAGCATCTCGACCAGCGCCAATTCTTCTCCGGCAGGCACCTCCCACAATTGAACGTCGCTGCCGTAAAGGGTGCGCACGTAGCGACCGCCGGCTGCCGTCAATGACTCGGTCACAGGTGCGGCGGCAGCGCCGGGCTGGAACTGAACCAGTAGCTCACCGGAACTATACGGTGTTGTCGAACCGGGTAATGCCGGCAATGGAGGTACTGCCTGGCCGGACGTCGGCGAACCGATTGAAAGTAGAGCAAGTAATAAGACGCCCAAGACGAGGTATATGGTGACCCTTGTCAGGCGGTGACTTCCATTGAGACTAGGGGCTACGGCCATCTGAAAAGCTCCTATGCGTTTGAGTTGATAACATCCCCCCTAGCGGCCGGATCCATGGCGGTGCACTTCGCGGCCAGGCTCTCATGAGGGGCATGATAACACGCCGGCAACCTTCTTTCAATAATCGTGATCGCCGTCTAATGAATCTGAGGGGTTTCCCGGCGGCCGGACTCGTCGCCGCCGACGCGCTTGCACATGAGAATGTCCGGCTTGCCAAAACCATTAGCATCCGGCACCAGCCCGCAGACCACATAGCCCAGCTGCCGGTAAAAGGCGACCGGATGGACCGAATAGGTAAGCAGGTTTTTCCCCGCGTCAAGCACGTCCGGATAAAGATCGCGTCCGGCAGCGCTGGTGCTGCCGTCCATGTCGTCCGTCCCGAGCATGATCGTCATCCCGCCAGCTTCCGCGATGCGGGCTTCCAGCGCCCGCACCAGCCTCGTGCCCACCCCCTTGCGCTGATCAGACGGCCGCACCGCCAGTGGATGCAGCTCCCATACCAGCGCATAGTCGGGTCTACCGGCAATCCAGCCCAGCATCTCCCCACGCTCATTCCAGGCTGCCAGACAGATCACGCCCGGTCCCAGCGCCTCTTGCACCTCGGCAAGCGCATCTACAAACGTGTCCAGGTAATCAATAGGGGCGAAAGCGGCAAGGGCAACTTCGGCTGCCGCATGAATTGCCCGACCGTCATCAGCCCGAAGATCCGCGATCACGATTGAGAGCGCCACAATTCCTCCCACACTGTCGCCATCAGAGTTCTGTCCCAATTTGCGAGGTCGCCGGCACAAAAGTCGCCAACGCGTCTCTCATCTGACGTATGTGCGCCGGACCAGTGCGGCAGCAGCCCCCGATCAGACGCGCGCCGGCCTGATACCAGGCTCGTGCCTCCCGGCCGAACTCGATCGGCGCGCTGATTCCCAACCAGCAGTTATTGTCCGCATCATAGCGCTCGCCGGAGTTCGGGTAGGCCAACAGCGGTTTGTCGGTCGTCGCGGCCAGCGCAGCCAGCAAGCCGGCAACGTAGCCGGGCGCGGTGCAGTTGACGCCAATGGCGACGACTTGCGGCAGCGAAAGAAGCGGGGAAACCGCCTCGACAATTGGCGTCCCATCATTGATATGCCGGTCATCGCGACAGCTCATGCTAACCCAGAGCGGCGTAACCGGGGTTTCCTGCGCCAGTTCGGCGATTGCCCGGACTTCCAGCGCGGATGGGATAGTCTCACAGGCCAACAAGTCAGCATTGCTCTCAACAAGCAGCCGCCATCTTGGCCGGTGAAAGGTGACCAGTTCTTCCACCGACAGGCCATAGTCCCCGCGATACTCGGAGCCATCGGCCAGATAAGCGCCGAAAGGACCGACGCTCGCTGCCACGAGCGGCCGGAGGCGGTTGTGTCGGTTCGCCGGCTGCGACCAGAAATCGTCTCGCGCCTGTTCAGCCAGCGTGACGGCAGACGACAGCAGGGTCTCAGCCTGGTTCAGACTCAGCCCTCTCGCCATGAAGCCGGCGGTTGTCGCCTGGTAACTGGCCGTAATGATGCAATCCGCGCCGGCGTCAAGATATGCCCGGTGCACGCGCTCGATGGAGCCGGGATCGTCCACCAGCAGCCGGGCGGACCAGAGGGCGTCACTCAGTTCGTGGCCGGCGGCTTCCAGCTCAGTAGCAAGACCTCCATCCAGCATAAGGAAGCCCTGACCTTGTAAGAACGGCTCTAATATCGATAGTCTCAACACCACTCTCTTATGATACGCGCGTTTCACGGCGCTTACGAATGAAGCGGGAAAGCATGCTTTCGTGGGCCGCGATCTGTGTTAAACTTAGTATGAAGGCATTCAAGGAGCTTGAGGAAGAGGGATTGCAATGAAACAACACCTGGGTAAGTTGCTCATTCTGATTGCCATAATGGGCTTTGTGCTTGCGGCCTGCGGGGGCGACTCTTCAGACAGCGCTGGCGGGGGCGACGCCGTGGAGGCGGAAGTAGACCCGGAGACCGGTCTACTGATCAATCCCGTCGACGTTCCGGATGGGCCGTTTATTGTTGATGGGGAGATCAATAGTCTGAATTTGACGCCGCAGACGAGACCTGAATTTGTGATCCGGGTCGATGGCGGCAAAACGTATCGGGTTCGCTCGCAGGCACTAGCGGATACGTTCTTTGATGATGGAGAGCCGGTCACACCCAGCCTCATCCGACAGGGCGTGCGTGCTCGCGCAACCGTCACTTATGATCCGGTGCAGCTCCTCTACTACTCTGATGATCTTACCTTGATCAGGGAGACAGAAGAGTAGCTACTCCAGGGCTTAGCTTCGACTGCGGTTTACGGCAACGGCAATCCGGCGCCCGCCGGGGACTCCGGCTGCGGTGCGCCGCAAACGCAGGTGCTGACGCGCCAATCTCACTGATTTCACTCGCGCCGGTCATGTAATCCTGTCGGAAAAGAGTATGCTCGCAGATCGTCGCCTGATAACGATCGTTCTTATCGTTTTTGTCGGGATGGTGGGCGCAGCCATGATATTGCCTATCCTGCCGCTCTACGCTAAACGACAATATGGGCTTCCGGAACAGGCGATCCCCCTGCTGAACACATCATTCTTCGTGGCACAATTCGTCGCCGCGCCGATATTGGGTCGCGCCTCTGATCGCTATGGACGCGTGCCCGTGCTCCTCGTCAGCCAGATCGGGACAGTCATCAGTTTCCTCTTGTTGGCTATTGCTCCCACGACCGGCTGGCTGTTCTTCGCCCGCATACTTGACGGCATCACCGGCGGCAACATCATCGTCGCCCAGGCTTACATTACCGATGTCACTCCACGCGAGCGGCGTACAGAAGCGCTTGGCTATATCTTTGCCGTATTTGGACTGGGATTCGTCATCGGCCCGGCGATCGGCACTTTATTGGCTACTACATTTGGCGTCCGCGTACCGTACATGATTGCCGCCCTTGCCGCAGCCCTGGTTGTGCTACTCACCCGGCTTACCCTGGACGAGTCGCTCGGTCCGGAGCAGCGAGCGCACAATCGGCGCGCCAATGCCGCCGCGTTAAGCCCCAGGCTGGTGATCAGGAATCAGGCGCTCATGTTGATCGTGATCATCGCCTTCATCGCCCAATTTGGCCTGGGGCTGCTCCAGGCCACTCTGGCGCTCTTCGGCGATGACGTGCTCTTCGCCGGCTATGAGCAGCGAATCAGAGATCTGGGGATCGGCGCGTTGCTTGCCGTGATAGGCCTGACACAGTTCCTGACTCAGGCAGTCCTGATTCGGCGGCTTGCGCCTCGCCTGGGTGATGCACCGCTGGTGGTCATTGGGAATGCATCGCGTATGCTCGGCCTATACCTGCTCGCCATGGCTACCTCCCCTTTTCTGGGAGCGTTCGCCGCCGTCTTCTTTGCGAGCGGCATGGGCTTAATGATGCCGCCGCTGCAATCGCTGTCTACCAGAACCGTGCCGGACGAGTTGCGTGGCGGCGTGTTAGGCGTCTACCAGTCTACGCTCAGCCTGGCGATCATCATGGGCACAGCGTTATCCGGCGTGCTGTTCACGCTGAATCCGGCAGCGCCGTATTGGCTGGGGGGCACACTCTCGCTGATTGCCATATTGCCGGCGATGCTATTGATGCAACGCTCCCGCGCCAACCGTCTGCTGCCTTCGCAAGAGGCGCAACCCACCGGTTGACGCCGCTTGCCGTCTGCTTAATCGAGCAAAATCCGTTCCAGCCGGTCAATGTAGCTATCAAGAAGCGCGAAAGCCCGTTGTACCGGCTCGGGAGACGTCATGTCGACGCCCGCAGCCTGCAAGGCGTCCAGCGGATAGGCGGAGTTGCCGGTTTTCAAGAAGTCCAGATAGGCTGCAACAGCGCCGTCCTCCCCGGCTAATACCTTCGCTGCCAGCGCATTTGCCGCCGCAATGCCGGTGGTGTACTGATAGACATAGAAGTTGGAATACAGGTGGGTGTGGAACTGCGCCCAGGTAATGCCGACCCGTTCCTCGTCCTGCTCCACCTCCTCGCCGTAGCCCTCGCAGAACAGATCAGCCATTAATCGGTTGAGACCTTGAGCGGTCAACGCTTCTCCGCGCTCCGTTCGCTCGTGAATCTCAAGCTCAAATCGCGCCAGGGTGGGCATAATGAAGAAGTAGCGATGGTAATTGGACATCGCCTCCTCGAGGAGTGCGACCTGAAAGTCGCGTTCCGGTTTCGAGCGCAGCAAGTAATCCCGCACAAGGGCCTGGTTGAAATTCGAGGCTACTTCAGCCACGAAAAGCGAGTAACGGCCATAGACAAAGGGTTGCTGCTTCCAGGTGAAGTAAGAGTGCAGCGAATGGCCCAGTTCGTGGGCCAGCGTGCTGAGCGAGAAGACGTCATCCGCATAGCTCATCAGGATGAAGGGGTGGGTACCCGGCGAGCCGGTGGAAAAGGCCCCCGAACGCTTGGCCTTGTTGGGATACACATCTACCCATCGCTGTTCCAGAGTCCCACGCCGTAGCGCGTCTACATACTCCTCACCCAATGGGCGCATGCCGGCGGCGATCCATTCTACTGCCTGCTCGAAAGGTATTACCGGCCTAGCTGAGGCAAGGGGCGCTTTTATGTCATAAACCTTGAGCGAGTCGAAGCCGAGGACCCGCCGTCGCAGGCGCCAATACTTGTGCCACACATGAAGGTTCTCACGAAAGGTGTTTACCGTATTATGGAAGACGTCAACTGGTATGAAATTCCTGCCGAGAGAAGCTTCCAGGGCGGAGGCGTAGCGACGAACACGGGCGTTAAAGACATCCTGCTTGACCCCGGCGGACAGGGCATTGGCCATTGAGTGTTGGTGAGCCAGGAATGCGTCTGCGTAATTTTCGAAAGCAGTGCGCCGGATCTCGCGGTCAGCATCAGTGATCAGGGAGGCAATGGTGCCCTGGGCCACTGGGCGCGGCGGCGCGGACGGATCAGTTGCGCGGGCCGGCTCAAATGCCAGATCGGCGTCTGCCAGAATGCTGTGCGTCATGGCAGATGTCCGAAAGGGATCACTCAGCAAACCGAGGAGTTCTTCTACCTCGGCCGAGCGAATATGTTCGCTGCTGCGAAACACAGTGTCCAGGTAGTGCTCGTAAACCGCCAGGGGTGTATCGTTTGCCAGCCGGCTCCTGACGGCCTCCGCGCCGAATGCGACTATTGCCGGCTCGACAAAAGCGATGCAGGATTGCACCTCCGCCAGCAACGCCCGGGCCCGGCCCATCATCGCTGACGCTCTTGGGTCGCTCGTGTCCACCGCCCAATGCATCTGCGCATAGATCAAGATCTTGCCGGCCGACTGGGCCAGCGTGTCGCGCGCCGTCAAGAGGTCCGCCAGAGCAGAAACGCTAGCCAGTAGCTCACTTCCGGTGCGACCAAATGCCGCCATTGCCTTCTGCAACTCAGCGACGGCTGCCTCCCACTCGCCATCGCTGGCAAAGATGCTGTATGGGTCCCAAGTGAAAGCCGGGTCGGCATCCGCGCGATTTATAAGCTCCTTGTTCATCTCATCTCCTGGGGTTTAGCGTTGATCCGGGCGCCGGTGTAATGCTCACCAGCCGCTTCGTAAGACATTCATTGGAAAGGGCGTCATATTATTGACCCGGCACATCGTTTATGCAAGAATCCTCCTGGGACTACAACCCACTTTGGAGATTATCGAATGGATTTCAGCTCCTTAATAATTGCTCTACCCACCCTGGTGACGGGACTGGCATTGACCGAACTGCTTAGGCGGCGGCGAAAGGCCGCCCGGTCGGTGCGCGCCCCGGCTCGTGCCCGAAAAGGGCGCACCGTTCACAGCGAACCCGCTTCACATCGAGAGCAGGTAGAGTAACCCCGGCCGGTGTCTTGCCGGCTGTAGCGCGAATTCTGTGATTTGAGCGCGCTGATACGCAGGCGCATTCATGTCTGCAGGTTAATAGGACAATGTTCTTCTATCAGAACTACATGCTGTTCTTTCTTTTTGCTTTGCCGGGCCTGTTACTCGGCATCTACGCACGTTCGCGTGTGAAGTCCGCCTTCGGCAAGTATATGAAGGTGCGCACGCTACGGAACGTGACCGGCGCGCAGGTAGCTCGTTCGTTGCTCGACGCTCAGGGCCTGTACGACGTGGCCATCGAGGAAAGCCAAGGGGTTTTGAGCGACCACTACGATCCCCGTCATCGCGTGCTGCGTTTGAGTCCGGACGTCTATCGAACGCCGAGCGTCGCCGCTGCCGGGGTCGCAGCGCATGAGATGGGCCACGCACTGCAGCATGCCAGCGGCTATGCTCCGCTTCACTTGCGCACCGCATTTGTGCCGGCCGCGCAATTCGGCAGCAATCTGGCTCCGCTCATCTTTATGGCCGGGTTGATGCTTTCAATCTTCGTCGAATCCGCCATTGGGTACGCAATTGCCTGGGTGGGTATCGGCCTGTTTGCACTGGCGGTGCTCTTTACCTTGATCACACTGCCGGTTGAGTTCAATGCCAGCAAACGCGCCAAGCAGTTGTTAAAGACCAGCGGCACGCTGATCAGTAACGAGGAGATTACCGGCGTCAACAAAGTGTTGGATGCCGCTGCCCTAACCTATGTCGCCGCCGCGGTGGCCGCCATCGGACAATTACTTTACTATGTCTTCTTGCTTTCCGGCCGGCGACGATAACCGGGGCTAATTGCTCAGGTTAAGTGATTCACATATCAAGCGCTCCGATTGGAGCGCTTTTCTTTGTCCGCCGGTCGAGAGGGCGACGCTGATTAGAGCCAGCTTAGAGTCTAACCCGTCCCATCATTTCCTGATGGTGCTTAGGTTCACGGCAAAGAGTCGTTGCCGTACACTACACAATATCGTGCCATTGTGACCGAAGCGACTGACGCCTCTTGTTTGATGGACGCCCGTGCTGGTCCTCCTGCTGGCGCATTTTGTTGAGGAGCGTGTGAAACCATGAAGAAGACACTCTACCCCTTGATTATTCTGGCAGTAGTATTGACTTTGACGGCATGCGACGCCTTCTTGGCGACGCCAATACCTGAAGGGGCGCCGGATGACACGGCGGCCGAATCAGCGGCCCCGGAAGCCACGGGAGCAGTTCAGCCGACAGCCGAAGCGGCGAGCGGTGATGAGGCGGTTACAGCCGAGGACGGCGCTCCGGCAGCCGGTTTGGAGCGCCTGATGTCTGCCACCTGGCAATGGGAAGAATTCCAGGATAGTGCCGAGGTCAATGACATCTTGGTGAACAATCCCTCAGCCTATACCATCGTGTTCCAGCCGGATGGTACCGCGAACATTCAGGCTGACTGCAACGTCGTCATCTGGACCTATGTGATTGACGGCAATCTACTCAGCTTTAATACGCTGGGACCCTCCACTCTGGTCGCTTGCGGAGAAGAGTCGCTGGATCAGCGGTACCTGGCCTGGCTGGGGCAGACGGCAACATATGTCTTTTTCGATGACGGCCGGCTGGCGCTCAACCTGGTCGCGGACGCGGGAAACATGATCTTCTCCGCTGCCGGCGAAGTCGCCGTGGATACTGGACCGGCTATCTCACCTGAACAGATCGCGCTCGATGTTCAGGATTTGCCCTACACTTGGCAGGCCGTCGCTGTCCCCGGCACGCCCTATGACGAAAGCCAACCACCCGGCCCGATGGGTCTGCCGGAGCATATTCAGATTAGCTTTACGTTGGATGGGGTGGAGATCGACCAGAGCGGGCCAGCCCCGATCATGTACATCATCCCCGTGAACGCTTACCGGCAATTGTGGGAATCGAACGCCAATAGCGCGGTGTCCAGCACAATGGCGGCGATAGAGGCGTATGTGAACGCGCTACCCTCTCCGGCCCCAACCTTCGGCACGCCCGTACTGCCCTTTGAGGAAGTCGCCGGCGCCAATGACCTGGCAGTCAAGTTCGAGCGAACACCCGTTGACGAGGAAAGCGCTTCACGCAACGGCTACCGCTTTGTCGGGCGCTTCATGCAGGGCCCTGGCCCGGTGATAAACGGCAATTTGCAGTACATGTACATGGGCTTCACCACGGATGGTCAATACCTGGTTGCTTACTTTCAGCCGGTGACCAATACAACACTACCCAATTCAATTGACGAGGTTCCAGCCGAGGTCATCGAGCAGGTAGACGCGGACAACGAAGCATATCTGGCGGCAATGGCCGAAACGCTTAACGCCTCATCCGGCGCGGACTGGCAGCCCGGGCTGGCCTCCCTTGACGCGCTCGTCGCCTCCCTTACCATCGAAGGGATGTCGGCAAGCGGAGTATCCGGCAATCGTTGGCATTGGGCCGGTACGCGCAATCCAACCGCAGGGACGGAGGCGCTTGTTGAGAATCCCGAGGCTTATGAGCTGATATTCAATGCGGACGGCTCGCTAAACGTCGTGGCCGACTGCAATGTAGCAGCCGGGACATACTCAATCGACGATGGCACTGTTGGTGCGGTGCAATTTGTGGTGGGGCCGACAACTCTCGCAGAATGTGCGGAAGGGTCTCGCTCGACCGATCTGCTGACCTCCCTTCCGGCCATCCAGAATTTCCGCTTGCGGGCGGGCGGTCAGCAGTTGGAGCTGATCATGCCGGCCGGCGGCGATGAGCTTCTATTCACACTGGCGGGAGCCGCCGGAGAAGAAGCTGCGGCCGGCGAAGAGGCGCCGGCCACCGAGGACGCCGATGCGGCCCTTAAGAATGTTGTCTGGCAATGGGAAGGCTTTGAGGATTCAGCGGGCGAGAAAGACATCGTTGTGTCAGATCCAGCCGCTTACACGCTGTTCTTTGCTGAGGACGGCACCTTCCAGTTCCGGGCCGATTGTAACGTGGGTAGCGGCAGCTACGCGGCGGCCAGTGGCGGCCTCACCATGGAGCTTGGGCCGACTACCCTGGCGGAATGTGGTGAGGAATCACTGTATGACGAGTACCTGAGATTTCTCAGCAACGTAGCCACTTATGTCATACAAGACGGCAAGCTCTACCTGAACCTCATCGCCGATGCCGGCAACATGGTATTTGGCACGGGTATTCCGGCCGAAACAGAAGAGACGCCGGTGACCGAGGAACCCCCGGCGGCGGAACAGCCGACCACCGAGGCGCCGGCCGAGCAACCAACCGCCGAGCCGCCTGCGGCCGAGACAATCTCCGGACTAACCGGCGTGATCTGGCAATGGATCGAGTTTCAGGACACCGCTGAACTGAATGACATCACTGTCCCGAATCCTGCCAATTACACGCTGCAGTTTAACGAGGACGGTACGTTGAACCTGGTCGCAGACTGCAACGTGGGTAGCACAACTTACACGGTGGACGGTAATAGCTTGATCATCAACGCGAACACGATTGCAGTCACCCGCGCCTTGTGCCCGGAAGGTAGCCTGGATACGCAATTCCTGGCCTTCCTGAACGATGTGCGCACCTTTGTGATCACGGAAGACGGCCGGCTGGCATTGAACTTGTTTGCGGATGCCGGCAACCTGTTATTCGCCAGTGGCGGCCCTGCCCAGGAGTAGCGCCGGCGCATTTTGAGCCGGTCACTGAACTGGGGAGTTCAGTGACTGGCTCTCATTACCCCTCATTCAAGGACAGCTTGCGCCAACGCAAGGGCTCCCAAAACCCCAGCCCGTCCACCCAGCGCGGGCGCCACAACGTAGCGGTCAATGTCGCTGATGACCGCCGGGTGTTCCACATAACCGTTCAGCAGCTCCTGCACCTTCCGGCGAACCATTGGCAGCAGCACAGGCTGCGACATGACCCCACCCCCCAAGATGATCCGCTCCGGCGAAAGCGTACAGATGAGGTTGTTCAGGGCCAGCGCCAGATAGTGCGCCTCCAGCTCCCAGCCGGGGTGGTCTGCCGGCAGACCTTCCGCCGATTGCCCCCAACGGGCAGCCATCGCTGGGCCGGCCGCCATCCCTTCCAGGCAATCGCCGTGATAGGGGCAGCGACCGGGGAAAGGATCGCTTTCCCAATCGTGCGGCAGGCGAATATGGCCCATCTCGGGGTGAATCAGCCCATGCAATAGCCGGCCCTCTGCCATCACGCCGCCGCCAACGCCGGTCCCGATGGTGAGGTAAATGAAGCTTTGCAGGCCCTGAGCGGCGCCCCAACGCCATTCGCCAAGCGCCGCCCCATTGACATCCGTATCAAAGGCGATTGGCCGGAGCAGGACTGCGCGCAATTCGCCGACGAAATCGGTATTCCGCCAACCCGGCTTCGGCGTAGAGGTGATGTAGCCGTAGGTCTCGGATTGAGGGCGCGGGTCGAGAGGGCCAAATGCCGCCACGCCGAGAGCGTGTAATGGGCCATGTTGCCGCTCTTGCTCATCAAAGAAGTCAAGGACTCGCCCGAGAGTCTCGTCAGGCGTCGTGGTAGGGAACTTGGTTTCGGCCCGGATATCGTCCGGCCCACTTCCCACCGCGCAAACGAACTTTGTACCGCCGGCCTCCACGCCACCGACCAATGCGTTCATATCTCACCCCTGTGCCGCGCTCTGTAGCCAGACTATCTCGTAGGTCGCCAACCTCACATCCTGACGACCATCCAGCTTCCGGCCGGTAAGCCGGTCAACCAACCGATCGCCAAAGCTCATCTCGGCGAAACGATAGGCCGGCACAGTCTGCTCCAATTCAGTAAAATTCGCCAGAATCAGCAACCGTCCGCGCGGGCTGTTACGCAGCAGCCCGAAAACGTGGTCATTGTGCGTCCACACCGCAAGAGTCTCCGCCTCCGCATGCAAGGCGCTGAGGGACTTTCGAGCGTGGACCTGAGCCTTCACCCCGGCAAATATCCGGCCGGCCACGGTCTGCACATCATCGTGCCTGACTGCTGCACCCCAGTCCATTTGTGGCCGATGTAGCCAGCGGTTGTCGTCTGCCAGCAAGGGGTTGTTCAAGTAAGAAGGGTCGTTCAACAACCCAATCTCGTCCCCCATGTAAAGCAGCGGTATGCCGCCAAAAGCCATGATCAGCCCATGCAGGAGCAGTATCCGTCCGATGGCCAGGTTGATCTGCTGAGGGTCGCCGTTTTCAAGCGCCAACTCAAGTCCTGCCAGCGACGCCAACGAACCGCTGATGCGCCGGTCCTTCGTCCGCTGGTTGTATTGAAAGGTCGCCCCACGCGCAAAGCTGCCGGGAAAATGCCCGCTGTAGAAGTCGCTCAGAAAAGCGCGATGCAGAAAGCCGTTCAGCCCGATTGCCCCGGCATCTTCGTCGCGCACCGCCCAGCCGATATCGTCATGGCAGCGCACGTAGCTGAGCCAGGCTGCGCCGGATGGGATGCTAGGCATCTGCTGAAGCGCGTAAGTCAGCAGGCGTACGTTCCGCTCGGCCAGGGCGCTCCACAACAGCACCATATAGACGTTGTGGTAGGCAAGGTCGCATTCTTTATTGGTCGCCTCCCCCACGCCCAGGTAGGGAATCAGCTTATCCGGCGAGACTATGGCCTCGGCCAGCAACAACACTCCCGGAGCGGCCAGGCGAGTGAGGGCGCGCCAGGCCTGCAGAACTGCATGCGCCTCCGGCTGATTCTGGCTATCGGTTCCCAGCCGCTTCCACATGAAGGCGACGGCGTCGAGGCGGATCACCTCCACACCCCTGTTGGCCAGGAAAAGGATCACCGACAACATCTCGCGGAACACCGCCGGATTGCGATAGTTCAGGTCCCACTGATATTCGTTGAAAGTGGTCCACACCCAGCGCTTGTTTTCATCGTAATAGGTGAAGTTGCCGGGCGCGAAGTCGGGAAATACCTCCGGCAAAGTTTTTTCCCACTCGTCCGGCATTGATCGATCCGGATAGCTGATGTAGTAATCGAGATAATAGGGATCGCCCGCCAATGCCGCCTGCGCCCAGCGGTGCTCCTTGGCGGTGTGATTGCATACCAGGTCGGTGCAGAGACTGATGCCGTTACTGCGCAGCGCCGTGGATAGCTCTACCAGGTCCTCCATTGCGCCCAGCCTGCTGTCCACGCAACGATAGTCCATTACCGCGTAGCCGCCGTCATTAGGGCCAGGCCGTGGTTGTAGCAAAGGCATCACATGCAGGTAGGTGACGCCGAGCTCCTTCAAGTAGGGAATGTGATCCCTGATTGCGCTCAGCGAACCGGCAAAACGGTCAGCGTAGCAGACATAACCGACCATGTCTGCCTGCTGAAACCAGTCGGGATTATGTACCCGGCTGATATCCAGCCTCCTCAGATCCACTGGTCGGTCGGCATAGTGTTGGGCCGCGACGTCCAGCAGGTTGATGATGCAGGCATCGAAGTCCGCGCGGTCGCCGTAGAGCAGACTGAGCGGGCGAATGATATCTTTTAGGTGAAGCTCCAGGCGTATACGGAATAGCTCTTGCTCCCACCGTTCCAATATTTGAAGTGGCCCACGCACTAGTGTATTGAATTGATTATCAATTTCGGCGGAAGTGATCATTCCCCTACGCGCTACGTGCGCTCATTCCTCATATGGGATCTGTCAGGCATCCTCGACGGTCAACCAGTGACTGGCGTATGGACGCAGCCGAATAACCACCGGGTAATCATCAATGGGATAGATCTGACCGTCGTGCAACAAATCTACCAGCCGCCCGCCCTTATGCCCAACAAGGTCCAGACTGATCGAATTGGTTTCCGCGCCCAGGTTGTAGAGACACAATGTGCGTGACGAACTGGTGCTGCGCCAATAACCGAAGACTGCTTGATCGTCATTGTCCAGCATGTTCAGCTTGCCTTGACGCAACTCCGGACGCTCCTTGCGCACAGCCAGGAGAAAGCGCAACGCATTCAGGAAAGAGCCGGGGTCGCGGTCCTGGGCAGCCACGTTCACCTGCTCGTAGCCGTAGACCGGATCGGCGATCAAAGGATTGTAAAGGTTCGCGGCGGTGGAAAAGCCGGCATTCGGCGAATCATCCCATTGCATCGGCGTCCGCAGCCCATGCCTGTCCGGCAACGCGATATTGTCGCCCATGCCGATCTCGTCCCCGTAATAGATGATCGGCGTGCCCATCAGGGAAACCAATATGGCATTGAGGATGAGCCACTTGCCCCGGTGATTGTCCAGCAGTGGGGCCAGCCGGCGGCGAATACCCAGGTTCGAGCGCATCGCCGGATCGGGCGCGTATTGCTGCCACATCCACTCCCGCTCATCCGGCGTGACCATCTCCAGGGTCAGCTCGTCATGGTTGCGTAAGAACGTCATCCATTGCGCGCCGGGAGGGATATCGGGCGTTTGGGCCAGGATCTTCAGGATTGGCTCCTTCACACCCTGCCGGAGGGCCATGAAGAGCCGGGGCATGATTGGAAAGTGAAAGCAGACGTGAAACTCATCGCCATTACCAAAGTACGGGAGGAGGTCCCAGGGCCATTGGTTTGCCTCGGCAATGAGCACCCGATCTGGATACTCCTCATCCATCATGCGGCGAACCTTCTTCAGAAACGCATGCGTCTCCGACAAGTTTTCGCAATTGGTGCCCTCGCGCTCATACAGATAGGGCACGGCATCTGCCCGAAAGCCATCCAGGCCCAAATCCATCCAGAACCGAATGATCCGGAACATCTCGTCGTGAACGGCCGGGTTGTCATAGTTCAGATCGGGCTGGCTGCTATAGAAGCGGTGCCAGTAGAATTGCCCGGCGACCTCATCATAGCTCCAATTGCTACTTTCATAGTCCAGAAAGATGATCCGCGCATCGCTGTACTCCCGGCCGGTGTCACTCCATACATAGTAGTTGCGATATGGGGATGCCGGGTCACTTCGCGCCTGCTGGAACCAGGGGTGATGCGCCGACGTGTGATTCATGACCAGGTCGGCGACCACCTTCAGTCCGCGATCATGGGCAGCGTCAAGAAATGCCTTGAAGTCCTCAAGATCGCCATAATCCGGGTGTATCCCGTAATAATCAGCCACATCATAACCATCATCAAGCAGAGGAGACGGATAGTGCGGCTGGATCCATATGCAATCGACGCCCAGGGAGGCGATATGGTCCAGTTTCTCGATCGCCCCTCGGAAGTCGCCGTGACCGTCGCCGTTGCTGTCTCCGTACGCGCGCACGTATAACTCATAGAAGACGGCTTCGCTGAACCACGAGCGTCCTTCACTCATAGGACTTTCCCTTTTTGTCGGCACGTAGGACAAGAGCAGCTTCCCGCTAGGTGGCGCTCTCTAGTCCATTTCGTTCAATCACTGCCCGGTACCAGAAAGCACTTTGCTTGGGTATGCGGGCCAGGGTGTCATAGTCGACCCAGACCAGGCCGAAGCGCTGACTGTATCCATGCGCCCATTCAAAGTTGTCCATTAGCGACCAGACGAAATAGCCGGCCACGGGAGCGCCATTGGCTATGGATCGATGGACGGCGTGCAGGTGATCATGCAGATAATCAATACGCCTCTGATCCTGGATTACGCCGGCGCTATCCGGCCCGTCCGAAAAGCTGCACCCGTTTTCAGTGATGTAGATCCGGGGAACCTGATACTCAAAGTGCAGCCGGTTGAGGAGATGGTACAACGCCTGCGGATGAATCTCCCAGTCCATTTCCGTCCACTCCTCTTTGGGAGCTTGAAACACGGTCGGCGGCAGGTTGTCCACCGCCTCGTCGTCACGAGAGACCCGGCGCGTGTAATAGTTCACTCCAAGAAAGTCAGTGGGGGCGGCAATCAGTTCCATGTCGCCCGCCTGGACGAAGTCTAGGCCATTCGGTAGGTATCCCTGCTGCTCATAGTGGACAACCATATCGGCCGGGTAGCGCCGGCCATAGACAGGATCCAGGAACCAGCGGCTGAAGTAACCCTCCTGGAGCCTTGCCGCATGGTAGTCGGCGGCGCTGGGCGATGCCGGAAACGCCGGCTCAAAGTTCAGCGTGATACCAACCTCGGCATCGGCGCAATTGCTCCGGATAATGTTGACCGCCATGCCGTGCGAGAGCAACAGATGGTGAGCGGCGCGCAGGGCAACGTTCCAATTCTGCCAGCCGGGCGCATGTTCACCGATTTGGTGGCTGAGCATGCTGGCGCACCAGGGCTCGTTGTGAGTGATCCAGTAACGGACGCGATCGCCCAGATGCCGGCTGACCACCTGCGCGTATTCGGCAAAGGCCTGCGTTGAGAAGCGCTCCGGCCACCCGCCTCGCTCCTGAACCCATGCGGGTAGATCCCAATGAAAAAGGGTTACGTAGGGTTCAACGCCAGCCTCAAGCAAACTGTCGACTAGCCGACCGTAGAAGTCCAGGCCGGCCTGATTGACTTTGCCACTGCTCTCGGGCAGGATGCGGGGCCAGGCAATGGAGAAACGATAAGCGCGAATTCCGAGATCACGCATCAGGGCCACGTCTGCCGGCCAGCGGCTGTAATGGTCACAGGCCACGTCACCGGTGTCTCCATTGCGTGTCTTTCCCGGCGTGTGGGAGAAGACGTCCCAGATCGAGGGGCTGCGGCCGTCATTGGCCACCGCGCCCTCGATCTGGTACGAGGATGTTGCCACGCCCCAGACAAAGTCCCGGGGAAATGACAGAGTGCTCATATCCTAGCCCTTCACAGATCCAGCCAGCAGACCACGGACAAAGTAGCGCTGTAGCGAGAAGAACACTGCCAGAGGCAGGATCATAGAGACGAAGGCTCCCGCAGTTAGGAGGTGCCAATCGTTGCCGCGCGAGCCGACAATGTCTGCCAGGCGCATGGTCACCACTTCATATTCCGGCCGCCCGCCCAGGTAGATCAGCGCCACCAGGTAGTCGTTCCACACCCACAGGAACTGGAAGATGGCGAAAGCCGCCAGCGCCGGCACCGACAGGGGCAAGATCAGCCGGAAGAAGATGATGAAGTGGGAGGCGCCGTCAATGAACGCCGATTCCAGCGTCTCCCGGGGGAGCTGACTGATGTAATTGAACAACAGGTAAGTCGCCAGCGCCAGGCCGAAGCCGGTGTGCGCGAGCCAGACCGCCAGGTAGGTGCCGGTCAGCTCGAGGGCGCCGTACATACTGAGGACCGGACCCAGCGCAATTTGCAGCGGCACTACCAACAGCGCCACAACCATGATGAAGAAGAGTTTCCGGCCCGGAAAGCGCATCCACGCAAATCCGTAGGCGGCGAAGGCGGCAATGAGGATGGGAATAATAGTGGAAGGGATGGCCACTGCGAGGCTGTTAAGAAAGGATTGTCCCATGCCATCGCCAGGGATCACCTCGACCTCGCCCGCCTCATTTGTGAACTCGAAGTTCTTGCCGGTCAACACCTGCCGGTAGTTGTCCAGGGTGAAGTCCCAGTTCACCGTCCAGTTCAACTCCTGCACCTGGACGGTACCGATACGCCGGTTTCCAACCCAGATGACACGGACCGTGCCGTCCTCGTTTTCGACGCCCTCCCGCAACTCCTCGAAGGTGCCCACTACCCCTTCGATCTCCATCACGCCTTCGGGATCAAGCCCGGCCTCTCTGGGGTCTATGGTCGCCACCATTTCCCAGTCACGGTGTGGGAATATCGTCCACCAGCCGGAGGTCTGGATGTCCAGCCGCGTGCGGAACGAGGAGACAAAAATGCCAAAGGTGGGCGTCGTCCATAGTATGACCAGCAGCAAGAGGGCCCCGTTAACAAGCAATAGCCCAATGAGTCGATTTCTGCGAACGCTTCCGCTACCCATCTTAGAAGGCCTCCTGTTCCCTGAACTGGCGCAGGTTGTAGATCATGACTGGAATCACCGCAATGAGCAGGATAATGGCCATGGCCGAGCCGGTGCCGGGGTCCTGGGCCACGAAGGAGTCGCGATAGAACTTCGTGGCGATCACATCAGTCTTGAAGTTACCGCCGGTCATGACCCAAACGACGTCAAATATCTTCAGTGTGAAGATTACGACCGTTGTCCAGACTGTGATAATGGTGCCCCTTATGTAGGGTATCATGATGCGGAAGAAGGTCTGTATCTCGGTTGCGCCGTCTACGCGCGAGGCTTCCAGCAACTCGCCGGGTATTCCTTTGAGAGCGGCCGAGTACAACACCATGGCAAAGCCGGTCTGCAGCCAGACCACGATGAAGACGAGAAACAGATTGTTCCAGGGCCAGATCTCGGGCCGCGCTATCCAGGCTCGCGGATCGCCGCCGAACGCGGTGACAACCGCATTTAGCAGACCAATCTGATTGAAATCTGCCGGCCTTACCGCGTATACCAGATTCCATATAATGCTGGCCCCAACGAAAGAGATGGCCATTGGCAGGAAGATGAAGGACTTCGAGGTGCGCTCGAATTTGCTGCGATCAGCCAGCACCGCGATGAGCAAGCCGGTGATCACCGAAAGGGTGCTGCCGAAGATGATCCAGAACAAGTTGTTCAGCACTGTTTGCCAGAAGGTATCGTTGCTCAATGCGGTAAAGAAACTCTGCCCCGGCAGCCGTCTCATTTCGAATAGGTTGAGGTAGTTCTGAAAACCAATGAAATCGGTACCGTCGCGGTTATACAGGCTGATCTGGAATGTCTTCACAGTTGGCCATGCCAGGTAAGCAATGAGTATGAACAACGCCGGGCCGACAAAGACAAACGGCTGCAATCGCGCCTGCCAGTCGTCCGGCAGGCGCTCAACGATCCCGTTAAAGATCCAGTACAGCAGAGCGACGCCCCCGACGCCCCAAACAATTGCCACAATTACGGCAAACCATTGTGGGGCATTGCTATCGCGCAAAAAGATGAATCCCGCATAAATAACGGCAAACGCGATCAGCGGGATGATCACGGCGAGAACAACGCGTCCGATTAGTGCAACGAGTCTAGTGCCCAGGCCGGCTTCACCTGCCTCAGGCACTCCAATTTGTGCCACAGATCACCTCCTCATGCTCCCTTTGACCCCGGCGACTGG
>CAZIKT010000018.1:75448-77278 GCA_964539885.1 uncultured Ardenticatenaceae bacterium | reverse complement strand
GCCTAAGGCGATGTCAGTATAGCGACCATCGGCTGCTCAAACAACAGCAATGGCCGGCAACTTCCCGCGGGCGCCGGAAGCCGCGATCTCCGGTTGCGCTATGAACCTATAGATGTTGCCCTAACCAATCAAGGATTGTGTCTATCAGGTCCGGTTGTGCACGGAACATGTTTGTGCCGTGGCCCGCGCCGTCATACATCAGAATTTGCGCGGACTCCCCGGCCTGCTCAGCCAGAGTGCGTGACGAGTCGGCGGCGTAGCTGTCCTCTGAGCTGGCGACAATCAGCAGGGGTCGTGCGCCATAGCCTGCCAAGACATCTTCAGTGGTCACCCCCTGATAGTCCAAGCCCGGTGAGAGGAGGATAACAGCGGGAATGAGAGCCTCTCTCGCAGCCGTGCGCATTGCCATGTTGGCCCCGATGCTGGCCCCGACGATGGCAATACGGGCGGGGTCGATGTCTCCTCGGCCGGCCAGATAGCGCCATACCTTTGGCAGATCCTCCTCGGTCAGCGCCCAATCCCTGGTCCCACCTGTGTCGCCGTGCCCGCGCATGTCTAGCGCTAAGACCGCGTAACCCGCCTCGGTTAGCGCTGCCGGCAAGCCGGTCTCGGTCCACGCTTCGCGATTGCTGCCCAGCATATGCAGGAGCAGCACCGCCGGCCACGGGCCTATGCCGGCCGCGGGATAAAACGTCCCCAGTAGATGAAGCCCGTCCGGGGCAATCGTGCTGACCGTTTCCGGCCGGCCGGGGGTAGCGATAGCGCTTTCGCTTTCGACCGCGTCGTCTTCAGCCGGTTCACCATTGTTTGCCTCAGATTCAGCGGGGGCATCTCCTATCTCAGCGGCGCTGTCGGGGGTCGCAGATGCCCCTGCCTCGGTAACAAGCGCTTCACTGGCGATTGCCGTCGGCGTGTTGGTCGGCTGTGGCGTCTCGGCTCCGGCGCAGGCAACCAGGAGGAGCAGCGAAAGCCAGACAACGATGGTCAATTTACCCCTCAACATAGGTAACCTCCGCGATTGACTTACTCGGCCGGAGCGGGGATGGTTATCGCATCCACGCGCCAGCCAAGCTCATCCAGATTCACCGCCAGCAGCTCCCGCGTGACCTCGGATCCGTCGGCGAGCACAATCTCCACGGTCACCAGGACCGTGTCATCTGTGATGTAAGTCCAGTCGAGGTTGTATTCGAGAATTGCATCGGTCAACTGGAGCAGTGTTGCCGGCGATTCCCCGGCCGGGATCTGGGAGCGCAGCGCCGGGCTCAGGAATGCCAGCGCCTCATCGCCATTCGGATCAGCGATCAAGGCCTGAAAGAGACCGATCGCCGCCTCATTCGGTTCCGGAATGAACTCTTCGAGAACGAATCCCAGGCGTACGGAGGCCAGCATGTGTTCAAGAATAGGCATCAAGGGAGCGCGGCTCGAACCGTCCGGCGCTTCCGCCCGAAAAAGAAGCACCTGTTCACCAACCGGAACCATGACCCACACCGCTGACATATCCGGCAGGGAGAGGGTGACGCTGATGGCGTCGCGCGCCCACTCGAGCAGCGGCGCGCTGGTGGCCTCGATCGTCGCACCTTCCGGGATGTACTCCGGCGCGTCAAAGCTCTCAGCGCCCAGATCTAGCACCTCAAAGCCCAGCATCAGCGGGCTGCCGGCGGCGGGCCGCCAGACCGGGGAATCGTCATCCTGCAGCCACGCGGCCGGCGCTTCCAACGACAGGTCGATCGACTCCGGTACGTACCGCCTCCACGAGCGCACCGGCTCCAGCGCAGGCATGGGCGTAGCGGTAGCCTCTTCCTGCACTGTCTCATTTTCGTCGGAGCTCTC
>CAZIKT010000018.1:0-75348 GCA_964539885.1 uncultured Ardenticatenaceae bacterium | reverse complement strand
GCATGGGCGTAGCGGTAGCCTCTTCCTGCACTGTCTCATTTTCGTCGGAGCTCTCTTCAAACGAGATGGTTTCCAGCAGATCGGCCCTGTCCGCCAGCACAACCGGGTCGTGCAGTGAGAAGACGAGCAGCTGATCAGCATGCTCCAGGAAATACCAGTCCAGCGCCACGCCGTCATGGGCAAGCGTTGTCTTCAGCGCGGGCGCGCCGGCAATCGTCGTTTCCTCCAGTAGGATGTCATCCGCGCACCCGCTGCCGCACAGGATAGCCTCAGCGAATGACGCCGGGGTCTGCGCCTCGCTATCGATCACGAAGATCGCGCTGCTGAAGGGACCCGGGTCAATCGGCTCCGGCCCTAACAGGTAGTGGTAGCCAAGTACCGTAAGGCCCTGCTCGACCACACTCCACCCCGCCGGCAACTGTAAGGTAAAGCCTCCGGCGGCAAAAGTGTACGCCACTGTGCCGGCCGGAGTTCCTGTGGCGGTTGGGGTGGGCGGGGGCGAAGGGGATGGGGCGACCGTTGAGGTGGGAAACGGGGTTGGGTCACCGATCACCCCAGCGTCCCGGCATGCGGCGAGCAAGACGCTGAACGCGCACAAGACCGCCAAAGCGTTTCGCACACTGAATCGGCATCGAGGGCCTATGCTGAACCAGCTTAGAAATCGGCTAACATTGGGTAACAACTGCAAACGACCTTCCTCTCAGTTACTCTCGCGCGGGAGCTCAGCCTTCTGCCGGCAAACAAGGCGCGCCCCAGCCGGCAAGTATCCAGCAGGCCATGCCCTGCTCCCGCCAGGCGGCCGCGTCCACCCAGACGCCCGCCACGAGCAGGTCCCAATGCAGATGGTTGCCGCTGGACAGGCCGGTTGTGCCTACTTCACCAATGACCGCGCCGGCTGATACTGCCTGGCCGACCTCAGCGAGGACATTCGACAGATGATAGTAGCCGGAATAGATCCCCAAGCCGTGATCGATGAGCACAGCGCCGCCGCGGACGTATAGCTGCTCAGCCAGCACGATAACCCCGCCGGCCGGAGCGGTCACCGGCGTGCCGCCGTACGCGCTGAAATCCACCCCTTCGTGATAGCTGCGGAAGGGGCCGTCGTTGTACGAGCGTCTGGCCCCGTAATTGGAGCTGACCTCCAAATAGCTCTGAATGGGCAAGTCAAAAGGCGCGTTCCATAACGGTTGTTGGCCGGCCAACGACCACAGCTCAAACAGGCGGGCGCGCTCCGCCGCGATAGACTCCTGGTCAATAGTCGCCGCGTCACCGGTCAGGGTAACGCGATCAAAGTCCCAGGAGCCATCCACAAAGCGCCAGGGCTGTATCCATGCCGGGCCGGCGGCCGGCTGAATGAGTAGTTCAGGAACGCCGGCCGGAAAGAAAGCACCTGTACCGCCGACGCTAAGCGCGTTGTTGCCGTTCACAAAGCCATTGAAAGGGATATCGTTGAGACGGGCGCTGAAAGAATCGACACCGGCGACGACAGCGCGCAGCGCCAGCGCCTGTCCTGGTTGTGCCGGTATCCGGGATAGCTCAAGATCTTCCATGCCGACGGGCCATTCCCGCAACGGCGACCCGTCGTCCGGCAGCAGCACCGGCTGGAGCAATGCCGGGGTGATCGGGGCGGTCAACCCGTTGAGCCGGGCCAGCGTGCTGATCGCAAGTCCCGCCCCGGCGGCCGGTCTCAACAACCCGCCCCTATCGAGCCGCGTTATCCGGCCGGTGGTGGTCTTCCCATCCGGGGGGACAATCATGGTTGGCAGTGTGATGAGATCCCCGATGACAGGCTGCCGCAGCGGATTCGGGTGAGGATTCGCCGCCTGCAAGTCCGACTGATCAACGTCGTAGCGCAGGGAGAGCGCCAGCCAGGTATCGCCGGGCTGCACCAGATACTCGGAGGTCGCGACCTCCTGTGCAAGGGCAATATTAACCGGCTTTGCTAACAACAAGCACAGTAACACCGGCAGCGCAAACAGGACAGCGTCCGGCAGGAGGGTAACAGCGGCCTTGCTTCTGCGCATGGGACAGGGAATTGAGTTCACCCCTTCCAGGCCGGCCGGGTGGGGCGAATGACTGTTTTTCGTTTTGCCGGGTCGGGCATAGAATATCCCATCGACGAACAGTTAGGAGGTGAACGTATGCCGGACGATGAACTGCCGGGCATCTTAACATTGACCGATCTCAATGGCAAGATTGAGTCCCATGAAATTGAGAGCGTGCTGGTTGTGCTGGTAGATGTCATGGGAAGGCTGGTTGGCCGGCATGTGCCGGCGATGCACTTCCTCGAGCAGGTCGCCCGACATGGTCTCCACTTTCCGGCTGAGTTCGTTGCTTCCGCCGCAGCTCCGCTGTTTTGCCGGATAGATGCCAGTTCCCTGCGGCCGGCGCCGTGGCTCAACCGTTCGGCAATCGTGTTTGGCTCCGTCAACCAGGTCGGCAGAGGCGGACCCCGCGCAATCATGCCGCGCGATCTGCTGGTCGAACATCTATCAGCAATGGCCGAACTGGGCTTGCGGGCGCGTGTGTCGGCCACAATTGAGTACTATCTCTTTAGCGAGCCGCCGGCCATATTGCGGGCGCGTGACTTCGCGGCGCTGAATCCGGTGGATGGGCAGCTCGTCGGCGGAGACATGGTGTCCGGCGGCAGCGCCGAGCTGGTAAACGAGGGAGCGCGACGCGCGCTTACCGCGGCAGGCATCGCGCCGGCCTATTCGCAGCCGGCCGGCTCGCCCGGCCACTATTCCGCAGCCATGCCCGGGCGAGACGCCCTGACTGCGGCGGATGGGCTGATGCTGCTAAAGTATTGCGTAAAGAGTATCGCCAGGCAGTTTGGAAATAGCGCCACTTTTATGGCCTTGCCGATGACCGGGAAGCCAGGCAACACACTCACCTTGCGCCTTTCGCTGTGGGGCAGAGACGGCCGGCGCAACATCTTCGCCGATTTAGAGCCGATGCCGGTGGACGAGGTCAGCGCGAAGGCGAGCAGCAAGCCGTCCCCATCAGATCTGGAACCGGAGGCCGGGTATGAACTGGAAGAAACTCCGGCACCGGAAGGAGCGTATCTCATTTCCGGGAACGAGCGGGCGGAATTCTCGGCCGGCATTCGCTCGCACCTACCGGGCATACTGCCCTTTCTGATCCCGACTGCCAATAGCCACAAGCGATTGCAGCAGCTAGGGGGGCAGAACCGGTTGCACGAGATGGTGAATGCCGGCGATGAAGTCGGCAGCCAGACCGGCGCATTTGTGGAATGCTCAATAGCCGGCGCGGATGCCAATCCATACCTGGCTATCGCGGCGCTGCTGGCGGCCGGTTTGAAGGGTATCGGTAACAAGCTGCCTGAGGCCACACCACCGGAAGCGGCGGATTCATTTGCCGCCTCCCTCAAGCTGATGCGCGAGGATCTGGCAGCAGCCGGGCTATTCGATGAAGAGGTACTGCAACAGCTTTATGGCGCGTGGGAGGGAGAGCGTCGTATGCTGGACCAGCAGGTTACGGATTGGGAGAAGACACGCTACTTCGAGCAAGCCTGACTTCAGTCCTATAGCAGTTTGGACACCAGGCATCAGACCAAACAATAGAGACAGGCGTCCAAACCGGCGGTTTCGCCGGCTTGACACCCATAACGCGGCGTGTTATATTCTCGCTATAACGCACCGCGTTATTTCTCATTCGATATGAGAGGCGGTAGTTTTACGGCCTCTTGAGCCCTATCGTTTCACAATACGCTGGAGGATACAGATGGCTGAAATAGAAGTGGTAATGGAAGAAGCGGTTGATGGCCGTGAGCCCAACCCGTTCCTGCAAATCGCTCACCGGGTATTGTTGGCTGGAATCGGCGCAGTCGCCTTAGCCCAGGAAGAGATCGAGGAGTTCGTCGATCGGCTGGTCGAGCGCGGTGAGATTGCGGAAAAGGACGGTCGCAAGATTCTGACGGACGTGCTTGAGCGCCGGCGCCACCGGGTTGAGGAAGTGGAGGAGGAGACTGTCGAGGCGGTTGAGACTGCCAGCAGCGAGATCGATTCCCGTATTGAGGGGATCCTGCACCGTATGAACGTGCCGACTAAGTCGGATATTGATTCGCTGAGCGAGAAGATCGCCACCCTGACCGACAAGGTCGACCAACTGAAGCATACGGCCTAGCGCCGGCAATCCTTCAGCAATCAGCGACAAGTGACAACTTCGGCGCACCACCTGTTTCTGAGCCTGGGCACCAATCTGGGCGATCGGTTGCTGAATCTCCGCCAAGCGGTGAGCGGCCTGGAAGACGCGGGTCTGGTCGTCATCGACCAGATTTCGCCGGTGTATGAAACGGAACCGTGGGGTGTCGCCGATCAGCCCCGCTTCCTAAACCTTTGTCTCGAGGCGCATACGAGACTTTCCCCGAGCGAGCTTTTGTCGGAGACCAAACTGCTTGAGCGAAGGCTGGGCAGGGTACCGGGAGAACGGTGGGGACCGCGCGTCATTGACATTGACCTATTAACGTACGACGACGGCACGTTCGAAGATGACCGGCTGAGCCTGCCACATCCCGGCATATCTGACAGAGCCTTCGTCTTGCTGCCGCTGGCGGACATTGCCCCGACCTGGCGACACCCGATAAGCGGCGCGAGCGTGCAGGAGTTGCTGGACGGACACGACCTGTCCGGCCTGAAGCGCCTGCCGCTGCCGCTCATCTGGGGACGACGCACCTACGTGATGGGAGTCCTGAATGTCACGCCGGATAGCTTTTCCGGCGACGGCCTAATGCGGGCCGGCGAGGATGACCTTATCCAGCGGGCCGTGCGCCAGGCCGAGGAATTTGTCGTTGACGGAGCAGACATCATCGATATCGGCGGAGAGAGCACACGCCCAGGCAGCCAGCCGATTACGACCGCTGAAGAGCAATCACGCGTAGTGCCGCTTATCAGCGCGGTCCGGCAGGCCGTGCGGGTGCCTATCTCAGTTGATACCTATCGCTCCCAGGTGGCTGCCGCGGCGCTCGAAGCCGGGGCTAACTGGGTCAATGATGTCTGGGGCCTGCGCATGGACCCGGAAATGGCTGCCGTGGTGGCCGGGGCAGGTTGCCCAGTGGTGATCATGCACAATCGCAGCCGGCCCAGGAATGTGGACCAGCAGGAACGGCTCGGGGGGCGATACGTGGGGATTGAATACGACGATCTCATTCCGGACGTGATAAGGGAGTTGCAGTCCAGCATCGATCACGGGCTGTCATGGGGAATCAGGCCGGAACAGATTGTCGTGGACCCCGGCATCGGCTTCGGCAAGTCAGTCGCACAAAACTTGCGCTTGATCAACGAGCTGGGCGCATTGCGTTCGCTAGGCTATCCGCTGCTGGTGGGCACGTCGCGCAAGTCCTTTATCGGCTACACATTGGACTTGCCGCCGGAGGATCGCGTTGAAGGTACCGCCGCTACGGTGGCTATCGCTATCGATCGTGGCGTGGATATTGTTCGTGTACATGATGTCCGACAAATGGTGCGCGTCGCTCGCATGACCGACAGCATCGTTCGGGCAAAACGGAGTGTGATGGAAGCATCCACCTAATAGCTGTGGGCCGTCATCTTGGAGACCCACTGTGAATCGAGAACGCCGTGCAATAGGAGTCAAGATGCTCGATTTTACTTTGGATGACGAACAACAGATGTTAGCCAGTACAGTCAGGCGCTTCTCCGCGGACAGGTTGCGAAAAGTATTCCGCGACGCTGACGAAGCGGAACACCTGCCGGCTGGCATACTGGAAGCCGGCTGGGATATCGGGCTACTGCCCACCAGCCTGCCGGAGACCTATGGGGGCTTCGGGGAGTATTCGGCGGTCACCGGCGCAATTGCCGTCGAAGAATTCGCCTGGGGAGACCTGGCGGCGACGCTGGCCATCCTCTCACCAAACCTGGTGGCCATACCGCTCATGCTCTGCGGAACCGAGGAACAAAAGCAAGCTTATTTGCCGGGCTTTGCCGGCGAGCTGTTCCCGCAGATGACCGCCGCCCTGCCGGAGTTGCGCGTGCAGTACGATCCCCGATCACTGGCAACCACGGCTGTACGAGAGGGTGATCACTACGTGTTGAACGGCGAAAAGGGGATGGTTCCGCTGGCCGATGCGACGGAAGTGTTCCTTGTCTATGCCAATGAAGGGGGCGAAACGCAGGCCTTTATCGTGCCGGCTGACACGCCGGGGTTGACCGTCGGGGAGCGTGAAAGATTGATGGGCGTGCGCGCCTTGCCAACCTACCGCCTGAAGCTCGTTGATTGCCGGGTTCCGGCCGGCAATCGGCTGGGTGGGGAAGCCGGCATCGATTTCAACCTGATCCTGAATCACAGCCGTGTCGCTCAAGGCGCTGCCGCTGTGGGAGTGGCAAAGGCCGGCTTTGAGTATGCCCGTGACTATGCCAAGAACCGTGAGCAGTTTGGCGAGCCGATTGCCCACCGGCAGGCGATTGCGTTTATGCTGGCGGAGATGGCCATTGATGTGGACGCCGCCCGGCTGATGGTGTGGGAGGTGGCCTGGTTGCTGGACAGAGGCAAAGATGCGACTCGCGAAGCGGCGGTGCTGAAGCACCATGTTGATGATATGGTGCTGTCCGTCGCCGACCGCGCGGTGCAGACGCTGGGCGGATATGGATACATTCGCGAGTACCCGGTAGAGCTATGGCTGCGCAATGCGCGTGGTTTTGCCTCCTTTGACGGTCTGGCGATTATCTAGGGAAGCAGCGCCCGGGCGGGAGGTGGTCGCCTGCTGTAAGGCGACGTCCGACTGCGACGGCGAAATCACCGGAGTAGAAAGATGATCAACTTTGAGATTCCCAAGAAAATCACCGATGAGCTCATGCTGGCCGAGATGGTTGCCAAACAGGTGATGCGGCCAAAATCACGTTACTATGATGAGCATGAACATGAGCTTCCTCAAGAGTACGTGAGTATCATGTGGCCGGTGCTGAAAGAGCAAAATAAACGCAGTATGGCCCGCCTGAAGGAAAACGGCTCCAACGGCGGGCAAGCCCAGAAAGCAGGCCCCAGCACGTCGTTGCTGCGGTTGATTCTGCTGATTGAGACGCTCAGCTGGGGAGATGCCGGGCAGTATCTGAGCACCCCGGACCCGGCGCTGGGCGGCGCGGCCGTGGAGGCGGTTGGAACCAAGGACCAGAAACTGCGCTTCCTCTCTAAGTTCGCGGAGGGGGATCCAAAATGGGGCGCGATGGCTATGACCGAGCCGGGCGCCGGTTCCGATACCAGCGCCATCCGCACGACCGCCACACTGGATCGCGATGCCGGCGAGTGGATTCTGAACGGCGAGAAGATCTTTTGCACGAACGGCAGCCTGGCCTTGCAGCAGTCCGAAGGCTTTGTGGTGGTCTGGGCCACGGTGGATTCTTCCGCCGGCCGCGCCGGTATGAAGCCTTTTGTGGTAGAGGCCGGCACGCCGGGTGTCAGCATCGCCAAGCGGGAACACAAGCTGGGCATCCGGGCCAGCGACACCGCCGCCATCGTCTTTAACAACGCCCGCATTCCGTTCGATAACATCCTGGGCAGCCCGGACGTTCAGCAGCGAGACGGCTCCACCAAAGGCTTCAAAGGGGCGATGAAGACCTTTGACGCCAGCCGGCCCGCGGTCGCTGCCAGCGCGATGGGCATCGCCCGGGCCGCGATGGAGTTCACGCGCGAGCGGTTGGCCAAGGAAGGGGTGGTTGTTGATTACACCAAGCCGAAACACCTGCTGACCGCCGTCGAGCGCGACCTGATCGAGATGGAAGCGCGCCACAAATCGGCATGGTTATTGACGCTGCGATCGGTGGCGATGATGTCTCACGGGCACAGCAATCGGCTTGAGGCGAGCATGTGCAAGGCGCGCGCCGGTGAAGCGGTCACCTGGATCACCCAGAAGGCAGTTGCCCTGCTCGGCCCGCTCGGCTACTCGCGCGAGTTGCTGGTCGAGAAGTGGATGCGCGACGCCAAGATCAACGACATCTACGAAGGCACGAAGCAGATCAACACCTTGATCGTCGCCCGCAGCATTCTGGGTTACACGCGCCGCGAGCTGAAATAGCGGATGGCGCAGTTCGACCTTTCCGGCAAGATAGCGATCATCAGCGGCGCGTCCCGCAGCATTGGGGCCGCGATTGCGCGATCGTATGCTGCGGCCGGCGCGCGGGTGGTGATCAGTAGCCGCAAGGCGGAGAGCATCGATGCACTGGCGGCGGAAATCAACGCACAGTTTCCCGAATCGGCCCTAGCGGTTGCCGCCCATGCTGCCCGCCGCGAAGAAACGGAGCGCCTGGTCGAGCAGGCGGTGGAGCGCTTTGGCCGGGTGGACATTGCCGTCAACAACGCCGCCACCAATCCCCATTTCGGCTCTTTGCTCAACTCCGAGCCCTGGCAATGGGACAAGATTCTGGAGTTGAATGTGAAGGGCTACTTCTGGCTGTGCCAGCTTGCCGCCCGGCAGATGATTCGCCAGGGTGAGGGCGGCAAGATCATCAACATGGCCTCGATCACGGGCATCAAGCCGGGGCCGATGATGGGCATCTACAGCGTCAGCAAGGCGGCGGTGATCATGATGACGCAGGTGCTGGCGGCCGAACTGGGGGCAGACAACATCCAAGTGAACGCCATCGCGCCCGGCTATGTGAAGACCCGCTTCAGCGCCGCGCTGTGGCAGAACCCGATCCTGGAACGGGGTATTCTGGAGCGCACGCCGGCCGGCAGAATTGCGGAGCCGGAGGAGATCGCCGGCATCGCCCAGTTTCTCGCGTCCCCGGCGTCGGACTTTACGACTGGAGCAGTCTTCACGGTGGACGGCGGCTATAGCCTGTTATGATTCATTATGCAATCCTTGGCGAAGGAACAGCCGATGCGCCGGCAATGACTGCCGTTCATCACCGGCCATCACTTAGGAGAAAACCATGACGTTTCGCATAGAAAAAGTAGGCGTGATCGGGGCCGGCACGATGGGCGGCGGGATCGCTGCCCACCTGGCCAATATCGGCATTCCGGTTGTACTCCTTGATATCGTCACGCCGGGGCTGGACGAGCAGCAATCTGGTCGGCCGGAAGCCCGCAATCGGTTGGTCAATGACTTATTCACGCGCATGGTGAAGGCCAGGCCAGCTAACCTGGCGAGAGCCGACAGGGCAGAGCTGATCAAAGTTGGAAACATGGAAGATAACTTTGATGAGCTGGCCGATTGCGACTGGATCATCGAAGTGATCATCGAGCAACTGGCCCCCAAGCAGGCGCTGATGGCTCGCCTGGAGGCGATCCGGCGCCCCGGCGCGATTATCAGCAGCAATACCTCCGGCATACCCATTCATCAGATTGCGGCCAATTGCTCTGATGGCTTTAGATCCCATTTTCTGGGAACGCATTTCTTCAATCCCCCGCGCTATCTGAAGCTGTTGGAGGTGATACCGACGCCGGACACCGCGCCGGAGGTCCTGGAGTTCATGGTGACCTTTGGGCGTGATGTCCTGGGCAAGGGGGTGGTCGTCTGCAGAGACACGCCCAATTTCATCGCCAATCGCTTCATTTCGGTCACCGGCTCCTATGCTATTGAGTACGCGCTGGAGCACGGCTACAGCGTGGCGGAGATTGACGCTATCACCGGCCCGCTGATCGGCCGGCCAAAAACGGCCACATTCCGGCTGAATGACCTTGTCGGCCTGGATGTCATGGCGCACGTCAACCGCAACCTTTACCCGGCCATCCCGGATGACCAGTACCGGGAAGTTCTGCGCGGTCCGCTCACCACGAGGGTGGTGGATGACATGTTGCAGAATCGCTGGCTGGGGAATAAGACCGACCAAGGCTTCTATAAGAAGGTTGTCGTGAATGGCAAGCGCGATTTCTGGACGCTCAATCCGAAGACGATGGAGTACGAAGCGCCGGAGAAGGTGCGCTTCGATTCCGTTGGCGCAGTGCGCAAGCAAGAACATCTCGGAAAACGGCTGAGTGCGCTGCTTTCTTTTGACGATCGGGCGGCGCAATATGTGCGCGATACGCTGTACTTCACGTTGGCGTATGCCGCTTATGTGACGCCGGAGATCGCCTACAGCATCGTGGATGTGGACAACGCCAACAAGTGGGGCTTTGCCCATGATGCCGGCCCATTCGAGATCTGGGACATGCTCGGCGTGCCGGAGACGGTGGCTGCAATGAAGGCCGCTGGCTATCAGGTAGCCGATTGGGTCGAGCAGATGCTCGCTCAGGGCCATACCAGCTTCTACCGTCATGGCAGCTACTATGATTTCGAGAGCGGCGGCTACCGGCTCGTCGAGCGCGACCGGCACATCATTCTGCCAAAGGAATTGCCGGAAGTGGCCCGCAATGAAAGCGCCAGCCTGCGCGACATGGGCGACGGCGTGCTGCTGCTGGAGTTCCACTCCAAGATGAACGCCCTTGACCCGGACATCATCGCCCTGGGCAACCAGGCGCTGGAGTTGCTGGATTCCCGCTACGACGCGCTGGTCATCGGCAACAACGGGCAAGACTTCTGCATCGGCGCGAACCTGGCGCTGATGGGCATCTACGCGGCGCAGGGCATGTGGGCGCAAGTGGAGGAGATGATCAAATCCGGCCAGACGCTGTTCTATCGCCTGCGCCATTCGCCCAAGCCGGTGGTCACCGCGCCGCACCAGCGCGTATTGGGCGGCGGGGTGGAGATCACCATGGCCGGCTGGGAAACGGTCGCCGATCACGAGACCTACCTGGGTCTCGTCGAGGTCGGCGTGGGTCTGATCCCGGCCTGGGGCGGCTGCAAGGAGACCTTGCGGCGGAAGGTGAATCCGGCCATGCGGGTCAAGAACGCGGATGTGCTGCCGGTGATGGAGGAGGTTTTCACGCAAATCGCCACCGCGAAAGTGGCTACCAGCGCCTGGGAAGCCAGGGAGCTGGGCTACCTGCGGGAGACGGACACCATCGTGTTTAACAGCGACCACAGGCTGGCCCGCGCCAAGCAACGCGCCCTGCAACTGGCGGCTGCCGGCGCGCGTCCGCCCGAAGTGGAAATGATCTATGCCGCCGGTCGCGACACCTATTACGCGTTGTTGCTTGGTCTGCGGACATTTGTCTGGGGCAACTACGCCACAGAGCACGATGCCAAGATTGGCCGGAAGCTGGCCTATGTTCTTTGCGGCGGCGACTTGAGCGAACCGGCCTGGGTGGATCCCTGGTACATATTGGATCTGGAGCGCGAGGCGATCCTATCGTTGACCGGCGAACCGGCCACACAGGCGCGCGTGCTGCATATGTTGGAGACGGGTAAGCCGCTGCGCAATTGAGCGGGCTATCATAAGATATGCGTTCGGTTTCCTGGAAAATGGTCGAGATTACCTGACCGCTGCAGTTCGGACGACCTCTGGGCAGCGCTCGATTTTCCGGGAAACTATCCGAAGGAAAGGATGATACAACATGACACGTGAAGCAGTCATTGTGGCCGGCAAGCGCACGGCTGTAGGAAAATCAAAGCGGGGCGTGACCCGCAACGCTCGCTCAGACGATATGGCGGCGTTGGTGATACGCACGCTTCTGGCGGAGACGCAGCTCGATCCGGCGCTCGTTGACGACGTGATCATCGGTTGCGCGATGCCGGAAGGGGCGCAGGGGCTGAACTTCGGGCGTACGATCGCGCTGATGGCCGGGCTGCCCACAGACACCCCGGGCATGACGGTCAATCGCTTTTGTTCCAGCGGCTTGCAGACTATCGCGCTGGCCGCCGAGCGGATCATCGCCAATGGGGCTGACTGCATTATCGCCGGCGGAGCGGAGACGATGAGCAAGGTGCCTATGACCGGCTATCGCATCAACCCGAACCCGAAAATGGTGGTGGAGATGCCGGAAGTCTACATGGGCATGGGCCTGACCGCGGAGCGCGTATCGGAGGAGTTTGAGGTATCCAGGCAGGCGCAGGATGAGTTTGCCTTGCGCAGCCACCAACGGGCGTCCAGGGCGCAGGATGCAGGCAAGTTCGCTGCTGAGATCGTTCCCTTCGAAATGGAAGAAGTCACACCCGGACCAAACGGCCCGATTCGAGAGACCACAGTCCTGGCGGTTGATGAGCATCTGCGCCGGGATACCACACTGGCAGCCCTGGCCAGGCTTCGCCCGGTCTTCAAGGATGGGGGTACCGTGACCGCCGGCAATTCGTCGCCGCTGAGCGACGGGGCTGCGGCTGTCATCGTCATGGAGCGGGGTTTGGCCGAATCGTTGGGGCTGAAACCCATCTTGAAGTTTGTCGGCTTCAACGTGGGCGGCGTTCGCCCCGAGATCATGGGCATCGGGCCGGTGGCGGCCGTGCCGCGCGTGTTGAAGCGCACCGGCATGAGCCTGGACGACATGGATGTAATCGAGCTGAACGAAGCCTTTGCGGCGCAAGCAGTAGCGGTGGTCCGTGAGCTGCGGATGGACGAGGAGAAGGTGAACGTCAACGGCGGCGCTATCGCCCTGGGACACCCGCTCGGCTGCACCGGCGCCAAGCTTACCGTGCAGATCATGCACGAGATGCAGCGCGAAGATCACTCTATCGGGATGGTAACGATGTGCATCGGAGGCGGCATGGGGGCCGCCGGGATATTTGAGCGCGTCAACTAAGCGCTGCTGAAAGTGGGTCAGTAGCCGGCATTAACCGGCTGCCGCAATCGTAGGGAAGCAGTCCGCTGCCGGGCTGCTTCCCTTTTTGTTCGCAGGATGACTTTGTTGAGTGTGAGCGCTGTGCGCAATTTGCATATAGACACGCCGCAGACGTTCGATTATCATCTAATCTGCCGGCCGGTCACTGCGCAGAATTGTCTCTCCCGGCTAACCAAACACAGGAAACCGATGGATCGCAGCACGCTGAAACAGTCCTTTCTGCTCTTACGCGTCTACCTCAGGCCGCAGTGGCCGAGAATGACGCTCATGCTCGTGCTGCTTGTCGTCAGCATCAGCCTGCAACTGCTGCTGCCCCAGATCGTTCGCGATTTCATCGATCTGGCAACCGGCGCCATCGAATCCACGCGCTTTGGTGACCTCGATACGCTGCCGGAAGTGGCCGTCTTCTTCATTGTAGTGGCGATTCTCACCCAGGCAGTGAGGGCGGCAGCCACCTATGTCACCCAGGATGTGCGTTGGCGGGCCACCAACGAGCTGCGGGCCGACCTTGCCCGGCACAGCATGCGCCTGGACATGGGCTTTCACAATGCTCGCACCGCCGGCGAGATGATCTCCCGCGTGGATGAAGACGTCAATCTGCTGTCCAACTTCTTCTCGGACTTCGTCATTCAGGTGCTGGGGAATGTGCTGCTGATCGTCGGTATTATCGTCGTCCTCTTCCGCGAGGAGTGGATGATTGGCGTGAGCTTCTTCGTCTTTGTCGTGATAACGGGTTGGATCCTGAGCTACGTCGTTGGGCTGGGCGTGCCGCATTGGAAGGCGTTCTTCGCTATGGCGGCCAAGCTATTCGGCTTCATTGAGGAGCGCCTGTCGGGCATTGAGGACATTCGCGCCAATGGGGCGACCGCCTACACCATGCTGGGACTGCATCGCACCTTACGCGAACAGTACGTAGTGGAGCAGAAGGGCTATGCCTACGGCATGTTGATGTTCAGCACGACGCAGGGTCTGTTTCGGATTGGGACGGCGCTCGGCCTGGCCCTGGGCGGGTATTTGTTTCAACTCGATCTAATAACGATCGGCGCCGTTTACGTAATTGTCAACTACAGCGCCATGCTACAGGAGCCGATGCGCGTGCTGACAGAGCAGTTACAGGACTTGCAGAGAGCCGTCGCCGGAGCTAAGCGCGTGCAGGACCTCTACTTTGTGCAGAGCAGCATCCAGGACGACGCGCCGGCGGACAGCCGTCTGCCGACAGGCCCGCTTTCGGTCACGTTTGACCATGTGGACTTCCAATACGCGCCCGACAAACCGATCCTGCACGATGTCTCCCTGCACCTGGGTCCCGGCGAGGTGCTGGGTCTGTTGGGGCGCACCGGCAGCGGCAAGACGACGATGACCCGGCTGGTTTTTCGTCTATATGAGGTTGCTTCCGGCGAGGTGCGGGTAGGGGAAATACCGGTTGACGGCGTCCCACTCGGGAATTTGCGCCGGCGAGTGGGTCTGGTTACTCAGGAGGTGCAGCTCTTTAACGCCACGATACGGGATAACCTGACCTTCTTTGACGACTCAATCCCGGATGAGCGGATTATGACCGCGCTGCGCCGGCTGGAGCTAATGTCGTGGTTTCAATCGTTGCCGGATGGACTGGACACCGTCCTGGAATCCGGCGGGCGCGGCCTGTCTGCCGGGGAGGCGCAGCTACTGGCCTTCACCCGCGTCTTTCTGCAGGACCCCGGCCTGATCATTCTGGATGAGGCCTCCTCCCGCCTGGACCCGGCAACGGAAACGCTCATCGAACGCGCTGTTGATCACTTACTGGAGGATCGCTCAGCGATCATCGTGGCCCACCGGCTGGCAACTGTTCAACGGGCGGACGACATTCTGATCCTGCAGGATGGCCGGGTGAAAGAATACGGCGACCGGCTGGAGTTGATCAACGATCCGGAATCCCATTTCGCAGGTCTCTTACGCACGGGGTTGGAGGAGGTGCTGGCATGAGCTTCGACGGCGAAGGTGGGCGACGCTTCTCGGCGGCCGATTACGAGCCACCACTCATCAGCACCTGGAGAGCTACCTGGCTGCTGATCCGTTTCAATCCGGCCATGTTCGCCCTGGACGTGATCAATTTCATTGTTATCGGCCTGATTCCGATCGTCCTCGGGGTTCTGGTCGCAGCTGTCTTTGACCTGCTCACCGGTGAGGCGACCTTTGAGTTCACGTTTTGGCAGCTCATCGCCGCGATACTGGTCGTTGGAATCGTGGGCACGGTCATGGAGTATGGGGCATACATCTTTGATTTCTACGTCTCCTTCTCCTACACCGTGCTGATGCGCAAGAACCTGATGGGCCGGGTGCTGGAGTTGCCGGGTGCGAAAGCCTTGCTAACCGCGCCCGGCGAGATGCTCAGCCGCTTCTCCGGCGACGCGCGTAACGTGCGCGAGCTGGGCATCCAGGCGGTGCAAACGGTGCGGCACATTGTGGTCGTTGCCGTGGGCGTCACCATCATGGCCCGCATAGACCCGCAGATCACGCTGATCATGTTCCTGCCGTTGGCCGTCTCGGTGGCGCTGGTAAACGTATTGCGCCGACAGATCGGTCGTTATCGGGCCGCCGCCAGGGCCGCTGAAGGCGATGTAACCGGCTTTGTCGGTGAGCTGTTTGGCGCAATCCAGGCAGTGCAGGTGGCCGGAGCGGAGGCGCATGTCGACCGCCGCTTCCGGCAGATCAATGCGCAGCGGCGGACCGTCGCCCTGCGGGACAGTCTCTTCACCGAGTTCATGGATGTGGTCATGAACAACACGAACAGCATCAGTATCGGCATCATATTGCTGCTGTCCGGTCAATCAATGGCCGACGGGAGTTTCACCGTGGGCGATTTCGCGCTGTTCGTGGCCCTGCTGCTGCCTGTCTCGGAGTCGTTGACCTATTTTGGCCGGCTGCTGGCTCTGCACCGGCAGGCGGCGGTGTCCCTGAAACGTATGATTGATGTGCAGCAAGGTGGGCAGCCTGAGCGATTATTACAGCGCGGCCCCATTTACCTGCGACGCAACAGCGGTTGGCCGGAGGTGCCGTTCGTGCGCAAAGGGGCCGAGCATCGCCTGGAATACCTGGAAGCGCGCGACCTGACTTATCGCCACCCGGACACCGGGCGCGGCATCGAAGGCGTCCATCTTCGCATTGAGCGCGGCACATTCACGGTGATCACCGGGCGCATCGGTTCCGGCAAGACAACGTTGCTACGGGCGCTACTTGGTTTGTTGCCGGCGTCCGGCGAGCTGCTATGGAACGGCGAGCGGGTCGAGGAGCCGGGCGACTTCTTCACGCCGCCTAGGAGCGCCTACACCCCGCAGACGCCGCGCCTGTTCAGCGAATCCCTGCGCGACAACATCCTGCTGGGGATCCCGGCCGACGAAGTTGACCTACCGGCAGCCATTCACTCAGCAGTGATGGAGAAGGATGTCGAGGATTTGGAGGACGGACTGGATACCATGGTCGGCACGCGAGGCGTTCGCCTGTCCGGCGGCCAAATGCAGCGCGCATCGGCGGCGCGGATGTTTGTACGCCGCCCGGAACTCTATGTTTTTGACGATCTCTCCAGCGCGCTGGATGTGAACACGGAGAAGGAGCTGTGGGATCGGCTGTTCTCGTTAGCCGGAAGCCCGGCCGCGACCGATGGGCATGCGACTGAACGTCCGACCGGGCTGGTCGTCTCCCATCGCCGGCCCGCGCTGCGCAACGCGGATCAGATCATTGTGCTGAAAGACGGCCGGGTAGAAGATCAGGGAACACTTGACGAATTACTTCTCCGCTGTGACGAGATGCGCCGGCTGTGGAGCGGCGACGTTGGGGGCGATGAGCAGTCCGACGAGCAGGCACCCGGCGGCAACGGACACGGACCGGGCGCTATCCTGGTTCAGTCATGACCGTCAATTCTAGTTCAGGTTAGCAACCTACCTGATGAGGGACTGTTCTTGCGGAATCGCCGCCTCCAAGGCCGTGACCAGGGCAGCGGCTGTTGAGAAGCGGTCGGCCGGCTTTTTTGCCAGCGCCCTGTTCAGCGGGGCCACGACGCCGGCCGGCAACTCGGGCGCATATTCCCGCGGGTCCGGCGGCGGCTGGTGCAGGTGGGCGATAATCACCGCGCCGACGTTGCGTGATTGAAACGGGGGCCGGCCGGTCAACATCTCGTAAAGCAGGACGCCGAAGGCATAGATGTCCAGCCGGATGTCGGCGTCCGGCGAGGCCTGGATCTGCTCGGGAGCCATGTAAGTCAGCGTGCCGACCACGCCGCCGCTCTGGGTAAGGGAGGTCTGCCCACCTACTTCTTTGGCGATGCCGAAATCTGACAGCACAGGTCTGAATGCGTTCCGCGCCGGCGAAGCCACCCTGTCAAGTAGGATGTTACCCGGCTTGATGTCCCGGTGTATCAGTCCCTGCGCATGCGCGTAATCCAGCGCGGCTGAAATCGGACGGGCCAGTTTCAGGGTCTCAACCAGGGAGAAGGGACCGTCAGTGGCCATGTAGCTGTGCAGGGAGGGGCCGGCAATGTATTCCAGCACCATGTAGTAGTAGCCGCCCTGCTCGCCATAGTCGTAGACCTGAATGATGTTGGGGTGCTTCAGCGCGGCGATCATGCGCGCTTCCCGCCGGAAGCGCTCTCGAAACTCCGTCTCCTGGACAAGATGTTCTGGTAGCACCTTGACCGCCACCACTCGTCCCAGGGTAGGGTGCTGGGCGCGATAGACTTGTGAACTGGCCCCGCGCCCGATAAGCACCATCTCGCCGAATGCTTCAAGCGGCTTGGTGGGATCAGGCACGGGGAGGGCCGGCTTGCGCTCCGGGCTGCGATAATCAATCTTGATCCCGTAGATACGCCGGTCAACCCAGCGCTGAACGCGCAGGCGTACCGGCTGAAAGAGGCCGCCAAAGACCAGAGCGGTGATCGCCACGGCCACTATTGATTGTTGACCGCCGGTGAGCGCGCCGAAAATGTTGGCGACGATGAGCAAAGTGCTGACAAACAGTACCGCCAGCAGGATGGTCAGAGCGCCATAGACAATGCTGCGGTTGATGACAAAATCGACGTCCCACAGCCGGTAACGGAGAATCGAGACTGAGATCGTCAGTGGAACCAGCAAGAAGCCCAACTTTTGCGCCGGCAACAGCAACAAGGTCAGCGCGCTGTTGGCCACCCCTCCGCCCACGGACACTGCCAGGAACTGGAAGAGGTACACCGATAGCGAAGCCCCCACACTGACACTGAGGCCCAGTATGACCCACTTTGTCTGCTGCTGCTGGCTGGGACTGGAGACGCGAAAATAGCGGTATACCTGGGCCAACACAATGGTGCCCAGCCAGGCGGTGCGCCACAAGAACAACAGCAGCGGCGGCCATTGGTTGGGACCGATCGCCGGGAAGAGGAAAGCGGTGGTAATCCAGATTGCCAGAAACAGGGCCAGCCAGCGTGTCCAACGGGGGACGAAGCGGCCGTCGGGGAAGATGTACGCGCCGGCCAACGCCAACCCTTCACCGATTGAGAGCAGGGCGCGCTGCAGGTCGGACCATGCCGGCTGCGCAACCACCAACGCGTTTACTGAATAGGCGAGGGTCGTGCCGTAGGTGATGATCATCAGGGCCAGCAGCCAGGCCACCAGATGGTCTGAGCGCTGCCAGAACAGCACACCGCTGATGCTTGCAATGCCCAGGATGAGCAGTAAGTCAATGGCCATCAAGTAGGCCACAAACAGGCCGGTGGGAACAGTAGAACTTGATGCGGCGACCAGGCCGGCAGCACTGCGAGCGCCGACCGGCAGACTGATCAGCAGAAACAGGATACAGACCAGATAGACCAGCATCCACACCAGTCGCCCGATGACCAGCCAGGGACCCCGTAGTCGCGCCTGAAGGGTGGTGTCAGTGTATGTAAATTCCGGTGAACCTGCCATAGGCGGTTTTACTCAGCGCCGGCGACCGTTGGTTGAGGCGCTAACGCGCGGCGAGCGGAAATCAACCGCGGAAGAGGTTGCTGATAAAGAACCACAAGTTGGCGGGTCTTTCCGCCAGCCGGCGCATGAAATATGGATACCAGGCTGTGCCGTAAGGGACGTATACGCGCACGTTGTAACCCTGGGCGAGCAACGATCCCTGCAATTCTCGACGGATTCCGTAAAGCATCTGAAATTCAAAACTGGAAACTGGTATCTCGTTCGCCCTGGCAAAATCAATGGTCGCCTGGACCATCTCCTCATCGTGCGAAGCTACGGCGGTATGCGCGCCCCGTGCACAGGCATCCCGATCGAGCATCAGACGGATCAGGCGCACAAAATTGGCGTCCGTGTCGGCTTTGTGTGGAAAGGCAATGCTGGCGGGCTCCATATAGGCGCCCTTTACCAGCCGCACCCATGCGCCTTCCATTGCCAGTTTCTGGACATCGGCCTCGCTGCGGTATAGATAGGCCTGAATGACAACACCAACGTTGGTATAGCCGTCGGTATCTCGCAGCCGGTGATATATGCGTAGCGTCTGTTCCAGAAGAGGGCTGTCCTCCATGTCGATTCGTATTCTCAGTCCGTATTGCTTGGCCCGCTCCAGAAGCATTTGCAGATTGGCAACAGCCAGCTCCTCGGAAAGCTTGACCCCAAGCTGACTGAGTTTGACCGACACGTATGCGTTGAGATTCTCCGCCTTGATGCGATCCAACAGCAGCAATATCTGGTCGCGGGCGGCCTCTGACTCAGCTGGGTCGCGGACGCTTTCACCCAAATAGTCTACGGCGATGCACATTCCCTTGGCGCTTAATTCCCTGGCTGCTCGCATGGCGTCATCGAGGGTTTCGCCGGCCACAAAGCGTGAGGCTACTCGCCAGGCCAGAGGGAAACTGGTCACCAGCCGGCGCGCCCAACCGGCGCCGGACAAATATAGCAACAGGTGTCTGAGCCACTGCTCGCCGTAGAGGTAGAGTAGTCCGGCAAGCAATAGAAACCCGATGACTAACAGGAAGGGACCGCGCGTGTTCTTCTTTCGTATCGGCATGTGATTCATCATAGTCAGGTTGTTAGCGGACCAGCAACGAGAATCCACCATCCAGGACAATTGTCTGCCCACAGATCATATTGGCCTCTTCTGAGCAGAGGAACTCAACCAGATGCGCCACATCAGCCGGGGAGCAAAGCCGGCCCGCGGGCGTATGCTTCCGCACCTCCGAAATGAGTTGACTCTCGTTCTCCTGGAAGACAGGAAAATGTGAAAGCGCCTCAGTCTCCACCATGCCCGGCGAGACGGCGTTTACGCGGATGTGTTGGGGGGCAAGTTCGACGCCCAAATAACGCACCAGGGATTCGATAGCGGCCTTTGAGGCACCGACTACCGCATAGTCAGGTAGTACACGCGACGCACCCGGGCTGGAGATGGCTACAATGGCTCCGCCGCCGCGCGATTTCATCAAGCCGGCGGCCTTCTGAGCGCCAAACAGCAGCGAGCGGGCGTTGATGTTCATGGTCCACTCCCAGCCTCGGGGTTTCTGCTCCAACGCGGCGCGATTGTAGCCGGATGCGGCATTGTGGATGTAATAATCAAGCCCGCCAAATGCCTCCTCCGTCTGTGTGAACAACTGAGCCAACTGGGTCAGGTCGCCGACATTGGCTTTCACGACAATGGCCCGGCGCCCCAGGTCCCGGATTATCTGAGCGGTCTCCTCAGCAGGCTGCCGGTTACGGAAGAAGTTGACCACCACGTTGGCGCCGCGGCGGGCGAAATGGATGGCCAGCTCCCGACCTATCCCACGGCCAGAGCCGGTAACCAACACAATCTTGTGCGCAAGCGCCGACTCAGGCATGGGGAAGACCGCCGTACCAATGTTTTCCGATGGTGCTAGGTGAATAGTACTTGCTTACCAGGGGGTAACCGTCGAATTCGAGATGGAATGGGTCTGTTATACATCTCGCTACTGCACAATCAGGCCCCTGGGAGAACCATGAAATTTTGACCATTGTACCTTGACGCGGAGGTTCGACAAGCGTATGCTTTTCTCCACGGTCAGCAAATCGGGACACGTCCAACCGGCCGAGGCGTCCGTGAATCTGGGACTGCTGCTCTGCTTGAGGAAACACTTTCGCAACTGAGCAAGCTGTAGTATAATGTCAGAGAGTTGTGCAGAATGTACCATTGCAGTGACACATAATGGACATCCTGGAGGTAATGGGATGAGGTTGCTTGAGGTAGCTGAGTTTGGCTCCGCTTTGTTCGCGGAGGGCGAGGGCATAGCGAGTGAGTTGCTGGAGATGTTGCGGGCCTTGACGAGCATAGAGGACGCTGCTCTGGTTAGCTCGAAGATCACGCCGGATGGTGTCCAGTGGGGTTGGGGAATGTGGTGGTAGTTCTGGCTAGCCTGAAATAGGATTCTATTTGGGCGCGACCAGGATGTATCCGGCGAATTATTGGCCCTAATAGAATAGCTACGATAATGAGCCTCCAGGCGACGTGGTTTTTGTTGTGCGTCGCGACGGGGGTGACAAGATGGCGACGCTGGTCGCCGTTTTGCTTTGATGGGAGGGTGGCCCCGGAGCTAGCTGGCGTAGATTGACAAAGCGGCTACAATGTGGAAAGTGTCACTTGGCGTCCAGGCTGCTTCAATGCGCCGGCTAATCTGGACACCGCCTCCATTGCGCTCGTTTGTGACGCTGTGAGCTTGGCCGATTGGGACGCCGGGACTAGCGCCAGACCAGATTCAAAGGGGAAACATTGCCGGAGCAGAGCGATGTGCTGGCTTATGTTGAGGCGCAGCCGGGTATTCAGCAGTGGCCCGCGCTACTTGACCTTGTCAGGCGCGCCATGCACACGCCGCGACCGGATTGGGAGCTGCCCATGACGGCGTGCCGGGCGCTAGTCGGGGTCAGGTCCCAGGTACGCGCGGCGGAAGCAGCCCTTGGCTGCATGCAAATCAGTATCATCCTGGTTGATGATATGCTGGATGATGATCCTCGTGGTGAACACAATCGGCGGGGACCTGCGCACACCGCAAACCTGGCTGTTGCGTTGCAAGCGGCAGCTTTCGGCATTCTTGCGGAGGCCGATTTGCAGAGTGAGGGGGTGATAGCGGCGCAGCGTGTGTTGAGCCGGCTTGCCCTCCTGACCGCTTGTGGTCAAGAACTCGACACAGCCGAGATGTCATTGGCCGAGGACAACTACTGGCGAATTGTCGCTGCCAAGAGCACCCCATTTTACGCAGCCGGCCTGCAACTCGGAGCCATATTCGCCGGGGCGGGGGAGAAGCTACAGACTTCATTCTACAACCTGGGCTGCATCCTTGGAGAGATTGTTCAGGTCCAGGATGATTTGGGTGATGCGTTTGCGACGCCGGCGAATCCAGACTGGTTGGCCGGTCGCCACAATCTGGCCATTCTTTACGCCTCTCTTGCGGACTATCCGGAAAGGCAGCGGTTCCTTGAGTTAACGCAAGACGTTACCAAGCCGGCAAGTCTGGCGCGCGCTCAGAACCTGTTGATATCAAGCGGCGCCTTAAGCTACTGTATTTACCAGATTCTGGTCCGGTATAAGCGCGCTAACGAAATACTGGAGACGCTTGCTATCGCACATCGGGAGCCATTGCAGCGCATGTTTGATCAGCGGCTTATGCCGGTCGTCAATCTCCTGCGACAGGCCGGAATACCAATACCCTCTGAACTGGTGCAGTTACAGCAATGACGAGCCGAACTACCCGCGGTCCCTCGCGAGCTGACGGCCCGCTCATGTTGGTGGCGCTTGCCGTGTTCTTGATCTGCGGTTTTTACGGCTACATGCTCGTGTTTTACACGCCGCAACCCGGGTTCACCTTCACGAATGCGGAGGACGGCTGGCGGGTTACCAGCCTCGATGGCTGTACGGCAATTCCTGAATGGTGTGAAAACCGAGTTCAATTACGGGTAGATGACATGCTAGTTCAGATCGGCGATCTGGACTTTACGACTTATCACAACGACTGGCTCAGTATGCCGTTTGAAGGCAAGAGCCCTGGTGATACCGTTCTCCTACTTGGGACGCGAGCGGGCGAGGATTTCGCGGTACAGTGGGAAATGCCGGAGGTACTGATCTATCAGCGCCTCGCCCGCTTGAGCGGCACGCTGCTATTCCTGCCGTTTTGGGTGGCAGGTGTGGTGGTGTTGCTCTTCTTGCAGCCGCGCGATTCGCGCTGGCGGTTGCTGATCCTGTTCAACTTCCTGACAGCGATATGGCTCTCGGTAGGCGTGGTATCAAGCTGGCAAGCAGCCTTTTCGTCTCCCGCGCTGCACATCGCCACCTGGCTCATTATGCCGGTCTATCTCCATTTACATCTGATCGTTCCATCGCCATTGTTTCCGAGCGCCCAGCGACGGATTGTTATCGGGTTTTATGCTGCTGCGCTCTTGTTGGGCGTTCTGGAGCTTGCCGGCATTCTTCCGCGCCAGTCCTATTTGTTGGCCTTCGCCGTCGCGATCATCGGCAGTATTGCCTTACTGCTCTATCGCTCGCTCAACCCGACCCGCTCAGGCGAGCGCCCTGCGACCAACCTGATGCTGACCGGAATCATCTTGGCATTTGCCCCCGGCGTCTTGATTGCGTTTGGGGCTTCCTTTCTGGGAAGCTCTCCCGGCCCGGTGACCCTGTATCTTTCGCTGCTCGTCATACCGGTACTACCTTTATTCTATACGTACGCCCAATACAAACATCGTCTCGGAAGCCTCGAGTTTCGGGCAAATCGTCTGCTGGGCGTCTACGCATATGGCGTCCTGACTCTGGCGATGTTTGTCCTAGTGTTTGGCATGGGCTCACGATTGACTACCGGATATGGCAGCCTGGAGGTGTTCTTCTTTAACCTCTTCACCACCATTCTCTTCGTGACCATCAGTGTGGCAGTGCGACCGCATTTCCAACGGTGGGTAAATCGGCTTGCTTATGGCGCCAGACACGATCCTGACGAGATCTTTGTCGTCTTTGCCGGGCGGATCCCCGGCATCACAGAGCGACATGCGTTGGCTGAGCTGTTGACCCAGGAGATTCTGCCGAGCTTACTGATCAGGGAATCGGCTTTGATAGTCGAGTCGAATAAAGGTACCGAGCAAGTGTTGTATTGGGAGAGCGCCGCGAATCTAGGATCGCTAAGCGCAGCCGATCCCGTCTTTTTTCATGCCAATCGGGTGAACCGGTATCTACCCGCCTCCCCTGCCACGACGGGGCCTTACGCCTGGGTCAGACTCGTCATTCCGATCAATATTCGGCAGGAGCAGATTGGTCTCTGGCTCTTCGGCCGGCGCGATCCAGATGACTATTACCCGCAATACGACATTCAGCTCCTGGGCGCGCTGGCCAATCAGATCGCGCCCGTGTTGGAGAATATCCAGCTTTTCGAGGTAGTGCAGCGAAAACTGGACGAGCAGACTGCCCTGCTTGCGGCGAGCCGGGCAGTTTCGGCAAGCCTTGAGTGGCCGAGGCTACTGGAGCGGGTGGCAGAGGTAATTGGTCAGGCGATAGATGCCACGACGGTATATATCACAGACTGGAATGAAGTTACCGGCTCGGCCACAGTCCTGGCCGAGTTTATCTCGACAGAACCCCAGCAACAGCACTCAATCGTGGGCCACAGCTTCAACTTGCAGGAGGAGTTCGGTGATGACCTGGAGCTCCTGAGACAAGGTGGAGTTCTATCATTTCCAGTACCCGACGAACCGGCGCAGCCGGATTCTCGACGCCGGCTCACCAGCCTGGGCAACCACCATGAACTGGTGTTGCCCTTGCAGGCAAAACAAAACCTTCTCGGTCTGGTCATATTGTGGGACGGCCGGTTGAACCGTCGCTTTACCAAAGAAGAGGTCGCGCTGGGGCAGGCGATTGCTCAGCAGGTTGGCCTGGCCTTCGACAACGCGCAGCTCTTTCAGGCCGAAGCCAGGCGGCGCGAGGAGGCGGAGTTGTTGGCAGAGATCAGCCGATTTCTTGCCAGCACGCTGGAGCTGGGTGAGGTCTTGCAGCGGGTGGTAGACTCCGTCCGCCGCTATATGCCTGATATCAACAATTGTGCCATCTCCATCTTGGAGCATGATGGCATGGCGCTGCGTTCGTACATAAGCTGGCACGACAAAGAAGAGCATGATCTCAATTCTGAATCTACTTTGGTCTGGCTAAAGGATTCCACAGTCTATTCGCAGGCCATCGTTGGGCGGGCGCCGGTCGTAATCCATGACTTGTTGAGCGCGCCTCTTGAAATGCGCCTGCATGAGATGCAGATGATTGAGCATCTGGGATTGCGGGCCTTGCTCTATGTGCCTCTGATGGTTCGCGGCGGACCTATTGGGATGTTGCAGGTCAACATTTTTGGGAAGGCGTATCAGTTTCAGGAGTCTGAGGTCACCTTCTGCATCAATGTCGCTCATCAGGCGGCGACCGCCATCGAAAACGCTCGCCTGTTTGAAGCTGAACGCCGGCAACTACATCTCGCCCAAACGCTGCGTCAGATGGGAGCTTTGTTGACTTCACGTTTGCGCCTGTCTGAGGTTTATGAGCGCGTGTTCGACCTACTGGCCGAAGTTGTGGAGTTTGACGGCGTTTCAATACAGCTTTACGATCAGAGTGGAAAACTGCGCCTGGCGGCAAGCCGGGGTTCAAGCGACAGTGACGTGGTGGGCGTGATTTCCGAGCAGCTCACCAGCGCTATTGCTGGGAAGGGCAACCGTTCTCAGGAAGGGCTTGTTATCCCGGCAACCAATGATGATGAGCGTTGGCTCCCGCAGCCGGAGACTGTCCACATTCAATCCTGGATGGGAATGCCGCTGAAGGTCAAAGGCGTCACCATCGGAATCCTGGGCGTGGATAGCAAAACCCCATACGCATACAACGATGCCGTGGGCGAAACGGTGCAGGCCTTCGCGAACCAGGCGGCGGTCGCCATCGAGAATGCCCGCCTTTACAAGGAGACCCAGGAGCGAGCGAACGAGCTTGCCATTCTGCACCAGGTAGCTCTGGCGACTTCGGCCGTTGTTGAGGCTGACGACCTTCTCGAACAGACGACGAAGATGATTGTGCGCCGCCTTTCTTATCCCAGCTTTGGCTTTCTGCTGGTTGATGCAGAGAAAGGAGAACTGGTTGCGCACCCTTCGTTTTATGGCTTGCAGTTCGGAAGCGATCAGTTGCGCGTTCCGTTGGCAAGCGCTGACCCGGACAGTGAAATCCGCATGGGCGAGCCACGTATCATCAGACAGTTCTCCAGGAGTGATGCCTTATCGGGTCTTCTAAATCTGGCCCCGGATATGCAGGCGATGATCTCGGTGCCGGTTCAGGTCCAGTTGCAGGTCTATAGTGTCCTGTGTGTGCTCAGTCCCAAGAAGGACGTATTCGGCGGCAACGATGTGCGCTTCCTGACCACATTGGCCGGTCTGGTGGCAGCAGCGATTGAGCGAGCCCAACTTTACAACACCCTGCAAAACGATGCCGCCCGCCTCTCTGCCCAGGTTGACCGGCAGACAGCGCAACTCCGGCAGGAGCGTGACCGTACCCAGGCTATTCTGGACAATGCCGGCGAAGGCATCTTCTTTGTCAGCCCGGACGGGCGGATTCAATATGCCAACCCGGCGGCCATGTCGCTGACAGGCTATGTTGCCCCCGAGTCCATTGGTTTGCCGCTCTGGGACTGGTTTGGCGATGCTCTATCTGAGGAGATGAGAACCGGCATTCGGGAGATCGTTTCCACCGGCAGAAGTTGGAGCGGCGAACTGACCGGCCGGCGAAAATCAGGAGAGAATTACGACGCCCAGGTTACACTTGCGACAATCAGCGGCGGCGGAGAACGACTGGCCGGCTTTGTCGGCGTGCTATCAGACATCACCCGCTTGCGCGAAATCGATCGTTTGCGGGCGGAGATTATTGCCAATCTGTCTCATGAGCTGCGTACCCCATTAACCAATATCAACACCTACATCGCCCTGTTGGAGCGGGGCCGCCCCGAAAGTCGCGAACGTCATCTACGAGTATTGCGACTGGAAGCTGAGCGGCTGGCTCGATTGATAGACGACCTGCTTGATTTCTCCCATCAGCAGGAGAGGGTGCCGCGCTTCAGGCCGGTCGAGCTGACGCAGCTACTGGAGCAGGTAGTTGCGGCTTTCCAGGCTCAGGCAGAAGAAAAGGGCGTTGAACTGCAATTGCTGCCCGCCGGCGAGCGTCTTGTTGTCTCCGGCGATTCGCATCAATTAGGGCAGGTGTTCTCCAACCTGATCGATAATGCGATCGCATATACGCCGGGCGGCGGCCACGTGACGATTTCCACTGACATTGTCATACAAGGCAGCAGCGAAGAGGCCGCCGTCCGGATCATTGACAGCGGCATCGGCATCGCGCAGAAAGACCTGCCATTTATCTTTGAAAGATTCTATCGAGGGCGGGCCGCGCAGGACAACAATATCCCCGGCACGGGCCTGGGATTGGCAATCACCCAGGAAATCGTGCAAAATCATGGCGGTATCGTTGAAGTCGGCAGCACGTTGGGGGCCGGCGCGACTTTTGTCATTCGCCTGCCGATGTTGAACGAATTTGAAAGCCCATCGGAAGAACTGGTCAAGACCGTTGGATGACCGGCGTACCGCAAGCGAAGTTGGCCCGTTCCTTTTATGCGCGCCCGGCGCGTATGGTCGCGCAAGATCTGTTGGGTAAGCGGCTGGTAAGGCTGCTCGACGGCGCGCGGCTCAGCGGGTTGATAGTGGAGGCCGAAGCGTACTGCGACAGCGTGGAGCCGGACCTGGCCTGCCACGGCTCCCGTAATAGGGGCCGGCCAACCCGGCGCACGGCTGTGATGTTCGGCGCGCCCGGCCATGCTTACGTCTATTTCACTTACGGCATGCACTGGATGCTCAACATTGTCACCGGTGAGGAAGGGCAATCGAACGCGGTACTGATCAGAGCCGTTGAGCCCGATGAGGGCGAAAGTGTAATGTCCTTCCGGCGCGCCGGCCGGTCCCGAAGTGAGCTCACGAACGGCCCGGCAAAGGTAGCCCAGGCGTTTGGAATCAATGGCGTGCTGAACGGCGCTGATCTTTGTGATCCCGGTGGTTCGATCTGGCTGGAGGCCGGATGGCTAAGCGCCGACCTGTGCATTGCCAACGGCCCGCGCGTGGGTCTGGGCAACACAGCTGAACCGTGGCTCTCGATGCCCTGGCGATACTGGATCGCCGATAATCCATTTGTCTCTCGCTAGCCGCCCGCTGGTGAGCATAATCTCGTCACATGGGAGAATAGATGAAACTTCTGGAAGGGAAGAAGGCGCTCGTTTTTGGCGTCGCCAATCGTCACTCAATTGCCTGGGCAATTACACAGGCTCTTCACGACCACGGAGCTGAGATCGGTCTGAGCTACGGCATCCCACAACTGGAGAAGCGAGTATTTCCCCTGGCGGAATCGCTGGAAATCTCGTTCGTCGAAAAGTGTGACGTAGCCCAGGATGAAGAGATAGAAGCGGTCTTTGCCAAGGCGGCCGACCATTTCGGCAAACTGGACATTCTCATCCATGCCGTGGCGTTTGCCAATCGCGATGAGCTGACCGGGCAGTTTGTTAACACCTCGCGAGAGGGATTTCGCACGGCGTTGGATATCAGCGCCTATAGTCTGGTGGCGCTGACCCGGGCTGCGTTGCCGCTGATGGCCGAAGGCGGAAGCGTGTTGACCCTGACCTACTATGGGGCGGATAAAGTCCTGCCGCATTACAACGTGATGGGCGTCGCCAAAGCTGCCCTACAGGCTGCCGTTCGCTACCTGGCGGCGGACCTGGGACCGCAAGGCATCCGGGTGAATGCGATCTCCGCCGGCCCAATCAAGACATTGTCGGCAGCGGGGATCGGGGACTTTCGCAAGATGCTGACTTATGTGGAAGAGCGCGCGCCCTTAAGGCGCAATATCGATCAAACAGAAGTGGCCAAGACCGCGCTCTGGCTATGCAGCGACATGGGCAGCGGCGTCACCGGCGAAGTCGTGTTTGTGGATGCCGGCTACAATATCCTGGGCATGCCTGAGCCGCCGGAGAAATGGGAAAGCGCTTGACGGAACAAACGAAGGCGCTATACTAAAGTCACCGTTTAATAGGTGAATAGCTCTTATCCAGAGCAGCAGAGGGAACGGCCCGTTGAAGCTGCAGCAACCCCCCCAATTGCGGGGAAGGTGCTAACTCCGGCAGCAATAGCTGGAAGATAAGAGGTTAGCGGATCTGTATACTAACTAGCCTCTTGCCTGCCAGGAGGCTTTTTGTTTGTCCAAAGAGCTGACAGGGCGCCAGAAGCGGAGCTATTCGTAGTGGCAGTTTGTTGGTAATAGTTCCTGCGGAGGAAGACAGAAAATGAGTAACACATTTATGACCGCGCCCAGCTTGCTGTTCACATCAGAGTCGGTGACGGAAGGTCACCCGGACAAGATGTGTGACCAGATAAGCGACGCCATACTGGATGCACTGCTCGAGTCGGACCCCATGGCGCGGGTTGCCTGTGAGACCGCGGTCAAGACCGGCTTCGTTGTCGTGATGGGTGAGGTTACCACATCGGCATTTGTGAACGTTGATGAATTGGTGCGCAAAGTCGTCACCGAAATCGGCTACGATTCCAGTGAGAAAGGCTTCGACGGCAATAGCTGTGGGGTGCTGTCCGCCCTGGCAAGCCAGAGCCCGGATATTGCGCAGGGCGTGGATCGGGCGCTGGAGTACCGCAAGAACGGCAGTGAGGAGGCCGCCCTAGAGGCTATCGGGGCAGGCGATCAGGGCATGATGTTCGGTTTTGCGTGTGACGAGACCTCGGCGCTGATGCCGTTGCCGATTCACTTGGCGCACGAACTCACCAAGCGGCTGGCAAGCGCACGCAAATCCGGCCTGCTCCCCTGGCTGCGGCCCGACGGCAAGGCGCAGGTTACTGTCGAGTACAGCTTCGGGCAACCGAAACGCGTGCACACGGTCCTGGTCAGCACCCAACACGCGCCGGAAGTCGACCAGGCAACTATCCGAGAGGAGTTGATCAGGCAAGTGATTATGCCGGTCCTGCCGGCTAATTTGGTTGATGGTGAATTGCGCATCTTCACCAATCCGACCGGGCGTTTTGTTATCGGTGGGCCGATGGGCGATGCCGGCGTGACCGGGCGGAAGATCATCGTCGACACCTATGGCGGGATGGGCCGGCACGGCGGCGGCGCCTTCAGCGGCAAGGATTGCACGAAAGTTGATCGTAGCGCCGCCTATGCCGCCAGGTGGGTGGCCAAGAATATTGTGGCTGCCGGTCTGGCGCGTCGCTGCGAGGTCCAACTGGCATATGCCATCGGTGTGGCCCGGCCCCTGAGCATCAATATCGAAACGTTCGGCACCAGCGACCTGCCGGCCGAGCTGCTCGTGCAGCTGATTGACGAAGTCTTTGATTTACGACCCGGCGCGATCATTCGCGACCTGGATTTGCGGCGACCTATCTTCCGCGCCACGGCGACGTACGGTCACTTTGGCCGGGACGATATTTTGGCTCCGTGGGAGTCGACAAGCCGCGCCGAACTGCTGCGCCGGAAAGCGGCTGAGCTGCTCTCCAGTTTGACGCCTGAGCCGGGGCTGAGCTAGAATCATTCGCTTTGTGGCCTGCAATCAGGTCGGCGCCGCCTCTGGATAAACAATAAGAAAGGACATCCAGCTTGTTTGAATCGTTGGGGAACCGGCTGCAAAAGGTTTTTGACGGCCTGCAGCGCCGGGGAAAGTTGACCGAAGAGGACGTTGACCGCGCCATGCGCGAGGTACGACTGGCGCTCCTCGAAGCGGACGTCAATTACAAAGTGGTCAAAGACTTTGTTAATCGCGTCCGCGCGCGTGCTGTTGGACAAGAAGTAATGCGCAGTCTTACGCCGGGCCAGCAGGTGGTGAAGATCGTTCATGAAGAGTTGATCACTACCCTCGGCGAACCCGGCCGGCTGAACCTGGGCATGCAGTCGCCGGCGGTGATCATGTTGGTGGGCCTGCAGGGCTCCGGCAAGACTACCATGGCCGCGAAACTAGCGCTGCACCTGCGCCGGCAGGGTCGCAGGCCGTTGCTCGTCGCGGCCGACGTCTATCGCCCGGCGGCGGTCGACCAATTGCAGACGCTTGGCCGGCAACTGGACATTCCGGTCTATAACGAAGGTATCACCGGCAAGCCACCCGACATTGCTGCTAACGGCGTCCGGGAAGCGGTGCGCAGCAACGCGACCACCGTTATCATTGATACCGCCGGTCGGCTGAATATTGACGAGATGATGATGGACGAGATCAAAGCCATCAAGTCTCGAGTAAAGCCGATCGAGATGTTGCTGGTGGCGGACGCGATGACCGGCCAGGAAGCCGTTCGCGTGGCCACCGACTTTGACAACGCGGTTGACATCACCGGCCTGATCATGACCAAGGTTGATGGCGACGCCCGCGGTGGCGCGGCTATCTCCATGCGTGAAGTGACCGGCGTGCCGATCAAGTTCCTGGGCACCGGTGAGAAACTGGACGCGATTGAGGACTTTCATCCAGATCGCCTGGCCAACCGGATCCTGGGCATGGGCGATGTGCTGACGCTCATTGAAAAGGCGCAGGCCGAGATGGACCAGGAAGAAGCGCGGAAGGCCAGCGAAAGGCTGTTGGCCGGCGACTTTAACCTGGAGGACTTTCTCAAGCAGATGCAACAGATCAAGCGCATGGGTCCGATCGCTCAGCTTATGGACATGATCCCCGGCATGGGCAAGATGACCAAGGGCGTGGATCTTTCCGGGGCTGAAAAGGAACTGAAGCGCGTTGAGGCGATTATTCACTCCATGACTATCGAGGAACGCCGCAATCCCCGAATTCTGAAGGCCAATCGGAAACGGCGCGTGGCCGCCGGTTCCGGCACATCAGTTCAAGAAGTAAATGCCCTGCTGAAGCAGTTCCGCGAGATGCAGCGGTTAATGAGTCAGATGAAGGGCGGACGCGCAAAGGGACTTGCGGGACTATTGGGCGGCGGTCTTCGCAATTGACCGCCGTGACCATTCAGTTATAGACATTACTTTCCTAAAAGGATAAGAGGTAAGAGACACAATATGCTACGTATTCGCCTGAGCCGTGGAGGCAAGAAGAGACAACCGCATTACCGGGTAGTAGTGGCCGACTCGGGAGCCAAGCGCGACGGCCGCGTTGTTGAGCGCATCGGCTTCTACGACCCGCTCACCAATCCGGCCCAATATCGCATTGATGAACACCGGGCGCTGTACTGGTTGAGCGTCGGCGCGCAGCCGTCTGATGCGGTCCAGCAACTGCTGGAGAAACAGGGCACTGTTGCCCGCTTTAAGCGATATCGCGCGGGCGAGTCCATCGATGCGCTCGTGGCAGAGTTTGAGGGGCGACCACTGGAGCCTGTGGCCGCGGCAGCACCGGCTGAGAAAGTGCGCGAAGTCGCCGCCGCTGCGACCGTGGCAGAAGCCGCCGTGGCAGAAGCCGCCGTGGCAGAAGCTGCCGTGGCAGAAGCCGCGTGGAACGAGACTGTGGCGCTGGATTCCGTGGAACTGGAAAGTGACAGCGATGATGAGCCTGTGGAGTTTGACATGCCTGAAGCGGACGAAGATGTGGGGGAAGCGGAGGCATAGCCGGTGAAAGAGCTTGTCGAATACATCGCCAAGGCTCTGGTCGCTCATCCCGATCAAGTGGCAGTGACAGAGATCAATGAGAGATCGACGACGGTCATTGAGTTAAGCGTGGCTGAGTCTGACAAGGGCAGAGTAATCGGACGCGAGGGCTGCGTGGTAAATGCGGTGCGCACGCTGGTCAAGGTGCCGGCTGCCCGGCAGGGTAAGCGCGTCACGCTGGAGATCGTTTAGTTGCCACGCTCGCATGACGACAATGCGCCACAATCGACGGGCTCAGCGGGTGATGCCGCTGAGCCCACTTTTTTGATCATCGGACGCATATTGCGACCGCATGGGGTGCGCGGCGAGGTTCGGGCATCCGTGATCACCGAACTGCCGGAACGGTTCGAATGGCTGGAGCACGTATATCTGGCTCAGTCGCCGGAGGCGAAGCAGCCCAGGCGTGTTGCAGTAGAGGGCGTACGTTTTCACCAGGACCACGTGCTGCTGAAGCTCGCTGGCGTCAACTCCAGAGATGACGCGGAGGTTATGCGAACGCTTTGGCTGCTGGTCCCGGAGAGTGAAGGCATCCCGCTAGAGGAAGGGGAGTTCTATCTCTATCACCTGGATAATCTGGCGGTGTATACCGATTCGGGAGAATTTCTGGGCCGGATTGTGGAAGTCCTGGAAACGAAGGCCCACGATGTCTTTGTCGTTCAGGGAGACGGTGGAGAGTTGTTGCTGCCGGACACAGACGAGGTAGTGAAATCGATCGATCTGGAAGCCGGCCGCATGACCGTGCACCTGATCGCCGGCTTACGACCGTAGTCTTACTCATGCGCGGGGTTAGTCCCGGATCCGCCCCGAGAACGAAAGGGGGCAGGTTCCCGGTGGGAATCGGGGCCTTCAAGGGTCGTAGCCTACACCGCGAAAAGCGGATTCCTTGACAGTATCCTCCCTAATCATTATTTTTGTGACATGCCCAATCTGAAATACTGGCTTGGCTTCAATCTCGTCAAGGGGATAGGCTCGGCCAAGCTGCAAGCCCTATATGACTATTATGGCGATATTGCCGCCGCCTGGTCAGCGGATGGGGAGACCTTGCGTCGGCTAGGGATCGATCAGCGCGCCATCGCGGCCTTGCGTGAGGCGCGGGAAACGCTTGATCTTGACGCGTATCTACAAAAGGTCCAGGATGCCGGGGTCAGCGTTTTGACCTGGGAATCGCCGAACTATCCAGGCTATTTGCGTGAGGTGCCTTCATCTCCGCCGGTTCTATATGTGCGTGGCGAGATGAGTGAGGCGGATCGCTGGGCAGTAGCCGTCGTCGGTACGCGCCGGCTGACCACCTACGGCCGGCAGGTGACCAAGGAGCTGGTCAGCGCGCTGGCCCACAATGGGGTGACCGTGGTCAGCGGGCTGGCGCGGGGCATTGACGGCATCGCCCACAAGACAGCGCTGGAAGCCGGCGGGCGTACCATTGCCGTACTTGGATCCGGCGTTGATGTCATTTACCCTCCCGAGAATCGGCAGATCGCTGAGGAGATTCTCCGTGAGGGGCGGGGCGCGATTGTCTCCGAGTTCGCGTTAGGCGCGGAGCCGGAAGGTCGAAACTTCCCTCCTCGAAATCGGATCATTAGCGGGTTGTCACTTGGTGTGATCATCGTTGAAGCCGGCGATCGCAGCGGCGCGCTGATCACAGCCAGCTTCGCGCTGGAGCAGGATCGGGAGGTGTTTGCCGTTCCCGGCAATATCAATAGCCCGGCCAGTATCGGGCCAAATCGCCTGATCCAGCAAGGCGCAAAACTGGTCACCAGCGTGGAAGATGTGCTGGAGGAGTTGAACCTGACAATGGTCAATGAGCAAGTGGCTGTGCAGTTGGCGCTGCCGGAATCAGCCGAAGAGGTGGCGCTGCTGGAACAGCTGACGGCTCAACCGACGCATATTGACGAGTTGAGCCGGACGTCGGGACTGGCCCCGGCCCTGGTCAGCAGCACCCTGACGCTCATGGAGTTGAAGGGGATTGTGCAGCAGGTCGGGGGGATGAATTACGTGCGCGTTCGCGAGGCGGAGCCGACATATCAAGTAAGGACAAGAGGATAGGCGATGAAGTTTATCATCTTTGCCGGTGGGACGGGACGCCGACTCTGGCCTATCAGTCGCAAGCAATCTCCGAAGCAGTTTGAACCTATCATTGGTTCGCGCTCCACAGTCCAGCTGGCGGTTGATCGTGTGGCCCGGCAATACGGGGCGGAGAATGTTTATGTTTCAACCAATGAACGCTATCACGAGATCATTGCCCAGCAATTGCCGGAAGTGCCGCCGGCCAATCTGATCGCCGAGCCGGTGCGCAGGGATCTGGCCCCGGCAGTTGGGCTGGCAATGGCGCATCTGTCGCACCCGATGAGCGAAGAAGAGCAGGCCAAGGAGCCGGTGGCTATTCTGTGGGGCGACAACTATATGAGTGAAGAAGACACTTTCCGCTCCCTGTTGCAGGCGGCTGCTGGAGTCATTCGTGACGGGCGGGCAGGTATTGTATTTATCGGCGAGACTCCGCGTTACGCCAATGAGAATCTTGGCTGGATTGAGATGGGCGAGCGCGCCGGGCAATCAACTGAGCATTCCTTTTACGCATTTCGCTCATGGAGCTACCGGCCCTCGCTGGAGCGCTGCCATGAATTGCTGGCCTCCGGCAATTACGTATGGAATACCGGCTACTTCGTCACCACAATACACTTTGTGAGGAAGTTGTTTGAGGAGTATCAGCCGCAAATGACACGGCAGTTGGCCGAGATCAAGGCTGCCATCGGCTCACCCCAATACGAGACGACGCTGCGGGCGGTGTACCCGGCCATGAGGACAATCAGTTTCGATGATGCTATTCTGGTCCATGTCCGGCCTGAAGACGCCGTCGTCTTGCACGACCGTATGGGCTGGAGCGACCCCGGCACATTGTATGCGCTGAAAGAGGCCATCGAACCGGACCTGTCGCGCAACGTCGAGATGGGACAGGTGCTGGCCCACGACTCGCGCGATTGCCTGCTCTATAACTACGAGCCGGGCAAGCTACTGACTGTCATTGGCCTGGAACATATGATTGTGGTGAACACTCCCGATGCCATTCTCGTCGTGCCCAGAGATCAGGTTCCACAGGTGAAGACGATTGTGGATGGGTTGGAGGGAACAGAATTGGAGAAATATAGCTAATCATGTCAACAGCTGCCGACGTTATCCAGGTGGTGGAAGCTCACTGCCTGAACTGCAAAACAATCAGGCGAATGCTGGAACCGGAGGCTACTTGGAGCACGACGGGCCGGCCGGGAATCAGAGGCCGGTGCGAAGTGTGCGGACGCACGATCTACAAATCAGGTCGCACGCCGGCGCATGACGAACTGCCCGCACCGGCCACCGGCAAAAGCAAGAAAGCAAAAGCTCGCCCCAAGAGCAAGTCCGGCAAGAGCGCCGGCGGCAAGAAAAGCGCCGCCAAGGGTGCGAACGGCAAGGGCGGCAAACAAGCGACCGGCAAAAGCGCTGAGCGCGCCCGGCCGAACGGCAACAGCCGGAACGCGAACGGTGACTCCGTCCCGGCCCGCCGGCGTGGAAAGCTGGTGGTTGTCGAAAGCCCAACCAAGGCGCGCACGATTGGCCGCTACCTGGGTTCCGGTTACACAGTCAAGTCCAGCGTCGGCCATGTGCGCGACCTGCTGAAGTCGCGTCTGAGCGTGGATGTCGAGCGCAACTATGAGCCGGAGTATCGCGTCCCCAATGACAAGCGCGATGTTGTGGCCGAGCTGAAAAGCGCCGCCGAAAGGGCAACGGAGATCTTCCTGGCTACTGATCCCGATCGCGAGGGCGAAGCGATCGCCTGGCATGTCGCTGAAGCAGCTGAAATGGATCCGGGCCGGACCCGGCGCGTCGTGTTTCAGGAGATTACCAAGACCGCGATCCTGGAGGCGTTTGCCCACCCCCGCGAAATCGATATGGACCGCGTGAACGCGCAGCAGGCGCGGCGCATTCTGGACCGGCTGGTCGGCTATAAGCTCAGCCCGTTGTTGTGGCGCAAGGTGCGCGGCCGATTGTCTGCCGGGCGTGTGCAATCCGTGGCAGTACGGCTGGTAGTCGAACGCGAACGCGAGATAGAGGGCTTCAAACAGCAAGAATACTGGACGCTTGAAGCTGACCTTGCTCGAGAATCTGGACGCAAATCACGCTCGCGGCCACACTTCCGCGCCAAGTTGCATCGCTTCGAAGGGAAAGAATTGGCGCTCACTTCCGCGGCGGAAGTCAAGCCACACCTGGCGGCCCTGGAACGCGCCGCCTGGCATGCGGGTGAAGTGCGCCTGGGCGAACGTAAGCGGCGACCCGCCGCCCCCTTCACGACCAGTACCCTGCAGCAAGAGGCTTCGCGACGACTGAGCTTTGACGCCAGCAAAACGATGCGTTTGGCTCAGCAACTGTATGAAGGTGTAGACCTGGGCTCAGACGAAGGCTCGACCGGCCTGATCACCTATATGCGCACCGACAGCGTAACGGTGTCGACAGAGGCGCAGGCTGCGGCCAGGCAGTATATTCTCTCAGCCTTTGGGAAGGAATATGCGCCGGAGAAGCCACCCATCTATCGCACGCGCTCCAAGCTGGCCCAGGAAGCGCATGAAGCGGTGCGTCCCACATCTGTGACTCGCCTGCCGGCTGTCGTGAAGCAACATTTGAGCCGTGACCAGTTCCGGCTGTACGAGCTGATCTGGCAACGATTTGTCGCCAGCCAGATGGCCCCTGCTGTGTACGATACGGTGTCGGCAGATGTTCATGCGGGCAAGCCCGATGTAGCGCCGGCGAAACGAGCTTACCTTTTCCGATCCACCGGCTCGACCCTGCGCTTCAATGGCTTCTTAGCGCTGTACGCTGAGAGTGACACTGAGGAAGAAATCGAAGCGACCAAGAATCCGGTCCCGGCTGACCTGATCAACGGTGAGTCGCTTGACCTGCTGAAGCTGTTGCCGGAACAGCACTTCACCCAGCCCCCGCCGCGTTTCAGCGAGGCGACGCTGGTCAAGGAGCTGGAAGAGAACGGTATCGGCCGGCCAAGCACCTACGCCGCCATTCTTTCGACAATCTTGCAGCGCGGCTACGTGGAGATGCAAGAAAAACGGTTGGCCCCCACGGAGACCGGTCAGGTGGTCAATGATCTGTTGGTGGAGTATTTCCCAGACGTCCTTTCCGTTGATTTTACGGCAAGGATGGAAAGCGAGTTGGACGAGATCGCTGAAGGCAGACCGTGGGCGCCGGTGATTGACGAGTTCTACTCCGGCTTCGCGGAGAATCTGCAACGGGCTGACCAGGCGCTGCCCAAGATCGAGCTGAAGGCCGAGCCGGAGTATGTTGGGCGCGATTGTCCCTTATGTGGAAGCCCGCTGGTTTACCGGGATGGCAAGTTTGGCCGCTTCATCGGCTGCAGCACATACCCGACCTGCCGGCATACCGAACAGATTCTGGTCAGGGTCGGCGTCGCCTGTCCAAACTGCGGGGGCGATTTGCTTGAGAAGCGCACCCGCCGAGGCAAGACGTTCTTTGGCTGTATTAACTATCCGACATGCGACTGGACCAGTTGGAAGCAGCCGTTATCAGAGCCCTGCCGGGTGTGTGGCGGGTTGCTGGTGCTGTCGGCGCGCAACCAGGCGGAATGCACGAAATGCGGGGAGCGCCAACCAGTGACGCACGCCGGCTCGCGGGAAGTGACCCCATCCTGACCGCCGTCGCACATAACAAATAACCACCGCCTTGGCAATTCCGAGCCATGTTAGGATTGCATTGGTTTGTCGATTCCATCTCCACCGCTTCTTGACGCCCAGGTAGCAGTCCTATAAACTTGCCCGTTTGTGCAACATGGCACAAACAGATCACGAACATCGCTCTCCCCGGCTGCCCCGACGACAGCTCGCATAGGATTTTCAACCAAGCAAGGAGCACAGCATGCTAACGGCCCTGTTTGACCGCATCACGCGGGCCTCAGTCCGCTACTACCCGGTCACCCTTATCATCGCGTTCATTGTCAGTATTCTGGGAATTCTGGCAGTACGCGACTTGAATCTGGAATTACTTCCCCGGATTGAGTTCCCGCAGACCATTGTGGTTGTTCAATGGCCGGATGCCGAATCAGCCGAGCAATTCGCTACTGAGATAACGCAACCGTTGGAGGAGGCGCTGGGCGACGTAGAGGGCGTCGTCAACATTGAATCCACGACCAGTCCGCAGTTCTCATTCATCATCGTGCGCAGCGAGTTCGGTCTGGACAAGGAAGCGTTGCTGGTTGATATCGATGAGGCCGTCAATAATGTTTCTCTCCCGGAAGGAGTGGAGGCGCCGCAACTACTGAACTTCAGTTTGAGCGACCTGCCGGTGGTCATCGCCAGCGTCTCCTCGGCTGACCTTTCGTTGGCGGATCTGAAGGCGCTGGTGGAGAGTGATCTGCAACCGTTGCTGATCGAAGTAGACGGAGTCAGCCAGGCTACCATCAGCGGCGGTCAGGAGTTGCCGGCCGAACTGACGGAAGCCGGCGCCGGCCAATCAGAAGAAGCAGCTGTCAGCCCCACGCCGGCCCCTACTGCCACGTCCGAGCCTGAGCCAACGCCGCTGCCAACGGCCGAGCCAACCGTCGATCCGGCCCGGTTGCCGGATGCGATCATCGAGCAGTCGGCTGCATTCGGCCAACCGATTGAATCGGCGACAGAGATCTCGCCTGAGATGATGCAGCAGATTTCGGCTTTCGGGGATGCGGCGCTGCAATTCCTGTCTCTCCTGACGCCGGACAATCTGCGCGCTTTACCGCCGGAAACCATCTCCTATCTGCCGCCGGCCTTCCTGGACACACTCGACGCCGAGTTGCGCGCCGAGCTGGATGAGTTGGCTGCCGAATTTGGGGGCGCCGGCGCTGCCCTGGCTGTCGCCGAGGAAGAGGCTGAGGCGGAAACGGAGATCCCACAGGTGGAGCCGATTCCGTTGCCGGACAGTTGGGTGGCTGCCGCCGCCGGAGCCGGCGTGACCATAGCCACAACCGCGGACGTCACACCGGAAGCGATGCAGGGGCTGGCAGGCTTTGCGCCCGAGCTGCTCACCGAACTGACGCCGGAGATGTGGCGCGCCCTGGACCCCGGCGCGCTGGAGGTTGCGCTTCCCATCGCGGCCGATACGCTGGATGCTCAACTGGCGGCGCAGCTGGCTGCCATAATCCGGGCCGCCAATGGCGAGGAAGCGGAACCGGTCGCACTGCCGGAGCCGTGGGTCGCCGCCGGCGCTTCGGCGGGCGTTACCATCGCCACAACCGCTGACCTGACGCCGGAAGCTGTCGGCGCGATCGCGACGGCCGCCCCGGAACTTCTTGCTTCGCTGGACGAAGCCGTCATTCTGGCGTTGCCCGCTGATGTGATCACGGCATTGCCGCCGGAATATCTGGCCACGCTTGACCCCGGCGTGCAGCAGACACTGCAGGTGATGGCTATTCGCCGGCTGCAATTTGCCGCTGCTGCCGGAGAGGGAGCGAAATCAGAGACACCGCAGGTGGAGCCGGTACCCTTGCCTGAAAGCTGGGTGGCGGCCGGCGCGTCGTTCGGTCAGCCGATCTCCACGACCGCCGATATCACCCCGGAGGCGCTACAAGGTGTGCTGGGCTTTGCGCCCGAGTTGCTCTCTGACCTGACGCCGGAAATGTGGCGCGCGATCGATCCCCTTGTTCTGGCGGCGACGCTGCCGGAAGTTGCTGAAACGCTCGACCCGGCGCTGGTTGCTCAACTGCAGGCAATTGTGCAGGCAGCCAATGGAGAATCGCCGGCGCCGGTCCCGCTGGCGGATCCCTGGATCGCCGCTGCCGCTGCCGCCGGCGCGCCGGCTGAGACTACTGCCGACTTGCCGCCGGAAGGGATCGCGGCCGCGGCCGGTGCAGCTCCGGAACTACTGGCTGCCCTGACGCCGGAAACAATCCTGGCAATGACGCCCGACCAGCAAGCCGCGCTGCCCGCGGAATATCTGGCCACGCTGGATGCGGGACTTCAACAGACCCTGGCGATTATCGCTATCCATCATGCCCGCTTCCTGGCAGCTGAGGCGGCTGAAGCGGTTGAGGCTGAAACGCCGGAGCCGACGCCGACCGCGGAGCCGGAGCCGGAAGTGGACCCGGCCCGCCTGCCCGATGTAGTCATCCAGGGATCGGCTGCCGCCGGGCAAAGCCTGGAATTTGCCCAGGATATCACGCCGGACATCATGCGCCTGCTGGCGGGTATCCCCCAGGCGCAACAGTTCCTGGGTTTGTTGACTGACGACAATCTGCGCCTGCTGCCGCCGGAATCGATCGCCCTGCTGCCGCCGGACTTTATCGCCGGCCTGGATGCCGATCTGCGCGCCGAGTTGGACGAATTGGCGGCGGATTTCGGGGGGGCCGGCGCGCTGGCGCAACAGGAAGCGGAGGCAGAGGAGGAGGCCGCGGCCGGGGCGCCGGCGCTGAGCGGCCCCTGGCTGCAGCCGGGAGCCGACGGCTCCGAGCCGCTCTTTACTACGGCTGCCGATCTGTTGCTCAATGACTTCGGACTCTCGGCGGCTGAGCTGTTGAACTTCCTGCCCAATACGCCGCAGATTGAGAACGCCGGCGAGTATATCGCGGCCCTGACGCCGGAGGTCCTGGGGTATCTGGCCGAAGGCGAGGAAGGTTTTGTCGAGAACCTTTCGCCTACCATCGTCGAGATAATGTCGCCGGAGTCGATTGCGTTCCTACTGGACAACTATCCCGGGGCGTTCGATGACGAGTTGGCCGAGCGTCTGCGTCTGATCGCAGAGGGCGAGGTAGAGGTCTTTGTTCCCGAGGCCAGTATCACCCGCACGGACGGAGACCCCAGCGTTATCCTGAGCCTTTACAAAGAAGGCGACGCCAATACGGTGGAAGTGGCCCACGGCATCTTTGAGGTAATGGACGAGTTCACCGCCGGCCAGGGCGCGGACGGCGCTGAGGTCAATGTGGCGCTGGTGTTTGAGCAGGCAACCTTTATTGAGGACTCAATCGAGGGAGTCTCGCGTGAAGGCCTGTTGGGCGCGCTGTTCGCTGTACTCGTCATTCTCCTGTTCCTGAGCGGGAGGAATCGTGAAGGCAAGTACAGACCGGCATGGCGTTCAACTATCGTCATTGCGGTGTCTATCCCACTCTCCGTACTGGCTGCCTTCACGCTCATGCGTTGGGTGCCGCCGACAATCGGCGTTTGGCTGCATGACCTGGCAAACTCGGTAGACAGCACGCTCCTCGACTTTCTGGTGCGTCTCTTCCCCGAGAGCGTAACACTCAACATCATGACGCTGAGCGGTCTGACGGTGGCGGTTGGCCGGATTGTTGACGACTCGATCGTCGTGTTGGAGAACATCTATCGTTTCATTCAACAGGGCGACGATCCCAAGCACGCGGTGACTTCGGCCACGAAAGAGGTTGCCATCGCCATCTTCTCGTCCACCGCAACGACCATCGCCGTATTCCTGCCCCTGGGGTTGATTGGTGGGCTGATTGGCTCTTTCTTCCTGCCCTTCGGCCTAACCGTAACTTATTCGCTGGCGGCAAGCTTCGTGGTGGCCATCACCGTTGTTCCAGCGCTGGCCTTCCTGTTGATCCGCAAGGAAAACCTGCCGGTGGAATCTGAGAGCTGGATGCAGCGGGCTTACACGCCGGCGTTGGAGTGGTCGCTTAAACATCGGGCGGTCACCATGATTCTGGCGGTGCTGCTCTTCCTGGCCAGCCTTTACTTGCTCACCCTGTTGCCCACCAGCTTCATTCCGGCATTGGGCGAGCCGACAGTAAACGTGGTGATCACGTTGCCGGGTGACACCGGCATGATCGAGACCAATACCGCGGTCGTGGCTTTTGAAGCAAGTCTGGAGGAGTTGGACGGCATCGAGACGGTGCAGGCCGAGATCGGTGGGGCCGGCGGTTTCGCGGCCCTGTTTGGCGGCGGTGGCATCTCCCAGAATCAGGCCAACCTGACCATTACGCCGGCCGAAGTCGATAGCGTGGATGATCTGACCAGAGAAGTGCGCCGGCTTGCCGAAGAAGCGTTTGGCGAGGACAACGTCACCGTGTCCGCCGCTTCACAGACCGGCTTCGGCGGCTTCAGTCTGGTCGTAACCAACGATTCGCTGGAAGAATTGAAGGCGGTCGCCGACGATGTGAAACAGACGCTCGGCGAGGTCGATATCGATGGCGACGGTGTGCCGGACATCACGAATGTCACCAGTAGCGTAGATAATGCCGCGGTGGGCGGAGACGGAACGATCATCCGCATTGACGGGCGGCCGGCGATCAACTTCAGCGGCGAGTTGGAGACTGAGAACACCCTGGGCGTTACCGGGGCTGCCAAAGAGGCCATCATCGCCCTGGAGACGTTGCCGGCTGGGGCCGAGGTGACCGAAGGCTTTGAATCTGAGCAGCAGGTGCAAGGTTTCCAAAGCATGATCGTGGCCATTGGCTGGTCGATCGTCCTGGTATATGTCATCCTGGCGCTCACCTTCCGCAGCCTTATTCATCCTTTCACCATCCTGTTCAGCCTGCCTTTCGCGCTGGTCGGGGCCGCGCTGGCGCTCTTCATCACAGACAGCGTACTGGGCATCTCGGCGATGATCGGCTTGATGATGCTGGTCGGCATCGTGGTGACGAATGCCATCGTCCTGATGGAGCTATTGCTGCAATTGCGCCGCGGCGGCATGGGTGTGAATGATGCGCTGATCAGGTCCGGGCGGACGCGGCTACGTCCCATCTGGATGACCGCGCTGACGGCGGTACTGGCGCTGATCCCGCTCGCCGCCAGCCGGGAAAGCGGGGCCGTTATCGCCTCCGAGTTGGCGCGGGTCGTGATTGGCGGCCTGCTGATGAGCACGGCATTGACGCTGCTTGTTGTGCCGGTTGTCTACAGTTTGCTCGAGCAGGTGCGGGGAAGACTCCCCAGCCGTTCGAGCCAGTAAAACGCCGGTTAGTGACTCATGGGGCCGCCGGCACTGCCGGCGGCCTTTCATCTGCGCCATGTAGTCTCTCAGTCCACGAGGCTGGTCACTTGCCGGCAGCACAGGCGGGGGAGTATAACTGAAGCACCGCCGGCCCAAGCTGGGCGGCGAAGTTATCGGTATGCCCTGTAGTCAGGCGATAAGGTGATGCGCGTGCGCCAATCCCGGCCGGCCGGACCCTCTATACATCACTGGCTGTCTATCCTGTTTCTCGCCCTGCCGTTGCTGTTCCTGGCGGTGTTCTTCTTTTATCCGCTAGCCAACATACTCCAGCTCGGCTTCTCCTCTGAGGCAGCCCGCGAGATCCTCTCCCGCCAATACTATCTTTCGATCCTCTGGTTTACCCTGTGGCAGGCGGCGCTCTCCACAATACTGACGCTGCTGATCGGATTGCCGGCCGCCTATCTGTTTTCGCACTACACCTTTCCGACCCGCAGCCTGCTGAAGGCGCTGACAGCCGCTCCATTCGTGATGCCCACGGTGGTGGTTGCCGCAGCTTTTCGTGCGCTCTTCGGGCCGACCGGCCCACTGAACGAGCTGCTGATGCGGCTACTGAACCTGGAGAGTCCCCCAGTTCAACTAGAGCAAACGCTGAGCATCATCCTGTTGGCTCACGTATTTTACAATACGACTATCGTCATCAGACTGGTCGGAGGAATGTGGAGCCATCTCAGCCCGCGGCAGATAGAAGCCGCCCGGCTGTTGGGCGCCGGTCGCCGGCAGGCATTCTACGAGGTCACTCTGCCTCAATTGCTCCCGGCTTTGTTGAGCGCCGCCCTGTTGATCTTCCTCTTCACCTTCACCAGCTTCGGCGTCATCCTCATCCTGGGCGGCCCGGCCTTCAGCACCCTTGAAACCGAGATCTATCGACAGTACGTCACCTTCTTGCGCCCTGACGTGGCCGCCATCCTCTCCTTGCTGCAGATATTGATCACCTTTGTGGTCATGCTCTTCTACAGCCGGTGGCAGGCGCGCAGCAGCCGGGCGCAGGAGTTGCGAGGCGAGGAAAGCAACCTCCGCCGGCCTGAGTCCGGCATGGAGAAGCTGCTTGTCGCTGCCCTAGTGGTCTTTCTCTACCTCTTTCTGGTGACGCCGTTGGCGGCGCTTGTGTGGCGCTCGCTGACCGACCGGCAAGGCAACCTGACCCTGGACTACTATCTGGCGCTGCCTGAGTTACGCCGGGGGAGTGTGCTCTTTGTGTCGCCGCTGGTTGCCATCCGCAACTCGCTCTCCTTCGCCGTGCTGACCATGTTCCTGGCGGTATTCCTGGGACTGGCGAGCAGCCGGCTGCTGGTTCGCCCGGCGGGCCGGGCCGGCTGGCGTCACTATCTCGATCCCGTATTCATGCTGCCGTTAGGCGTCTCGGCGGTCACCCTGGGATTGGGTTACGTAGTCACTTTCAGCGCCCTCCGCACGTCGGTCCTGCTGGTGCTAATCGCCCATACACTGGTTGCTTTCCCGTTCGTGGTGCGCAGCGTATTGCCGGTGATGCAGGCCATACGGCCCAATCTGCGCGAGGCGGCGGCCTTGTTAGGAGCTTCCTCTAATCGGGTGTGGCGCGAAGTTGACTTGCCGATCGTGGGTCGCGCGCTGCTGGTGGCGGCGATGTTCGCCTTCACAGTAAGTATGGGAGAATTTGGCGCGACCAGCTTCATCGTGCGCCCTAACAGCGATTTCTCAACGATGCCGGTGGCTATCGCTCGTTACATGGGGCAGCCGGGGGCGCTGAACTTCGGACAGGCAATGGCAATGGGCACGATACTGATGACCGTCTGCGCGGCAGGGTTTATCGCTATCGAGCGCTTTCGCTACTCGGATATCGGCGAGTTCTGATTGGCGCGTGCATTTCGGCGCGGCTACGAATGAGTAATGGCGCACAATGACATGACCGACGATCAGAACGCGCTGATTGTTCAGGAAGTGAGCAAGTCCTTCGCCGGCACGCATGCGTTGCGCGGCGCATCACTATATGTGGATGCCGGCGAGATTCTGGTGCTACTGGGACCCAGCGGCTGCGGCAAGACCACCCTGTTGCGCACGATCGCGGGTTTGGAGAAGCCCGATGAAGGCCGGCTGCTCTGGCAGGGGCGCGACCTGACGCTGATGCCGGTGAACGAGCGCGGCTTCGGCATGGTCTTCCAGGACTATGCACTCTTTCCACACAAGAACGTGGCCCAAAACGTGATCTTTGGTCTGCGCATGCAGGCCTGGGAGCCGGCGCGCATGACGCAACGGCTGGATGAAGTGCTGACCCTGACCGGCCTGAAAGGATATGAGACGCGGAGGATCGAGCAGCTCTCCGGCGGGGAGCAGCAACGGGTGGCGTTAGCGCGGGCGCTGGCCCCGATGCCCGCTCTCCTATTGCTGGACGAACCACTCGGAGCGCTGGACCGAGCGCTGCGCGAACGATTGATGTTGGAACTGCGCGCTATTTTGAAACACGCCGGCCCGACTCAGGAGGGAGTTACCGCTGTCTACGTCACGCACGATCAGACGGAGGCTTTTGCGATTGCCGACCGCGTCGCCGTCATGTTCGCCGGCCGGATTGAGCAGGTGGCTGCGCCAATAGCGCTGTACCGCCGGCCTGCGACTGCCGAGGTGGCCCGCTTCCTGGGCATGCAGAACCTGCTGGAGGGTGAGCTGGTCGCCGGCGACAGCAATCGCGTGCATACGCGGCTTGGCCGTTTGGAATTCGCCTCTGCGCAGGTTATGCCGGGGAGTAAGGAGGTAGTCGTCCTGCTGCGGCCGGACAGCGCGCGGCTGGTAGCGGCGGATGGCGCCGCGCCGAACAAGCTTGCCGGCCGCCTGACCAACGTGTCATTTCGGGGGCGCTTCCAGATTATGACGATCGAGGTCGGTGAAAGCCGGTTGCGCTTTGAGTTGGATCAGTCGGAAGAGCTTCCAGCGCCCGGCACCGCGATACATGTCGCTGTCGATCCGGCCGGGGTGCAGCTACTGCCTCGTCGCTGAGCAGCCGGATTCCGCTGTAAGTCGCCTCTAGCGTGGGAAAACGTATTGCGCATCGCTCTGGAAAACAAAGCCGCTGTTCTGTAGTTTGGGGTTGAATAGAACAACCAGGTCGCGAAAGGTCTCCCATTCGATCGTGGTCTGCCCGGCAACATACTCTTGATATGCCTGCCAGCGGTTGCCATGAAAGCCGGAAATCACCCGATCCCAAACAAAGGTACTGCCGCTCGCGCCCGGCGTCGCCGCTGGCTCGCTGATTCCACCCCCGCGCATACCGTCGTCCGGATTCTGGACGACAACCGGCTGGTCGAACAGTTTGCTCGGCTCGATTCTGCCGGTCGCAATCAGAAACTGACCAGTCAGCACGTCACTCTGCAGTACCAATGTGGTCGGAGCAATTTCCAGCCAGGAGAGGAGATCGCCCTGACGAACGCCGACAGTAATCACGCGCTGCCCGCCCAGGCTGCCAGGGACCAGAGTGAACGGGAAGGCGGCGATGCGGTAACCGCCGGCGCTGATCACGCCCAGCTTCTGCCGCGCCTCGCGCCCTTCAATCGCCAGGCTTGTGGTCGTCTGCTCAAAGGCAATCCCATCGCGGACCGTGACGACCAATTCCGGCTGGTAACTGTCAATGCGACTTGGGATCTTCACCAACAGATTGCCGCGGGTAGGATCCAGGGGATCCACTGCGACCAGATAAGATAGATCACCGCTTCCCGGCACGAAAGCGCCGAACTCAGCGTCCAGAGCCTGCGCGCTGCTCAAGATGTGCGCCGAATCGGCCTCCGTTTTGACGTAGGCTATTGCGTAGGTTTGAAGGCGCTGCTCATTCAGCCCGCTGCCTGTGGCACGCACGAGAACGATGTAGCCGCCGGAGATTGTATTGGCCGGATCAGCGATGAGCGGGATAACGACCTGGCGGGTCTCCAGGAGGGGGATTTCGATCGGCGCGGAAGCGCCGCTGCGCCCGTCGCCCGACACAAAGAATTGACCATATGCCGGGTCGAACTGGACCCCGCCGGCCACTTCGGCGGTAATGGTAGCCTTCAGCGCATGCTCAAAGGCGCCGACAGTGACCACAAGATAGCACGCTGCGCTCCCTTCCGCGTCATACGGGCAGACGACTTCGGCAACCAGCGGTCTTTCCGCGCTCAGCGTCGCGGTATCGGCTTCCACGGTCGTGCATCCCAGCAATAAGAGGGAAGCCATTGCGATAAGGAGAACGGCGCCGGCGATTTGTATGTATCTGGCTGTGCTGTTCATTGTCTTTCACCCTGACCAGTTGTGCCGAGCTGGAAAGCTAATCCGAAGTGAACAATACTCTACTAGAATGACGTCCATACACCGGATTAGGTTCCCCAAGTAGGGTTGGCGGCAAAGCGCGGTTGGCGTGGAGGCGTGCAACGACGCACTGCCCCGAATCCACAGGTAGAGTATGACAGGTTGTGTCCGGTATTAGGGTGCGATGTTTGGCGCGAAGTCGCTCCGGAATTGCTCCGGAATGCGAATCGGGTGGCCCGTCTGCAGGTCAACCCACACCCACAGCACATTGGCGCGAGCAAGCAGCGGGCCGTCGGGTGCGCGACTGATCTGATAATGGCGCGTGGCGGTTGCCCGGCGCACTCCCGAAGCCCAGGTGCCGATCAGCAGGACATCCCCCAGGCGCGCCGGCTGCTTGTACTGGATGTGGTAGCGGCGGGCGACGATCGCGAATCCCTCTTTGAGCATACGTTGAGCCGGCCAACCAAAGGCCGAGCCGACCCGCATGCTGCACTCTTCCAGGTAGGTTACGTAGTTGGCGTTGTTGACATGCTGCTGCGTATCCAGGTCATGCCAGGTAACCGCCTGCCGCATGGTGAAGGTGCCGGCGGGCGCCGGCGGCGCTTTGGGGAAGTGCTGCCGTTCGATTCTGAGCTGCGGCGCCGCGAACGCCGCCGCCATCTCCGGTGGAACGACCTCCGGTCGATCCGTCTCCAGATTCATGTAGACCCAATCCGTGTGTGCCTGCGCGATTGGCTCCCCGCTGCCGGCCAGCGCCAGGTGATAGGCCCTCCGTGAACGAATGTGGTCGAAGTGATCCACCCAGGTGCGTATTGCCACCACATCACCATAGACCAACGGTCGCAGATAAGTGATGTCCGTTTCGCGGATAATCCATGCCCGGTTGTGCCGCCTGTACCATTGCACATCGAAGCCGACGGCGGCGGAAGCGTCCAGCGCCGTTTCCTGCATGAAGCGCAGGTAATTGGCGTGATTCACGTGCCCAAAGGCATCGCACTCGTAATGACGGATACGAAAGGTGCGGCAAAACTCCAGGGGCATCCCGCTATGCTCTCCGTAGGCTCCGTTAGAAGGCTATAATAACTCCCTCATGGGGGCTTGCACTGATTCTCGACCGGTGCGTATAATTCGAAGGTGCCCGGAACTGGCGAAAAGTATTGAGCGGGCAGAAGTGCATTGATGGGACATATGACATGTCGATAGCCTGGATGATTGGGGCCTTTGTCCTGATCTTAACACCAATCATCTTCATTCACGAATTGGGGCACTTTGTGTTTGCCCGCCTTTTCCGCATCCGGGTAGAGGAGTTTGGGCTTGGGTTTCCGCCGCGGGCAGTGAAGCTGTTTGAGCGCGGAGGCACGATCTATTCTCTAAACTGGATTCCGCTGGGTGGATTTGTGCGGCCTGCCGGTGAAGATGATCCGTCCGTCCCGGATGGGCTGGCGGCTGCCTCAAAGACGGCGCGCTTTTTTACGCTTGCTGCCGGTTCGCTGTTCAACTTCCTGTTCGCTTTTCTCGTCTTCTGGATGGCGCACCTCGTCGGGCCGCCGGCGGTTGAGATCGAAGCGGTTGCGCCTGACACCCCGGCCGCCGTCGTGGGACTGCAGGCCGGTGATGTACTGCTGGCGATCAACGGGGTCGAGTTTGAAGACGATCGCGGCTATCTGATCGACGCCATCCGGCAAAACGCCGGCAGTGAGGTCGAATTGCTTGTACTGCGGGACGGCGCGGAAATGCTCATCACCGCAGTGCCGCGCACAGAAGACCAGTACGGCGAGAACGAAGGCGCTCTGGGGATCACACTTACTGAGTCCGGTTCGGTGCGTTTCTCAAAGGGTATTCCGGCGGCCATGCTCGCCGCCGGCCAGGATGTTTGGGAAGTAGTCTACCTGACGGTGCGCGTGCCGGTCATGGTGATACAGGGTGAGATCAGCGCCTCCGAAGCCAGGCCGGTCGGCCCGGTCGGCATCAGCCAGATCGCCGGACAGGCAGCGCAGTATACCGCCTCAACCGGCAACTGGTATTTGTTGTTGCAGGTCACCGCCTTCATTAGCGTCGCGCTGGGTTTCACCAATCTGCTGCCGATCCCGGCACTCGATGGAGGGCGCATTCTCTTTGTGCTGGTGGAGGCTGTCCGCGGTCGCCGCATCGAGCCGGAACGAGAAGGAATGGTGCATCTGGCCGGCATGATCGTCTTACTCGGCCTGATGCTGATCCTGATCTTCCAGGACATCATCAACCCTGTAATACCCTTCTAAGCGTGCTACAGGGGGAGGGCGCGGCCACTTCCGCCGGTTGCCGGATTATCCCTCCTCTGTCGCTTCCCAATCTGGTATCATTCTCTAGCCCGCCCCATCCGGTTCGGTAAGTAGCGCGGAACCCGGTGGGGATATTTTTTGATCTGGTGGAATTATGGACGACGACTACCTGGATTTTGCAGAAATTCTCGAGCAGGTCTTCGGCGCTGAGGAGGTGCCTATTCACCTCCTCTATCGCCTATCGGACCTCTCTCCGGTGGAGAACAGCGCGTTCCTGGACAGATGGGCTCAGGAAGACGAGCGGCGGCGTAGTGTCATTGCCCGCCACATGGCTGATCTCACCGAAGAAAACTTCGTTGTGGATTTCGCTCCTCTGTTCGGTCAGATGCTGGATGATCCAATCAGCGAGGTGCGCCTGGCAGCGCTCGATGGCCTGTGGGATTCCAGCAACGAGGCGCTCCTGAGGCCGATCATTGACCTGATGCAGAACGACAAGGACACACGGGTTCGAGCTTCGGCAGCCGCTAATCTTGGGCATGTGGTCCTAATGTCTGAGTGGGGTCAGATGGATGTTGAGGCCGGCGAGCAGGTGGTGGAGGCCTTGCTGGCGGTCAACGGCGACCCCCTCACTCCGGACAATGTGCGCCGGGCGACTGTGGAATCGCTCGGAGGCTCCAGCGATCCCCGTGTGCCGGCCATTATCCAGGCCGCATATTATAGCGGAAACGAAGACATGCAGTTAGGGGCGGTGTTTGCCATGGGGCGCAGCGCCGACGCACGTTGGCTGCCGATCATCATGGACGAGATGTACAATTCTCTGTACGAGATGCGGGTGGAGGCGGCCAGGGCAGCCGGCGGAGTGGGGGATAGCGATTCGGTGGAGCTATTAATCGAGCTCACCCAAGACGACGAGCTGGAAGTACGCCTGGCGGCATTGGCCGCCCTGGGACAGATCGGCAGCGACAGAGCTTGCGAGGTACTTTTCCGAACCGCCGAAGACCCATTTGCCAGCGACGAAGAACGGGAGGCCGCGGAAAGTTCTCTGGAGGAGGCCACCTGGCTGTCAGGAGAAATGGACTTCACCATGATGTCGTGGGATGAGGATGCCGATGACGATCTGGAGCTAGAGTGATCGGCGGGTAGCCGGTCGCAGCTTCGATTGGGCGGTGATGTGAACGGTATTTTCGAAGTCCTCACCCAGAATATCCTGCCCATCTTTCTGGTTGCCGGCGCGGGTTTTTGGCTTCGCCGGCATTATGGTATCGCCCCCAAATCTGTTTCACATATCGTCTTCAACGTTTTCGGCCCCTGTCTGGTCTTTGCCTCATTAGTCGGCTCGCAGCTTCCGGCCGAGGATCTGGCCGAGCTAGCGGCGTTTGCTTTGTTGACAATCCTGATCATGGGCGGGCTGGCCCTGTTCGTCGGCCGGCTGCTGCGGCTCAGTCGAACGGCACTGGTTACCCTGCTGATCGTGATCATGTTCGTGAACGGGGGCAACTATGGCCTGACCTTCAATCAACTGCGCTATGGCGATCCGGGATTGACCCGCGCTGTGGTCTATTTCGTGGTAAGCACGATCCTGGTCTATTCGCTTGGTGTTTTCATTGCTTCCACCGGCAAGTTGAGCTGGCGCGAATCTCTGCGCCGATTGCTGAGCGTGCCGGCCCTTTATGCGGTGATCGCGGCGCTGATCGTATATCGCTATGATTTGGCCGTGCCGGGTCCCCTGATGCGCGCAATTGAGATTGCCGGCGAGGGGGCCGTGCCGACCATGTTGATACTGTTGGGCATGCAGATGGCCGGAATTGGCCGCGTCACCTCATGGCGGTTTGCCGGGCTGGCGACGGGGATGCGCCTTGTTGTGGGAGCGCTCGTAGCAGTTGGCGTGGCTGAGTTGCTGGGGCTGGAGGGCCTCAATCGCTCGGTTTCCATCCTGGAGGCCAGCATGCCCACCGCCGTGATTACCACCGTCCTGGCGACGGAGTTCGATGTGCAGCCACAGTTGACTACCAGCATTGTCGTACTTTCGACATTACTCAGTCCAATAACCCTTGCGCTGGTCATCCAGACACTCGGGTTATGAGCGACGGAAACATGTTTTTTGCGGCGCTTTGGACGAGGAATCGTACACATCGTCGACTGCGCGGGCAGTTTGTTGTCATTCTGTCCGCCGGCTGGCTGGCTGTGGCAGTGACATCGGCTACTGCTCAGGAAGCCGGCAGCCCAACCAGCGCGCCCGCCGGCGGGCCGGCAGCGCAACACCTGCCCTTCGATTCTGATCACCAGGAGTGGCGGTCGGCTGACCAGGGCGATGTGACCGTCTTCTGGGCCGGCGGCGACGATGCGCCGGGCGTCGCGGCCCTGGCGATTGCCGGGGAGGCGCGGCGTCAACTGGACCTGATCCTGCCTGTGGCCGGTGGAACTCCGACCTCTGTATACGTTTTCTCCTCTACAGCCGAGTTGCGGGAGGCTCTGCAATCTGCCGGCCTTGAATGGAGCAGCGATTTGAGTGATCTACCGGGCGGCGCTGTTTGGGTAACAACCATCAACCCGCGTACGGCCCAACAGGAGCTGGCGCGCACACTGCCGCGACAGATGCTCTCCCGCCGCCTGGCGGCGCTAGGGTCGCGCAATCGGGATGCTTTGCCCGACTGGTTTCTGAGCGGTTTGCCCGGCCTGTTTGAAGAAGCGGCCACTTCCAGCTATGATGGGTTGGTGCGTGAAGCGTTGGAATCGCGCCGATTGATTCCTCTGGCGCAGCTGTGCGCGGAATACCCGGCCGAGGACATGACCCGCTCACTCGCGGAAGCTGAGAGCAAATCGCTGCTTGCCCACGTCCGCGCGCATTACGGCGATGAAGCGCTTGGAAGACTGGCTGGTGCTTATGCAGCCGGTGAGAATTGCACGGCCGGTATCAGCCGCGCACTGGGTCTTTCTGACCAACAGCTTGAGGAAGAGTGGTTAGCAGCCCGGTTTGGGCATGTCTCGTTCGGTGCATTCTGGCGCAGCAATGCCGCCTGGTTGCTGCTCCTGGTGTTTGGTTTCCTGTTATCCGGCTTGTTGCTGATCCCGACGCGGCCACAGTCCGGCGGCGAATTCTGAGAGAAGTGGCGCGATGAGCAAACCCTTGCGCTATCGGCGAACGAGCGCAAATACAGACTCCGCCAGTAAGATACAGGCTGAAATGGCCCGGCTATCCACTGCCGGCATTCAGTTGCTGCGTGAGGGCAGCGTTGCAGAGGCCATACCGTTGTTGGAAAGGGCTCATGCCATTGACCCGCGCGATTATGACGCGGCTTTCAACCTCAGCGCGGCTTATCTCGTCGCTGGTCAATTCAGGAGTGCGACGCCCATCCTGGAGAAATTGAAGGTGCGCTTCTCAGACCGTCCGCAGGTGTGGACAAATCTCGGGGCGGCTTACCTGGGTAACCCTGTCCTGGCTGATTCCGATCGACAGTTACGTGCTATTGACGCTTTCAAGCAAGCACTCGCCCTGGACCCTGTTGCCCATAGCGTGGCCTACAACATTGGTCTGGTCTATCGCGACCGGCGGGACTATGAGCAGGCCGTTCACTGGTTTGAGCAGGCTGTTGCCCATAACCCGGATGATTGGGACGCCCGCCGGCAGCTAGAGCGCCTTCTGGAGATGGATCGGGAATCATGAGTGCGGTTTTGACGGTGGTAGGCGGTGGCCTGGCCGGGGCGGAGGCCGCCTGGCAGGCAGCGCGTTTGGGCGTACCTGTCCGGCTGTTCGAAATGCGTCCGCAGAGACAGACGGAGGCGCATGTGACCGACCGGCTGGCCGAGCTGGTTTGCAGCAATTCTCTGGGGTCGCTTAATGCCGAACGCGCCCCCGGCTTATTGAAGGCGGAACTGCGCGGACTTGGCTCGATGATCCTACAATCAGCCCTGGAGACGGCGGTCCCGGCCGGCTCCAGTCTGGCGGTTGACCGGGAGCTTTTCGCCGAACGGGTGACCGAGCGCATCAGCCGGAATCCTCTGATCGAGCTGGTCCGGGAGGAGGTAACGCGGCTGCCGGACGGGCCGACGATCGTCGCCACCGGCCCGCTGACCTCTGCCGCGCTTGCCTCTCAACTGACCGGCCTGACCGGTCAAAGATACCTGTACTTCTACGACGCGCTCTCGCCAATCGTCAGCCGAGAAACCATTGACATGCGCAGCGCTTACCGCGCCTCCCGCTACGAAGAAGGGGAACAGGAGGAGGGCGACTATATCAACTGCCCGCTGACGAAGGACGAGTATCAAGCTTTCTGCGCGGCCCTGATCGGCGCGGAGCAGATAGATCTGCGCGATTTTGAGCGCGAAGACGCCCACTTCTTCGAGGGCTGTCTGCCGATAGAAGTCATTGCCCGGCGCGGGCCGGACGCCCTTCGTTACGGACCGATGCGTCCGGTTGGGCTGCAAGATCCAGATACCGGCGATCGTCCTTACGCGGTGCTGCAGTTGCGACAGGACAACCTGGCCGATACGCTCTACAATCTGGTTGGGTTTCAAACGAATTTGCGTTGGGGCGAGCAGCGCCGCGTATTGCAGATGATCCCTGCCTTGAGGGAGGCGGAATTCTTGCGCTATGGCATGATGCACCGCAATACTTACATCAACGCGCCGGAGCTGCTCAATCCGACCCTGCAGTACCGCGGACGGGCGGACCTCTTTTTCGCCGGCCAGATAACGGGCGTGGAGGGTTATATGGGCAATGCCGCTACCGGCCTGCTGGCCGGCATCAACGCTGCCCGGCTGTTGCTTGGCGACATGCCGCTGATTATGCCGCCGGTCACGATGCTTGGCGCACTTTGCCATTACGTTACTAATGCCCGGGCCGGCGATTTCCAACCCATGAAGGCCAACTTCGGCCTGCTGCCTGTCGCGGAGCAGCACATTCGCAGCAAACCGGATCGCTACGGTTACTACCGGCAGCGGTCGCTGACCGCCCTGCGCCGCTTTGCCCGCGAGCGGCGGCTGGCTTTTGACCGCGAGGCAGCCGAACAATCCGGGCTGAATGTGCCGGTTGCTTAGACCCACTCCAATGCGACGGTCGCTCATCCTTGTTCCACTGCTGATTCTGCTGCAGGTCGCTTGCGGGGGTAGTCAGAACCCGGCATCCGCTTCCGATGTGGCAAACCCGCCCGCTTCCCAATCGGGGCAAGCCGGCGATTTGGTAGCGGCGCCCGGTATACAGAATGACTTCGACGGCGAGCGGGCATTTGCATTTTTGGAACAGCAAATGGAGATTCCTGAGCGTTGGCCCGGCTCTGAAGGACATACCGCCGCCGGCGATCTCATCGTCTCCACCCTCAGCGAACTGGGTTGGTCCGTTGAGGAACAGCGATTCGATTATCGTGAAGTGGAGGGTCGCAACATCGTTGGGCGTGCTAACGAAGGGGCCGGGCCGGTGATCATCCTGGGCGCTCACTACGATACCCGGCGAGTGGCTGATCAAACACCCGGCGCGACTGGGCAGGGTTTGTCCGTGCCGGGGGCGGTCGACGGGGCCAGCGGCGTGGCGGTGCTTTTGGAGACGGCGCGTACGCTGGACCTAGAACAGATACCGTTTGAAATGTGGCTGGCCTTCTTTGACTTGGAGGACAACGGCAGCGGCGGACTTCCGGGATGGGATTGGATCGTGGGCAGTAGTCATATGGCGGAAAATCTCACCTTCGAGCCTTACGCTGTAGTGGTGGTTGATATGATCGGGGACGCAGACCAACAACTATACTTTGACGGCAATTCAGACCCGGAGCTGCGGGCGACGCTATGGGAGATCGCCGGCGAGCTCGGCTACTCGCAATGGTTCATCCCGGAAGTCAAATACACCATGATCGACGATCACCTGCCGTTTGCCCAGAGAGGGATTACGGCGGTAGATATCATTGATTTTGATTACCCTTACTGGCATACTGTGGACGATACAACTGACAAAGCGAGCGCCGAGAGTCTGCATCGCGTCGGGCATACGCTGGAGGTCTGGTTGGAGCAATACCTGCCGGAGCAAATGCAACAGCCGTGACCGTATCAGCCGGCAGCCTATGGAGAACGACCATTAGCAAACACGGGAATATCGTCACCGCTAACCAGCGCGAAAGCGCGTTTCTAGTCGGTGTAGAACTCAAACAAGGACAGCCCCTTCTGCCCGTAGAGGAGAGCCTCGATGAACTCGAACGCCTGGCAGAAACCGCCGGCCTCTCCGTGTGCGGGCGGACTTATCAGCGTTTTGACCGGCCGGACAGCAATACTTATATTGGCCCGGGCAAGCTGGAAGAAGTGAAACTGCTCGTTGAAGAGACCGAGGCGGATGTTGTGCTCTTCGATGACGAGCTGCTGCCGCGCCATTTACGGGAACTGGAAAAGGCCTTCGGCGAGGACGTAAAGGTCCTGGATCGGACCGCGCTCATTCTGGACATCTTTGCGCAACACGCTCAGACTTCTGAAGGGCAACTGCAGGTAGAGTTAGCCCAGCTGGAGTACCGGCTACCGCGCCTCACGCGCATGTGGACCCATCTGGCCCGTCAGGCCGGTGGTCGCGCTGGCGGCGCCTCCGGCGGAGTAGGCGTACGCGGCCCGGGCGAGACGCAAATCGAAATCGACCGGCGTGAAATCCGCCGCCGGATCGCCTTCCTGAAGGCCGAACTGGAGAAAGTGCGCGCACGCCGGCAACAGCAACGCAGCAAACGACAGCAGACAGCATTGCCGGTGGTGGCGATCGTCGGCTACACCAACGCCGGCAAATCAACGCTTTTGAATCGGCTGGGAGGCTCCGACGTGCTGACCGCTGACATGCTCTTTGCCACGCTCGATCCGACGACGCGCCGGGTGCAGTTCTCCGGCGGCAGGGAAGCGTTGTTCACCGACACGGTCGGCTTCATACAGAAGTTGCCGACACAGATCGTGGCTGCGTTTCGCGCCACGCTAGAGGAGATCGCCGACGCCGACCTGCTCCTGCATGTGGTAGACGCCTCATACCCGCACGCGGAAGCACAGATAGAGGCTGTCCGCGAAACGCTGGCTGAGCTGGAGGTGGATCATATCCCTGAAGTGGTGGCCCTGAATAAGATTGACCGGCTGCCGGCCGGCTTTGACGCCTTTGGGCTGGTCGCGGATGACGTGCCGGCGGCTCAAATCTCGGCGTTGACCGGGCAGGGTATTGGGAATCTGTTGCAGGTTATTGAGAGCGCTCTGGAAGACAGCATGGAGCCGATCACGATCTTCTTGCCCTATGAACGCGGGGATTTGCTTACGCTGTTTTACCAGCGCGGTCGCGTCACGCAGGAAGAGCATGCGCCGGAAGGGGTCCGCCTGATCGGCCGAGCGCCGGCGCGATTGCTCCCATACTTTGTCGCTTATCGAGAGGATGGCGATCCGGCGTGAGCTTACCGGATCTCTGATTGCCCGCTGTGGCTGAGCCCCACGTGACGCCATTCCGCCGCATGTTGATACCAGCCTCGCACTTGACATCAAGGGCCGGCAATGAATGAGAGAATAAACAACCTGTTTGAGCGAATCAACGGCTTCCTGGTCCGCTGGCCGGGGGCGCTGCCGGTTGTCGGCCTGGCGCTGATCCTGTTCAACTTCGCCCTCCAGATCTTCCCTGGACCGGGCTTCTGGATCGTGGATGCCAACCTCTTTCTTCATCTTGGCCTGCTTTTCAGCGTGGTCGGTCTGCTGCTGGTCAATGTCTATCGGAGCTGAAATTGCCCCTGGTCGCCGCAAACGAACTGATCGCCGACATTAGCCGGCGAAGCGCTGTCCGTGACGCTCTGTCCAGTTTTCAGAGTGAAGTGGAGAGAATTGTTGACCAAACAATTGCCGTCCAGCAGGTGCCGGCGCCAACATTTGCTGAACAAGGTCGCGCGGCGTATTTGGCTGAATGCTTTTCGGCTGTGGGCCTGAACGATGTGCAGTTGGATGAACTGCACAATGTCTATGGGCGTATGCCTGGAGCGGGCCGCGGAAGGCCGATCGTCGTTAGCGCCCATAGCGATACCGTGTTCCCTCACAATACCGATCTGACCGTTCGCAGTGAGGGCCGGCTGGTCTATGGGCCGGGCATCGCAGACAATTCCCTGGGAGTTGCCGGCCTGCTGCATATGGCGGACACGATGCGACGATATAACCTGCAGCCGGCGCGCGATGTCTGGTTTGTCAGCAATGTGGGTGAGGAAGGGCTGGGCAATCTTCGTGGCATGCGCGCTGTGGTGGAGCGCTTCGGTCCCGCTCAGGCGTATGTTGTGGTGGAAGGGGGGCTGTTTGGCCGAATTTGTCACCAGGCCATTGGTGTGCGCCGCTATCGCATTGAGGTACACACGCCGGGCGGGCATTCCTGGGGCGCGTTTGGAGCCCCCAGCGCGATTCATCAATTGGGGAAAATCATCGCTGCCATTGATGGATTGACCGTGCCGGAGTCGCCCAAGACAACGTACAACGTGGGCGTCATCTCCGGCGGAACAACGATCAATTCGATCGCCTCCAGCGCCCAACTCCTGCTGGACCTTCGCTCTGAGGAACCAGGGGCATTGGAGGCGCTGATCATGCAGGTGGAGCGCCTGGCTGCCCGGATCCGGCGCGAGCCGGACGTGGCGGTTGAGATGCAGGTGATCGGCGATAGGCCGGCCGGCGAGATCCCCCGCGATTCCTGGCTGGTCTCGCTGGCGGAGGCAGCCCTTCGTCGGGTGGGGGCCGGCGATCGCATCGAGTTTACGACCGGCAGCACAGATGCCAACATACCACTGAGCAAAGGAATGCCCACGGTGTGCATCGGGCTGGCCCATTCGGCCAATGCGCATCGTGTCGACGAGTATCTTGATATCACCGACATTCCCGCCGGCATGAGTCAACTGCTATTGCTCGTCCTTGGCGCGGCCGAATCTCGTTGACCCGGATATCGCCCGCCGGGTGGAGCCGTTTCTGAATCGGGTAGAGCAATCTGTGCTAAAATGAAGGCAGCAACCGCGCAAAACTAGGCGATCCCACGTTCAGAAAGGTGATGAGTCGCCAGATTTGTCGCCCGGGTTGATGTTCACAGGATGGGAAGATGCCGGAGAAAATTGGTCGCTACGAGATCAAAGGGATCGTTGGGCGGGGCGGCATGGGGACGGTGTATCACGGTTATGATCCCCGCTTCGAGCGCGACGTGGCCATCAAAGTGCTGCCGGCCCATTCACTCGCTCAACCCGGGCTGCGCGCACGCTTTGAACGAGAGGCCAAGACTATCGCCGCGCTGGAGCATCCGGCTATTGTCTCAGTCTACGATTTCGACGAAGCGGACGGCCAACCTTACCTGGTGATGCAATTCATGACCGGCGGTTCGCTCTCGGATCGTTTGGCCGAGGGGCCATTACCGACTGAAGAAGCCGCTACCATTCTGACCCGCATCGGCTCCGCCCTGGACGAGGCGCACAAACGGGGAGTGGTACACCGCGATCTGAAGCCCGGGAACATTCTCTTTGACCGTTACGGCAATGCTTATTTGAGTGACTTCGGCATCGTCAGCCTGGCTGAATATGCCGGCGACTTGACCGGTACCGGCGCTATCGGCACGCCAGGCTACATGAGCCCCGAGCAAATTCAGGGGCAGACCATCGACGGGCGCACGGACATCTACGCGTTGGGCGTCCTGATGTTCGAGATGCTTACCGGGCGTAAGCCATACAGCGGCGATACGCCGGCGATGATCCTGGTCAGGCAGATGACAGAGCCTCCTCCTGAGTTGCGCGCGATTCGACCCGATCTGCCGGTAGAGGTGGACGAGGTCATTGAGCGATCACTCTCGCGCGACAAGAACCAGCGCCCGAGCAGCGCCGGCGAAGTAGCCAGGCTGCTTTCCCTGGCTGCGCGAGGTCCAACCTACACGACGGAGCAACCCACCGCCACCGCCCTGCCCGCACAACCTCCCTCTACCAGCGTAGCACCATTGGAGACGATTCGGGTAAGCCCTACTCCTCCACCGCCTCCGAGCGTGCGCCCGGCTGTGCCGGGAACTCCGGCGTCCGCCCCTTCCGCGCCGACTGCTGCTGGAAAGGGTTTCCCCTGGCTGCCGGTGGTTGTCGGGGTCGTCGCTTTGATGGCAGTTGCATTGATCATCGTTGGCGGGTTGATCGTACTGAATCGGGATCGCATCTTTGGTGGGGAGGGAGAGCAAGCCGACGCTGCACAAGAAGATGAGGCCGACAGCGAGTCAGCCGGCGATGGCGAATCAGCCGGCGACGAGTTGGGCGCGACCGCTGATCTGCTTGGGCGGGCCTGGGATGATTTGGAGAACGGGAACCTCGAGGCGGCTGTGGCTCTGGCCGGAGAGGCGCTGAGCGGCGACCCGGACAACATTGAGGCTCACTTGATTCGGCTGAACGCCAGCCGGGAACTGGGAGACTTCGATACCGCGTTTGCCGATATCGAGGCGCTTATCGCGCTCGAGCCGGAAATGCCTGACTGGTATGTTGAGCAGGCCTGGACCTATGACTGGATCGGCGAACACGAGAGAGCGGTTGAAAGCATGGAGCGCTGTATTGAGATCGCGCCGGAGAATGACCAATGCTGGCAGCTCAAAGGGGCTTTCCACAGCTACCTGGATGAACATGACCTTGCCCGAGACGCCTGGCTCCGGGCGGTTGAGTTGAACCCCGGAAATGTGGAGGCGCTCTTTGGCCTGGCGCATCAGGCGTTTTGGGTAGAGGAGGATCCCGACCTCGCCCGAGATTATGTAAATCGGGCGGTGGATGCCAGTGACGGCGATCCATATGCGCATCTGTCTCGAGCGCAACTCCTTCGTGAAATGGGCGATGTGGACGCGGCAGCGGCCGACTATCGGTACTTTCTGGATAGCGTCCCGCCTGAAGATTGCCCGGATTGCACCGAAGAAGCGGCGACATTCCTGTCCGAGATAGGGGGCGGGCCGAGCAGCTCACTCGTGCCGGGCGGTCAGGCGATCTTTCTCAACCCGGCGTTTCCGCCCCTGGGGGATGTGCGGGTGCGGCGGGCGCTGGCCCACGCATTGTTGCGGGAGGAGTTCGTGGCCATGGCCGCGGAGGGCGGAGCTTCCGAGGCCCTCCGCCCGGCCACTACCTGGCTGCATCCGGATATCCTGGGCATTGACCTAGCCGGCGAGGTCGGGGCGCACTTTGACCCCGATCATGCCCGGCAGCTAATGGCCGAGGCAGGATTCGAGGGCGGCGAGGGGTTTCCGGAGCTTACCTTCTTGGTGGACCCGGAACATGAAGAACTGGGGCTGATGGCGGTCACGATGTGGCGCGACACCCTGGGAATTGAGGTGGCGCTGGAGGTTGACGGGGGAGACTACCTCGGGCGCGTATTCCAAGACCCGCCGGCGATCTTTCGTCTTGGCTACTTTCTATCGCCGGACGAGCCGGATGCCGACACCCTATATAAGAACTGGTTCCACACTAACGGCGGCAACAATGTGCTGCTTTACAGCAATCCCAGAGTGGATGAGTTGCTACAGGCGGCCTACGACACAGATGACCACGATGCCAGAAACGAAATGTATACCGAGGTCGAAGGGCTGATTACGACGGACGACGCGATCGTCATCCCGCTCTATCACGACTACACGGAGCACTAGAGGATACGTATCTGGTCGTCAAGATTGATAGCCTCGGGAGTGGATGCAGGCGCACCCACTCGATCCCGGCGCACGATCAGCCAGGCGGCTGTAACACCGCCGATGAAGCCGAGAAAATGCGCGCCCCAGGATACGCCCGGCTGACTGTTTCCCGGCAATATGAGCGCCCATAACAATCCACCATAAAGTAGAAACACCATGACGGCGATGACCAGTGAACGCCAACTACGGTCGAAATAGGCCCGCACCAACAGAAAGCCGAAGTAACCGAATACCAACCCACTGGCCCCGATGTAGACGGCATTGGTCCGGCCAACCAGCCACAGGCCGACGCCAGTAACCAGCATGGTTACAACAGTGACCAAGACGAAATCACTGCGCCGGCGCAGCAAGACAATGCCACCCAGAACAACCAGCGGCAGCGTGTTAGCCATCAAGTGGCCCAGGCCGCTATGCAACAGGGGCATGAACATGATGCCCTGCAGGCCGGTCAAGGTTCGCGGCTGGACGCCGAAGCGATTCAGCGCCTGGTCAAACAGCAGAACATCCAGAATTTCCAGTACCCAGAGCAGCAGAACAAGGCCGCCGAGTACATAAGCCGGTTTCCTTAATCTCTCTTTGATTGCTGGGCGGATCTCCATGCGTATGCCTCTCCGGTGAACTATACGGTCATCAACCATCAATACGCCGCTTTCGCCAAATCGTTGCAGCCATTCAGAATCCCGTATCCTCCACCACCGGCAAGAGCAGATTATCCACCGGCGCGTGGTCATCGGTGAGCAGCACCGGCGGATGGGCATCTATTGCCTGCTGGAGCGCTTCCGGCGTCACGAACCGGCCGGCCAGCGCACCGTCATAGAGCAGGCCCTCGAGTGATTGTTTGGCGGCAAGAATGACGTATGTCTGCCGTTCGCGCTCGCCCAGGCCGGCCTCGGTCGGAGAGACATAGACGTAGGGGAAGACCTGGCGCAACGTGTGCACCAAAGCCCGCAAGAATCCCAGCTCCTGCCCATCGATCAGATTCAGCATATAGATACCGCCGGGGGCCAGGCGGGCGGCGATCTCGCGGTCAAATTCCAGGGTGGTCAGGTGATAAGGAACAGATAGATCATTGAAAACGTCACCCAGAATGACGTCGTACTGTACCTCCTCGGGCAGGTAGAACATGAAACGCCGGGCATCATCGTTGATGGTCGTAATGGTTGTGTCGGCGGCCAGTCCCAGTTCGCTGAAGGCCGTTTCGGTGACGCCGCGATCGATCTCCACTACGTCAAGTCGGCTACCGGGATAGATTTCTTCCAGGTAGCGAGGAAAGCTATAGCCGCCGCCGCCAAGCGTCAGCACACTCGGCCGGCGATCCCCACTGAACAGGCCGGCCATCACCCCGGCATATATCTGCTCGTAGTCGTAATACAGCTCCGTCACATCTTCCAGGTTGTTGACGCTGTGCACCAGCCGGTCGAGGATCAAAGCGCGCACGTCCTCGGAACGCTCTTCAATCTTAATGCAGTAATAGTTCGTTTCGCGCAGACAGGGGCTGGATAGCAGGCCGGTGACGTACAGGCCGACGGTCATGACGCCGAATAAGCCTGCGGCAAATACCGCAGCGCGCCGATGCCGACCGCCGGCCCTGGCCAGGATAAGCAGGCCGATCGCCAGCAGGGTGAACGAAACGCTCCAGACAATGGCGCGTGTGCCGAACCAGCTGATGAATACAAAGCCGGTAGCGAAAGCCCCCAGGATACTGCCGCTGGCTCCGGCGGCGCTGATCTTGCCGACGACGTTGCCGGTCTGATCCAGGTCGGTCAGCGTCAACTTCACCACCATGGGGCTGATGGTACCCAGCACAGTGCTCGGTACGAGAAAGACGATGGTATAGGCTCCAAGCACGCCCAGGATGACGGGAATATCGAAGCCGGGAGTGCCGACCAGATTGACCAGCCCGATGACGCTGGCGCTGGCAAAGGCGGAAAGGATGAATTGACCGGCGAGCCGCTGCCGGCTGGCATGGCGGTCAGCCAGCTTGCCGCCGATATAGTTGCCCAGGCTGATTCCGGCCAGGATAACGCCGATGGCGCTGGTCCAGGTGTAGAGGCTGACGCCCACCCGTGGAGCCATGAGTCGCCCGGCCACTATTTCCAGTACCAAGATGCAGAAATTGGCTACGAAGACGATTGCGAAGGCAACAGGGAGTGAAAGAGATTGGGAGTCGGTTGTAGAGTGGTCGTTAGTCATACCGAGGATTATAACGGCGATTCGAGCCAGGCGCAGCGCGGTCCTTGTGCCCCGGTCCGGCTTGGGACAGGCTGGCGATGCTGGTAGAATCAGAGTCGACGACAATCCATCAACAATTACCCACTGACAAACGCTGAGGAGCGGCGATGAATTTCGAGTTTACCGAAGAACAGAGACAGTTCCGCGAGCTGGTGCATGATTTCGTGGCCCGGGAACTCAAGCCATTTGCCCGAGAGACTGACGAGAAGGGAGAGTTTAACTGGACGGCCGTCCACAAAATGGCAGCGCTGGGGCTGCTGGGCCTGGAGGTGCCGGAAGAGTATGGCGGGGCCGCTGTCGACGCGATCAGCGCCGCCATCGCTATCGAGGAGTTGGGCTGGGGCTGCGCCTCGACGGCGCTGGCGATTTCGGCGCACAACGGTCTGGCCCTGGGACCGATTGTGGCCTACGGCACCGCCGAGCAAAAGGCGCGCTGGCTGCCGGCGCTGGCGACCGGCGAGGGAAAGCTCGCCTGTCTTGGCCTGACGGAGCCGGGCGCCGGCTCGGATCTGCAGGGCGGCGTGCGCACGTCTGCCGTTCGCGAAGGTGACTCCTGGATTATTGACGGCAGCAAGATGTGGATGACCAACGCCTCGATCGCGGATGTGATGGTGTTGCTGGTACGCACCGATCGCGCCGGGGGCAGCCATAGCCTGAGTCATATCGTGGTGCCGCTGGATGCAGAAGGGATCACCCTGGGGCCGGCGGAGAAGAAGATGGGTCTGCAGGGCTCGCCCACGCACGCGGTTACCTTCGAAGAGGTACGTGTGCCGCTAGAGAACCTGCTCGGCACGGAAGGACGCGGTCTGCAACAGACTCTGGCGACGCTGGACAGCGGGCGGGTCGGCATTGGCGCTCTCTCAGTCGGCATCGCCCAGGCAGCATTCGAGGAAGCTGTCCGGTATGCTCACGAGCGGGAGACATTCGGCCACCCTATTGCCCAACACCAGGCGATCCAGTGGATGCTGGCTGACGCGGCGACCGAGATTCAGGCCGCGCGACTGATGGTCTATTGGGCGGCCTGGCTGAAGGGAGGGGGCCGGCGCTACACCAAAGAAGCGGCGATGGCCAAGCTGTTCGCGACCGAGGTTAGCGAGAGGGTCTGTCGCAACGCCGTGCAGATACACGGCGGCTATGGTTACAGCCGCGAGTTCCCGGTCGAACGGATGTATCGCGACACCCGGCTGATGACCATCGGCGAAGGGACCAGCGAAATCCAGCGATTGGTGATCGCTCGTCACATCCTCGGGCTATAGGCCTGCCGGGAGAGTTCCGGCGCGCTCGCAGCCCTGCCGGCCATTCGGGCTTTACCTGACAATTAGCGGCAGGTAGAGCGTGTGCGATTCCCCGGGCTGCGGGGTCATCGTGGGCGTCGGCGATGCCGTCGGCGTGACGGTGGGCACGATGGGCGAATTGTCGACCAAGTGATAGATGTTGCCGTTGGCCCAATTGCCGACGTAAAGCTCACCGGCATTGTCCTCGCCGAAGGTCACGTAGCCGAAGTTGGCCAGATGGTCATGGCGCGTGAGCACCCAATCGCCCATCTGGTCGCGGTGGAGGTCCCAGAAGTAGCCGGTGCAATAGTCAGTCATCAGATAACGGCCGACCATATTGGTGTAGATGGAGCCGCGGTAGACGAAGCCGCCGGTGATCGCACAACTGCCGGAAAGATGATCGTATTCGACATCCGGCAGCCTGTAATCCTCCGGCTGGCCGCATTCCGGCATGTTCGTGCCAGGATTCTCGTGCATGCCCTCGTAGCAGCTCCAACCGTAGTTCTGCCCACCCTCGCCGGCCGGCTGCACATTGACCTCTTCCCAGGCGTATTGGCCGACGTCGGCGATGTAAAACTCGCCGGTCTGGCGATCGAAACTGACTCGCCAGGGATTGCGCACGCCCAACGCCCAGATCTCGTCCAGCGTGCCGGGGTCGTCCACAAACGGGTTGTCGGGCGGAATGGCATATGGACTTCCGCCATCAACGTCGATTCGCAGAAGCTTTCCCAGCAGCGTTTGCGGGTTCTGCGCCCTGTTCTCAGGATCGTTGAACCAGCCGCCGTCGCCCAGGGGAATATACAGGTAGCCGTCAGGCCCAAAAGCCAGATCGCCGCCATTATGATTGTTATAGGGCTGGTCAACAGTCAGGATAGGAAACTCGCTGTTGGGGTCGGCCTGGGTGTTCTGCGCATTGGCGGTGAAACGGGCAATCACGGTATCGCCGTTCAGGTCTGTGTAATTGACATACAGATAGCGGTTGGCGGCGTAATCCGGGTGGAAAACCAGCCCGAGCACACCCTGTTCCGTATCGCCCGACACCTGAGCGGCGATATCCAAGAACGGGGGATCCACCGGCACACCCGAGTCGACTTGCCGGATATACCCCGTCTGTTCTACGACAAAGGCCCTGCCCTCATCCGGGTCAAAGGCGATGTCAACCGGCTCAACAAAGCCTGTCGCGAATAGCTCCAGGTCCAATTCCAGTTCCTGAGCGGCGCTGCCGCGCCCCGGATTGATGCTCCCCAATGTCAGCAGAAATGCGGCTGCCGCTAATAGGACTGCAAGCAGCGACAGCCGCACCCTGCGTGAGTCTCGATGTTCCATCATTTGTCAAATGCTCCAGGAGATTCTATGTGTCGCTGCCGTTCAATATGATAGGGAAGAGGATCTCCGGCAGGTCTAGCGTGGGTGTTGGACTCGGAGTGGCTGTCGCCGTCGCGATGAGTGTTGCCGTTGGGCTGCTGGTGGGCGTCGGCGAGGAGGAAGACACAGCGGTGGCAGTGGCGGTGCTGGTCGGAATGCCGGGAGAGGCGGTCGCGGTTGATGTCGACGTCGGCGACCCGGGCGTTGATGTGGCCGTTCCCACGCTTGTCGAAGTTGGTGTACTGGTCATGTGCGCTGTCGCCGTTGAGGTTGGCGTGGCGGTGTTGGTGGCGGTGTTTGTGCCGGTGGCGCTGGGCGTCGGGGTGATGGGACCGGTGGCATCCACCAGGTGATATATGGTCCCGTTCAGATTGGCGACATAAAGCTCTCCATCCGTCGCCTCGCCGAAGCTGACATATCCGAAACCGGTCAGATTGGTGTGCATCGTCACGTTGAAGTTGCTGGTGACCATATCCCAGAAGTTGCCGCTGCAATAGTCGGTAAAGAAGTAGCGCCCATACATGTTGGGGTAGAGCGAGCCGCGATAGACATAGCCGCCGGTGATGGAGCAGCCCTGGCTGTGGCTGTATTCAAAGACCGGAAAGTCATAATCACTCATCGGCCCGCAGCCGGTGGTGTTGTAGGTATGGTTACCTTCATAACAACGCCAGCCGTAATTCTCGCCCCCGGCGGAGCTTGCCGGTTGGAAGTTCACCTCTTCCCAGGCGGACTGGCCCACATCGGCGATGTAGAAGTCGCCGGTAAGGCGGTCAAAGCTGGAGCGCCAGGGATTGCGGACGCCGGAAGCCCAGATCTCGTCGCATAGTCCACCCGACCCATCTACATGGGGGTTATCTGATGGGATAGTGTAGTCGCCCGTGCCGGCGCCTACGCAATCCGGCAAAACTCCGGGCCCACTATCGACATCTATCCGGCTGACATCTCCCAGCAGGCCGGTCAATGTCTGCCCATTGTTGCTGGGGTCGCCGCCCCCTCCGCCGTCGCCCAGCGGGACATAAAGATAACCGTCCGGCCCGAAATGAATGTCGCCGGCGTTGTGATTGGACTGTGGCTGCGTGACAGTCAACAGGATGTTTTCGCTGGAAGGGTCGGCGACGTTCGGGTTACCGGTCACGCTGAAGCGCGAAATGCGCGTGCGCCGGATGCTGTCAGTGGTGTTGGTGTAGTTGACGTAGAAATAGCCGTTCTGCGCATAGTCCGGGTGGAAGGTAAGCCCAAGCAACCCCTCTTCACTGGATGACGCGTCCACCCTGTCCGTAATGTTCAGGAACGGCGACGCTAGTGTCGAGCCGTCCGGCAACAGGATCTTGATGACCCCGGCTTGCTCAACCACGAAGAGGCGGTCGTCGGCGGCGTTGGCCAGGGCGACAGGGCTGCTGAAGCCGGAGGCGAACACTTCCAGGTCGAGGGTGAGTGCGCCGTATTCGATTACGGGGGCGAATATGGCCGCGCCGGTCGGTTCCAGGGGCGCCCAGCCGCCTGCCCCGCACGCGGCCAGGAATAGCGCTCCAATAACGACTAACGCAACGATGAGAATTACCCGCGCCGGCAGACTAGCGATCATATCGAAACTCCAGTACTTAACATGCCGAATCTCAAAGCGGAAACATGCTTCAGGGCCGCCAAGCGATCGGCAGAAACTGATGCTCGGAGAAGCTCACTTCCACCAGAGCTATCCTGTACAGCCATCCGTCGGAGCCACCGATGTAAACCTCTCCGGTCTGATCTTCGCCGAGGGTGTTCCAGGCGGCAAACGGAACGCTCGTCGAGTGTCTTCCTGACCAGCCGCCGTCTGTATCCCGGGCAATTGAGGTGATGGCGGAACGGCAGAAATCTGCAAAGAGAAAGTGCCCGTTCAGGCCGGGATGTTCTGCGCCCCGATAAACATGGCCGCCAATAACGGCGCAACCCGAATCGTGATTATAAGCGAATATCGGCGCAGTGTATAGCGAAGCATCGCCGCAACCATCTGTCTGGCGGGGCACGAAACCCTCATAACAGCGCCAGCCATAGTTGACGCCGCCGGCCGTTCCCGCCGGCTCAAGGTTGATCTCCTCAAAGGCAGCGTCGCCAACGTCGGCAATGAACAAGTCATTAGTAAATGAATCGAAGCTGAAACGCCAAGGGTTTCGCAAGCCGTAGGCCCAGATCTCACCGCGTGCATCGGGATCATTCACAAAGGGGTTATCCGGCGGAATTGCATAGGGAAAGGCGCTATCAACGTCCAAGCGCAAGACGCTGCCCGGCAGCGTGGATATGTTCTGCCCGTGGTCAAGCGGGTCCTCAGGCTCACCACCGTCGCCGATTCCGACATATAGGTAGCCGTCAGGTCCAAATGCCAGTTCGCCGAGGTTGTGATACGGCGTTTGCTGTTCCACAGAGAGCAAGACCTCTTCGCTATCCGGGTCGGCAAGGCCGGGCTGCGCGCTGCGTTCGAAACGCGAAAGCCGCGAGTCGCCGTCACGACTTGTGTAAGTGACGTAGAGGAAGCCGTTGGCCTCGTAGTCCGGGTGAAACGCCAGGCTCAGCAGCCCCTGCTCGCCATACCCAGACAAGACCCGCGACCTGATGTCCAGGTAAAGGGTGGTCGAAGGCGCCGGCAAGAGTGTGGTCTGCACGATAATACCCTGCCGTTGAACGACAAAGAGGCGATCGTCGCCGGCATTGGCAATGTCAGTAATGATTCCATAACCGCTAGCCACCGGCTTGGCCTGAAGCAATTGTGTTAGCGGAGGGCCAACCGCATGTGATGCTTTTGCCTGTGCAAAGGCGGGAATCAGCAGGATGATCTGGGAGATGATGGCGGCGGCTATGACAAGGACGATCAGGCCGAGCGGCGCAGAAGAAGAGCTGCTGAGCACAGCATCATCAGGCTGATGGCTACCCATTTCAATCACCCTCGAGCTACCCTTGTGGCAGCACAACCCCTATGCTCGTGGACGTTGCCCTGTGAGCCTGACTGCCAACCGTCACAACTGACGAGCGAAACAGGAACTCTACTATCCTTCAGTCTGACTACGGACGCAATTGGAACACAGTACCATTCGGGCGGTCCAACAGATACAGCTCGCCCTGCGCATCCTCACCGAAGGAAGAGATGGAAATCCCGCTTTCAAGGGCCACCGTTTGCAGCCACTCACCGTCCTGGAGAACAAGGCTCCAGATCGTCCCATCGCAGTAGTCTGCAAAGTAATACTTTCCATATAGGGCAGAGAAATCTGCGCCGCGATAGACGTAGCCCCCGGTGATTGAGCAGCCCTGGGTATGATTGTACTCGGCCACGGGAATTTCGAGTCCGGTGCGGTCGCAGTCGGCCGCGTCATAACAGTGTGTTCCTTCCATTATCGCCCAACCGTAATTGAGTCCTCGGGTTTCGCCGGCTGGGCTGAAGTTCACTTCCTCAAAGTCGTATTGGCCCACATCGGCAATGTATAGGTCGCCGGAAAGCCGGTCGAAGCTGAAGCGCCAGGGGTTCCTTAAGCCGATGGACCAAATCTCGGGGAGCCAATCGCTGTGGCCAATATAGGGATTGTCCGGCGGGATGGTATAGTTGCCGGCCGCTCCGACATTATCAACATCGATGCGCAAGAGCGCTCCCAACAGTGTCCCGGGATTCTGCCCGTGGTTCATGGGATCGCCGGCGCTGCCGCCGTCGCCCATGCCGATGTACAGATAGCCATCCGGCCCGAAGAGGATGTTGCCGCCGTTGTGATTTCCATGCGGCTGCTCCACCGTAAGGATGATCGTCGCGCTCGCCGGGTCGGCCATATCGGGATTCTCGCTGACCAGGAATCCTGACACAACCGTATTGCCGGCTGTATCGGTGTAGTTGACGAAGAAGCGCCCATTGGTCGCATATTCGGGATGGAAGGCAAGCCCGAGGAGACCCTGTTCGGTGCCGTTGGCTCCCACGCGATCGGTGATGTCCAGAAACGGCGTCTCGATCCGCTGTCCATCCCGCACAATGCTGATCACGCCCGGCTGCTCTGCCACAAACAACCGCTCATCGAAGGCGTGGGTCAGCGCAACCGGATCGGTGAAACCATCGGCCACAGGATCGAGCGACAGAGATGGTGTGGGTTGCGGCGTCGGTGTCGCTTCCGGTGTGGTTGTCGGGAGAATGGGCGTCGGCTCGGCGCGGGTTGCGCTGGTTATCGGGCGGGGTGTGGGTGACGGGGCCGGGGTCGACGTAGGCAGGTCCGTTGGGGTGACGGTCACTGTGGCCGTAACAGTCGCCGCCTCTGCCTGAGACGAGTCCTCGGAATCCGAAGCAGCGACCGGCGAAGTGGGCGTGCCAACGGATTGGCAGCCAATCAGGGTCGCCACCGCGAGGAGTAAGAGGAAGAAGCGCATCACTACTTATCTCCTCTACCTTGCCCACAGGCTGTCAGGCCACGAAGCCAGACAGCCGACCGCCAGGGGATGTGGCGCGACCGGCCTGAGATTATCGCTGCTCGATGGGCACGAACGGCAGATCCATTTGTCCGACGTAATGCGCTTTGGGCCGGATCAGGCGATTGTCCGCGAGCTGCTCCAGGATGTGCGCGGTCCAGCCGGCGATGCGGCTCATGGCGAACATGCAGGTGAATTGATCGACGGGCAGATTGATCATGTATAGCACCACCGCCGAGTAGTAATCCACGTTGGCATGGAGATCGCGCTCAATGAAGTAGGGGTCTGATCGCGCCAGCCGCTCAATTTCGGCGGCGATTTCATACCACTGGCCCTGCCCGCTGCTCTTTGCCAATCTCTCCGCCATCGGGCGCAGAATCTTCGCCCGTGGGTCCTCGACCTTGTAAACCCGGTGGCCGATACCCATGATCCGCTTACCCTCAGCGCGAGCCTCGTGAAACCAGGCTTCCACGTCACCTCGTTGCGCGGCGTCGATGAACTGCTCCATGGCTCTTTGATTGGCCCCGCCATGAGCCGCGCCCTTCAACGTGCCGATAGCGGTGGTCACCGCTGAGTAGACGTCGGCCAGCGTGCCGGTCGTCACCCGAGCCGAGAAGGTGGAGGCATTGAAGTCATGATCGGCGAGGAGCACCAGGTAGGCATCCAGCGCCTGCACCGCGTCCGGGTTGGGTTCGTCGCCGCTCAGCATATAGAGGAAGTTGGCCGCCTGACCCAGGTCGTTTCTCGGGTGGATGGGAGTCTGGTTGTTACGAATGCGCTCCCAGGCGGCGATGATCGTCGGGAAGACGGCGGTCAGGACCAACGCCTTCTTGCGGGCGGCTTCCAGGCTGATGTCGTCAGCGCCGGGGTCAATCAATCCCAGGCCGCTGACGATCGTGCGCAGGACCGCCATGGGATGCGCCTCGTGGGGAAACATGCCCATGATCTGCAATACAGCCGAAGGAAGCGTGCGCTTTGCGCCTAACGCTGCCTTGAAGGCGTCCAGTTGGCCCTGCGTGGGCAGATTGCCGTTCCACAGCAGGTAAACAATCTCCTCGAAAGTGGTGCGCTCTCCCAGGTCGGCGATGTTGTAACCACGGTAAATGAGCTTACCGATCTGGCCATCCACCAGGCTGAGCGCTGAGTCAGCAGCGACGACGCCGGCCAACCCCTTGGTCGAATCACTCATTTTCAGGTACCTCCTCTGCCTCAGAATGAAGCTGCCGCACTACAAAAAGCCTGTGTCCTTATTAACCGCCAGGGGGTTGGTCCTTGGCCTCCTGCAGGCGCCGCGCGTATTGCGCCTCATAGTATATCTTGTAATCGCCGGCCTTGATCTTGCGCCACCACCACTCGTTATCCTGGTACCAGCGGGCCGTGGCGGCGATGGCCTCCGCCGGCGTGTGGCGCGGCCGCCAACCGAGGGCGCGGATCTTGTCGATGTTCAGACTGTAGCGGCGGTCATGGCCCGGCCTGTCCTGCACATACCGAATCAGCGAAGGCGGTCGCTCAAGCGCTTCCAGCAGGAGCTGAACCATATCGATATTCTCCATCTCCTGGCCGGTACCGACATTGTAAATCTCCCCCGCCACGCCCTCGTGCAGCACCAGGTCTATCGCCTCACAATGATCGGCGACGTGCTGGTACTCCCGCATTTGTCGCCCGTCACCATACACCGGCAACGGCTCGTAATCAATCGCATTGGTAGCGAAGAGCGGCACGACCTTCTCCGGATACTGATAGGGACCGATGTTGTTGGAGCCGCGTGTGATGGTGACCGGCAGACCATAGGTGACAAAATAGGCATTGACCATCAGGTCGGCGCCGGCCTTGCTGGCGGCGTACGGGCTGCGCGGGACGAGGTTGTCCGTCTCGCGGCTGGAATGACCCGCCGGGATGTGACCGTATACCTCATCAGTCGATATCTGGTGATAGCGTTCCAAACCCAGGCGACGGCAAGCTTCCAGCAGCACATACGTGCCGTAGACATCCGTTTGGATGAATGCATCCGGGTCCATTATCGAGCGATCGACATGTGTCTCGGCGGCGAAATTCACAATCGTGTCGATGCCATAATCCTTGATGGTCTGAGCGACGCTTTCGGCATCGCAGATATCGCCGTGCACGAAGCTGTAGCGGGGATCGCCGGAAGCCGAGAGAAGATTGTCCAGGTTGCCGGCATAGGTCAACTTGTCATAGACAACCACGTTGTAGTCCGGGTAATTGTCCAGCAAGTAGATAACGAAATTGGAGCCGATGAAGCCGGCTCCCCCACAGATCAGTAGATTTTTCACGCACCTATCTCCTGTACAAAGCTTTGACGCTTACTGCCGGATTCTACCCAACGGAGTCCGAACCGCAAGCGTGGGAGGCGACGCTTGCCCGCTGGCTTCACGACGGGCGCCTGCGCTGCCGATTCAACGAGCCTGCGCGGCTGAAGGCAGGTCCGATCACTGCTTCTGTGGCGGCCCGGCTGCAAACGCATCGATCAGGTGGCGTGAGATGGTCAGGGGCGGGGGGATGTTCGGCAATTCGTCCGGCGCAAACCAGGCAGCCTCCGCCAACTCGCTGTCTTGCAGGCTGATCCGATCACTCAGGCTCTCACAAGTGAAAGCGATCATCAATGAGTGCGGAAAGGGCCAGGGCTGGCTGCCGAAATAGCGCAGATCAGTCACCGACAGTCCGACTTCCTCATTTACCTCACGGATTACACACTCTTCCAGTGTCTCGCCCGGCTCCACAAAGCCCGCCAACACGCTGTGGAAGCCCGGCGGATGCCGGTGTGAGCGCGCCAGCAGGATCTTGCCCTTGTGCGTCACTGCCACAATGATCGCCGGGGCGAGCCGGGGATACGCAATCAGCCCGCAGGCTGGACACTCTCTGGAGCGCTCATGTTCGCTGGCCCTGGTGGACGCGCCGCAACGACCGCAGTAACGGTTGGTGCGCGCCCAATCCACAATCTGAACGGCCCGTCCGCCAACCCAAAAGTAGTCCTCGTCCATCAGACCGTAGAGAGTACGCAGCCCCTGAAAGCGCATGCCGGCCGGCGGCAGGAAGTTGTCGTCAACTTCGGCAGCAAAGCAGCTCACGTCGTTAAGGCTGCCTAAATAGTGGTATTGAGTGAATTCCATGCGAAGGGCTTCTAGTTCACTCCAAGAGGGAGGAGCCACGTTTCGCTCGTCTCCCTCCACGAGTAGCTGGAATTTCTGGATCACAAACCAGAAGGCGGCATCTTTATGGTCGGATGGCGGCTCTATGCCCGGCACAAACGGCCGGCGGGTTAATGAGTAATAGTCCGGCATATCAGCCCCGGCGTCTACGGATAACTGCGCGGAGTCGCCGTCGGAAACGGCGGATATCCGCCAGGGGTGGGTGTGGGCGGTGGCGGCTCTGGGGTCGGGGAGACGGCAGGGTCAGGAGTCGGCGACGGCTCGGCGCTCTCCGGCGTTGAGGTGGGCGTGGCAGTGGGTGTGGCGGTGCTGGTGGCGGTGGCGGTGGTGCCGGGAGCCGGGGGAGAGGCGATCGGCGCGGCACTCGTCGGTGTAGGAGTGGGGGTAGTTGTCGGGTCCACAACCGGAGTTCCTCCTGTATCGGAGTTGGTCGGCGCCGGCCCAGGCGCTTCTGCCGTTGGTTCGATTTCGACGGGCAGCTCTGATTGTCCCTGCAGATCGGAGGCGAGGGCGAGTCCAGTCAAATTCAAGCCGTTGACCAGTGGCAGCGGATTCGGTTCGACGACCTGCAAGGCGCGGAGAAACCACACGCTGGCGGATTCGGGCCGCTTGCCGCAGCCCACCGGTCCGACATATTGCTGGAAGATTCCGTCCAGCGTGAGTGGGGTACCTTCCGGCAGGCGCGAAGGCAATTCTTCCATGCCGGCGATATTGAGTTGCCACTCATCGGCCACAATGGTCCAGAGGATGGAGGGGCCGCGCAACGACCCTTCACAGGCTGTCGATTCCTTCACTGTGAATTCGCCGCTGACCCTCACCGGCTGGTTGAGGAAGGTCATTGGATTCGCTGCCAACTGGGGCAGGGACACCGTGACCGGGAAGCCGTTGAAATCCGCGCCGGGCGTCGCCGTGTCCGCTTCGGGCCGAAAAACGCCGTTATTCTGGCATGCGGACAACAAGAATAGGGCCACGGTCAGCCCAATCAGCATGGACAAGCGCTTGCCGGTGAAATAACCGGCGCTGCGTCGTGTCGACGCCCACCCGCCTGATGTTCGATGCTTCATACGACGATCCACAGACACAGTCAGCCGGCCCTACAACACTCTCTTCCGGAAGCGAGGAAGCCTTGCGCCGCGGAAGTGCACCCACCATTCGAAGGCCAGGATCAGCACGGCGATGGCGGCCAACCAGGGCCAGAACTCCCGCTGCCCGACATTGTCGCCCCCTGTCTCCGCTAACGCAGTCTGCCCGATGCGGATTGCGGCTGCCGGCGCGATATTGGACTCGACAGTCGAAAACAGATTAACGGCGAACTGCCCGCCCGGCTGGTCGCCGCCAGCGTCGCGCAAGCTCACAGCGTATAGTCCAATCTGCTCCGTTTCCTCAAAGACGGCAGGGTCCTCGCCGGCCGGCTCAATCCAACTGCCGCCGTCCGGCTTGGTAACCAGAACGTGCGTCGTGCCGGCTCTGGGAGTGATGCGCAACGGGTCACCGGGCTGAACGGCTGCCGCAGCGTCAAATGCCTGGCCCGGGCTGAGCCAATCGGTCAGATTCGCCAT
>CAZIKT010000017.1:50162-81399 GCA_964539885.1 uncultured Ardenticatenaceae bacterium | reverse complement strand
CGACAAACGGCGACCGTAAGACCGTCGATTCACCTGCGAGTATACTATGGACACAGCAATTCTAAAAGTAAAGAGAGGGGGTTGCAGAGGGAGAGGAAATGAGGTAGCCATACGGTGAAACAGCAAGAGGTATGGCATGGGTAAGAGAGCGCGAGTCAGCCGATTTCTGGAACAACTGGGCAAGCTGTCTGAGGAGCTGCCGGATAAGCGAGCGGGGCATCACAACCAACGGTACGAAATGGCGGATGCGGTGCGGGGAGCGTTCTCCGTCTTCTTCACGCAAAGCGAGTCCTTCCTGGCCCACCAGCGGGACATGCAACGGCGACACGGGCAGAATAACATCGTCAGCGTCTTTGGGGCGCAGCGTATACCCACCGACAATCACATCCGCGACTTGTTGGACGCCATACCGGCGGAGGCGTTCGCGCCTCTGTATGATAGCTTGTGGGCAGAGTTGGAGAGCGAGGGAAAGCTGTCGGCCTATCATCTTCTGGGGGAGCGTCTGCTGGTTGGCATTGACGGCATTCAGTACTTCTCTTCAAACAAGGTCCACTGTGGGCAATGCAGTTACAGCCAGGGAGAGGGAAGCAGACATTACTCTCATCGGGCTCTGACGGCGCTGGTGGTCCATCCAGACCAGCATGAGGTGCTGGCCCTGTTGCCGGAGTTCATTGTGCCACAAGACGGTGTAGAGAAGCAGGATTGCGAGCTGGCCGCTGCCAAGCGTTGGCTGGCCCAGCAGAAGGGATGGTTGCAGAAGCAGAAGGCGGTCATCCTGGGAGACGACCTGTTCAGCCATCAACCGTTCTGCCAGTTGGTATCCGATGCTGAGTTGAGCTTCATTCTGGTCTGCAAGCCCTCCTCACACGAGTTGCTCTATGAGTGGACAGAGGGGATGGCACGCGGGGAGAAGCTAGACGAAATCACACAACGGAAGTGGAACGGTCGGCACGGCGAGATATGGCGTTACCGTTGGACCTGTGACGTCCCTCTGCGAGCAGGGGACGACGGTATGCGCGTCAATTGGTGTGCGCTGACCATTACCCATGAAACAGACGGCACACCCCTCTATCATAACAGTTTCATCACCAACCTGGCTCTCGATGCGGACAGCGTCAAACCCATTACCCATGCCGGTCGGGCTCGCTGGAAGCATGAGAATGAGGGCCACAACGTCCTCACCACCCGTGGCTACCACATCAAGCACAACTTCGGCCATGGCAAGCAGCATCTGGCCACGGTAATGTTCACCCTCAACTTGTTGGCCTTCTTCCTGCACACCTTTCTCTTCCTGATGGACTCCCGTTACAAGGCCATACGGGAAGAGTTGGTCGTCCGGCGTACCTTCTTCAATGACATTCGCTCGCTGATGCGCTACCAGGTCTTCGAGAGTTGGGAAGCACTCCTGCTCTTCATGGCTGTGGGATTGGAACTCGAGCCGCCGCCCTGAGGACATCTCTGCCGCCCTGTTCCCCCTTCTTGCCGTCTCATTCCTCCCGCGGCTGTTTCTTGCTGCATCTTCTCGAACTGCCCCTCTCAAAACGACCGCATTCACGACCCAAAACGAACGCCCGAGCTGCCGCTGCTTGCCGCCTGCCGGCCGTCATACACCGCCTTCGGTACTCTGCTCCTCCACATTTAGAATTGCTGCTATGGACACACATGATAAGCCAATCGCGGGCAGAGTGTGCTAGAATCTGTGATCGGCAATATGGCCGCTATTGCCGGCGAGTGGACGTAAGCGTGAGATGCGGCGCGCCACAATAGAGGATTGACGATGCGCGTACTAATTACCGGCGGAGCCGGGTTCCTGGGTTCACATCTGTGCGATCGCTTCTTGCAGGAGGGACATACCGTCGTTGCCGTTGATAACTTAATCACCGGCAGCATGGACAATATCGCGCACCTGATCGGTCACGAGCGCTTTTCATTCGTCAAGCACAACGTAAGCAATTACATCTATGTCGCCGGCGACCTCGATGCGGTGTTGCACTTTGCATCGCCGGCCAGTCCAAACGACTACCTTGAGCATCCCATACCTACGCTTAAGGTCGGGTCGCTGGGAACACTCAATACAATTGGCCTAGCGAAGGCGAAGGGTGCGCGTTATCTGCTTGCCTCCACATCAGAGGTATATGGCGATCCCCTGGTCAACCCACAACCGGAAAGCTATTGGGGAAACGTCAACCCTATTGGACCGCGCGGCGTCTACGATGAAGCGAAGCGCTTCGCCGAAGCGCTGACCATGGCCTACCATCGCTACCATGGGTTGGAGACGCGCATCGTGCGTATCTTCAACACCTATGGTCCCAGGATGCGCTTGCATGATGGGCGCGTGGTGCCGAATTTCATTTATCAGGCTCTAAAGGGCGTGCCACTGACTGTTTATGGTGACGGCAGCCGGACTCGCTCATTTCAATACTGTAGCGATCTGGTAGACGGTGTTTATCGATTGCTCCTTTCAGACGTTACGGGACCCGTGAATATCGGCAATCCGCACGAGATGGATATTCTCACGTTCGCCCAGGCTGTCAGGGAAGCCACCGGTAGTCGATCGGAGATTATCTTCGTGCAGCCGAAGGATGAGCGCGTGCAGGACGACCCCAAAGTGCGCCGGCCGGACATTACCCGCGCCGAGAAGTTGCTGGGTTGGAAGCCGGTTGTCTCGCTCCAGGACGGCCTGCGGGAGACCATCGCATACTTTCGCTCGCGCGTATTCTAGCGGACTGGTATGCTTGCCGGGCGTAGCTTTGAGTTCGGGCGTCAACTCGCCGTGCTGCTGGTCCCATGCGCGATCGGCGCCGCCATCGCGATTCTACCCGCGCCATACGCCTCCGCACTGGTCCTGGGAGCGGGATATTTCCTGCTGTTACTGGTCCAGCCTCTTTTCGGGTTGGGTATTGCCCTATTGGCCGGACCCTGGGCGGCTTTGGAGGGGATTGCGCTGGGAGATCTCTTGCCGATTGACTCCGGCCAGATCTTTTTCGCGCTGACTGTCGCCGGCTGGCTGGCTTGGGGAGCCGCCCGGCGTCGCATATTCATTGTCCACACTCCGCTCAACCTGCCGTTGGCAATCTTTCTGATGATAGCCTTGTTGTCCCTCCTGACAGCCCCTTCGCTAAGCTACGGTGTCAACGAGCTCATCAAGTGGGCTGAGCTGCTCCTCATAATGGTCATAGTGGTCGATCTGGTTCTCAATGGGGCGGCAGCCGGGCCGGATTCATCTGCCAGAGTCACCACCAAACGACGTGCGTACCGTACTATCTCCAAAGAGGCGACTCTGCCCGTTCAGCAACGGCTGAGATTTGTTATCGCCCTGGTGCTGCTCGCCGGCGCCAGCCAGGCGCTGATCGGTATCTGGCAATTCGGGTTGCGTGGCACGGGGCCGGAGCATTTCGCAATCCTGGGTGACTTCTACCGGGCTTACGGAACCTTTGAGCAGCCCAACCCGTTCGGCGGTTTCATGGGACTGACTGCGGTTTTCGCCTGGGGCGTGATGATTGGAGCCCTGGCTCCGCTATGGCCCCATCTCTCTGACCGGCTTCGCGAGCGCCGAAACTCTCGCTACACGCCGCTACTTGTATCGTGGACGTGGATAGCATTCGTCGGTGTCTGCGCGCTACTTTGTTCGGCGGCGTTGCTGCTCTCCTGGAGCCGGGGAGCCTGGCTGGGGTTCGCAGCCGGCCTGGCTGTACTGGTCTTGTTTCTCCCCAGGCAACGATGGGTGGGTGTGGCGCTGCTGCTCATGGCCCTGACCCTGTTTGTGGTCGGCATGCAGACTGGGTTGGTACCGTCCTCAGTGACGGAACGCCTGGCAAGCTTTCAGGAGGACATCCAATTCGGCGACGTGCGCGGGGTGGATATTAACGACGCCAATTACGCCGTACTTGAACGACTGGCACATTGGCAATCCGCCCTCGATATGGCACAAGCGCATCCCTGGCTGGGCGTGGGCTTCGGCAATTACGAGCCGGCCTACCCTGACTATGCGCTGATCAACTGGCCGGATCCGCTTGGTCATGCCCACAACTACTATCTGAACATCCTGGCTGAGATAGGCGTTATTGGGACTATCACCTATCTTATCCTTTGGGGGGTGGTGTACTGGCAGACTCTCTGGCTGCTACGACGCCTTGCCTGGCCGGAGCGCGGCATTGTGCTAGGCCTGCTGGCATCGTGGACCGTGCTCGCCGTCCATCACTTACTGGATAACCTGTATGTGAATAACGTTCACTTGCATCTGGGTGTAATGTTGGGTATCTTGCAGCTACTATACATGTTGTGCGGACCTTCTCGTCCTTCGAGCAGCCGGAGCAGGTCGGAGACTGTTGCAGCGGATGATTAGTATCTTGGCCAGCGTCGCCGGGCAGTTCGGCGTTAAACCAAAAGAAGCCGAGCGCTTTGTCAAGTTCGTGATCGTGGGCACGATCGGCTTCATTGTCGATTTCGGAACCTTGACCTTTCTCGTGGAAGTGGTCGGCTTTCCACCCCTGCTCGCAAACACTATCTCGTTTTCCCTGGCGGTACTTAGCAACTTCACCTGGAACCGGTACTGGACTTACCCTGAGTCTCGTTCCAAGCGAAAGCGTGTGCAGTTGATCCAGTTTGCTGTCGTGAGCATTCTAGGTCTGCTGCTCAACAACCTGATCCTCTACTTACTGCTGGAGCCGTTCGACGTCCTGCTGGACAGCACCGGCATGTTCCCGCCCGACACAGGCTACATCCCGGCCAAAATCGTCGCCACAGCCGTCGTTCTCTTCTGGAACTTCTTCATTAATCGTCTGTGGACGTATGGGAATGTCGAATAGCGGGCCGGATCATGGGGCAAAGAAAGAGCAAGCGCGCGAAGAAACGCGCCCGGCCAAACACGCCGACCAATAAGGCGCCATCCGTAATCATATACCGCATCGGCATTGACATAACGGCCGCGGTTACCCAGGGGGGTGGCATTGGCCGGTATACACGCGAGCTGGTACAGGCCTTGACCCACCCCGGCAGAAAGGAATCATCGTTTCAATATCACCTGTTTTCCGCCCGCAGGCCGACGACGCCGCCCACTAATGACCGGCTGCCGGAAGGGAGTAATGTCTCTTACCGCGAGGCGCGGCTGAGTTCCCAATGGCTCTATCGTCTCTGGTATCGCTTAAGGATTCCGCTGCCGGTGCAGCGCTTCACAGGGGAAATTGACCTTTTTCATTCACCCGATTTCGTGCTTCCCCCGGTCCGCGGGCCTATTCCGACGTTGCTGACCGTGCACGATCTCTCGTTTGTCCACTATCCGGAGACCTTCACTCCAGCGCTATTGCGATTCCTGAATGGAGCAGTTCCCAGGTCGGTAGAGCGCGCCACGCACATCCTGGCTGATTCAGAAGCGACGTGCGCGGATCTAGTCTCACTGTGGGGAACACCGACGGAAAAGATCAGCGTCCTCTACAGCGGCGTCCACTCTCGTTTCCATCCGATTACCGATGAGCCGGAGCTGGCCCGCGTGCAGCAAAAATACGGCCTGTCCGGCAAACCCTACCTGCTGAGCGTGGGCACCGTTCAGCCGAGAAAGAATTATCGCATGCTGATCAGAGCGTTCAGCGCCATTGCTGATAAGTGGCCGCACAATCTGGCGATTGCCGGCGGCAACGGCTGGCTCTTTGAGGAGACTCTGGCCGAGGCGGAGCGACACGGCATTGGAGAGCGCGTACGTTTTCTCGGCTTCGTGGATGATGAGGATCTGCCGGCGCTGTATAGCGGTGCGACGATCTTCCTCTTCCCAAGTCTGTATGAGGGCTTCGGGCTGCCCCCGCTGGAGGCGATGGCTTGCGGAGCGCCGGTGATAGTCTCCAACTCCTCTTGCCTGCCGGAAGTGGTCGGGCAGGCGGCCATACAACTGCCGGCGAGCGACGAGGAGGCCTGGCGAGTGGCGCTCGATGAGTTGTTGGGCGACAACATCAGGCGATCACACATGGTCCTCGCCGGCTTCATGCGGGCACGCGCGTTCAGTTGGCAGAAGGCCGCCGGACAGTTACGCCGCATCTACCAGGAATTGCTCTCAAATCAGGACAGGTAGCGATGGACGACAAGCCGAAAGTCCGGACGGTACAGCAATCCCGCGTTACGCTGACCCAGTTAATGGGGCCGGCCGAGGCCAATACGCTGGGCAACGTTCACGGCGGCACTCTGATGAAGCTCTGCGATGAGGCGGGTGGAATGGCGGCGACCAGGCACGCCCGCAGGCCGGCGGTGACGGTGGTGGTAGACTCCATGGCCTTTCACTCGCCAGTGAATATCGGCAATCTGGTCACCGTCTCAGCCGAAGTTACCTGGGTTGGACGCACGTCTATGGAGACCCGCATTGTGGTCAACGCCGAAGACATATTGACCGGCGAAGTGACGCACACAAATACCGCTTATTTCGTTTACGTGGCGCTCGACGAAGCAGGGCGGCCGGCGCGAGTGCCGGAGTTACTGCTGGAAACGGAGGAGGAGCGCCAGCGTAACCAGCGCGCCGCTGCCCGGCAAGCATATCGCCTGGAACAAAGGCGTCAGGGAATCTTCTAGCGCCCCGACATGATAATTCGCGACCGGCTGCCCGCGAGAAGGCGATCTCGTTTTCTCATGCTGGCCTTCACCTGCATCTTCGCCGGCTACCTGACCGTCTGGTTGCCGAATGACGCTGCCGGACTGAGCTTCATCGGTATTGAGATTGGCGAATGGGTGAAGTTTCTGCCGCAGGTGCGGGCCGGGGAGCTACTGATGAGCCGGAACTTCTTTTACCTGCCGCCGGTATTGCTCGGGGCGATGATGATCCTGGTGACCTCGCGCTGGTCCAACAGCCGCCGCACCTGGGCGATGCGAGGGCTGGCGATTCTGGTTGCCGGTCTGGCGCTTCCCTCTATTGACGCGATACGCTTTGAACCGGCCTCCGAATGGTTGCTTCGCCTGTTGCTTGTTGCGACAGTTGGGGCGCTTGCGCTGCTCAGCGGACTACCAAAGAAGTTGCCCGATCTCTTGAACTGGCTACTGATCGGGGTGGCTGCTCTGGTAGGGCTGCTGCTCCCGCTGTGGGCGTATCTGATAGTCCGGCCGGTCGTGGCTGAACTTTGGCGGCAACCGGTGGCCTTTGGCCCGGGAATCTGGTTGAACAGCGCCGGCAACCTGCTGGTCCTTCTACTGGCGCTTGTTACCGCTTTCTTCAGCGGGACCCGGCGATGAGTGCTTGCCCGGCAATTTGAACGGCGCAAGCATACCCGAAATCTTCTCCGATACCACCCAGCTCGCCACCGGCAAAATGAACCAAAAAGGGCGGTGACATTCACCGCCCTGGATTCGAATAATGCCGGGGAACCAGTGCTTAGAAAACGATCGTCATACCTTCATATGTTCGTCGATGTAGGTGATGGCTTCACCGACAGTGGTGATCGACTGTGCTTCCTCGTCTGAGATCTCGCCCTCGAACTCTTCTTCAAAGGCCATAATCAATTCCACCAGGTCCAGGGAATCGGCCTCCAAATCCTCTCGAAAGCGGGCGGATTCGACAACAGCGTCTTCATCCACGCCCAGAAGATCAATGATGATCGCGGTTACTCGTTCCTTTGTATCGCTCATTGCCAGGTACCCTCCACGCAATTGGTTATCATGATAGCGTGCGCGCAATTTTAGGAGCATTAGGGAGATTGTCAAGTTTCGGCGCAGCTCGCAACAGGAGCAGCAGCAGCCAACCACAACGTCAGGCCCAGCATTAAGAAAAAGGCGAACGCCAGGTCAACCAGAAAGAAGCTCTGGTCCACCAGACCATGCGCAAAGGTTTGGGCAAATGCAGCGGCCAGCGCCACCAGAAGCGGCTTCCATTCGCTCCAGACAGGATCGCGTAGCCAGACCCTCGCCAATGCGTAAAGATTGAGCGCCCAAGCAGCAAAGAGCCATATGCCGACCAACAAGCCTGCCAGACCGAGCCGGGTGGCAAAGTCAAGGACCACGTTGTGCGGATGACTGAGCGACGGCTCTTCCCAGGCCGAGTCCAGTATGTACCGCTCACGATAGGCGTAGAGGAAGTTGTCCAGGCCGACGCCCAAGAATGGATGATCCAGGAACATGCTTAAGCTGGAACGCCATAGATCGATTCGTACGAAGCTTGTGACGCCCTGTAAGCTGAGCCGACCGGCTACCCCCGGCACCGCGGCGGCAGCGACGATCAGTAGACCGCCGGCGGCCAGCATGCCGACAAACCAGGGCCAGAGCCGGCCACGAACCGAATAGCGCCACAAGATAACGACGACGAGCAGCACCGCCGGTAGGCCCAAGAACAACGCTCCCCTGCTGAAGGTCAGGAGTAGAGCCAACCCCACCGGGGCGAGGGCCAACCCATAGACAATTCGACGAAGATGATGCTGCCCACCCATCAACGCCACCGCCAGCAAGAACGGCACAATGCGTCCCAGATATAGAGCGACATTGTTCGGTGAGCCGTAAATCGAACGCAGGCGCTCCAGCCCGCCGACGACCGTGATCACATTCTCGCCGCGCGCATATTGCCACAGTCCGATGACTGCTACGGTCACGCCTCCCAGCACAAAGCCGTCTACAATGGCCCATACTTCGCTGTCGCGCAGCTTTAGTGTCCGGAAGAGTAGGTAGAACAACGCCGGCTCCAGGATTACCACACGCCACTCATTTGTCGCTACATCGAGGCGCGTCGTGACGATCAGTGATACCGTAGCGACGAGCAGGAGCGTCGCCACCGCCAGATCCGGCTTGCCGCGAACCCGCAGTATGCCGAGCCAGGCGCTGCGCCCGGCATCACGAAGGCGCGCTCCCGCCGGCAACGAAGAAGGGCGTCGCGCGGCCTGAACCACGGCGCGGAGAAAGGCTGCTGCGGCCGTCACAAGCAGAAATATCTCCACCGGTGAAAAGCGGTATCCCAGCAGCGGCTTCGGCAGCACGTAGAAGGGGATGCTGAAGGCGATGACGACCATGCCCCAGGCCGGGCGTGCGTACGCGAGCAGGAAAAAGAGTAGCAGCGCCGCCGCCAGCAGGAAGAATGAGGGCGTCACATAAAACAGCGCCGCTGCCGACGCGGTGAGCGCAAGCTGGCCCACATCACCGAGCCGCCGGTATACGCCGTCCAGGTGCGCGCCCCAGGTCAACCAGCCGGCGACGGCGACTATCGCGCCTACCAGGAAGGTCAGCCCCACGCCGGCCCATCCATCCAGACGGGCGGCGAGACGGCCGAGGCGTGTGTCCAGCTCCAGCCAGGGGACGCGGCGAGCGCTGATTAGGGCCATGGTCAGCGACGCAAAGAACACGATGGTCAATGCAATCTGGGTGGCGAGGAAAGTCGTACTGTCCGGCCGCTCAAACTGTGTGTACCCATTCAAGGCCCACTGGTCCCACCCGCGCCATGCCTCTACAGAGAGCAAATGCTCTCCCGGCGGCAGGTTGCGCGCCACCGGCTCCACGCTGAGGTAGTCCTCGGCGGGATCGCCGGAACCCAGCACCAACGCCGCGCCGCGACCGTCATTCGGCAGGGCGTTGGCCGGCTCCCCGTCAATTGTCACGTATAGGCGAGCGCGATAGTCGGCGCGTCGCACGCGCAATGCCACTTCTGTGCCCCAGAATCGGTAGCTGGCTCGATCCCCGGTCTGACCGATGTCTGCGCCGAAGTCTGGCGAAAAGCGCCATGCTCCCTCGAATTCCTGGCCGGCGCCTGCCGGTGACGCCAGATGAAAGCCCGGGTAAGCAATCGGCTCAGCCTGCGCCAGCGCCTGCCCAATGATGTCCTCGGCGGGCCGGCCGGCAATGCTGAAGCCCCAGCGCGCGCTGTCCAGCGGCGGCCCGGCTTCCCAGTTTTCCAGAAACATATGTCCCATCCAGGGCCACTCGCGTTGCGCGCGCGCCAGCGCCTCGACTAGGTATTCACCCTGTGTCTGCTCGTCGGTCTGGCCCCAAATGGAAGGCTCTCCGGTCCAGGATTCCGGGAGACTGTTCCAGCCGAAGTTGCCCGCCCATACGGCTTTGCCCATATCGCCTTCTGCTTCCAGTAGCTCACGCAGCAGAATGATCCGGCTGAAGTTCAACGTGTCGGAACTGACCCGGCGATCCAGGGGACCGCTATCGAAGCCGTAAGGTTTGCCGGAGATGACGTCAAATGAATCGGACGCTCCTGCGGCGTACAATTCCTCCAGGAACAGCGTCTCGGACAGGTTCTCAGGACCGGCCTCGGTAGTGGGGGCCAGCGGCGCGGCGACAATCACCGCATCCCCATCGGCCTGCCGGATCTTATCCGCTGTCGCCGCCAGCAGAGCGCCATACTCCGCCGGATTCGGATCTGAGTTGCCCCAGTGTGAGCGCAGGTTTGGTTCATCCCAGATAATGTAGTGAGTCAGCTGATCCGCGTAGCGTTCTGCGAACGCGCCGGCCCACTCTGCGAAGGTTGCCGGATCAGCCGGCGGCGCATACTGGTTCGCCGGGTCGCCGTCAAGTAGAGGAACAATCTCTAGCCCATGCGCGGCCACAGCGGTCATAAGCCGGTCGGAAGATTCCCAATCCACATCGCCGGCGGAGTTGTAATGGAATGAATGTTTGACGGTGGTAAAGCCGGCCTGCTTAATCGCGCTCAGGGTCTCCTGCAGTTCGTCATCAGCAAGATGCGCGAGGTAGACGTTGATCCCCAGCCGTGCGCCCCCCTCCGCGATCATCCCCGGAAAGTCAGTGGGAATACCGCGCGTCTGAAAACTGTGCTGGACGCGAAACGCGCCGATGCCCAGCAACGCAATGCCGGCTATCAGCAAGAATAGCGCCGGGCCGAGAATGGGTTGTAGGGGCTGTCGCTTCATGCAACCAGCAACGGATCAGGGGCGACTTTAACCGCGGGGTCGGAACAACCAGGCCAGAAAGGCCAGGGCGAAGAAGAGCGCGCCAAGACCGGCGCTCAGTAATAGGCCGCGCTCAATGATCTTGATGTCTGTACGTTCCGGCAATCCGAACCGATACTTCAGCAGGGTGGCTAACGCCGGCAGTCCGTCCAGCGGCGTCAGCTTCTTGCCCTCTTCACGGTGCGCGTAACGAATGGGCGCCTCAAGCGGATGGATGTTCCGTAGCAGCAGCTTGGCGGAGATCTCGGCTTCAATCTCAAACCGCCTGCTGGTCAGCTCCAGCGACTGCATCAGCTCCCGATCAACCAGTTTGTAGCAGGTTTCCATGTCGTGCAAGCGCCCCCCAAACAGTAGATTGGTGATCTGGGTCAACGCCAGATTGCCGTAACGCATTAAGGGGGAGCGGCCGCGCAAATCGCGGACTCCATAGACGGCCTGCGCGCCGGCCTGTTCGTATAACGCCAGCAGAACGGCGTAATCTTCCGGGTAGTACTCAAGATCAGCATCTTGAATAATTACCACATCGCCGGAGGCGTGCTCCAGGGCGGTGCGGATGCCGGCCCCTTTGCCTCTATTCTTCGGATGTGTGAACAGGGTGACCCCGTTACGTTTACCGGCCTCTGTCAAAATCGCCTTGGTCGAGTTGTCGGAGCCGTCATCAACTATCAGGACCTCCTTATCGACCGGTACCTGCAGGACTCGATCCAGCAGGGCATGTACCGTTGAGGCTTCATTGTAGACCGGAATAATGACCGATAACTTCATGAACGTTGTCTCTCCACCGCCGAGCGCATCACGATCCGGTTGGTTCAAACGGCCTTCTGCCAGAGCTCACGGACTTCCGGCGACAGCTTCTCCGAAACGCGCCGATCCAGGTCGTTATTGAGCCACTGTTTCAAGCCGCTGAAGACCGCCAGCACCGGCACTCGGGCAAACTGCTTGTCGCTGTTGCCGGCCCGGCGGGCCACCTGATTCTGAAAATCGAGACTGGTGAGGTTCTTGTTCCGAAAATGAACCAGCCAGAACACCTGCGTCAGCGAGGCGGCAAGGGGATCAGGCAGGGCGCGGGCTAATGCCTTCTTGGACCCCCGGTCCAGTTGCAGACCTAGACTGCGCAGGACGGCGTCAGACCAGCGCCGGGCGTGTGACGCGGTCGGCAAGTGCGCGTTTTCCTGTATTTGTTGGTAATAGCTTTCAAGGGCATTATCGTTCATAGTCACTCCACAGGGTAGGGTTTTACCCCGGCAACAGACGGGCGTCAAGCTGTGGCGCGTCAAGGCAAAGAAGCCGGTCGTTGCGCCGCCGGTTCGGTTCGCGCGGACAGCAGGAGCAGGTCAGCAGCACGCTCGCCGGCCAACCGCGAAATTGACGGATCAGCATTTCCTGATATACTTTCTCGTCTCGTTTTTAGTTCCGGCGACGTTGCCGGGCGGGATGTTCATTCAAATCGCGTCGTGAGCCGCTTGATTAGTATCGATAGGCTGGCCTACTGGCTGATTTGACGAATATACCGAAGATATTACGAAAAGAAAACTGTTGAACGAAGGTCATAGGGCCTTCGTTTTTTTGCGCGAAGCGGTGGTCACCCACATAGGGACAAAGGCCCGCCGTCCGCAATTGCGCGTAGCAGGTTCGAATTCAGGAATAGAGGTAGGTAAATGTCCGAGCGAGTGGTCATTCAAGCAGAGCCGCGGAATGTCGTTGGCAAGAAAGTGCAGCAATTGCGCAACGAGGGCTGGATCCCGGCTGTTATCTACGGGCAGAGCGAACCCGTCATTGTACAGATTGAGCATTCCGCGCTGCGTCGGGCGCTCCGGCAGGCCGGCACGACCGAGCTGATTGATGTCAACGTAGGCGCTCAGGTGCGTACGGTACTGGCTCGTGATATTCAGCAGCATATCACCCGCGCCGACCTGATGCACGTCGATTTCTACGAAGTCAATCTGCGCGAGAAGATTCGCATGGATGTATCACTGGTGGCGACCGGCGCGTTACACTCGGCAGTCGCCGGGTTGGGTAGTGTCACCCTGATCATTCAGGAAGTAGAAGTGGAGGCGTTGCCGACCGATCTACCCTCGGAGATCGAGGTGGACCTGAGCCGGATCACTGACCCTGACATGACCCTCCACGTGCGCGACTTGCATGTGCCGGATGGCGTTAAGATCCTCACCGCGCCGGATATGGCAATCACAACCTTCAGCTATACCATCTCGGAAGAGCAGGCGGAACGGGAAGAGGAAGAATTGATGTTTGCGCCCTCCGCCGATGCCGTGGAAGTGGTAAGCCGGGCCAGGGAAGACGAAGACTTCTAGCGTCGCCCCCTAACGAAGGCTATCACGAGTAGTTTTCCATCCTGCTCGTGAGACCAATCTAAGAACATTACAAGGCTGGAACCTGGTTCCAGCCTTTTTGTTCGTCCGGCCAATATGTGCACGCTAGAATTCCAGCCAGCATGAAATGGTGGCAAGCCCTCCTGCTTATCCTGATACTTCTGGTCGCGGCGGCGTTGAGACTGACCGGCATCGACTGGGACAACTACAATCATTACCATCCCGACGAGCGCTACATTACGTGGGTGGCGACGACAATTGAGCGGCCGCTGGATTGGTCGGTGGCCCTTGATCCGAGAAGCTCCAGCTTCAATCCCTTTTACTGGCCCGACGAGGCGGAAAGCAAGGGAATCGAAGTACTGCAGGGGCAGCCGCGCAGTTTTGCCTATGGACATCTTCCCCTCTATCTGGGTGTGTTTGCCACCCGATTGGTGGAACGTTTCCCGGAAGTGTTGCGGGAGCGTTTGCCGCAGGAGTGGTTGCTTACCCGTGATCTGCTGAACGGCGCCCAGGCCGTTGAGTTCCGGCACTTGACCGCGGTAGGCCGGGCCATGACTGCGTTATTTGACGTGGGAGTGGTGGGCCTGGTCTTTCTACTGGGGTGCAGATTGTATGGCGTCAATGCCGGCCTGCTGGCGGCAGCGCTCCTGGCGATTAACGTCATGCACATACAACTGGCGCACTTCTTCGCCGTTGACCCGCTGCTCACATTCTTCGTCGTGGCCGCCGTGGCGACCATGGTGGCTGCGCTGCCGGTAGGACAGCACCATGAAGATACTTCCCGGCCTGTGCGCAGCAATCTGCTCCTTACCACGTCCGCCATCTTCATCGGCCTGGCAATCGGCTCGAAGTTCTCCGCTGCATTGTTGTTCATACCACTCATAATTGCGCTCTGGATGCAGACACCTTTCAGCAACCGGCGCTTCGCCATGCAGCTACTCGGCTTCGGTGCGCTGGCCCTGGCCACGTTTATAGTCACCAACCCGTTCGCGCTGCTCGACTGGACTTGCACGCCGGAGACATTGTTGAGTCAATCCGGTCGCTGGTCGTTGTCGTCTGTTATCGAGCGTTCCTGTTACCTTCAGAATGTGATCAGGCAAGGGGCCATGGTACGGGGAAGTCTGGACGCGCCATTTGCCCGCCAGTACGCCGGCACACTGCCCATCCTGTATTACCTGGAGGGACAGATCCGGTGGGGCATGGGACCGGCGCTGGGTCTGGTCAGCATTGCCGGACTTGGCTGGGTTAGCTGGCGGGTTGGGCGAGATGTCCTGACCAGGGTGCGGAATCAGGCAACTGAGGAGCGCACCGAAGCGCGATCGCTTTCCGGGGAGCTGCTGGTGCTGGCCTGGGTAATGCCATATTTCCTGACTACCGGCTTCTTCTTTGCCAAGTTCATGCGCTACATGCAGCCGATCACACCATTTCTGATGCTCTTCGCCGCCGCGTTGTTAATGCGCGTGCGCCCACTCTGGCTGCGAAGCGCGCTGATCGGCGTCACGCTGATCAGCACGGCGTTTTACGCAGCCGCCTTTGTACAGATGTACCGGCAGGAACACCCTTGGATAGCGGCCTCTCGCTGGCTGTTCAGAAATGCGCCGGCCCAAGCGCTCATTCTCAGCGAACAGTGGGATGAGGGTTTGCCCTCCAGCCTGGAGGTGGACGGTGAGTTTCGCAGCCGCTTTGAATACGAGGCAGATGAATTGACCTGGCTGACAGGCGCCGATCAACTCGACAATCGTGACAAGTTAGCAGAGAATCTCGAACGTCTTGCCGGCGCTGACTTCGTCGTGCTGTCGTCCAATCGGGTGTACGGTGTAGCGCCGCGCCTGCCGGAGCGTTATCCGCTGACAAGTCAATATCACCAGTTGCTGTTTGATGGCGATCTCGGCTACGAGCTGGTCTATGTTTCCGGCCGTTTTCCAACCATCGGTGGTGTTCGCATCAAGCCGGACACATTTTCCTGGCCGGACCTCGAACCGCCGCCATTGGTTGCGCAGTTCCTGGCGGAGCAATCCGGCTTGAGTTTGGGCCGGGTCGATGAGAGCTTTGTCGTTTATGACCAGCCATTGACAATGATCTTTGCCAATACCGGCCGGCTGTCGGCCGGCGAGATGGAAGCGCTATTCCAGACTCCTTGATCACTCGCTCCTGCTCAGAGGTGTAATATCAGTCGTCGTTACCTGTTCCTGACCGTGTTTGTCGCCGGCATGTCCACCCTGGCGATCGAGTTCACTACCAGCCGCATGTTGCAGACGGTCTTCGGGACTTCCAACATCGTCTGGGCAAATGTTATCGGCCTGGTGCTGTTCTTTCTCACTTTGGGCTACTTCCTGGGGGGCTGGCTGGCCGACCGGCATCCACAACCGCGGCTTTTCTATGCGCTGGTTACGCTTGCCGGTATTTGCGGCATCTTCTTCCTGTTGCTTACCAGCCTGTTGCTGAAGTCCGCGGCAACCGCCCTGGCAACTGTCAATGTGGGCCCGATACTTAGCTCGTTGGTGGGCGTATTGCTGGCCCTGGCTGTGCCGATCACCCTGTTGGGCTGTATCTCGCCGTTTGCCATCCGGCTGGGCGTGCGAAATGTGGAAGAGGCCGGTCGAATGAGCGGCCGCATCTATGCTGTATCCACCTGGGGCAGCCTGCTGGGTACTTATCTGCCGGTGTTGCTGGTCATCCCCCTGGCCGGCAGTCGGTTGACGGCGATCATCTTCGGGAGCCTGTTGCTGTTGGTCGGGCTTATTGGCCTCTGGCGGAGTGACCGGCGGCTCGGCGCAGCGGGGGCCGGATTGGCGCTGCTGGTCCTCCCCATTGCCATTTTCTGGGCGCAAGGCCAAATCAAGGATCAGCCGGGGCAGATATACGAGACCGAATCAGCTTACAACTATGTACAGGTCATCCGCCGGGATGATTGCAACTACCTGCTGCTCAACGAGGGTCAGGCCTTTCACTCCTACTATTGCGACGGCGGCCGGGTACCGCGCGTTTCTGTGTGGAGCATCATGCTGGCCGCGCCCTACTTCAACCAGCTTACTTCGGAGCAGGTGGAGAGCGGGCCGGTCGGAAGTCTGGCGGTAATCGGCCTGGCTGCGGGGACTATTCCCAAGCAGTTCACCGACGTGTTCGGTTCCATACCCATTGACGGCATCGAGCTGGACCCAGCCATCGTCGAAGCCGGTCGAACATACTTCGCGCTTAATGAACCTAACATCCACGTGATAGTGGGCGACGGGCGCTACGAGCTTAACCGGCTGCCGGGCCGCTACGATGTGATCACCATCGACGCCTACAAGGTGCCTTATATTCCCTGGCATCTGACAACGCAGGAGTTCTTTCAGGAGGTACGCGCCCATCTCAACGATGGCGGCGTGGTAGCGATCAATGTCGGGCGCGCACCAACTGACCGCAGCCTGGTGGAGGCGATGACCGCTACCCTGAAGACCGTCTTTCCGACGGTGCACACGATCGATATTCCGGGTTCGCTTAACTCAATCCTGGTGGCGACGGTCGAACCTACAGAGGTCGATAACCTGCAGCGGAATCTGGCCCGGCTCGATCCGGCGGCCGATCCGCTATTGAGACAGGTGTTGGAAACCGCGATCGAAAACCTGGTCCCCACGGTGGGGTCGGATGTGGTCTTCACCGATGAACGAGCGCCGCTGGAAACGATTGTCGACGCACTGGTGCTGCGCTACCTGCTGGAACAGGGGCCGGCCGGCCTGCCCACCATCGGCGGCTAACGTCCCTCGGCGCAAAGTAGTCCGCTGACAATCACTTGCGCCAGTGACAGGAGAATGTCCTTGAACAAGGTTGTGACGACAATAATCAAGTGGCTGGTCATCCTGACGATGCCGTTCTTTATCGGGCTTGGCTCTGTGGTGCTGGTCATCGCCTCGGCGCCGGCGTATCTCTCCTACGAGTACGGCAAGCCGAACTTTCCGCCGGATCCCATCGGCTTCACCAACGAGCAGCGCGAGGAATTGGCCCTTGTAGCCGTGAACTACCTGCGCAGTCGCGCGCCGGCTGAAGAAGTGATCTTCATGCTGGAGGAGCAGCTACTGCCGAATGGCGGCGGCCCGCTTTACAACGCGGACGAGATCGGCCACATGCTGGATGTAAAGAACGTAGTCGATGCGATCACCAACGTCTGGTTGGTGTCCGCGATTATCGTCGCCGGGGGATTGTTGATACTGCTACTGCGGGCGGAAAGCCGGCGCGCCGGCTATGCCGCCATAATGGGTGGCGGGATCGCAACGACCGCCGTGTTGCTACTAATCGCCCTGTTCATCGGGCTGGCGTGGAACACATTCTTCGTGCAGTTTCACGAATTGCTCTTCCCCCCCGGCACCTGGACCTTCTCCTACGATGAGTCGCTCATCCGGCTTTTCCCGGAGAAGTTCTGGTTCGATATCGGAGTAATCATGAGCGGAATCCCGCTTGTTGGCGGAATCCTGGTAGCGCTGGCGGGCTTTCTTCTTTGGCGAAGAGCCGCCTAGGAAACCTGCCGCCGGCTATTCGATCTCGATTTCGACGAAGCTTGTCTGGTAGGGGTATACCCAGAACTCCTGTTTGAACTTACGGTTGCCCACCTCGACCACAATCTCGTAATAGCCGGCGTAGACGTCGTCCAGCGCGAAGTTCTCATTCCAGCCCTCGTCCGCGTTGACGCTGTCGTCCGCGTAACTGGTGGTGGTGTAGGAAGGCGCTTCGCCGTCTATCCGGCGCAACGAAATGGGCGCTTCATAGGCCGGGGAACCATCTGCCCATACCACGCGCCCCGCAACTGTTCCCCGATCAGGGAATGGATAGAGCCACAGCAGAGGATTGTACGTGGCATCGTAGCTGTTCTGCCCCACCCTGACCTCGAAATGCATGTGCGGGCCATCGGCGACCCCGCTTGCGCCCGACAGGGCGATAGGCTGTTCCGCGTCCACATATTGCCCGACCACGACTAGTGGTGAGGTAAGGTGTGCGTAAAGCGTATACACCGGCTGTCCATTCAGCCGCGAGTCGTGTTCCAGAATGACCAGGTTGCCGTAGAAATCGGTGTGCGGCCCATAGGCAATCTCGGCATCGCTCCCGGCAACGATGACGGTGCCGCTGGCAACGGCCAGGATCTCCGTGCCCCTCGGCACATCAAACTCGACGCCATGATGTGTGCGTATCTGGCCGCCGCGAGTGCTGCCGTAGGGATAGTGCTTGTTCGTCCACAACACATTGTCCACGGCCACCGGGCGCCGGAACCAATAATGCTCCCAGGGCGGGGTGTTCGGCAGTGCGGGCGGCGTGAACGTGGGTAAGGGCGTAGGCGAAGCTGTGGACGTAGGTGGAATCGGTGTTGGCGGCTCGGGCGTAGCAGTGGCAGCGGCCGTCGCTGCTTTGGCGGCAGCCTCTTCCGGTGAAATGGGCGCGAACGCTGGGAGCTCGGTGGGCGTCTGCACGACCATTGCGACGGGCGGCGGCAGCGTCTCAGTCGCGGACGGCGTCGCAACCACCACGCTCGATGCGGCGGCGGTCATTGTCCCCGGCAGGTCAGGCGTGACGGTGGCCGGCGACAAAGGAGCGCAGCCGGCTGCCGCCATTATCAGCAGAAGTATCAGCCAACGGCGGTTGGCGCCGGCGACGCGCAACCGCAGCCATTCGCCTGCCGGCAAGCGCAAATCAGATGCCCCCACGCTCTCGCGCTATGGCAATCACCACCTCTGCCAGCGCGCTGACCTCCGCCTCGAGCGATGCTAATTCCTCATTCCATTGATGAGCAAGCTGTTTGTCGGATAGCGAACTCCCATTAATCTGCACATTCAGGGAGGCGGCCTGCAGGGCTGCCCGCGCCATCAATGCCGCGCTGGCTGCGTCGGTCACCGCGTTGCGATTGCCGATGGTCGCTATCGTCTCTGCCAGGTAGGCTACATCACGGCAGGCGCGGGCCACGCGCAACGGTTCTTCGCCGGCCTGAATGGTAGCCTGCTCAACCGCGGCGGCCTGCTCTTCCTCGCCGCGCGTCTTGTCGCGAAGCGCGGCCATCACCGCCTCAAAGGCGGCGGCATCCGCGACGATCGCCGCGCTCAACTCCTCCCTGATCTGGCGCGCTTCGGCAAGGATTGCCCGCGCCTCCTGATCGGCATCGGCATAAGCCTTGCGGCCAATGGTCAGGCCTGCCACCATTTCGATCAGCGCCGCTCCCAGCGCGCCGGCAAGGGCCGCCACGGATCCGCCGCCGGGTGTGGGCGTCTTGGCGGCAACCGCACCCAGGAACTCGTGCGGGACAAGCGCGGCCAAGCCGGTTTCTTCCTCTGCCGGTTCGGCCAATTGGTGCTCGAGTATTTGCGTCGGCTGCAGATCGTCAATCTGCAGGTACCATTGCGCGGCATCCACCAGCGCCGCTTGCGGAGTGAGGCCGACCAACTCTGCCCGGGTGATGGATGCGCCATATCGGCCGGCTTCCCGCCTAACTGCCTCCTGCACGCGATGGATTGGCGTTCTGGCAAAGTTAAGCAGGTTCATGCTCACCTGGGCCTGGCCATCAACGGTGAAGCCCAGCGCCTGCACGTTCTCCAGGCCGCCGCTGATCGTGCGCACGGCGCGCGCTACTTTGTTGGCCACTTCCACTTCGGCGGTGTTCAGATAGATATTGTAAGCAATGAGGAATGGGCGAGCGCCAATCACGGTGGCTCCTGAGGAGTGAGGTTCAGCAGGTCCGAAATCCGGCTTCCGCTCCGGCTTAACCGCCACCTCCTGACGCCACAACTCGTATTGCCCCTTGCGGATATCGCTCAGTTTCACACGTTCCGGCCTGGTCGCCGCCTCGGCGTACAGGTAGACGGGCAGCTTCAGTTCCTCGCCCACCCGCCGGCCCACGCGCCGGGCCAGCTCGACGCACTCCGGCATCGTAACCCCTTGCACCGGTACAAACGGGCACACGTCCGTCGCGCCGATGCGCGGGTGCTCACCCGTATGCTCGTCCAGGCTGATCAGCTGCGCCGCCAGCCGAATGGCTCGAAAGGCGGCCTCTTCGACCGCGTCGACATTGCCCACGAAGGTGATCACGGTGCGGTTGTGGTCTGCGTCCGGGCTGACGCTCAGCACGCGTGCGCCACGAACCTGGCGAATTGTCTCGGCGATGGCATTGTAGACTTCCGGCCGCCGGCCATCGCTGAAATTTGGTACACATTCGACGATTTGTTGCATGCACAAAGCTCCTGAATCTTGGCGGCCTGAGGCCGAAGGGCGATTATAGCCAGTTAGGCTGCCTGGGAAAGACGGGCCGATGCGCCTGAGGGCGACTCTTACGCGATCCTTAACCCTAGCGCCAACGAATGATGAAGGGCAATAATGTCAGCGGCTGTCCATTCCAGGCTGTTAGTTGCTCCCTCGCCAACCAATTCAACCACTCAGTCGGCCCATTTGCCGGCTGGGGCAGGATATAGCCGGTTCCCCGAGGGTGAAGATTGACGGTTGGGACGCGACCAAGCTCTGCAGGTATCTCGGCCAATTCGGCGGCCCGCAGGATCGCGTCAATGAAATCGCCCCGGCTATCGACGAGGCCGCGGTCCTGCGCCTGCCGGCCTGTCCAGACCCTGCCCAGGCAGATCTCGTCCAGGTTTTCCGCCGGCAATTTTCGTCCGTCAGATACGATTTGCTTGAAGCGCTGGTAGCTATCTGTAACGGCATCGAAGATGATCGTCCGCTCGCTCTCGGACAGAGTTCCGCTATCGCTGTACAGGCCGGCGTGCGCCCCACGCGTAAGGGCCGTGCGGTTCACATGCATCCGCTCGTATAGGCCGTCAGTATTGAAGCGCCCGGCGACCACGCCGACCGAGCCGGTCAACGTGCTCGACTGCGCCATGATGTGCTGAGCCGGCGCGCTGACATAGTAGCCACCGGAGGCAGCGACATTCCCCATGTAGACCAATACCGGCTTCTTACGTGACAGGCTCAGTACTTGCCGCCAAATGAGGTCGGAGGCCAGAGCCAGGCCGCCGGGAGATTCTACGTGTAGAATGAGGGCAGCCATCTGAGGCGTCATCTCGGCCAGACGCAGTTGGCGTACCAATGTCGTCGCGCCGGCAGTCGCGCCGCCCAGAAACGGGATGGGCAGGTCAACCGGCGAGCGGCGGCTGCTGCCGGAGGCAATTGCTCCTTCGAGGCTAAGCACGCCGATGAATTTACCGCCGATCGGCCCAGCTTCTTCGCGTAATTGACGATGCGCCTGCTGCCAGGTGGCCAACCGGGCGAGCTGCTTTTTACTATTTGCCGGTAGCAGCAGCGCGGACAATTCATCGTCATAGGCTGCGTGATCCAACAGGCCCAGTTCGACGGCCTTCGCGACCGGATAAGGCGCTCCGTCGATGAGCTCCTTTAACTCCAGCTGGCTCTTGCCGCGGCCGTCCGCCATGTCCCGGGTGAGCTGGTCAAAGGTGTCCTCCAGGAGCCATTCGAGCTGTTCACGGTGCTCCGGCGTGAGCTCCGCCTGCCCAACCAGGTTGCCGGCTGTCTTGTATGGCGAGATCTGGAAGACATCCACGGAGATGCCGAGTTGGGCCAGGGCATCCTTCAAGAACAGGGCTTCGGAACGGAGACCCAACACCTCAAATGTGGCTGCCGGCGGGGCGATGATTGTGTTGGCAGCCGTGGCAACGTAGTAGTGCGCCAGGCTCAGCGTCGGCGAGTAGACTACCACCGTTTTTCCGGCTTCACGGAGCCGGCCGATCGATCGCCTTAGATTCTGCAGAGTGGCAGGCCCGGCTGACAGGCCGGTCAGGTATATGACCAGCCCCTGGGTCCGCTCATCATGCGCCAGCTGCTGAAAGCGCTTATTGATGGTCTGGATGCTAAGTGGAGGGGGCGGATAGGGCAGAAAGCGCTGGAGAAAAGCACGCGGCGGCGCATCGCGCTCCGGCAAAGGACCGCCGATGTGCATCACGATGAAGTCCACGCGCCGACGCCGGATGCGGCGCATAAGATTCCGCGCTGCTACCCAAGCGCCGGCCCGCCAACGTCGAAGCCGGTGCTCGAGCCGTATCGGCGCTCGAAACAAAGCGGATATGGGAGATGTCTGTCGATTACTGGTCATGCGCACGCACCACGGTCAGATTACTGTCGCCAGCTATGATAGCGATTGCGGTGACCACTGCAAGTGCGCAGATAGGCGGGGACTCAGCCGGCAATTCGCTATCCGGACAACTGGCCAACGGGTGCAGTACCCTCGGTCGCGCCCCAAGGTGCATGTTGAGGAAGGGCGCCGGCCATGCTATAATCTGACTGCTTTACAATTGAGTGCACAGGGAGCTGGGACCTGACCCGGCTGAGAGGGCAGCGAATGGGCTGCCGACCTGCGGACCTGATCCGGATAATGCCGGCGGAGGGATGTGAAAAGCCATTCATTCTTAGCCGCCCGGGTCTGGGCGGCTTTTTTGCTGTTGAAAACAGTCCTAGAGACGCTTGAGCGTCTTCAGGTGAGCGACTAGCGCTAATGATTCTGATAGTAGCCAATGGAAACATAGAGCCGGGAGAGTGGTGGCGAGACTACTTGCGGCAGGCCGCCATTGTCATTGCCGCAGATGGCGGCTTGCGCCATCTTCTGGCCCTGGATGCGCTGCCCGATATCCTGATCGGTGACCTCGACTCCTTGCCGCCCGAAGGGCAGTCCCAGCTCGAAGGCAATGGAATCCAGGTTCTGCGGTACCCGGCGGAAAAAGATGAAACGGATCTCGAGTTGGCGCTCGTTCATGCCGCGAAAATGGTTAGTGGAGAGATCTTTGTGATTGGCGCGCTGGGCGGTCGCCTGGACCAAACGCTGGCCAATATCCTGCTGCTGGCCCATCCGGCGCTGGCCAATACGCGCGTGTATCTGCTTACTCCACATCAGCGGGCCTGGCTGATAGCCGGCGAAGAAACCATTCGGGGGAGCGCCGGCGATCGCATCTCGATCATTCCCTTGGGTGGAGACGCTGAGATCGCCGCCACCACGAATCTGCGGTGGGAACTGCTGGACGAACGGCTCCAGTTTGGTCCCGCGCGGGGCCTCAGTAACGTAATGACCGCGGATGTCGCGACCATAAGGGTCCATAGTGGGAGCGTATTGTGCGTTCACACGGATCGGGCATGGGATCGCTAGCTGCGCCCAACGATGAATGCGCGCGATCAACCGCTCGAGAAGGAGTAACCAGGAAATGATTACGAAGCTTGTTCCCATATTGATGGCGCTGCCGGCGATCACGTTGGCCGCCTGCACCAGTATCGAGCCAGAATCGCGCGAGATCGCGCTGATGACCCATGACAGCTTTGACGTCAGTGAAGAAGTGATTGCCGCCTTCGAAGAGACGGAAGGCGTGACGGTGGCTATCCTACCCTCCGGCGATGCCGGCACGGCTCTGAATCAAGCCATCCTCGCCAGGGAGGACCCTCTAGCCGACGTATTCTATGGGGTGGACAACACTTTCATGGGCCGGGCGCTGAGCGAAGATCTCTTCGTTCCCTATGACTCGCCCCTATTGGACCAGATTCCTGACGAGCTAGAATTGGATGGGACCAAGCGCTTGCTGCCGGCTGATTTCGGGGACGTGTGCCTGAACTATGACCGCGACTACTTCTCCACGAATGCCCTGTCGCTGCCGGAGTCGCTGGCTGACCTGAATGACCCGGCCTACAGTGGCCTGCTGGTTGTGGAGAACCCGGCTACGTCCAGCCCCGGCCTGGCCTTTCTCCTCGCGACTGTGGCTGAGTTCGGCGTAACGGGTGACTACACCTATCTGGACTTCTGGCGCGATCTACGCGCGAACGATGTGCTGGTGACGAACGACTGGAATGACGCTTACTACGGCCAATTCAGTGTGGCCGGGGACGGCAATAGGCCGCTGGTTGTCTCCTACGCCACCAGCCCGCCGGCAGAACTGATCTTCGCCGACCCGCCGGTAGACAGTCCACCCAGTGGCAGCATTACCGCGCCGGGCACTTGTTTCCGGCAGATAGAGTATGTCGGCATTTTGAGGGGCGCGCGCGACGAAGAGTTGGCGCGCAAGCTAGTAGACTTCCTCTTGAGCCGGCAGTTTCAAGAGGATTTACCCCTGCGCATGTTTGTCTTTCCCGCCAACGAGAACGCGGCATTGCCGACAGAGTTCACACAGTGGGTGACCACGCCCGATGAGGTGGCCGACCTGTCGCCGGCGGAGATCGACGCTAATCGCGATGAGTGGATAGAGGCCTGGACAGAGGTCGTGCTCCGCTGAGCGTCCGGGGATCAGGCTGAGCCGGAGGCCGGCTGCTTTCGGCTGTCCTCTCGCACGCGGAGCTGACCGCAGCCGGCGTCAATATCCAGGCCGCGCCGCTGACGCACCGTGTTAGGTAGCCCATACTGGCGCAGAATGCGCTGAAACGCGCCGACCTCCGCGGCGCTGCTTGGCGCGCCGGTGTATGCGCCGGTTGGGTTAAGGGGGATAAGGTTGACGTGAGCATCCAGGCCTTGCAGCAACGAGCCCAGCGCGTGCGCCTGATCGGGCGTGTCATTCTCGCCAGCGATGAGCGCCCACTCAACGAATATCCGCCGGCCAAAATGGCGGCAGTACTCCCGGCAGGCGTCGAGTAGCTCAGCCAGGGGCCAGCGCCGGCCGACTGGCACGAGGTGGTTGCGTTCTTCATCGGTCGCGCCGTGCAAGCTGACTGCCAGATTGACCGGCCGATTCTCCGCCACCAGCCGCCGGATTGCCGCCGGCAGGCCGACCGTGCTTACCGTCAGATGGCGCGGGGCAAAGGCCAGCCCTCTGTCGTCCGCCAGGATGTCCAGGGCGTCCATCGTGGCCTGATAATTGTGTAGCGGCTCGCCCATGCCCATAAAGACGATGTTGCGGATCTTGCGGGCAGCGAGTCCTTGCTCGCGCATACTCTCCGGCGACTCCAGCTTCCTCAGCAGGAATAGCACCTGGCCCACGACTTCGCCGGCCGAAAGGTTGCGTTTGAAGCCCATCTGGCCCGTGGCGCAAAAGACGCAGCCCATCGCGCAGCCCACCTGGGTGCTGATGCAAGCCGTATATCGGTCCCGGTATGGCATCAGCACCGTCTCAACGGTTTGCCCATCAGTCAGTTCCAGCAGGAACTTCTGCGTGCCGTCCTCGCTTATTTGGGCGGCGACCGGATGCGGCAGGTCCAGCCGGAACTCCGCTGTCAGTCTGGCATGCAAGTCTGGGCGCAGCCCCGCAATTTGCGACAGTTCTTCGACGTGCTGCCGGTACAGGCCGTTCCAGAGCAAATCGGCATGGTACGCGGAATAACCCCATCCGGCGAGGAGCGCATAAAGAGTCTGAGCGGGCAGGTCGTATAGATTCGTCGGCATGATTGCACAATGCGACACAACGCAGTGGTGGGCAGGCAAAAAAAGAGACCCTCGCGGAGGGTCTCAGGATATCACGGTCGCGTAACTGATCAGAACAAGCCCCAATCGCCGCCGGCGCCCTCTTCCATCATTGACGGATCCCACAGTTCCATGCCCAGTTCGACGGTAGTCGGGCCGCCGATAGCTCGCCCGGCGACCATGCGCACTTGCTCGATCATCGCCGGCCCATACGGGCAAAACGGCGTGGTCAGGATCATGGTAATGTGCAGAGAGTTCTTCTCTTCGTCGACATTCAGATTGCGGATCAGTCCCAACTCGACTACATTCAGGCCGATCTCCGGGTCAATGACCTCGCGCAGCGCCTCAAGGACTTCTTCTTCTTTCGTGGCCAGCATCTGACTTAACCTCAATGTGTGAACTGCTCATTATTCAATCGTAAGTGTGCCGGCAGCGCAAACCACTCATGCCCGGCGCCCGTCTAGCTGATTGTGATCAGCTTGGGCCGGGTTTCGTCTGCCGACAAAGGAATCGAGAACTCGCAGCACTGGTCGCCATTTAACATGCAGCTATGTTGATGCACTTCAGTCTGAAGCACGGACAGGATCAGCCGGGTATCCAGGGTGCAGACCTCGCTGTGGCTCTTGCCCACTGAAATGTATGGGCAGCTATACTCGATGAAGCGATAGCCGGATTCGGCCAACTCCCAGCGCGCCAGGTAGCCCTCTTCCTCCAGAAGTTTCACCAGGAAGTCCAGTCTCTCCTCAAACGAGAGCCGGGAAAATGTCGCCTGGTTGTCGCGGACGATGCCCTCCACGACGCCATTGAACAATTCCACGACTACCTCATTCGGGAAGCGCTCCTTCATCTCGTCAAGCAGGCGGCTGCTCAGGCGCACATAGCGCTTTGGAAACAGCTCATCGGCCTTTTCGCTGAGGCTGTAGACATAGTAGGGCCGGCCCACCTTACGGCGCACACTTTCGGTTTCCAGCAACCCCTCCGCCTGCAATGAGTTCAGGTGATGGCGCACCGTAACCGGTGATACCTTGGCCTCCTCGGCCAGCTCCTCAACTGTCGCCTGGTTGCGCGCCTTTATGGTCTGTAGGATGACCTCTCGCGTGCTTTTCTTTGCCTTGTCGGATATTGGTTTCACAAGTACAATTTCCCGATAATAATCAGGGGGATTATACCATGCCGCCCTACCGCTGTCAATTTTCATCATTTTTATCATTGTTATTATAAAAATTATTGACGCTGCCGGGTGGCTATGATATACTCGCAGCGGTTCGATAGTTTGAAAGGAGTTCAGCAATCAATGTCAAGTGCACTCGAAATTCGGAATTTGCATGTGACCGTTGCCAACCAACAGATTCTCAAAGGGATAGATCTGTTGGTCAGGCAGGGCGAGATTCACGCTCTGATGGGGCCAAACGGTTCCGGCAAGAGTACGCTGGCGTATGCCCTGGCCGGGCATCCGTCCTACACCCCGACCGCCGGCAAAGTCATCTTTGATGGCGAGGATCTGCTTGAAATGGAAGCGGATGAACGTTCGCGAGCCGGCCTTTTCCTGGCCTTTCAATACCCGATATCGGTACCGGGCGTGACAGTCGCCAATTTCCTGCGCCAGGCGCTCAACTCGCGCCGGCGGGCGGATGACCCGGATGATAAGGGTATCTCCATACCCGCTTTCCGGCGCATCTTGAAAGAGAAGATGGATGCTCTGGGTATGGACCACAAATTTGCCGGCCGCTATCTGAACGATGGTTTCTCCGGCGGTGAAAAGAAGCGCTCGGAGATCCTGCAGATGTCTACCCTGGAGCCGAAGATCGCCATCATGGACGAGACGGACTCCGGGCTGGATATCGACGCGCTGCGCATCGTCGCCGAAGGCGCGGTCCGGCTGCGCGAGCAATTGAACATGGGTGTGCTCGTTATCACCCACTATCAGCGAATTCTGAATTACATTAAGCCGGACTTCGTGCACGTGATGCTTGCCGGACGGATTGTAGAAAGTGGCGGCCCGGACCTGGCGCTCGAGCTGGAAGAGAAGGGCTATGATTGGCTGCGCGAGAAATATGGCGCGGCGGAGGAGGCGTAAATGGCAGACGTTGTAGAAAGCGGCGTAACTGAAGAAGAAATCATCGCCGGCTTCAATCAGGACTACGCCTCAAAGTATGGATTTGCCGACGCCGAGGACTACGTCTTTAAGGCCGAGAGAGGTCTGACGGAGTCCGTTATTCGCAGCATGTCGGCGATGAAGGGCGAGCCGGAGTGGATGCTGGATTACCGGCTGAAGGCCTACCAACATTTCCTCAGCCGGCCGATGCCTGCCTGGGGCGCTGACCTGTCGGGTATCGATTTTGAGAATATCTATTACTACATCAAACCGTCGAACCGGCAGGAAGATGACTGGGATGATGTGCCGAGTTACATCAAGGACACCTTCAACAAGCTCGGCATACCTGAGGCTGAGCAGAAATTCCTCTCCGGCGTCGCGGCCCAATATGAATCCGAAGTCGTCTATCACAACATCAAGAAGGAGCTGGAGGATAAAGGCGTTATCTTCCTCGGCATGGATGACGGCCTGGCCAAGTACCCTGAGCTGGTCAAAGAATACTTCGCGACGATCATTCCCTACAACGACAACAAATTCGCCGCCCTGAACACCGCGGTCTGGTCGGGCGGCAGTTTCATCTATGTGCCGCCGGGCGTTCACGTGGAAATGCCTCTGCAGGCCTACTTCCGCATCAACGCCAAGAATGTGGGTCAGTTTGAGCGTACGCTGATCATCATTGATGAGGGCGCTTACTGCCATTACGTGGAAGGCTGCACGGCCCCGATTTACTCCTCCGACTCTCTGCATTCCGCTGTGGTCGAGATCATCGTAAAGAAGGGCGGGCGTTGCCGCTACACGACCATCCAGAACTGGTCCAACAATGTCTACAACCTGGTTACCAAGCGAGCGATGGCGTATCAGGACGCGACGATGGAATGGGTGGACGGCAACCTGGGCTCAAAGGTGACGATGAAATACCCGGCTGTTTACCTGATGGGCGAGGGCGCTCACGGCGAGATCCTGTCCATCGCTTTCGCCGGGCGAGGCCAGCACCAGGATGCCGGCGGCAAAGTAGTCCACGTGGCCCCACATACAACCAGCCGTATCATTTCCAAGTCCATCAGCAAGGCCGGCGGACGGGCGTCATATCGCGGGCTGCTGAAGGTACACGAAGGCGCGCATAGCAGCCGATCAAACGTGGTCTGTGACGCGCTGCTTTTGGATGAGAACAGCCGCTCGGACACTTACCCATATATCGAGATCGATGATCAGGATGTGACCATCGGCCATGAGGCGTCGGTAAGCAAGGTGGGCGAGGAACAGCTCTTCTACTTGATGAGCCGAGGCATCAACGAAGAAATGGCGAACACGATGATCGTCAACGGCTTCATTGAGCCGCTGGTAAAAGAACTCCCCATGGAGTACGCGATTGAGATGAACCGGCTGATCCAGCTGCAGATGGAAGGATCGATCGGCTAGCATCGTGTGGGCCGCGTCGGACGCGACGAACAGGCTCATTAGAGAAGCCCCGCAAACACTTTAGATCTCAAACAACGCAGCCCATTGGCGTGTCGAAAGGCTCGCCAATGGGCGCGATGATATGTTAAGAGGCATTCGAATGACGACGTTTTCAAAGGAAGCAGTTGAGCTGCTTTCCGCCAAACTGGATGAGCCGGCCTGGATGCGTGAGTTCCGCTTGCAGGCGTGGGAGCAGTATGCCGGCCTGTCGTTGCCTACGCTGCAGGATGAAGCCTGGCGGCGCACCGATTTGCGCCGCCTGAAACTTGAGCAAATTGGCCCGGCTCTGAACGGTAGCGGCAACGGCGCTGTCGTCCCGGAATACCTGGGAGAGCAGCTCACCCATGATAAGGCCGGCGGCGTTCTGGTTGAGATTGATGGAGTTGTGAACAAGTATCAACTCAGCGACGAGCTGCGCGCCCAGGGTATTGTCTTTTGCGACATGCACACCGCCGTCCGCGAGCATCCCGCGCTGGTGCAGGAATATTTCATGACCCAGGCAGTCCGCCCGGAGGAAGGAAAATTCGCCGCACTGCATGCCGCGTTTTGGCGGGGCGGCATTTTCCTGTATGTGCCGCGTAATACCCAGGCCGGCGCGCCATTTCACACCGCTCTGTGGGCGACCGCCCGCAGCTCCTTTACCCATACCCTGGTGGTATTAGAGGAGGGCGCAGAGGCCATCCTCATTGATGAATACGCCTCGGAAGCCGGTTCACAGCAGGCGCTGCACAACGGCGCAGTAGAACTACTCGTCGGAGATGCCGCCAGCCTCATTTACGTCTCCTTGCAGGACTTCGGCGACAATGTGTGGCAGGTCACGCATGAGCGCGGGCGAGTTGGCCGGGACGCGAAGCTGGATTGGGTGGTCAGTGTCATGGGTACCCGGCTGACCAAGTCCTTCCAGACCGTGGAACTTGACCGGCCAGGTGGTTGGGCCAGAATGTCAGGACTCTTTTTCACGAATGACCGCCAGCACTTTGACCTGGACACCCAGCAGAACCACAATGCCGCCGACACGGTGAGCGACCTGCTTTACAAAGGGGCGCTGAAGGATAAGTCGCGTTCGGTGTGGCAGGGCATGATTAAGGCCCTTCCCGGCTCCCAGCGCATTGACGGCTTCCAGGCCAACCGTAATCTGATCCTGGATCGTGCCGCCCGAGCCGATTCGATCCCCGGCCTGGAGATCCAGGCGGACGATGTGCGCTGTACGCACGCCTCAACAATCGGCCAGCTGGATCAGGAAGAGATTTTCTACCTGATGGCGCGAGGTATTCCGCGTGAGACGGCCACTCGCATGGTGGTGAGTGGCTTCTTTGATCCCGTAATGAAGCGCATACCTTTTGAGGGTGTGCAGCATCGCATTGAAAGTCGCATTCTGGACAAGGTTGGGAGGAATACTCAGTGAGTGATAAGGGTTACGTCAATTCGGAAGTGCTGGTGTCGACTGATTGGGTGGCGGAGAATCTGGCTCGGACGGACGAGATCCGGCTGGTAGAGTCGAATGAAGACGTGTTGCTTTACAGCACGGGTCATATCCCCAACGCCGTTCATATCGACTGGATGACCGATCTGAATGACGCCATTCGGCGCGACTACCTGGACGCAGCCCACTTTGCCTCGCTGATGGAGCGCAACGGCATCAGCAATGGTACGACAGTCGTGTTCTATGGCGACAAGAACAACTGGTGGGCGACGTACGCATTCTGGGTGTTCAAGTTGTTTGGTTTCGAGAACTGCCGGATCATGGATGGGGGGCGTATGAAATGGCTGGCGGAGGGGCGCGAGACCACGACCGACGTGCCGACGTTCCCGGCCGGCAGCTATAAGGCCTCACAGCGCGCGGACTACAAAATCCGCGCCTTTCGCGATCAGGTGCTGGACCATATCGCCCACGACCAGCCCCTGGTAGACGTGCGTAGCCCTCAGGAATTTAGCGGCGAGTTGCTGCATATGCCCGGCTCACCGCAGGAAGGCGCTTTGCGGGGCGGACATATCAAGGGGGCGCGGAGCGTACCCTGGAGTCGCGCGGTTGCGGCGGACGGCACATTCAAGCCGGCGGGTGAACTGCGCGCAATCTACGAGACCGAGCAGGGGTTGTCGCCGGACAAAAGCGTCATCGCCTATTGTCGAATCGGCGAGCGCA
>CAZIKT010000017.1:0-50062 GCA_964539885.1 uncultured Ardenticatenaceae bacterium | reverse complement strand
CAGGGGTTGTCGCCGGACAAAAGCGTCATCGCCTATTGTCGAATCGGCGAGCGCAGCTCGCACACCTGGTTTGTGCTCACCTATCTGTTAGGGTATCCTTCCGTTCGTAATTACGACGGTTCCTGGACAGAATGGGGCAATCTTGTTGGAGTACCGATCGAGAATCCTTCGCGTCAGAAATAGCTTTCGTCGCCCGCTACTGCGGGTGGCTTTGCCGGCGCGCTCAGCCCTGAACGCGCCGGCCCCTCTGCCATGCTTGATGTAGAGCGGATACGCCAAGATTTCCCTATTCTGGCGACGGAAGTTTCTCCGGGGGTGCCGCTCGTTTATCTGGACAGCGCTGCCACTTCGCAAAAGCCGGAGGTGGTCATCGCTGCGATGGAACACTATTACCGCGCGACAAACTCCAATGTTCATCGCGGCATACATCACCTGAGTGAAAACGCTACCGTCGCTTACGAAGGGGCGCGAGAGCGTATCGCCCGCTTTATTAACGCGCCGGATCCGGCCACGATCATATACGTGCGCAATGCCACCGAAGGAATCAACCTGGTAGCCTCCAGTTGGGGCCGGACGAATCTCTCCCCCGGCGATGAGATCCTGCTGACAGAGATGGAGCATCATGCCAACATCGTACCCTGGCAACTCCTCGCGCAGCAGACCGGGGCTGTTGTTCGCTATGTGCCCTTCTGCGAAGACGGCACGCTGGACCTGGAGGCGGTGCCGCGCCTGCTGACAGAGCGGACGAAGGTTTTTGCGTTCACCGCTATGTCTAATGTCTTCGGCACCATTACGCCCGTCAAGCAGTTAGTGGCTGCCGCCAGAGAAGTTGGCGCGGTGACCCTGGTGGACGGAGCGCAGAGTGTGCCGCATATGCCGGTGGATGTGCAGGCGCTTGATTGTGACTTTCTTGTCTTTTCGGGCCACAAGATGTGCGGCCCGACCGGCATCGGCATCCTTTACGGCAAGCGCGCGCTGCTGGACGCGATGCCGCCGTATATGGGCGGCGGAGACATGATCAGCCGGGTTCGTCTGGAAGGATCGACCTGGAACGAGCTGCCCTGGAAATTCGAAGCCGGCACGCCCGCTATTGCGGAGGCTATCGGCCTGGGAGCGGCAGTGGATTACCTTACTGCCATTGGCATGCCTGCTATTCATGCCCATGAGCAATTTGTGACCAATTATGCGCTGGAAGCGCTGAGCGAGATCCGCGACCTGCGCCTGCTGGGTCCGCCGGCGGCGCAAAAGGGCGGCGCCGCCAGCTTCACCATCAAAGGCATGCACCCGCATGATATCGCCCAACTGGTCAATGAGGACGGCATTGCTATTCGCGCCGGTCATCATTGCGCCATGCCTATCCATCATAAGCTGGGCATTAGTGCATCAGCGAGAGCCAGTTTCTATCTCTATACAATGACGTCCGAAGTTGATAAACTGGTCATGAGCCTGCACAAAGCAAAGAAGACCTTCCGTCTTGTCTAGCGACGGGCATTCGCGACTTTCACCCGAATCAGGCTTCCGAGGGCGCAACCATGAGCAGTGACATTTATCGAGAGATGATCATTGACCTCTATGAAAACCCGCTGAACTATGGCGCGTTGGAGGAATATGACTTTTCGTATGAAGAAGACAATCCGCTCTGCGGGGACGTCATCCGGATAGATGTACAGCTTGATGATCAAAATCGGGTGGCGCAGGTGCGTTGGGAAGGGGAAGGCTGCGCGATCAGCCAGGCTTCGGCGTCGTTGCTCACCGATGAAATCAAGGGCATGACACTCGATGAAATACGCGCTTTTCCAAAGGAGCGCTTGCTGGAGATGATAGGGGTGCCATTGAGCATGGCGCGGGTCAAGTGTGCCCTGCTGTCACTGAAGGTGCTGAAAGCCGGCGCGTTTCACCTGCCGGCGCCCGATATCTTGCGAGACGAAGGGGAGAAATAGCCGGCGCATACCCGGCAGCGCCTTATCGTCGTCAACCAGGCTTTCCGTGTTGCGCCGAGCCGGCTGAATGACCAATGAGTGAATTTGTAAAAGTAGCACGAGTGGACGATATCCCACCCGGGGGGCGGCTCTGGTTCGAACTGGGGGAAGAGACGGTAGTCATCTTCAACGTCGCCGGCCGTTTTTACTGCATTGCTGACCTGTGTACGCATGACGGCGGTCCACTGGAGGATGGCAAAATTGAGGGGTACGAGGTCGAGTGCCCCCGGCATGGCGCGCGATTTGACGTACGCAGCGGAGCCGCGCTCTGTTTGCCGGCAGTCACGCCGGTGCCCACCTACCGGACGAGCGTGGAGGGCGGGGACCTGTATGTGGAAGATCCAGACCGGTGATGCGTCGCGCCGCGCCAGACAGACCCGCGCATGCGCACATATAACCGATTGCCGGCAGTGCGTTTCGCATAGTGCCGAGCAGCAGTTGACAGCCCCCCGGAAATAACCTATATTTGCTCTGCTGTAGAGCAAATGTTTCATTACCACAACATTGCTTCTGCCGCTATGATAGCGGGCAGCAGGACGTTTCCGCAATGCCCGGCAGCATGTCAGGAGATAGCTGAGGTTCAGGTTCTTTTATGGAGATTGGACTCGTTCGCCAGATTGATATCAACGCTGAGATGCGTCAGTCCTATTTGAGCTATGCCATGAGCGTGATTGTGTCGCGCGCTTTGCCGGACGTGCGCGACGGGCTGAAGCCGGTGCAGCGCCGGATTCTGTACGCCATGTACGACATGGGACTGTGGCCGGACCGGCCATACCGCAAGTCCGCACGCGTGGTCGGTGAAGTGTTGGGCAAGTATCATCCCCACGGGGACCAATCCGTTTACGATGCCATGGTGCGCATGGCGCAGGATTTCTCCATGCGCTATCCCCTGGTGGACGGGCAGGGCAATTTCGGCTCCATTGACGGCGATGGAGCGGCGGCGATGCGCTACACCGAGGCGCGCATGACCCGGCTGGGCTTCGATTTACTTGAGGACATCGGCAAAGACACCGTGGACTTTGTGCCTAACTTCGATGAGTCCATGATGGAGCCGGCGGTACTTCCGAGCGTGCTTCCCAACCTGTTGATCAACGGTTCCTCCGGCATCGCCGTGGGCCTCTCCACCAGCATCCCTCCGCACAATCTCGGCGAGGTGATCGACGGGCTGACCTTTCTCCTCGACAACTGGAAGCATTATGAACATGTTACCGTCGGCGACCTGATGCGCTTTGTGCAGGGGCCGGACTTCCCGACCGGCGGTCTTGTCTATCGCTATCGCGGCAATGGGGAAGCCGACGCTCTGCGGAATGCCTACGCGACTGGACGTGGGCAAATCAGTGTGCGCGCCAAAGCGCATGTCGAACAGATGGAGCGCAACAAATCCCGCATCGTCATTTCTGAGCTCCCCTACCAGGTCAACAAGACCAACCTGCTCAGCAAGATTGCCGACCTGCATCGCGAAGGCCGGCTTGAAGGGCTCACTGATATGCGCGACGAATCCGATCGCAACGGCATGCGCATTATCCTGGAGACCACCCGCACCGTCTCGCCAAAAGAGCTGCTGGCCGATCTCTTCCGTCTGACCCCCATGCAGAGCACATTCAGCATCATCATGGTGGCGCTGGTCAACGGCGAGCCGCGTGCGCTTACGCTCAAACAGGTATTGCGCTACTACCTGGATCATCGCCTGGAAGTGACCGAGCGCCGCGCGAAATACGATCTGGCTAAAGCACGTGAGCGCGCCCATATTTTGGAAGGGCTGTTAATCGCGCTGGACAATCTGGACGCCGTAATCGAGACAATCCGGCATTCGCGCAATGCGGAGTCCGCGCGAACCAACCTGATGCGGGCGTTCAAGCTGACTGAACTGCAGGCCCAGGCCATCCTCGATATGCAACTGCGCCGGCTGGCGGCGCTGGAACAAAAGAATATCCGCACAGAATATCAGGAGAAGCTGAAACTTATCGACCGGCTGGAGGAACTTCTGGCCAGTCCCGAATTGATGCGGCGCTCCGTTCGCGACGAGCTGGCTGAGGTGAAGAAGAAGTACGCCGACCTGCGGAGGACTCAAATTGTCGACCAGGCAGATGCTGAGCCGGTGACGGCCGCTGACCTGTTGCCGGATGAACAGGTCTGGGTGGTCATGGGAGAGCAGGGCACGCTTTCCCGCACGCCTACAACCGAGCTGCCGCCGATGGCCGCCGGCCCGAATGAGGCGCCGAAATCGCTGTTGGCCGCCAACACGCAGGATATCCTTTACTTGTTCGTGGCGGACGGTCGAGCGCTCAGCCTACCCGTCTACCAGTTACCAATTTCCCGAGAACTGGGCAAGGGTGTCCATCTGGCCGATATGACGGCTCTGACCCGGCGTGACCATGTGGCCGCGGCGCTGGTGCTGCCGGCTTCTGCCGGTGGCTATCTATTCTTAACTACCGTCGGCGGCACCGTCAAACGGGTGCGGGTGGAGGAGTTGCCGGGCATCGTCACGGAGCCATTTGTGGTGATCAACGTGCCGGAGGAAGACACACTGTGCAGCGCTGCCCATACCAGCGGCAACGACGAAGTGATACTGGTCACACGCACCGGCCAGGCCATTCGTTTTCTGGAAGAGGAAGTGCGACCGATGGGACTGGTGGCCGGCGGTGTGAAGGGTATCCGGCTAAACGATTCAGACGACGGTGTCGTGGCCCTGGAGTTGGTCCGGCCCGGTACGTTGCTCTGGTCGATCACAGATAATGGGTTGGCCAAGGCTACGCCAATTGACCAGTATCCGTTACAGGGGCGATACGGCCAGGGCGTGATCAACCTCCGGTTACCGGCGGGGGCCGAAGAAGTGGCAGCCGCGATTGTCGGGCCGGAAGCGATGGAAATTGCCATCTGCACCACGCGCGGCGAACTATTCAAATCAAGGATAGACCAAGCAATCATTGGGAGCCGCAGCATCAAAGCGCGGCCTCTTCTGAAATTCGGGCAGCGAGCGCGGGTGTCGCGGGTACTGGCGCTCACTGAGTGGAAATCGCCGGAGGAACTGGCCGGCAAGCAACTGACATTACTGAGCTGACAGCCGGCGTAGGCTGTCACTAGGCAGACTGACCGCAAAGACAGGTCAGCGGCGCAAACAAGGCACGTGGAACGAGGAGAGAGTGATGAATTTCAAGGACCATTGGGTGACCGATAGCGAGGGTCGAACGTTTATCTTTACCGTGGAAATGCAGCGCGCACTGAGCGAAGCCGGCCTGCCGGTTGAGGCGGACAATGCCCGCAGCTTGCCGAAGGCAGACAGCCCTCGGTCTTCTGGTGGCCGGTCGGGCAGGGCGCGTGAAGATGTCGCTCCGAAGGCCCCGCCGGCCGTGGAGATAGAGGAGCCGGCGACCATTCAGATCGATCCGCGAACCGGCAAATATCTGGGGCGCATGAAATGGTACAACCCGACCAAGGGTTACGGTTTCATTGCCCGCGGCGGCGGAGAAGATATCTTCTTTCACAAGTCATCTGTCGCTTCCGACCCGGAAAAGCTGGAGGAAGGCTGCTGGGTGCTCTATGATGTGGAGGAGCGCCGGAAGGGATTGGAGGCCGCTGATGTGGAGTTATATGAAGGCGACATGCTGGAATAATCCGACACGGGAACGGGACTGAGAAATGACCACCGAACGATTTGGCGCGGTCACCTGGAGGGGGGTGCAGCGCACAGTCTTAGGCGATCCGCTCCAGCCTGGCGACCGGGCGCCGGATTTCCGCCTGACAGCCAACGATTGGACTCAGGTCACTTTGGCCGATTCGGCCGGCAAGGTGCGTCTGATCTCGGTTGTCCCATCGCTCGATACGGGCATCTGTGACGCGCAAACCCGGCGATTCAACGAAGAGGCATCCGCCCTGGGCGACAATGTCGTGATCCTGACGGTGAGCGCGGATACGCCCTATGCCCAGCGCCGCTGGTGTGGCGCCGCCGGCGTGAGCCGGGTGCAAACGCTGTCTGACCACCTGGACATGAACTTCGGCAATGCCTATGCCACCCACATGAAAGAGGTACGCCTGGAGCGGCGGGCTGTCTTCGTGGTGAATGCGGACGGTATCGTCACGTACGTGGAGTATGTACCGGAGATAGTACAGCACCCCGACTATGCCGGCGCATTAGAGGCGGTCAGGCTGGCGCTTCAATAAGATCCGGCCGGGTCATACATCCGGGCCGGGCCTATCTGCCTGAATACTAGCGGCGGTGTTCCGTGCCGACCAGTCGCGGGTCCAGCGCGTCGCGCAGCCCGTCCCCTAATAGGTTGAAGGCCAATACGGTGATCATGATGCCGATGCCGGGAAAGAAGACCAGGTAGGGAGCGCTGAACACCTGGTTACGTTCGCTGGCCAGCATGAACCCCCACTCTGGCGTGGGCGGCTGGGCCCCAAGCCCGATGAAGGACAATGCCGCCGTGTCCAAAATGGCAGTGGCAATGCCCAGGGTGGCGGCGACGATCAATGGGGGTAAAGAATTGGGCAGGATGCGCCGAAAAAGGATCGACATCCTGCTGGCGCCCAGTGCGCGAGACGCCTCGACGTAATCCAGCTCGCGTACAGATAGCACGGTCGCGCGGGTTACCCGTGCGTAAGCCGGGATACTGATGATCGCGATGGCCAGCATGGCGTTGGTCAGGCCGGGGCCAATCACGCTAACGATGGCAATCGCCAGCAGCAGGAATGGAAAGGCCAGCACCACGTCCATCAGGCGCATGATAATGTTGTCGAAAGCGCCGCCAAAGTAGCCGGCGACGGCTCCAATCAATGTGCCCACGATGACGGCGAAACTCACGGTGATTATGCCGACGCTCAACGAGACGCGCGCGCCAAAAATGACACGCGAAAAGAGATCACGGACGTTGCCGTCAATGCCCATCAAATGCTGCGGCTGATCCTCAGGACAGCCGAGCAGATGGATGCAAGGCGGTGTGCGCTTCTTCACGTCTTCAATTCCGATCAGCACCTGTTCGGGATCGTATGGGGCCACCACCGGGGCAAAGATAGCCAGAAAGACCAGGAAGATTAGTATTACCAACCCCACAACGGCGGAGCGCTGCCGAAAAAGACGCCGGAAAGTTAGACGCCATAGGCTGTTCGCCTTATAGTCGCCGATGTCAGCGACGCTGGCATCGTCCAGTGGCAATTCAACTACAGTTGCGGTCAATAGCGTGTTACCTTCCATGGCCAGGGATCAACGACTGCGGCGAGCTACTGAGAGAGGACTGGCAGGCCGGCCGGCGCGCTTAGTCCAAACGAATACGCGGATCCAGGTAAGCATATGAGAGATCAATGATCAGGTTGATGACCACATACCCAACGGCGATGACCACCACAAAACCCTGAATAATGGGATAGTCGCGGGCTGTAATGGCCTCGAACAATCCTCGACCGATGCCGCTGAGCCCGAAAACGCTTTCAGTAAGGATGGCCCCACTCAGCACCAGGCCGAGCTGAAGGCCGGCTATTGTAACGATGGGTAGCAAGGCGTTGCGAAAGGCGTGCTTCAAGACAATGGTGTACTTATCCAGGCCCTTCGCGCGCGCCGTCCGAATATAGTCCAGTCCCAGAACCTCCAGCATGCTGGATCGGGTCATACGAGCAATGATCGCCATTGAGATGGTGCTCAAGGCGACCGCCGGCAGGATCAAATGCATGGCGGCGTCGGTCAGGGTTGACCAGGCAAGCGTAATGATGGAGTTGAAGATATAGAAATTGGAGATGAATTCGGCTGCCCCGGCCGAGAAACTACCCTGGGTCACCGCCCAGCCCCAGACCTCGTAGAACGGAATTGACTCCATGCCGGGGGATAGGCGTCCGCTCGGCGGCAACGCGAAAACGGTGTTCTTGAGCAGCAAAGCGAATACGTATTGCAGCATCAAGCCCAACCAGAAGACCGGCATGGACACGCCGATATTCGCCCCAACCATTGTGCCCACATCAATGGCCGAGTTTCGCCTTACCGCCGACAAGATGCCCAGGGGGATACCGACGATAAGGGCGAACGTCAGCGCGGCAATACCCAGTTCCAGGGTGGTCGGCATCTTTTCGATCAAGATCTCGGTTACGGGGCGCTTGAAGCGGATCGAGTCGCCCAGATCGCCGCTGGCAATATCCCTGAGGTAAATGGCAAACTGCACCGGCAGCGGCTCGTTCAGCCCCTTATCCTCAAAGAACTTCTCGCACACTTCCGGCGTCGCCTTTTCGCCGAGTATCGCCGTGCATGGATCTCCCGGGATCAGCCGGGCCAACATGAAGGTGACGAAAAGCACCCCGAAGACCACGGGGATAGCGGCCACAAGACGGCGAATGATGTACTGTGTCATGGCCCAACTCTGCCCTGATAATGACCATAAGCCCAGCTCAGATAGCCGGGCCTCATGGTCAAAGATAGAGTGGAGCAGGATGGCTACCCATGGTAGTCATCCTGCCCCAGACGGGCAAGCGTCAACCCGCTTGCCGGTTATCTATAACAGCTTATTCCTCAGCCGGCGGCGCGTTGAGGAGACCGCCCCACAGGGCCGAGAAGTAAGTGAATGCGCCCGTGTTGCCGACATGCAGCGGATGCGCGGCGTCCCACTGCAGTCCCCAGGAGAGGACGACGTCATTGGCGTCGAACTTAGAGCCGTCATGGAAGAGCACGCCCTCGCGCAGGGTGCAGGTCCAGACGGTCAGGTCCTCGTTCGGGTCGCATGCAGTAGCCAAGCCCGGCTCAACTGCGGTGCCGCCGACCTCGTAAGAGAGCAGCGCCTCGGTGACCTGCTCGCACGCGCGCAGCGATTCGCCGTCCGTTTCGTCAGCGCAGTAGAGGCTGATTGGCTCGGCGTTCTGCATCCAGACAAAGGTGTCCTTACCCGGGTTCATTACAGCGAAGTACTCGTTGCCCAGCGGGCTGGCATGGGCTCCTTCAACGCCGGCCTGGAAAGCGGTGGCGGAACCGCCGTGCGCGATCGGAACCATGGGCACATGCAACTTGACAGCGTTGTTGGCTTCCACATAATGCGGCTCACGGGCGGCGTCGTCAGCCAGGGCAGCGCCGGCGGTGAGAGCAGCCGTGATGTCATCGAAGGGGGCGCCGAACTGCGCAGAGGCGCCGGCGCCGAAGTGGAAGTCCAGGAAGTTGGTGATGTCGGGATAGTCAGCACCCCAGCCAAGCAGGTGAAGGCCTTCCAGCTCGCCGGCATCGGCGGCGGCGATGAACGCGCCCGATTCCATAACTTCGATCTCGGCGGTAATGTTCAGGTTCTCCAGCAACTGCGCCTGAATGTCCTGCGCCACCAGCGAAGGCTCAGGCAGATAGCCGCGGAAGACGTCCCGATAGTTGATCACCGTGGTGAATCCGTCCTCGAAACCGGCCTCGGTAAGCAGCGCTCGCGCGGCCTCCGGATCGAACTCATACCATGAGTCGCCGGCGCAACCATTGGGAATGGAGCACGGCGTGAAGTGCGATGCCACTTCCGACCCGGCCGGGTAGAAGTTGTCCACAATGCGCTGGCGGTCGATGCCCATGGCGATGGCCTGTCGCACCAACTCGTTGTCGAAAGGCGGAAAGGCGTTGTTCATGCCCACGTAGAAGATGTTCAGCGCCGGTCGCTCAATCAGCTGCAGAGCAGAATCACTGCTGATCGTCTCAAAGTCATCCGGGCTGGGGTTGTCAATGCCGTCAACCGTGCCGGACTGCAGTTCCAGCAACCGGGCAGCGCCTTCGGTGCTCCAACGGAAGACCAGAGTCTGAGTTGCCGCCGGGTCGCCCCAGTAAGCGTCATTGCGAGTGAAGACAACTTCCTCGCCACGCGCCCAGCGATCCAGCATGTAAGGGCCGGTGCCGATCGGACGCTCGAGTAGATCGCCCGTTCCGCCGGTTGCTTCCAGGTATTCGCTCGGCTGAATGGCAAATGCCGTGAAGGCTGCCTTGGAGCGGAATGCCGGGTCAGGACGGCACATCGTGAACTGCACCGTGAACTCGTCGACTGCGGCAATCTCCTGGAGCAAACCGCCGTAATCGCAGTTCTCCGCGGACATCACCATAGGGGTGAACTCCGCCATGGCTTCCTCGGTCGGCTCTTCCATGGCCTCTTCTGTTGGCTCTTCCATGGGTTCTTCAGTCGGCTCTTCCGCCACTTCTTCTTCTTCAGCCTCAGCTTCTTCTTCGGCTGGGGCTTCAGTGGCTGCCGGCTCAGGCTCTTCCGTCGGCTCGGCGGTCCCGCCGGTACAGGCGACAACCGTCAGGCCGAGCAGAAGTAGAACGACAATGAACTTAAACAAATGGGCGTTTCGCATGTCTCTTCTCCTTAATCTAGTGACTAGCTTGTGGTACGGGGCCACAACTTTGACTTGCACCGTACTGTATATTAGCATGCGCTGCGATAGTGGGCAAAAGCAAGTGTATTTGCCGGACAATAAATGGGACGCACGAGCGCCCTGGCATTTGGTCGCTTGCTTAGATGTTGCCGGATGCCGGCGTCGGTGCTTTATGGATGCGGCGGGGGTGGGTATAATCGGCGGCATGAAGAGTAATCGCGAAATCGCCGCCCTCTTCGCGCGGATCGCAGACATGCTGTCTATTCGCGGTGACTCCATTCACCGCGTATTGGCCTATCAACGGGCCTCGGAGAGCATAACAGAATTAGGGCGAGACCTTGCCGCGCTGCACGCCGAAGGACGTCTGACCGACATCCCCGGCATCGGCAAGACCCTGGCAGATAAGATCGAGGAAATTCTCACCACCGGCAGGCTGGAATTCTATGACCGGCTGGCGGAGGAGATTCCGCCGGCGCTGACCGAATTGCTGCGAGTGGACGGCCTGGGCCCCAAGCGGATCAAAGCCATCTACGAGAGCCTAGGAATTACTACCCTGGAGGAGCTTCAGCAGGCCGGGCAGAAGGGGGAACTCAGAAAGCTGCCCGGCATGGGCGCGACTTCCGAGGCCAAACTGCTCAAGGCTATTGAAAGCCTGGCGCGTCACCAGGACGACCGCGTTCCACTTGAGGCTGCCTGGATGGTAGCGACGCAGGTGCTGGGAGTCTTGACCGGGCTTCCCGGCGTGACTCGTTCGGCGGTGGGTGGATCGTTGCGCCGCATGCGCGAGACGGTGGGTGACATTGATCTCATGCTGGCTGCCGGTGACGCCGAAGCGATCATGGATGCCTTCTGCACTATGGAAATGGTTGAGTCGGTGCTCGGAAAGGGCCCGACGAAATCCAGCGTCATCCTGCTGAATGGGATGCGCGTCCAACTACGCGTGCTGCCGGAGGAGCGCTGGGGCACGTTGCTCTCCTACTTCACCGGCAGCATGGCGCACAACGTGCGCCTACGCGAATTGGCGCTCAAGAAGGGGATGACGCTCAACGAGCATGAATTCCGCGCACTGGCCGGCGAGGGCGAGCCGATCCTCTGCGCCACCGAAGAAGAGGTCCACCAAACGTTGGGACTGCCCTACATCGCGCCTACGTTGAGAGAAGACCGGGGCGAAATCGAGGCCGCGCAAGCGGGTAAACTACCGGCGCTTGTCGAGGAAAAGGACCTGATTGCTGATCTGCACATGCACACCAATTGGTCGGATGGCAGCGCGACTATCCTCGAAATGGCGCAGGCTGCCCGGCGCAACGGACTCCAGTACATCGTGATCAGCGACCATTCGGCCAGCCTGGGTATCGCCAACGGGCTTTCCATCGAACGCCTGCGGCAGCAGGCGACCGAAATCCGGCAGGCGGATGAGGCGATGGGGCCGGACTTCCGCGTGTTTCACGGCACGGAAATGGAGATCAGGACAGACGGCACATTGGATTATCCGGACGATGTGCTGGCGGAGCTGGATTTCGTCACAGCCGCGCTGCATACGGGCCTGAATCAATCGCGCGAACAGGTGACGCGCAGGGCTCTGGCGGCGATCGATAACCCGCACGTACATATGCTGGCCCATCCCACCGGGCGTCTGCTGCCGGAGCGACCCGGCGCTGATCTGGACATGGATGCTGTCCTTTACGCAGCCAGCCGGACCGGCACGATCCTGGAAGTGAATGCGAACCCGCGCAGGCTGGATTTGCGCGATGTTCACGTGCGTCGGGCCATTGAACTCGGCGTCCGGATTGCCGTCAACACAGATGCGCATCATCCGGATCATTTCGGCTTTCGCCACTTTGGCGTGGCGACGGCCCAACGCGGGTGGGCGGAGTCACGAGATGTGGTAAACACCTGGCCCCTGGCGCAGTTCTTGGCGTTGATTCAGCAGAGATAGGAATGTCAGATCAGAGCACGTCTACCACCGGCATCTTTCAGCGCGTATTTCATGGGCTTGAGAACCACGTGCTGGAGGAGCTACGCCGACTGGCCGAACGCAAAGGCTATGGAGCCGGCGTCGTACTTTGCCACCAGGGTGAGAGAGAGCATACCTTCTATATCGTCGTCAGCGGCCGGGTGGTGGTAACGCAGAAACTGGACGATGGCGAAGAGCGGTTACTTGGCGTGCGCGGACCGAATGAGTACTTCGGCGAAATGGGTCTGCTCGATGATCGACCGCGCATGGCCAGCGTGACGACTCTGGTACCCACCACGGTGCTGGAGATCACAGAAGAGGCGTTTGACCGCTTTCTGGAGGATAGCCCCGTCATCGCTTTCTCGATGATGCGCAGCATACTGGAAACGCTGCGCAACATTGACCACACGGCCATCGAGGATTTGCAGACTAAGAATGAAGCTCTGCGGCAGGCATATGAAGAGCTTCAAGCTGCTCACGAAGCGCTGGTCGAGAAGAGACGGCTGGAACGTGAACTTGAGATTGCCGCGGAGGTGCAACGCAGCCTGCTGCCGGCGAGTCTCCCGATTCACCCGGATTACCGCAATGCCGCGTATCTGGAGCCGGCGCGTAGGGTGGGCGGCGACTTCTATGATGTCTTCGACCTGGATGATCAACATCTGGGGATCTTGATCGCCGATGTGGCGGACAAGAGCGTCCAGGCGGCCCTCTTTATGGCCGTCACACGTACCTTGTTCCAGGTGGAAAGCCGGCGAACGCTCTCGCCGGCAAGTGTGGCGTTGGCCGTGCATGAGGGCATGCTGGCTGTCTCACCGGTAGCAGACACATTTGTCACTGCCTTCTATGGCGTGCTCCACCGGCCAAGTGGTCTTTTGAAGTACATCATTGCCGGGCACGAGCACCCCCTGCTGGCGCGCCCGGGCCAGGGAATTGCCGTATTGGAGGGCCGGGGACGCTTCCTGGGCATGATTCCACAGCTCTCGTTGGAGGAGTATCGAATTGAAATGCAGCCGGGGGATCGGCTAATCCTATTCAGCGACGGCGTTTCAGATGCCGAAAATCCCGCCGGCGAAAACTATGGGACGGACAGGCTACGGTCAATTGTACGGGCCAATTATCACCTGGAAGCCGGCCCGCTCGTCGACGCTATCCGGGCTGATATTGCCACCTGGCAGCAACACGCCCCGGCGATAGATGATCTGGCCCTCCTGGTAGTCGAGGCGCGCTGAACTTGGCCAGCTACGAAAGGCCGCCCGATCCACAGCAAGGGAGCTTGAAGCAACGTCTCACACGCCGTCAGCGACAGGACAGTCGGGAGCCGCTGCCCTGGTTGTGGATTGGCCTGGGCGTCATTGTCACGGCAGCCGGCCTTTTCCTGGCCTTCCTGTTGGCGAACACGCTGCTGATCCCTGAGCCGCTGGCTACCGGACTGCCGGAACCGACTGTCATTCGCCTGACTGCTCCCCCAAGTCCGATCCCTTCACCAACCGCAGAAAGAAGCACGCCGACGCCCATCCCCACCTTGACGCCGGTTCCTACTTTGGACCTTGCGAATCCCCCCGCCGAAGTGACGGTCGGATATTATGCGGTGGTGGTCGGCACCGGCGGCAACGGTGTGACGGTTAGAGGCGGGCCCAGCACCTCCAATACGCGTCTGCTGACAGCCGCAGAGGGTCGCCTAATGCTGATCGTTGACGGCCCTGTAACCGGCGGCGACTTCAACTGGTGGCTGGTGAGGCTGGATGACGGCACGGAAGGGTGGGTTGCCGGCGACTTCCTGTCCCCGGCGCCGGGGCCCTGACCCTAAGTGATCCTGTAGCGACGGAGAGAAGTCTGGTCATGGACGCTGCAAACCGAATACGCGAACTGCGCCAACAAATCGATTATCACCTCTATCGCTATCACGTCCTGAACGCGCCGGTGATCAGCGACGCCGAATACGATACGCTTTTCAATGAACTCAGATCGCTGGAGGAGGCCAATCCTGTATTGGTGGCGCCGGACTCTCCTACGCAGCGGGTTGGAGCGGAGCCGCTCAGCGCCTTCAACAAGGTGACCCATCCGGCGCCTATCTTGAGTCTGGCCAGCGCGAATGGCGTGGAAGAGATGTTTGCCTGGCGGAAGCGTATCGGGCGTTTGCTGCCGGATGATGTCCAGCTGAGCTATATGGTTGAGCCGAAGATCGACGGCCTGACCGTTGTCCTGACTTACCGAAACGGTGTCTTTGAGCAGGGAGCGACCAGGGGAAACGGGCAGGTTGGCGAAGATGTGACGCAGAATCTGCGTACCTTGCGGGCGCTACCCAAGCGGGTGCCGATTGATCCAGCTGTGGAAATCACGCCGCCGGCTTACATGGTGGTTCGGGGCGAGGTATTCTTTCCGCTTGACCGCTTTGCAGCCTTCAACGAGGCGCAGGCCAACTCTGATGCCTATGTGTACCTCAATCCACGCAATGCCGCCTCCGGCTCGCTGCGCCAGCTCGATCCGTCGATAACAGCTGCCAGACCGCTTACGCTGTATGTCTATGATTTCGTCGCCTGGGACGACGGCGTTGTCCCCAACTTCCAACACGAACGACTGCAAATGTTGGCCGGCCTCGGCTTTCCCATCCCGCCCGCCGAACATCTAGCCCTGGTAACCGGCCTGGAAAGCATCGCCGCTATGTATCTCGAATGGATAGACAGGCGAAACACGATTAACTATGAGGTAGATGGCCTGGTGGTCAAGATTGACGACCGGCCACTTGCGGACAGTCTTGGCTATGTCGGCAAGGACCCGCGCGGCGCGCTGGCGGTGAAGTTCCCGGCCCAGGAAAAGACCACGCGACTCCTGGATGTGGCGATCAACGTCGGCAGAACCGGCGTGCTTGCGCCCGCTGCTGTCCTGGAGCCGGTGGAGATCGGCGGCGTGACAGTGCAAAACGCGACGTTGCACAACTTTGAGGAGATTGCGCGCAAGGATATCCGCATCGGCGATGTGGTGGTGGTGAAACGCGCCGGTGACGTGATCCCCTATGTAGTCGGTCCGGTTGTCGATTTGCGTCAGGGGTCAGAGAGGGTGATCACGCCGCCGACGGTATGCCCATTTTGCGCCGCGGCGGTGGTGCGCGTGCCCGGTGAAGTGGCCATTTACTGTGAAAATCCGGCCTGTCCTGAGCAATTGGTGCGACGGGTGGAATATTTCGTGAGCCGGGGAGCGATGGATATCGACTCCTTCGGCTCGCAGACCGGCGTACTGCTTATCGAGCAGGGCCTCATTGCGGATGTGGCCGATATCTACTACCTGGAACGCGACGCCTTGCTCCAACTAGAAGGTTTCCAGGAGAAGAAAGTAGACAACTTGCTCGCCGGAATTGAGAACAGCAAGCAGCAATCGGCGGTCCGGCTGCTGATCGGGCTGGGAATCCGCTATGTCGGCGGGGTAGTTGCCGGGTTGCTGCTTGATGCCGCCGGCAGTATCGACGCGCTGGCTGACGCGGACGTACAGAGCCTGCAAGCCATTGACGGCATCGGTCCGCAGACGGCGGAAGCGGTGGTAAGCTGGTTTTCAGATGAGCGCCATCACCGGCTGCTGCGCAAGCTGCGCGACGCCGGGCTGAACTTTGCTGTCCAACGCGCCGCGGCCATCGCTGACGCCCCGCTGGCAGGCAAAACCTTTGTCATTACCGGCACGCTTCCGTCAATGAGCCGGGACGAGGCAAAGGCCCTTATTGAACGGCAGGGCGGACGGGTAACCGGTTCGGTCAGTGCCAAGACCGATTACCTTTTGGCCGGGGAGAATGCCGGCAGCAAGTACAGCAAGGCGGAGCAACTGGGTGTGCCGATCGTCGACGAGGAGGGTCTGAAACGTCTGATTGGGGGATGAGGTGGGTGTGGGCCTATAGCCAGCCCTGCTGCCGATACCACTCCACGGTGGCGCGGCTCCCGCGATCCAGATCGTACTGGGGGGAGTAGCCCAACTCCTGGTGCGCCTTTTGCCAGGAGAAGCGTCGGCTTTCGCTGAAGAAGGCGACGCCGGTGCGGCTCAAAGGGGCTTCCCGGCCAAGTAAGCTGCTTACCGCTTCGAATAACATTGCCGCTCCCCAAGTGACCGGCTTCGGGAACGAAATCCACGGTGAAGGCACGCCGAGCGCGCCGGCCAACGTCTCCCCCAACTCCCGAAACGTCACTGGGCGCGGGCCAGCAATATGGTAAATCTCGCCGGATTGCCCGCTGCGCAGGCAGCGAAGGAGCCCATCAACGGCATCCTCGATGTAGGTTGGGTGGCAGGTGTGCCGGCCACCGTTGACGTAGAAGAAGAGCCTCCGCTGCACAGCGCGAAAGAGACCCAGAACGTGGCGATCGCCGGGACCATACACGAATTCCGGTCGGGCAATGACGACGGGCAGACCGCCGGCGGCATACGCTGCTGCCAGTTGCTCTGCTTCCGCTTTGCTTCGCTCATAAGCATTACTCGGCGCCAGCGGCGCGGTTTCGTCAGCCGGCTCACCAGCGATCGGGCCGAGCACGCCGGGGCTACTGATGTGCAGCAGGCGAGGCGGCGGTTCGCAGTGGGCCGCCTCGGCCAGGATGTTCCGCGTCCCTTCGACATGAAGCTCGTGATAAGCTGCCTCCGGGACCCCCGCTCTGCCCAACATACCGGCTGCATGAACAACGGCATCCAGACCAGAAAACGCTCCACGCAAAGTATCCGGCAACATTATGTCTACTATTCGAATAGCCGGGCTTGCGCCTTCTACTGCACTTCGGTCAGAGCCGGCGCGCACCAGCGACAAGACCTCAATGCCCTCAGCGGCAAGGCGACGAACAATCGCGCTCCCCAGAAAGCCGGTAGCGCCGACAACGGCAATGCGCTTCACAAAACGATCCCTTCCGGCATATGCCAATTATACCTCCCCTGGTTCAATTGTGAGGCTGTCGCTATAATGGATACATTCATTAAAGCTGGAACAGCCTTTGACGCATAACACGCGTCCGGAACGAGAGGAGCATTCGTGCGCAAGTCAAACCGCATCTCAATTATGCGCCTGTTGATCGTGGCGCTGATGGTCTTTGGTATGCTGTCGCCGGTGGTGCTAAGCCCGGCTCATGTGATGGCACAGGAGAGTGAGGGGGAGGGGCCGGCTGAGAGCGAGTCAGTTGACTCATCCGAAGGCGCCGGCGTGGCGGTAACCATGTCAATCATCGCGCTTGCGCTCCTGCTGGTGGCTGTGGTTGCGGTGATTGGTGCGGTTGGTTTAGGGGTCATTGGGATAGGTTACTGGTCTGTGAATCAGGGCGAATAGCGGGGCCCCACAGGACCTTGGAGACGGTCAAAGCCGATCGGGATGGAGTTGGTAAGTGGCTTTGGGTCGGCCTGCAATTCGTGCTGGGGCTGATCGGCGTAATCACTCTGTTACTCGCCTCGCTGACATTCTTCATTGATCTTTGGACAGATAATATCGCCCACCGCTTTGCGCTTGTGCCGGCCTTCTTGGGCATCGGCCTGGCCTGCTTCGTAGGCATCCTGCTGGTCAGACTGCGCGGGAAGACACATGTTAACCCGGTTGTTGTCCTGACGACTCTCGGTTTGTGGCTGGTTGGCAGCGCCTGTTTCTCATTGGGCGTCACAGCAGTCTTGCTGAATCAGGAGCCATCACAGTTTGTTTCCGACCTGAGCTTCTCGTTTGGACTTTGTATTGTTCCGGGTCTGTTCTTGATTGGGATTGCCGGATTGGTGTACTGGGCTGATAGCTACCGGCATGCGCGCCATCAAGCACCCAACTGAGCTGCGTACGGTGCACCTGCTCGGGCCTGAATGTTGGGGCTCTGTCTGGCGTGGCTAACCGGCAATGTTGAGCGGGGTCACGGCAGGCTGTTTACCCAAATTGCGGATGAACAGCGCAGACCGTCATGAAAGATAACGCGCCGGAATATCTCGCCATCCGGCAGTGGAGCGACCAACTCCACGTTCTGGCTTCCGACGAAGGCAACCCAAGGCGAATCGGCCGACCAATCATGCTGGCTGATGGAAAACTCCCCGCTGGGGATACCGACTGGAAACATCTCGCCGGTGTCCAGATTGTAGAGCTGCAAGCCGGCCTGCGATGTATACGCCGCCAGCCAACGACCATCGGGAGAGATCATTTGAATGGGTTGAGGCAGCAAGAAAGCCAACCTGTTGACCAGCAAGGACATAGCTGGTGGTAATGGATCGCCTTGTCCCGTGACCACCTCTTCCGGCGGCAACGTGACCCGGAACAACATGCTGTCCCCCGAAAACCCCTGCGCCGCGAGCACAAACAGCGTATTCGGCACCTCGGGACGTGTCGTTGCTATCTGAAGTGTCGTTTGGAATCGTTGTTGGTTTTGCGGCAATGCCTCCGCCAGGTCCTCGGTAGTGAGCAGGAGCCGCTGTTCGTCTGTGTCAAGGCCGGAAAGGAAGATGCTGAGGTTGTCCATGCCGATGAAACCATAGGTTTCGTCGTTCACCCAGAATGGGGTTCGCCCCTCCCCAAGCGGTTCCCACCCCGTCAGATCGCGCCGGCCAAGAAGAAGCGTGCCGTCATTTTGCTCCACAATCAGGCGTTGCCCATTCGGCGACCACACCGGCGCACCCGGCAGCTCGGTCGGCTGACAGTCAGAGCCGGGTAGGCAGTCTGCGGTGTCCACTACCGCGAAGTTGGGACCTGGGCTTTCCTGGTCGAAGACCCAGATCGGCGCATATTGGCCCAACGGATCCACCGGTTCGGCCAGATAGATCATTACCGCTCCGGGATCAGCCCAGAGCAACCTTGCCAGTTCTTCGCCGCCGCGAAGCAATAACGTCTCAGTGTGAATGCCGTCCGGCAGACCGGCTGTCAACAGGACCCCCGAATCGTCCGGCAGCGCCAGGGGATAGAAGTAAGTATTTGGTAACGGAACCTCCAGTGACAGCGCTCCGTCGGCGATCACATAGCGATACAAACCGGCATCCGGGCCTGTTTCGCTCGCGCAGGCAAGCATCAGGTCCTGTTCAGGTAAGGGTATGGGTGACTGCGTCGCGCTCTGATAGCTGGCGGCTCGCTCGCGAACAAAGTCGTACCATTCCGCTTCGCTGAAGGAACTGCCCGTGACCCGGCGAGTCCAGAGATTAAGACCACTGCTCCCTCGACTCGCTCCGGACGCAATGAGATCGTGCGTGATTTGAGACAATTCGGCGCCCTCCGAAAGGAAATAGTCAATAACGGCGTGAGCAAAAGTGCGTTCGAGGGGCTCTGGGTTATCCAGGGAGCGAGCGTCCCAGGCCGCCACGACGCCGGACCCTGTCATCGCCGGGTAATTCACGAGAGCCAGGTAATCTGAATCCCGCAGCGGAAATGGCTGTATCCCAAGTTCGGCCAAAGTCGCATCTAGGGTGGCCTCATAGAAAACAATCCGGGTACAACATTCCCACTCCAGGATGTCGGCCATGGCGGCGGCGATCACCAGGGCAGAATAGCCGTCCGAGAGCGCGACCAGGCCGGCCTCATCTGACGCTGTCCCAATCAGTGTGGGGGAGGGGAGGTTGAGCGACCGCGTCGAAATCAGGCGCGTCTCCGGGTCGGCCAGGCGAGACAGAGCTTCCGGGTCCTGGTCCAAGCGCATGCTCATTCGCCAGTTTGCCGGACATGTATGCAATTGGCAGAGTGCGTCCAGAAGCATTTCAATATCGCCGGCGAAACGCTCAGCAAAGCGCTCATCTCGAGTCGAATATGCCACTGAGACCCGATCCCCCGCAATCGTTGACCAATCTCCCCAAAACTCATCCTTCGGGGGAGCAAACAACCAGTTGCGCTCACCCTGTCGAAAAACAAAGGTCTGATCCAGCGTGACATTGTCGGTTAGTCCATTGCCGGCGTCTCGGGCGTACTCTCTCCGCTCAGTGACCACAGCTTCCTTGAAATCGTTGGATAGCGAAACAGTGGTAGAGATTGGCCCCGTTCCTATAGGCTCAAGACCAAACGGCGTTGCGGAGCCGCCAAAAAGCAAACCCGCCTCCAGCAATTCCTTTTGTACTTGTGTCCAGTCGGCATCCCGGCCGGAGAGCATTGATGTCAGCAGCTCCCGATCGGCATTGGCTGCTGCTCGCTGCACCAATTCGTTGGCGGCGAGCACGTCAGCCTCAATCAGCCGTTGCGACTCGGCGACCCGTTGGCTTACTTGCCGCGTAATGGCGTAGCCGGTCAGCGAGAGAACTGACAATCCCAACAATAGTAGTGGCCATCGCCTCCTGCGCGGAGGCTTCTTGGGTGGCGAGACTCGCGCATCCTCCCAGGCAGATTCGTCCTCTTCCGTAAACCAGTCAAAGTTGCCACTCATAACAGGCCCATTCTAAGGGCATTTCATTAAGCGGCAAGAAGAAGTTCCCGGCGTTTACCCTACGTCCGGAATCAGCGCTGGTTGGGAAGAGTCCTGCCGGCGGAATCGCGGGTCAGCGCCGGCAAATGAGGGTGGTCCAATCGCGGACCGTCAAAGTCGCTTCGACGTAACCGCCGCTCGCCTCCACAGCCGACTGCACTTCCGGCTGCTGCTCGTCGATGATGCCGCTGAGAATGAGCCGTCCCTCCGGGGCGAGGTAGGCAAACAAACGATGTTCTTGCAGCAACTCCACAATCACAGGGGCCAGGATATTGACGATCACCAAATCATAGTGACCCACGGGGACGCCTCCCAGAACGCCCTGCAGGACTGTGACGCGCCCCTCCAACCCGTTCGCAATGACGTTTGCTTCCGCGGCGCTGACGGCCTGTGGGTCATTATCAATTGCCAGCACACCGGCTGCGCCGAGTTTTCCGGCGGCGATGGCCAGGATCCCGCTGCCGGTTCCCACATCGAGCACGCTCATTCCCGGCTGAAGATACTGCTCGATTGCCTGTAAGCACATTTGTGTAGTCGGGTGCAGGCCGGTGCCGAAGGCCATGCCCGGATCCAGGGTCAACACAATGTCGGCGCTTTGCGGTAGCTCACTCTTCTCCCAACTGGGCTCAATCCACAACCGCCGGCCTACCCGAAAGGGCTTGTAATGGGCCTTCCAGGCGTGCGCCCAATCCTGGTCTTTGATCTTGCGGAAATGTGGGGGTGGAACCGGGTAGAGGCGGCCCAGATAGTAGATAGCCTCCGAGATGCGCTGTCTGGTCTTGGGCAGGTCCTCCGCTTCCGGCAGGTAAATCTTGACGGTAACTTCCGGCTCCAGCGCGTAGGGGTCCAGGCTGTCGGGATCTCCCAACTGCTCGAGGACCACCCCACGCCCCCCGGAGTAGCGCTGCAGCGTTTCGGCGACCGCTTCAGCGGCCTCGCCATCCGTCACAACGCTAACCTCAAGCCAGTACACTGCTAGGCCGGCAGATCACTATTGACGTTCAATATCAGCGCGCCGGAATAGCCCCACTTCCAGCTCCGCATCGGGTGGGACAAGCCGCTAGATGCCCAGTGCATCGCCCAGCGCTTCCTTCAGATAGTTGAGTAGCCCCTTTTCCCGCTGGGGGATCACTTCCTTGCCAAGCGTGCCGGCTAACTCCGAGAACAGCTTCTGCTGCTTGTCGGACAATTTGGTTGGGATGACCACGTTGGTCATCACCAACTGGTCGCCGCGGCCGGAGCGATTGAGATGAGGCACGCCCATTCCTCGCATCCGGAATACCGTGCCGGACTGAGTGCCGGCCGGGATCTTCAGCTTGCTGTCCCCCTCTACGGTCGGTACTGTAACTTCATCGCCAAGAGCAGCCTGAGCGACGTTGACGTCCAGATTCAGCAGAATGTCGTCACCGCGGCGGGAGAATAGCTCGTGTCGCTGAACCCGGATAAAGACATACAGGTTGCCCGGTGGGCCGCCATCCACACCGGGCGCTCCTTCGCCGGTAAGCCGGATTTGTTGCTCGCTACTGATGCCCGGCGGAATACGCACTTTCATGCTGCGCGTCCGCTGTACCTGCTTCTGTCCGTGACACTCAGTGCAAGGGTTGATAACCACTTCGCCGGAGCCGTGGCAGGCCGGGCAAGTGGATACGTTTACAAAGGAACCCAGGATGGATTGCTGAACCCGGCGCACTTCTCCAGTGCCGTTACAAGTAGAGCAGCGCGTCGGCTGCGTGCCGGGTTCGGCCCCGGAGCCATAGCAGCGTTCACACGTCTCGGGCCGGGTTACCTCAATCTCTCTCTCGACGCCGAAGATCGACTCTTCGAAGGTGATGGTGACGTCGTGGCGCAAGTCAGCGCCGCGCTTCGGACCCTGTCGCCGGCGTCGTGAGCCGAAGCCACCAAAAAACTCCTCGAAGATATCCGCTACATTGCCGAAACCGCTGAAGTCGGCCGGGCCGCCGCCGGCATTGACTCCGGCGTGACCGAAGCGATCATAGGCCGTCCGTTTGTCATCATCTGACAACACTTCGTAGGCCTCATTGATCTCCTTGAAACGCTCATCGGCCCCATCCTCCTGGCTCACATCAGGGTGAAACTGACGAGCCAGGCGTCGATAGGATTTCTTGATCTCGTCCTTTGTTGAGCCACGCTGGACGCCCAGAACTTCATAATAGTCGCGCTTACCGGCCATGAACGTCAGAACGATCGCGGTGGATTACTCCCGTCGTTCTTCTCTTATCCTTCGCTATACTCGCCCTCAATGATATCTTCGTCGCCGGCAGCGGGGCCGGATGGACCGCCCTGCGTTTGTCCGGAAGTGGCGCCGTCGCTGCTGCCTTGCTGATACATGGCTGCCCCAGCTTCCTGCATAACAGCCTGCAGCTTATCGACTTCCGACTTCAGGTGTTCGGCGCTGGCGTTGCCGGCCAGGGCGCTGCGAACGGCCTCGATCTGGCTTTGCATGGCGCTCCGGTTGGCCTGAGGAATTTGCTCGCCCTGTTCACGAAGGAATTTCTCCGCGCTGTAGACCGCTGAATCGGCCAGATTATGCGCCTCGACGGCCGCCTTGCGCTCGCGATCGCCGGCGGCATTTCGCTCGGCTTCTTTGACCATACGATCGATCTCCTGGTCCTGCAGACCGCTGGACGGAATGATCTGCATCGCCTGTTCGCGGCTGGTGGCCTTATCCTTGGCGCTCACATTGAGAATACCGTCCGCGTTGATGTCAAATGTCACTTCGATCTGCGGAATGCCCCGCGGCGCCGGCGGAATACCGTCCAGGATAAACTTGCCCAGGCTCTTGTTGTCCATCGCCATCGGGCGTTCTCCCTGCAGGACGTGGATTTCGACCTGAGTCTGGCTGTCGGCGGCGGTAGAAAAGACCTGGCTCTTACGCGCCGGGATGGTCGTATTGCGCTCAATGAGCGGCGTGGCCACGCCGCCAAGCGTTTCGATGCTCAGCGTCAGGGGCGTCACATCCAGCAGGAGGACGTCCTTGACGTCTCCGCCCAGGACGCCTGCCTGAATGGCGGCGCCGATGCCCACCACCTCATCCGGGTTGACGCCCTTGTGTGGCTCCTTGCCGAAGAAGCGACGCACCGCTTCCTGAATGGCCGGCATGCGCGTCATGCCGCCCACTAGGACCACCTCCGCAATATCGGACGGTTGCAGGCCGGCATCCTTCATCGCCTGCCGGCAGGGTCCGATCGAGCGCTCAATCAGGTCTTCGGTCAGTTGCTCCAGTTTGGAGCGAGTGAGGGTCAAGTTTAGGTGCTTCGGGCCGCTGGCGTCCGCCGTAATGTAAGGCAGATTCAGCTCGGTCTGCATCGTGGTGGATAGCTCTATCTTAGCTTTCTCGGCCGCCTCCCGCAGCCGCTGCAGCGCCTGGCGATCGCGGCGCAAGTCTATGCCCTGATCGCGGCGGAATTCCTCCGCTACCCAATCAATGATGCGCCGGTCAAAGTCATCGCCGCCCAGGAAAGTGTCGCCGTTGGTCGACTTCACTTCAAATACGCCTTCGCCCACCTCGAGTATCGAGATGTCAAAAGTGCCGCCGCCCAGGTCGTACACGGCGATGATCTCATCCTTGTCGCTTCCCAGGCCGTATGCCAGGGAGGAAGCGGTCGGTTCATTGACGATGCGCAGCACCTCCAGTCCGGCAATCTTGCCGGCGTCCTTGGTCGCCTGTCGCTGGCTGTCATTGAAATAGGCGGGTACCGTAATAACGGCCTGCGTGACGGTTTCGCCCAGATAGGCCTCGGCGTCTGTCTTAATCTTTTGCAGGATCATGGCCGAGATCTCCGGCGGAGAATACTCCTTGCCGTTCATCTCGACACGGATATCACCGTTGGGCGCTTGCCGGACCGCGTAGGACACGTAGTCTCTGGCCCGGGCCACTTCCGGATCGTTGTACTTACGTCCCATGAAGCGCTTAACGGAGTAAACCGTGTTCTCAGGGTTGACGACCGCCTGTCGCTTGGCGACCTGCCCCACCATGCGCTCGCCGGTCTTGGGGTTAACGGCCACAACGGATGGGAAAAGCCGGCCACCCTCCGCGCTGGTGATGACGGTAGGTTCGCCGCCTTCCATCACCGCCGCCACCGAATTCGTTGTGCCTAAATCGATACCGATAATCTTGCCCATTGTCTTGTTGTGTCTCCTGTATCTGCAGTTCTCAGGATGTTGTTATTACGTTTAGTCCGGCGCATCAACGCCTGGATGATCACACCTGCCCGCTGGTTGCCGCGGCGAGGTCAACCGGCAAAGCGATTATTCCGCCACGACTACTAAGGTGGGCCGGATAACCCGCTCGCCAAGACGATAGCCGGTCTGCAATTCTTTGACGACCGTTCCGCTCTCAAACTCCTCGGAGGCTTCGCGCATGATTGCATTGTGCACAGTGGGATCGAATGGTTGCCCGAGAGCCGGGATTGTCTCGATCTCAGCATTCTCGAGAATGCCCGCCAGTTTTCGATGAACCAGCTGCAAGCCCTCAAACCAGGAAGTGGAAGCGACTGCCGGTGGGACGCTGCCCAGCGCTCTATCAAAGTCATCGATAACCGGCAATAAGCGAGCGATCACGTCCACAGTTGCGTTGCGATAGCTATCCGTGGTTTCGCGCTGCATACGCTTACGCGCATTGGCGAACTCCGCTCTGGACCTCTGCCAGCCATCGAGATACTCTTCTGCCAGCGCCTTCGCGGCCGCTAACTGATCTTCCAGCGATAAAGCCGCTTCGACCGGCGTCTCTCCGTCGTCGGCCGGGACGCTGTCGTTCACGACTGGTTCGCCGTCCTGGGGCAGTGCACCGGTGGCGCGCTCAAGGTCCTGTTCTTCTCCAACCAAAGTCCCTACCTCGTCAATATGATTCAATATTGCTCGCGATTCTTCTGTTCGCGCGTACGCAATCGTCCGGCGCCCGCGCAAGCCGGACGGCGGTTAGGTCAGTCCTCGCCTTCGTTATATGACAGCTGCTTCTCCGGCTTCTCCAGGAAGTAATCATAGATAAAGCTGGTCATCAGGTCCGCTACGTAGCGGACGGCGGAGATATTCCGCCCATAAGCCATGCGGGTGGGGCCAAGGACCGCCAGCTCGCCCACAAGCTGCTCTGACGCCCCGTAACGCGAGAGAATGATGCTGCAATCTCTCAGCTCCTCCCATCGCCCTTCGCCGCCAATGACCACGCGAACATCATTTGTGCCGGCATCTTTGCCGTCCGCGTTCAGTACCTCGCTGATTACGTCAGCCAATAGTGTCCGTTCTTCCAGCAAGCGCACTGCCTGCCGTGCGCCGGCGTCGTCCAGCAGGTTAGCCAGCCCATCGCGATAAATGTTGCTGATGTCGCGCTCGTCAGCCCGGCGCAGGTTATCAATAGCCAGCCGGGCAACCTCTTCTTCCAAATCGTCCAACCCGATCAGGCGGGCATTGATCTCATCAGCGGTGAACGCATAGCAAAGCGTATTCAAGCGCTCCGCCGCCTGGCTCAGCCGTTGTTGGGACAGCGGTTCGGCGAGTTGCAGCATCTGTTGCCGGATATCGCCGCCGTACAGCACCATCACCATCAAGACGAGCCGCCCCTGGGTGGCGATCAACTGGATATGTTTGAAGCGGTTGGGGTAAGGCCGTGGCGCGGTAATAAAGCTGGCGCCCTGTGACGTGCGCGCCAATATAGCTGCTGCGAGTCTCATCCACTGCTCCATCTCCAGGCGAGCCTGATGGAACTGATGGCTGATCATCTGTCGCTCGCGAAAAGGCAGCTCAAATTCGCCTAGCAGGCGCTGTACAAAATACCGATAGCCCTCTTCGGTGGGAATGCGACCGGCTGAAGTGTGAAGCTGGATTAGCAGCCCCAGCTTGTCCAGCGAAGCCAGCTCATTTCGGACTGTTGCTGAACTGAAATCCAGGTCAAATCGTTCGACCAGGCTCTTCGAGCCGACCGGATGGCCGGTCTCAATGTAGGTGCGAACCATCAGACCCAGTAATTGTTCCTGGCGTGGCGTGAGCTGCTCTGTCATCAATTCCAAAAAAGGTTGAATCTTGTTAGCACTCGCGGCAAGGGAGTGCTAATAGCGCCTGTCTTGTATGGTAGCATGCCGCCCAGAGCGCGTCAAATAAGAATGATGTTAGATCACCAGCGATCAGGCAAGTGCGAGTTGGTTGAATGAATGGGTGTGGTAAGTGGCGGATCAAAGGCGGCTTCTGCCGGCAAACATTTGCCATAGTGTGCGCAGCAGAATCTTGATGTCAAGCAAGATAGACCAGTTCTCGGTGTACCAGAGATCGTACTTTGTGCGCTCAGTGATCGATGTGTCGCCGCGCAGACCGTTTACCTGCGCCCAGCCGGTCATCCCGGCTTTCTCGCGGTGTCGATCCATATAGCGGGGAACCGTATTGCGAAACTCCGCCACGTAGTAGGGCTGTTCCGGGCGCGGCCCGACCAGGCTCATCTCCCCGATCAACACGTTAATCAGGTTCGGGAATTCGTCGATGTCAATACGACGCAGCAGCCGGCCCAATCGGGTCTGTCGTGGATCGTTGTCAACGGTCCAGCCGGGGCCAAATCTCTCAGCATCGCGGCGCATGGAGCGAAATTTCAGCATGCGAAACGGCGTGCCGTCCAGCCCCATGCGCGTCTGCACAAAGAAGGCCGGTCCAGGCGATTCCAGCTTGATCGCGACGGCTACCAATAGCAGCAAGGGCGCCAGCACGATCAGGCCGAAGAGTGCGCCGGTGAAGTCCATGAATCGCTTGACGACCATCATGTAGCCACGCAGAGCCGAGTCGCGAACGGTCAATAGGGGTAGGCCTCCCAGATCGTCAATGCCGGCGTCCTTGGTCACAAACTGGAAGATGTCGGGAAAGACCTTTATTGACACTCGCCCGCGCTCGCAGTATGAGATGATGCGTACGGCCTCGCGGTGCCCCTTTTCCGGAATAGCGATGATCACCTCATCAATGCCTAAGTCGGCGATTAACTCCGGCAAATCCTCCGCCTGGCCCAGGACCGGCACCCCCAGCACCGAACTGGTATTGCCGCCGCCATTGATCAGCCCTACAACATCGTAACCGAGGTGGGGCGACCAGAGGATTCGCTGCAGGATGATGCGCGAGATGTCGCCGGTGCCGACTACCAGAAGCCGGTCCTTGCCGATACCCCGATCGCGCAGCCGCTGCCGCACAGCCTGATGCCCCACCCGGCCCAACATGATCAGCGTGATGCAAGAGACCCAGGCGTAAATCATCATTGCCCGGGGAAAGTCTACCTCAAACGACGTGCCTTTCAGTAGGAACTCGGAAAGCGCTACCGCAATCAGGATACCCAGGGTAACGCTGCCAAAGACGGAGTAGAACTGATCGATACGGGAGATGGCGCGTGGAACGTAGTATTGTCGGTTGACAGCCAGAACGGCGACAATGGCCAGCAACGAAAGGACGATCAGGCCGGTGTAACTCCTTAAGGACGCCAGGTTGGCTGCCTCAGCCGGCCAGGGTATCAGGACTCGCAACTGATAGGAGATGATGAAGGCCAGCAAGATCGCCGCTGAATCGACCAGCAACAGCGAGAACGTGTAAATGTTGCGTACGCTCTGGCTTCTCAGGCGCAGCCGTCCGGAGTCGCCTACCCGCAGGGGAGCGGCTTGCTCGCCGGCGCCCAACACCGTCTCGGATTCAACTGCTGCTTCGCTAACTTCGGCGCTCATAGATAAGATGTCAGGGGGAGGTAGGCCGCAGAATAGCCGGGCCGGCGGCGATGTCCGGCCAGATTGCTCGGCCGCCTTTAATAGCCACGCCGGCCAACACCAACCAGTGAAGCCAGAAGGCCGTCTTCCGGCGATAATGCTTGTAATAGAAGATCAGCATGGCGCGATAAAACTCAATCTGCGCGCGTGGATTCTGCCGGCTGGAGGCGCGCTTCACGTGCAGGACTGTCACGTCCGGATTGTAAATCACTTTCCAGCCCCGATCCTTCATGCGCTTGGCCCAGTCCAGGTCCTCGCCATACATCCAGAATTGCTCGTCCATCAGACCCACATCCAGAATTGCTGAGGCGCGTACCATCATAAAAGCGCCAACTACAGAGTCTACCTCAGCCAACTGGTTCTCATCAAGAAAGGTCAGATTGTAGCGGGCAAAGCGCCGCGAGTGTGGAAAGAGCCGGCTCAAACCCACCATCCGGTAGACCAGGGCCGACATTGAGTCGAAACCCCGCCGGCAGGCCAGATCCAGCTGGCCGTTCGGCAGGACCAGCTTGGGACCGACTACAGCAACTTCGCGATGATCGTCCATGTAGGCGATCATTCGGGCAAAGCCGTCCGGCGGCACCTCCGTGTCAGGATTGAGAAGCAGGCTGTAACGCGGTGGATTGTCGCTCATCGCGCCCACCAGGAGGAGACCCTGGTTGTTCGCCGCCGGGTAGCCCACGTTCTCCTGGTTGGCAATGAGCTTCACCTCGGGAAACTCAGCGCGCACCATGGCGACGCTCTCGTCCGTACTGGCGTTGTCTACCACGCAAATCTCCAGGTTCTGATCGCCCTGAGCGGCCAGGACAGAACGTAGGCATTTTCGCAGCAGTTCACAGACGTTGTAGTTGACGATTACAATCGCCAGATCAGGTGGTGCAATCTGTGCCATGCCCGGAGTAGACGTCTCTACCTCTTCGTGAAAAATGCCTCTGCTGTTCCGCGATTCTAGCACAGGGCCTAATCGCCTCAAAAGCTAGGGTAGCTGAACCGCGCTTCGACTGCCCCACTCTTAGCTTGCGCTTCAAGTGCGATCAGGCAATGATTGCCGGGCAGTAACCGGCCCCTTTTGTGCCCGGAACCGACTGGATGTGATGTGAAGGACCCACAAGCGATCTTACTGGCCGAGGCCGGCAAAACGACTTCTGATCAGACCATCCTGATACTGACTTCGCTCGCACCCGAGGATCGCCGCGATAGAGAAGCCACGGTCGAGGAGTTGAACTGGCAACGGCCGCCCCATACGCTCGCCCTTGCCCCTGAAGCCATGCCGTTTGCCGGCCAGGCTTTCGATCAAGTCACCGCCCGGCATCTGTCACGATCGGCGGTAGACTTGGGTGCATTACTGGGTGAGATCTCCCGTATACTGAAGCCGGGAGGCCGGCTGTTACTGAGCGACTATCTTGCCCCGGAAGAACGCAAGCGCGGTGTAATGGGGGCAGCCCGTTGGCTCAATGCCTTTTGTGGTTTGCGCGAGCAGGCCCCTACCGGCTTCGTCAGCCGCAGCGCCTGGAATACTCACCTCTACCAGGCCGGCTTCCTTTTGGACGATGAAGCGTTCAATCGCGAACCGATCATTTTTGATGAGTGGGCAACGCAGCCGGGCCTGTCCCCAGCAAATATCATCCGCTTGCAGGCCATGATTGTGCAGGCGCCCGAACCGCTGAGGGCCTTCTTGACGGTCGAGATTGGGGCGGATAGAATCGCTTTTTCAATGGTAGCGGCCCATTTTTGGGCCCGCAAACGAGATAGTCACCTGCAATGATTACCGGTGGGCATGTGGACCAGCGGTCCACAGCATCACACACTGTGACGACAAGCGACTGAGAATGAGCGGTAAGAAATATCACTTCTGGATCACGGGCTGCCAGATGAACTATGCTGATGCCCGGCGGGTCGCCACGGAGCTGGAAAAGGTGGGTTATCTACCCACCGCACGCGCTGAAGACGCTGACGTCATCGTCTTGGAGACATGCACCGTTCGCCAGCAGAGCGAGGACAAGGCTTACAACAAGCTGCACAGTCTGAAGGCGCTAAAAGAACGACAGCCTGATCTGACGCTGGCGGTCATGGGTTGCGTGGTGGGCGTGCGCGGCAATACAGCCCTGGAAGAGGCCTTTCCATTTGTCGATGTCTTTATGGAGCCGTCCACAGACGGCGGCCCGCTCCTGGCTCATCTTGGGCAAAGCTCGGTACTAGAGATGGAACAGGAGCTGGACCGGCAACGCCATGCCTGGCAGGATGGCGACTTGGCACCCACGCAGGTTCAGGGGCAGGTTTCCGCGCCAGTGGCCGTGGTGTACGGTTGCTCGCATGCCTGCACGTTTTGCATCATTCCCCAGCGGCGGGGCATAGAGCGCAGCCGGCCTGTCGGCGCGATTGCTTCCGAGGTGCGCTCACTTGTCAGACAGGGCGTCAAAGAAGTGGTGTTGCTCGGACAGATCGTCGATCGTTATGGCTATGATGTGCCGGACGGTCCCGACCTGGCGGCCCTGCTCACTGTGATCAATGATATAGACGGGCTACAGCGGGTCCGCTTCCTCACCAGCCATCCTAATTACATGAGCGACCGGATACTGCGGGCTGTGGCGGAGCTACCGAAAGTAATGCCGCAAATCGAGGTACCCATACAGGCCGGCGACGATGAGGTGTTGGCCAACATGAAGCGAGGATACTCGGCCGGCCAATATCGGGAACTTGTTCATCGCATCCGCGAAGTGGTGCCGGATGCGGCGGTGAATTGCGATATTATTGTTGGATTCCCCGGCGAAACAGACGCCCAATTCCAGAGGACTTACGACCTGCTGGCTGAGCTAAGGCTGGACAAGGTGCACCTCGCTCGGTACAGTCCTCGGCCGGGCACCGTCAGCGCCCGGCGGATGCCCGATGACGTCCCGGACCGAGAGAAGCGCCGGCGCTTCCATCTGATCGAAGATCTTCAGCAACGAATTTCTGAGGAGAAGAACCGCGCCTATCTAGGGAACAGCACAGAAGTCCTGGTGGACGGGAAGCGCAAGGGACGCTGGCAAGGCCGAAATCCACAGGGTAAGCTGGTCTTCTTCGATGATCCTCGTTCCCTACTCGGCGAACTGGTGAACGTTCGTATTGACTATACGGGCCCATGGAGCCTGTCCGGCCGGCCGGCGGACGGTAGGGACAAATCAACTTTGTCCACCGGCTCCATATCCATCCCCCTTACCGTTGTGGGCTGATTCAGTTCCCGCCTGCCCGACCTGAATCGCGACCGGCGCCGATCTTGCCGTCAATCCGCCTGTTATGGTGGGGTGGGCTCTATCAACACCTCTTGTGAGAAGTAGCCCAATCTACCATTGACGTCCAGAGCGCCCAGGCTCAAGTAGTAGCGCTTGCTGGTATCGAGCCCGGTGACAGCGATGTTGCCGGCTTCGTCCGCCGAGACAAACTGGAAGCTGGGGTAATCAAAGGAGCCGACCTCGCGGAAGGAGAGCGCGTAGCCGGAGGCGACGGGATCGGTCGGCCAGGTGAGGATGTACGCGCCGGGGTCCGCCATAGGCGTTACAGTTGGAGCCACCGGCCGGCCGGGCGCGCCGGCATAGCTGGCGGCAGCCGCCACGTTGAGGGCAGTAACGCGCGCCAAATAGTCATAGTCCAGCTTTTCCGCCGTATCCCGGCTGGTGTGCTGCACGCTGGGATCCTCAACTGATTCGGTGAGGCGCACCGCGCCGACGCCGGCGTTGATAAACTCTCTGTGGTCACTCCAACGTCCCTCGCGGTCAAGCGCGACCTGGATGTCAACCACGAAAGTCGGCGTGTAAAGCTGACTGATGTAAGCCAGATAACGGGCGACCTCGCTGGAGGGAGAATTGTCGGGGCCTTGGGCAAAGACGCGAATCGAACGCGGAATCCCCGGCCGACCACCAACGATGTCATTATTCATCACCGCATCAAACAGCATCCCATCCAGCATGGCGGTCTGCACATAGTGAAAGCTCCCATAGGAGCCCATCTCCTCCGCGGCAAAAGCGATGAAGATGATCGTCTGATTCCAGGTGCGGGAGCTTAACAGCCTGGCGGCCTCCAACAGCAGTGCGACGCCGGAGGCGTTGTCGTCTGCTCCCGGCGCAAGGCTGAAAGGGTCGACGGGGTCGAGATTGCGCGAGTCGTAGTGTGCCGTCAGCACAATCGCGCCGGGATGCGTTCCCACGCCGGGCAGGGTGGCGACAATGTTTTGCTGCGGCGAAACCAGCCCGTTGAAGTTCATGTCAAAGTCCTGCAGGCGCACCTGCAGGCGGCCACCGCCAACCCGCCCGAACTCATCGTATATCCAGTTTCTGGCGGCGCCCACGCCGTAATCGGGACGCCCGGCCTCGCTCAGCGCGTGGCGCGTGCCGAAGCCTTCCAGGGTCTGCACATAGCCGAACAACTGTTGCGTGGACACGTTATTGACCAGGGTGGCGATATCCGGGTCAATTGCCGGGCTGATGTCAGCGGCCGGATTGGCAACAAGCTCCAGTGATTCGAAGTCGATTGCAGCCGGCGGCGGGGGCGGCGGGGTCGGGATCTGTGGCGGACCCGGCGGATCGAGCAGCGCACACCCAGTCCCAAGCAGAGCGACCAGGACCAAGAATGCAAGCGTTCTTACTCTCAGTGTGAGATAAGCCATCATATGTATGGGCTGGGAATCAGACATGATCATCGCGCCGGAGGGCACAACCGACTGCAAGAAGATCCTACTCGCCGGCCTCCGACTCCGGCGCCACGCGTTTCAGAAAGGCGGAGAGCAGGTCTACCGGCACCGGGAAAATCGTGGTAGTGTTCTGCTCCGAGCCGATAGTGATCAGCGTTTCCAGATAGCGCAGGGTTATCGAACCAGGCTCGCTGCTCAAGATGCGGGCCGCCTCCGCCAATTGTTGAGCGGACTGCACCTCTCCTTCGGCATTGATGATCTTCGCCCGGCGTTCACGTTCAGCTTCCGCCTGCCGGGCCATCGCGCGCACCATTTGCGTATTGAGCTCAACATCCTTCACTTCAACAATGCTGACCTTAATGCCCCAGGGCTCAGTCGCTTCGTCAATGATGTCCTGCAAGCGTGCGTTGATGGACTCTCGATCCTGGAGTAACTGGTCCAGGTCTGACTGACCGATGACATTCCGCAGGCTTGTCTGGGCAATTTGCCAGGTGGCGCGATTGAAGTCCTCTACCTTGACGATAGCGTCCACGGGATCGAGCACCCGGTAATAGACGACCGCGTTGACCTTCACAGTGACATTGTCGGCGCTGATCGCCTCCTGGGTAGGAACGTCCAGCGTGACAGTGCGCAGGTCTACCTTGACCATCCGGTCAACTAAGGGAATGATCAAGAACAGGCCCGGCCCTTTGGGCTGCTGCACCCGACCCAAGCGAAAGACGACGCCGCGCTCGTACTCGGTGACAATTCGCACAGATGCAACAAACAATACGATCAGCCCAATGCCAAGCGCGCACAGTATCGGAACAAGAGTGCCAAGTGCTGTATCCACGATAGCCTCCCATGAATAGGGCGCAAGCCGGCGCCAATCCGGCAACCACTCATTCAGGCGGTGTCCGCGATGCGCACCGCCGGAATCGCTGCTATTATACTCACAACGGATCGGAATTGAAGTTGTGGCGCCCGAGATTAATCACGCGCCAACCCATGAACTGAAAGCGGGCAGTCTGATTTCGGCCTGATGAAGCGCCGGAAACGAAAGACATATGAACGGTGGCCGATACGATCGGGGCATGTACCCGTTAGAGAAATCGGGGCTGAGGTCCTTGCGTCGTTCTCTGTTGCAGGGGGTCAACGGTGCTGTACTGGAGATAGGGGCTGGGACAGGGGCCAACCTGCGCCTTTATCCTCCTGAAGTGAAGGTCATTGTTCTGGATCGAGACCCGGCGATGCTGTGCAGACTCTCCGACAAATATCCGGAGGCCAGGTGCATGCAGGCAGAGGCGATGTTCATTCCCTTGCCGGAGAACACACTTGATTTTGTCATCGGCACTTTTGTCTTCTGTTCCATCGCCGATCCGCCTGCCGCGCTGAAGGAGATTCGGCGCGTATTGCGACCCGGCGGACAATTGCTGCTGCTGGAACACGTTCGCGGCTTGCGCCCTGTTTCGCGCCGGCTGACGGATTGGCTCAACCCCCTGTGGGTGCGGGTCACGCGCGAATGCCACCTCAATCGGGAGACCGCGATCACTGTGCAGTCGGCCGGCCTGCAGGTGCGCCGCACGCAGAGTTATCTTGGCGGGTTAGTGCAGCGCATCGAAGCGGTTTCGCCGCGCTAGGATGGGGCGCTCAGCCCCCGCTGCGCATTCTGTTGCCGGGCCGGGAAGCTAACTTTCGGCGACGGAGCGCAGCCGCTTCTCAATGGCCCGGACATCCCGCTTCATGCGTGCCAACGCCGGCGAGTCCGGCGCACGTTGCAGGTCTTCACGCAGCCGCGGCAGTTCCTTCGCAAACTTTTCCAGCTCCATGAAAGCCGGCTGCGCGTCATCAATATGTCCCTCTGCCTCAAGCGATACGCCCAGATAGTAGTAGGCCAACATGGTGAGTTGCGGGTTGCCGATCTTCATTGTCGTCGCCAGCTCCAATCGGGGTATTGCCCGGCCAAACTCCCCGAGCTGGAAGAGAGTCGCCCCGACATAAAAGTGATTCAACGAATCTCGGCTGTCCAGTTCGGCGGCCCGCTCAAACGACGTCAGCGCCTCGTCAAACCTTTCTTGCCAGTAGAGCACCTGGCCGAGGATCGAATGATTCGTGGCGGTATCCGGCTTCAGTTCGATTGCCTTCCGGGCATCCGCTTCCGCGGCCATGTGGTCGGGGCGGGCGAAATGAATGAGCGCCCGCACATAATACGCCTCCCAACTGTCAGGCCGGGATGCCAGCGCCTGATTGACCTCGTCCATAGCCCTGTCAATTTCCCCGCGCTTATATAGTTGGGCCGCCCGGTAGACGTGTGGGGGCATCAAGCGACTGCGCAGCGCATATAGAATGACCATCCCGGCAACCACCGCCAGTGCGGTGAGCAGTATCTGCTCTGTCAGGAAGAACGTGATCAGCGCCAGGCCCAGTGGAATGATGTAGAGAAAATTGATTCGCCTATCCATCTATCGGTCCCGGCGTGTCGCCCATGTGCGCCCGGCATGGTGGGCAGTTACTACCCGAAGTCAATAAGCAATCCTCCATCAACCGGCAAGCCCTCATGCCTCATGATCTTTAGCGCGTTCGTTGTCGGGCACGGCCCCGGGCGCAGGCAATAGTCAAAGACCATCCGATCATCAGCAATTGAATCCCGAAAGTGGTAATTGATGATCGACTGATGTTCCTCTGCCAGCGAGACAAGTTCCAGGTCGTGCGTTGATACGACGCCGAGGCCGTTGCCGTCGATCAATGCGTGAATGTAGGCGCTGCTGCCGATCAGACGCTCCCGATTGTTCGTGCCACGGAATATCTCGTCGATAAGAAAGAAAACCGGCCGGGGATCGTCCCGGTACACTTCGGTCAGGAGCGCCTTCAATCGCTTGACTTCTGCGTAGAAATAGGAGATCCCATCGGTCACCGAATCACTCATCCTCACCGAGGTGAATAGCCGGAAATAGCGCGTATGCAACTGCGCGGCGTTGACCGGGCCGCCGGCATACGCCAGGCACAGGTTGACGCCCAGCGTGCGTAAGAAGGTGCTCTTGCCGGACATATTTGAGCCGGTGATCAGGACCAGGTCCCCCAGCTCCAATAATGTGAAGTCGTTGCAGACTTTCGCGTCCTCCGCGATCAGCGGATGGCCCAGACTCTGTCCGGCAAAAGGTGGGATGGCATCTTCGTCCAGAAAACTCGGCAGCGAATAGTGGGGATTCAGATAATGCAAGGCGGCCAGCGAGCCGGCTGCTTCCAGCTCAAACAACACATCCAGCCAGGCCGGCGCGCGCAGGGCCAGTTCACCGCGCAGGCGACGAAGCTGGAGACTGAAGAAGAGGTCCCAGGGAAAGACCAGGTTTAGCAGCAGCCACAGAACAGGATTCCGTGACAGGCCGGCAGCCGTTATGATCCGCTGCAGTCGAGTCACATAGCGTGAGGGCCGCTCCTTTTCCGACGCAAACGGCGCGCAGAGATCCCGGACGAGCGCCTGGTTACTGCCGAAACGCCTATTCTCCAGAAAGCTGAACACACTCTCCATCTGCTCAAGGGCGCCGCGCAATTCCAGTGACTGGTGGAATAGAGCGCCGGACCCCCGGCCAAACAACCCGTAGAGCGCGAAATATGCCGCCAGGGAGGCAATCCAGATCGGCTGCAAGCCGCGCAACATGGCAAGGGCGAAGAACACAATTGTCGCTGCCCCCAATAGGCAAAGCAGAATCAAGAGCCAGACGCCGGCGAGTGGAGTCGATCGCTGCAGCCAGGCGACCAGCGGGGCCGCAAGCGGCGCATCGGGAGCCGTGGCGCTCATCGTGTTCAGACTGAGCTTGTCGCGAAAGGCGCTCATTGGGGTCAATTGCTGAACCAGCGCCTGTCTCCTCATGACTTCCGCCGGCTCCGGGTTGAGTTCGAGCAGCCAGCTCAGCAGTCTTTCACTCGCTTCAGGCGTAACCGTGTTGTCGAGCAGCCGGTGCAGCGAGTGCTTGCCCTGGATGTCCAGATCGAGAGCGAAAGGGTGCGACGGGTCAGGAGCGGCAGATCGCGCCGCCGGCATCTTCTCCCAATCCAGGTCCAGCGTCGCCATATGCCGCACCTTGATTGCCCGATAAGTCGCGTGTCTGGATAGGGTCCTTTGTAGCCGGCGATCGACGAAGACGGCCACGAGAAAGGGGAGAAACCAGACGGGCAACGCCGACAGCGCGGCGCCTGGCCCGCTGGTGAAGAACAATACGGCGGTCAGCAAGAAGCCGAACAGAAACAGCGCCAGTCGCGCCAACGACAGCCGCGAACTGAGCCGTTCCTCGCCGACTATGAGCTTGTTAAGGCTGTCAATCTGTCGCTGCAGCCCATGCCGCCGCCTAAGCCATGACGGAACGTCGCTCATCTGGGCTCACCCGTCGTCATAACGGGAATCCTCCAGGCCGCGGCGCAATTTCTCCTCCGCCGACAAGGTCTGTACCTCGGTTTCCGGCGCTGACGCCCCGCGCTCTGCCCTTTCGGCCGACTCCAATTCTGCCGGCGAAACGCGCCGCACCATTCGCCATCGGCCGCAATGCGGACAGCGATCAAGCCGCCCAACCAGGAGATTCAATGCGAAGAAGTGCATGCTATACGGCCGGTGACAGTGTGGGCAAATCGTTCCGCCGTGGATGCCGTAATGCCGGGGCGCACCCAGCGGCAAAGGAGGGCGCCCGCGGGTTACCAGCCACATCACCAGGCTGGCCACAGCGAATACCGCAACCATGGCCCCGAGGACAAGCAACGTGATTCGGCCGGCTGCCTCTAGCCCTTCGCCTGCAGCTACGAAGTTCCCTGTGATGGCGTTTGACTCAAGGAGCTGGCCATCGGTTGTGCTGCCGGTTGCGCTCAGGGTATGTACGCCCAGGGGATAATCATCAGTCACGAATTGCAGGCGAAATGGCGGTTCTGTAACCGACCCCATCAATTCCCCGTCAATGAAGAACTCAACCGATGTCAGGTCATCCGGCCCCGAAGCGGTCAGTGAGAACCGTCCTTGGATATCGCCCGTGCCGCTGGCATAGCCAAAGTCCCTTCTCATTCTCAGCGTCAACTCGTCGGCCTGAGCCGCCGCTACTCCGGCTGACATCACCAGAAACAGCAGGGATAAAAATCCTGCGGTCAGGCTCCCTCGACTAACCCTCATCGTCTTGTCTTTCTGCCTCGGCCGGCGGTTGCTTGATGACAGTCAACAACTCATCCACCCGGTTGCGCCGATACAGATAGAGAAGCAGTGTTCGCGCAAAGGTCTTTTTGTTCAGATAGTCGAGCTGTTCCCAGTCCACATTAAGCGCGGCGGCCAGTCTCTTTAACTCTTCTACGGAATAGAACGCTAGGAGATATTGACGCAGCACAGTGGGCGGAGAGTGCTCGTCGATCTTCTCCAGGCGGGGCAAGTTTTCTTTTGGAACCGGCGTGAGAATCCGCTCCACTGCCAGGGCCAGGCTGCCAACCTGTCCGCGCTGCTCCGCCAGGTCCATCACTCGCAAGATGGCTCCGTGCATGTCCTGGCCGGGCATCATGACCTCGTTCTCGTTTATGCCCAGGTCAAACATCAGGTCCAGGACGTCCTCCGGCCCCATCCGATCCCGAATCTGTTCATAGACCATTTGCCGGTCGAATGCGGTGTCGCTGGAGCCGCTCTGCGCCCGAACCCCACTTGACGTGTGGGCTGCGCTCGGATTCATCCGGAGCCTGCCGGCTTGCTCTGCTTCTCCTTGAGTCAGCGGGCGAAAGAGGCCGAAGAGCCAAATCGCCGCGCCCGCGAACAGAGCGCCGCCAATCACGTAAGAGAAGAACCCCAACTGCTCGAGCATCACTTCCCGGCCGAATACTGCCATTAAGGTGTCCAGCAGGAAGGCCGTCGTAACGGTCAATAAACCGACTCCCCACACAAGTTTGGAGCCGCGCAGGAACATGACCAGAAAGAAGAGGATTATCAGGAGTTTGAGGATGAAGAAGATGCTCATGCAGATCCCTAATTGCCGGGAGTGGATTGTAGCACTCGCCAGGTTAGACGCAATGCGCCATTGCGCCTACAATAGTCGGATTGGCGCCCGCGACGTGAACAAGCGCTAGGAGCAACTCACGTGGTTGGTCGCGACCTAGGCAGCCTGCAACCGGGAAATGGGTTCTGCGTAAAGAGAGGTAATTGTCCAAGATGGAAAAACATGATATGGAACATACGACGACCAACACGCTGGAACGAATTCAGAAGGACCCGGGTCTGTGGCAGGAAATAGTCCAGCAAGCCCGGCTGATCCTTATGCTCTTCAGGGATCCTGAGGTTCCTCTCATCTTGAAGCTGGTGCCGCTGGCCGGGCTGCTTTACCTGCTCTTCCCGTTCGACCTCATTCCAGGGGCGATGTTTCCGGTCATCGGCGGCCTGGATGATGTGACCGCGCTACTTGTCGCGGCCAAGGTCTTTATTGACCTGACTCCTCCTCATATCGTTGACAAATATACAGCGCGGTTGCGCGGAGAAACGACCACGCCCATGAGCGACAAAGAAAGCCGGGCATGGGAAGATGCGATTGTGCTCGACGCGGAATACGAACCAACCGAGAAATCGGAGCTGGATTGAATCAGCGGCTATAGTTGAGGGCTTCCAGCTACAACGTACCGACCTACGACCTGGAGCGACCCATCGGCCCTGGGATGGTCCCCCTATTTTGCCGGGCGAAACTTGAGCGTCCGGTCCGGCCATGGCATACCGCCACCCTTTGGCGATAACGAACAGAAAATCGAATGAGCGCCAGATGTTCGGCGCTCATTTCACATCGGCATCCTAGAATCGTTTGTCAGTCGGCAGGCGGCTAGAAACCGAACATGCTGAGCAGCGCATCACCATAGAACCAGCCACCGGTCACCAGCGAACAGCAGCAGCAGAGTAACAGCACCACCACGACGGCAATCAGGATACGGTTACGATTGCCGCCATCAGCCTGATCTCCACCGATGGGAGGGGGCGGTGGTGGGGGAGGAGCCGAGGAATATGAGGGTTCAAACACGGGCATACCTTTATCAACCGGCGCGCTGGACGGCGTGCTCCAGCTATCATCAAACGAACTAATCGGCATCGGCTCCGGCTTAACCTCGGGTTCAGGGGAAGTAAATACCGGGTAAGCAGGCTGGTCGAACGAATGATCAATGATCGTGGCCCCGGCATCAGCCGCGGCATCAGCCGCGGCCTCCTGCTCCAGCCGGTCCGTAGCGGCTACTTCCTCATACGCCGGCATCGAGGGGGCTATGTCGGCGACAGGAGCGACAACCGGCTCGCCAAAGCCGAGCTCCTCGCGGGAGGCAATGACGGTCGCAGTTTGCTCGGGCAACATCTCGTAGACCAGGGTCACATTGCTGCCAACCACCACAATCTGGCCCGGCTTAAGCGGTACCGCCTCGCCCCCCAGGCGATTGCCGTCAATGAAGGTGCCGTTGGTGCTACCAAGATCCTGAAGAGCATAACCGCCGGTTGCCCATCTGGTAAAACGGGCATGTTGCCGCGAAACCTCCGGATCAACAATGGCGATATCCGACATCGGATCGCGGCCCAATGTCAGCGCATCGCCCGTCAGCGGGAAAACTTGACCTTCCTGCGGTCCACGTCGAACAACGAGTTGATAGTTTTGAAAAGACACAGCTGCATCCCTCAGTATTCGTTTTACTAATAAAACAGAGTCTCAGACTTCGGTTCTTGCCCAATCCGGCAATCAAATGGAAGCACGTAAGAACGCGACCAGGGTCACTACATCTCATTGTACACAAAACGGAAGTCATTACAAGAGCGGCTGCGGATCAGTGAGGCAGGTACCTCGTCATCCACTCGGCCGGCGCAGACGTTGACGTATATACTTTGCGTCGCTGATGTCCAATAGGTAAACCATGCCGGTGAATGCGAGCACTCCCGCGAGGCCGGGCAAGAGCACGTCCAGCCACCGATCAGGGAGCCATGATGGAATCACCGTCGTGCCTAGTAAGGAGAGCACAGCGAGGGCGGCTCCACCGGTAGCTAGCGCCGCCAGAATGGACTTGCCCATAGTTCTCAGGATACCATAGCCGGAAAGGGCGACTGCATGTCTGCGAAGTATCCAGATCATCAAGGTCGTATGGACACAATGCTTGACAGCGTCCGCGATCATCAAACTGAGTAATCCATAGGTTTCGAGCAGCAGGCCGGCAACCACGACATAAACAAAGATACTGAATACGCCCACCATGGCGGGTCGCAGCGTATCCTTGCGTGCATAAGAGGCAAACACCAGCATCTGATCAATAGCTGCAAATGGCAGGCCCAGTAGGTAGAAGCGCAGGACGGTGGCCGTGGTCTGAGCATCCCCGGCAGTGAACTCCCCGTGGTTGAACAAGAGTGTGATAATCGGCAGGGCAAGCACGAAGAGACCGGCGCTGGCGGGAAAGATCAATACGCCCACCAGCCGGATACCGCCGGCGAGCGTGGCCTTGAACTCGCTCAAATGGCCGTTTGCCTGCTGAGAAAGCGTCGGCAAGGTAGCGATCGAGAGCGCAGTGACCACCAGGCCCAGAGGGAACTGATACAAGGTGGTCGCATAACGCATGAAGGTCAGACTGGCATCGCCGGTGCGCGTCGCCAGATTGATCGTGATGCCGAGTCCAATCTGGGTGATCAGCAATCCGACCACGATGGGCGCATACAGCTTCAGAATGCGGCGGATCACCGGCTCGCGCCAATCCAGTCGCCACTGGAAACGGGCGTCGCGCATCGCCGGCAATTGGATGACTATCTGCAGGCCGGCGCCAATCAACAATCCATAGACCAGGCTCTGGATATGCGCCGGCCACAGGAGCATGGCGACCACGATGGAGGCATTGAATATGGCGGCGGTGAAAGCCGGCAGGGTAAAGCGCTTGAGGGCGTAAAGGGCGCCCGAAATGATACTGGCAATACTCAGGAATAGTATGGCCGGCGCGGAGAGGCGCATGAGGGAGACGCTGACAGCCGCCAACTGTGGGTCCTGGAAATTCTGCGCCCCGAGCAAGCCGGCGATCTGCGGCGCCAGCAGCACCACGACGCCTACCAGTGCGGACATGATCACCGTAGCGACGCTCAACACGGTGCTGAGCACCGCCCACAATTCTGCCCGCCGCTCAGGCTTCGCATAGTCGCTAAATACCGGCACCAGGGCGGAGTTGATCATGCCCCCAATCATCAGTTCAAACAGGTTTGTGGGCACATAGACCGCGATCTCAAAGGCACTCAGCAAGCCGGTGGCCCCAAACAGATTGGCCTTCACAATCTCGCGGGCCATCCCCAGTAGCCGCTGAGCCACATTGCCGGCGGCGAGAATGGCCGCGGCGCGGATTATTCCAGTTTCGCTCTCTGTGCCGGCGAAGGGATCGGCAGGGGGGGCTTCGGAGAACTCTGCGGGTTCGATCAATCGGTTTCCTGTCTGCGGATGGCATTCTAGCGGATGGAATGGTGAACCGCAACCGCGCCGGGCCGCCGATAGCCTTACGCCAAGCGAGCGTTCGCGCCGCGCCGCACGGCACAGTATAATGCGTTCACCAAGGCGGATGTACACTGTAGGAGCGCGCGGTTATGTACGATAAGAAGAAGTTGGAAGAACTGGCGGAAGCCGATGATCGCTGGGCAGAGACAACCCTGCAAAAGACGCTGGCGACATTTCCGGAGCGCCGCCGGAGCTTTTTGACCACTTCCGGTGAGCCGATCCGGCGTCTATATACGCCGCTGGACGTGGCTGAACTCGACTATATGCGAGACCTGGGCTATCCCGGCGAATATCCCTACACGCGCGGAGTCCATTCTACTCTGCACCGAGGCAGACTCTGGACGATGCGCATGTTTGCCGGCTTCGGCACCGCCGAGGAAACGAATGCGCGCTACAAATACCTGCTTGACCAGGGCAATATGGGTCTATCCGTGGCCTTCGACCTGCCGACGCTGATGGGCTATGACACCGATGCGCCGGAAGCGATAGGCGAATTCGGCAAGTGCGGGGTGGCGATCAGCAGCTTGAAGGATATGGAAATCCTATTCGACGGCATTCCACTGGACCGGGTAAGCACCAGCATGACCATCAACAGCCCGGCCGCCATTATCTGGGCCATGTATATTGCCGCCGCCGAGAAGCAAGGCGGGGACAGGGCCAGGCTGCGGGGAACCCTGCAGAACGACATTCTGAAGGAGTACATTGCCCAAAAGGAGTATATCTTCCCTCCGGAGCCGTCAATGCGCCTGGTGGTGGATACGATTGAGTTTGGCGCTCGCGAGATGCCGGAGTGGAACACTATCTCTATCAGTGGCTATCACATCCGAGAGGCCGGCTCCACCGCCGCTCAAGAGCTGGCTTTTACGCTCGGTAATGGACTGGAATATGTGCGCTGGTGTCTGCGGCGCGGGCTGGACATAGATGAGTTTGCCCCTCGTCTGAGCCTGTTCTTCAATTGTCACAATGATTTCTTTGAGGAGATCGCTAAGTTCAGGGCCGCCCGCCGGATCTGGGCCAGGGAGATGCGAGAGACATTTGGCGCGCGAAATCCCCGCTCCTGGTTGTGCCGGTTTCACACGCAGACTGCCGGCGTCTCGCTCACCGCTCAGCAGCCGGAAAACAACATCGTACGGGTCGCCATACAGGCCCTGGCGGCAGTGTTGGGGGGAACACAGAGCCTGCACACCAACAGCATGGACGAAGCGCTTGCCTTGCCCAGCGAAGAGGCCGTCACCATTGCCCTGCGTACGCAACAGATAATTGCCGAAGAAAGCGGGGTGGTGAACACTGTGGATCCGCTCGCCGGCTCGTTTTTCGTGGAGCACGAGACGGATAAGATTGAACGGCAAGTATACGCGTATTGGCGTCAGGTGGAAGCGCTGGGAGGCGTGCTGCCGGCTATCGAAAAGGGCTACTTGCAGAGCGAGATTTCCAATGCCGCCTATGAGTACCAGCGCCGGCTGGACTCCACAGATGCCGTCATTGTCGGCGTCAATCGCTACGAAGACCCTGCCGAGGATCTTCGCATACCGATCCTGAAGATGGATCCTCAGGGATACGAGCGGCAGATAGGACGCCTGGAGCAGCTCCGCCTTGAACGGGATAACGTCCGTGTTGGAGAGACCCTGGCTGCCCTTGCCTCCGCGGCAGCCGGCAGCGACAACACGATGCCGTACATCCTGGATGCTGTGAAGGCGTATGCTACCCTGGGCGAGATCACAGACGTCTTTCGAGAGGTCTTCGGCAAGTACGAGGAGCCAACCTGGATATGATGGGGCTGGTCTCAACAGGCTCCCGGCTCGGAAAGGATCATGCTCTCCAAAATGCGTCGTAGTTTTACGCTCGCGTTGCTATCCTTGGCCGTTGTGCTGTCCCTTGCGGCATGTGATCTCTCATCAGACAGCACCAGCCAGCAGGACATGACCGTTATCCCAGAACTGCCCACGCCGGCCGATACGCCGGTCAGCGCCCTGCCGCCCGCATCGCCGGCCCCCGACGTGATCGCCAGTCCACCGGCGATCACCTTTACGTTATGGATAGCTCCTGAGATTTCGCCAGGTACAGAAATTCCCGGCGGCTCGGTATTACTGGACCAGCTAGCTGCTTTCGATAACAGTCACCCGGATATCCGCTTCAACGTAAACTTGAAGAGCGAAACAGGACAGGGCGGAATGCTCAGCTATTTGCGTACCGGCAGGGGGGTCGCCCCTCGTATCCTGCCGGACGTCATGCTTATGCCGGCCGATGTCCTGCCTGAAGCGGCGGCAGATGGTCTGGTGCAGCCGATTGACGAGCTACCATTGGACGACGAAATGTTCGCCGACCTCTACCCGGCGGCGCGAAGCCTCTCGCAGTCTGGCGGCAATACTTATGGTTATCCGCTCGCACTGATCGAGCTGGGGCATATCGCCTATAATGGAAGCGCGATCACACGCACGATTCCGCTGACCTGGCCTGCGTTCACTGAAATCGAAGGCGGCTCATTTGTCTTTCCGGCAGCCGGCGTTGACGGGGCAAAGCTGGCGCTACAATTCTATCTGGAACACGGCGGCGATCTCGTTGACGAAAACGGCGCGCCGCAACTAGAGGTGGAGCCGTTGACAATGGCGCTCAGGCAGCTCGGAACGGCCGCCGAGAGCGGCTTCATTATCCCGGCGAGCGGCACAGTCACAACCCTTGCCGAGTCATGGCAGCTCTATCAAGCGGGCAGCGCCTCCTCCGTTCAGACACATACGGACCAATTTCTCGCTCAGCGAAATCTGGGCGTCTCTGCCAGTTTTGCGCCTATCCCAGGAGTATTCGATGCCTTTGTTCCACAAGTTGGGGCCTGGGTCCTGGTGGTGACAACATCCGATCCCACCCAGCAGGCGATTGCCGCGGAATTGGTGAGCTGGCTGGGTTCTGCGGCGAACATGGGCGAGTGGAGCCGGCAGAGTGGGCATGTTCCTGCCCGGCGCACGGCGTTCGAGGCCTGGCCGGCCGATGACCCATACGCCAATTTCCTCCGCCAGCAAGCGGAGCGCGCGCAGCCATTTCCAGCTGAAGCGACCAGTGCCATCTTGACGGCATTGGCGAACGCTGTCTCTTCTGTTGTGCGGGGCGAGAGCACGCCGGCGGTTGCTGCGCAGACTGCCAGCGCTGCTCTGCGCCAATAGCCGCCCTCAACTCGCGGATCGATTCGATAGCACGCTACCGGACAGGTTGACGGCAATTCTCAGTAGTGAGCGGCATATGGACAGGCCGGAATTCAGTCAATATGGAGCGCACATCACCCAGATCTGCCGGGCAGCTTTGGCGGCTGCCGATCCGGTAACGGCGGTCTCTGAGAATCTGCGGGTCGAAGGCCCATACTTCCACATCGGCCCTTATCGGTATCAACTGGGCCGGGGACGAGTATTCCTTGTCGGGACCGGCAAGGCTTCGCTGAGGATGGGCCAGGCGGCCATTCAAATTCTGGGTAAGACGCTTCATGCCGGCATCCTGGTGACGAAGCGGGCCGATGGGGGCACGTCGCATGAGCCGCGGGTCTATCAAAGCCGGGTTTCCGGTGGCGTTACCGTGCAAATCTATGAGGCCGGGCATCCGACCGCCGATGAGAGTAGCTTGCTGGCGACACGGGCGGTGACCGAATTGCTGCGCCAGGCAGGACCAGCGGACCTCGTGCTGACGTTGATCTCCGGCGGTACCTCGGCGTTGCTGAGTGCGCCCACAATTCCCCTTCCGGCCTGGCGAGCGCTGACCGCCGCATTGGTCAGAAGCGGCTGCACGATTGAGGAACTAAACTGCGTACGCCGGCAGTTGGACACAATCAAGGGTGGCGGACTGGCAGCGGCGGCTGCCCCCGCAGCATGCGCCAGCCTGATCCTGAGCGACGTGGTCGGGAATTCCCTGCCGGCTATCGGCAGCGGCCCAACTGTGGAAGTGCATGAGACGCCGGCCGAGGCCTTCGCCATCCTGACGCGCTACGAAATTGCCGGCGCATTGCCGCCGGATTACTGGCAGGAGATTGAGCATGCGCTGGCGGCGACCAAGCCGTCATTTCTGCATGGGGTGCAGGTAGTAAACCTGATCATTGGCGATGTACGCCGGGCCGGTGAAGCGGCGGTACGGGCCGCTCACAGTCTGGGTTTCGAAGCACAATTGCTCAGCGCACACTTGCAGGGAGAAGCGCGAGAAGTGGGCCGGGTCGCCGCGGCTCTGGCGATAGATGCCCGACCTGCCCAATGCCTGATTCTGGGCGGCGAGACTACCGTTACGGTCAAGGGCGACGGCGTTGGTGGACGCAACCAGGAGCTGGCGCTCGCGGCGGCCATTACCCTCGAGCAACAACCTGGCGTAGCCGTCGCCGGCTTTGCCACCGATGGCGAAGATGGGCCAACGGATGCTGCCGGCGCAATCGTCACCGGGGAAACGGCGCAACGCGGCCGGCGCGTGGGCCTTGATCCTCAGCAATTCCTGCGCCGAAACGACAGCCATACCTTTTTCACCCGCCTGGCGCAACGTGGGATGGATTGTCTTATCCGCACCGGCGCGACCGGCACAAACGTGAACGATCTACTGATAATCCTAAAATACCCGGGCGAGGCGTGACTCGTTCGGATAACCGCTAGTGGAGAGCGATAAATAGATGACTATTCGATTTGGTACAGACGGATGGCGCGCGGTGATCAGCGAGGATTTCACATTTCAGAATCTCAGGCTGGTGGCTCAGGCGATTGCCGACTTCGTGCGTGAGGAAGCAGCCGAGGATCCGACCGTGGTGATTGGCTTTGACACGCGGTTCCTTTCTGATCGCTATGCCATGGAGGTGGCTCGGGTGATGGCCGCAAACGGCATACAGACTTGGTTGGCAAGGGCTGACACGCCCACACCGGCTGTGAGCTACGCCATTGTGAATAAGAAGGCCACTGCCGGCCTGATGATCACCGCCAGCCACAATGCTCCGCGCTACAACGGTCTGAAGCTCAAGGCCGCATACGGTGGCAGCGCCAGTCCGGCGCAGAGCAGGCGCGTGGAAAGCCTGTTGGACCACAACCTACTGAACGCCCGCGGCCCAAACCTGATGGCTCTCGAAGAGGCCCTCCGCCGAGAACTGATCATCAAGTTCGATCCGTCTTGGGCCTATTACGAACATCTAAGCACCCTGGTAGACCTGGATAAGATTTCGGCCGGCGAGATGCGCGTAGTGGCGGACGGCATGCATGGCTCCGGCCGGCACGGCTTCAGCGAGATGTTGTCGAGGGGGCGGACGCGCGTCCAGAACATCCGCCACGAGATGAACCCCGGCTTCGGCGGTATCCATCCCGAACCGATCGCCCGGCACTTAGGCATGTTGATGTCCACTATCCAATCGGGTCACTGGGATGCCGGCCTGGCCACGGACGGCGATGCCGACCGCATTGGCGCGGTGGATGACCGCGGCTGTTTTGTCGACCCTCACCGCATCTTCGCGCTGGTACTGCGCTATTTGCTGAAGCAGCGTGAGTTACCCGGTAGAGTCGTGCGCACCGTGTCAACCACCCGAATGATCGATCGGCTGGCGGCGCGCCACGGCAGGCAGGTCGTCGAGACGCCGGTCGGCTTTAATCACATTGCGGACTACATGTTGGAAGGCGATGTGATCATGGGCGGCGAGGAGTCCGGCGGGATGAGCATTGCCGGGCACATACCGGAAGGGGACGGCATCCTCATGGGGCTGCTGCTACTCGAAGTTATGGCTGACGCCGGAGTCCCGCTTAGCGCGCTGGTGGCCGACCTTCTCAAGGATGTTGGTCCGGCTGAGTATGCCCGCACGGATATGAAGCTGAGCCGGCCGGTGGAAAAGGGGCGGATGGTGCGCTTCCTCGTTGAGAGCGCCCCCGCTCAGATTGCCGGCGTAGAGGTCGAGGAGGTGGGCACGCGGGACGGCGTGAAATACTACCTGGCGGATGGAAGCTGGTTGTTGATTCGTCCGTCCGGCACGGAGCCGGTATTACGGGTGTACGCAGAAGCGCCTAGTGAACAGCGTGTCCGCGCGCTTCTCGACTTTGGGGAGGATGTGTCAGGGCGCGCCTGACGATCAGCTTTCGTGGTGACAGGAAGTCGCTCATTGGGGAGTAGCGATCGCTTCTTCCCGAGGCGAGTGCAACAATGACGGCATTGCCGCATTGCGTCCAAACATGCTATAATGCAGTGCGTTATAACCTGCATTTGCGCCTTTGAGATTCGAGGAGGCAACGATGATTGCTGAGTACGCAAACCCCAAGAACGCGATCAATCTGTTCGCCGGCCTGAGCAGCCTATTCTTTGAGAAAGTGGGCGGGATTACGCCGTTGGAGGCATTGCCGCCGTCGCGGGATGACCTGACCCGCATTAACGGCATCGGCAAGACCTTTGCCGAGCGACTGAACAAGGCCGGCATCCATACATTTGCTCAACTGGCCGAACTGTCGCCGGAGCAAATTCGCGAAGTGACAGCGATGAAACCCTGGCAGGCCGATCCGGACGACTGGATTGTGCAGGCGGCGGTATTCGCCACCAATTAGCCGCTGAGGGGCCGACCGCTCGCGACGGCCCTGTCGGATTGATCAGTCTGCGGGTTCTCGTTGGGCCGTCTGCGACAACCGGATAACTGCTAGGACCGCCCGCCTCCGAGCGGGAAGTTGCCACGTGGAAGCGCGCGCCTACTTGGCATATAATCAGCGCCATGAGCGAACGCGACGATTCCCGCCGGCAGATCTCCGGACTTCAGCGCCCCGAAGACAAACGACTGGCGACGATGTTGCGCCCGCAGCGTCTCGCCGATTTCACGGGGCAGGAGCTACTCAAGACCAATCTCAACATCATTATCGAGGCGGCGAAGGCGCGTAACGAGTCCCTGGACCATATTCTTTTCCATGGCCCACCCGGTCTGGGGAAAACCACCCTGGCGTACATTGTCGCCAATGAGATGAACGTCAACATTCGGATCACCGCCGGGCCGGCCATCGAGCGTTCGGGCGACCTGGCGGCAATTCTGACGAATTTGCGCGCCGGGGACATTCTCTTTATTGACGAGGTCCACCGGCTGGGCCGGGCCGTCGAAGAGATCCTCTATCCGGCGATGGAGGATTTCGTCCTCGATCTGGTGGTCGGCAAAGGGCCGGGAGCGAAGAACGTTCGCCTCAAACTGCCTCGCTTCACAGTTGTGGGAGCGACCACCCGGCTGGCCCTGATTACTGCTCCGCTTCGGGCCAGGTTCGGCGCATCCTATCGCATGGATTTCTACGATCTCGAAGCCATTGAGACCATCGTTTTGCGCGGCGCGGCCTTGCTGGAGGTTCCCATTAGCGAGGAGGGCGCGCGTGAAATCGGACAGCGGGCGCGGGGGACGCCGCGCGTTGCCCTGCGGTTGCTGCGCCGCGTACGGGATTATGCTCAGGTGCGCGCCGAGGGTCAGATCACGCCGGAGGTCGCCGTCGCGGCGCTTGATCTCCTAGAGATCGACGAGTTAGGGCTGGACAACCTGGACCGGCGGGTGTTACGCTCGATCATCGAGAAGTTCGGAGGCGGGCCGGTCGGCCTGGAGACGATTTCCGCGTCTATCAGCGAGGAATCGGACACGATCATGGA
>CAZIKT010000016.1:0-81921 GCA_964539885.1 uncultured Ardenticatenaceae bacterium | reverse complement strand
CGCCGGTGTTCGGATCGCTGCACCCGCTGCTCTCGCTGGTGTTCTCCGCTCCTGGTGTGATACAGCGCAGGCTCAGGTCTACGTTGTTTTGGTCAGAGTCAGCGCCGTCAGGGAAGCGGGAGATGCCCAGATAGTTGTTCCCCTCCAGGCCGGGGTCTTCCAGGCCGGCGCCGGAGCCTTCGGTGTAGGGCGCGCCGGTGTCACCCTCATAGCTTACCGTATCGACAATATCAGCGCTCAGCTTCAGAGCGACAGCATCAGGGGCGCCGTTCTGGATGAAGTTTTCTTCCGGCGAGCTATCGAGGTCGCAATTGGGGACGGTGGCGGCATTGGCGCAAATGACATAGTAATCGCCGGCCGCCAAGGTTGCTGCCGGTAGGTCAATAGTGATGTACACAGCTGCGCCGCCGCCGGACCCGTTCACTAGCTCCACTGAATAGTCATCGAGGTTAACCGACCCAGCGCCGGCATTCTTGATTTCTACAAACTCGGCCGTATCCGTGAAGGGCTGGTCGTAGTCAATTTCGTTGATCACCAGAATGGCTTCGGCTGCCGGACAGTCGTTGGCCGTGCCGGGAGTGCTTGGGCGTTCGACCAAGTCTATATTGTTCTGGTCGGTGTCTGTGCCATCCGAGCAGCGGGAGATACTCGTCACGCCCGAAGCCGTGTCTACCAGGCCGACGCCGGAGCCTTCGGTGTAGGACCCGCTGGTGTCGCCTTCGTAGCTCACCGTATCGACAATATCAATACCAAGCATGAGGGCGACCGCATCAGGCGCACCGTTTTGAATAAAGTCAGTTTCCGGCGTGCTGTCCAGGTCACAATTTGCTACCGTGGCGGCGTTCGCACATACTACGTAGTAGTCGCCGGCTGCCAGGCTAATAGCAGGAAGGTCAACCATCCGGTAACTGACCGCCCCGCCCCCGCTTCCATTGATGAAATCAAGCACATAAGGATCTAGATCTATGGGTGCGCCGCTTACATTCTTAATCTCAATGTACTCTGCCGTATCCGTGCTGGCCTGGTCATAGTCAATCTCATTGATCACCAACGTCGTTGACTGCGCCAGCGCCTTCGGCGGAGCTCCCGCTATCGTCAGCATGACAAACAACAACCCGAAGAGCACCAAAAATGCAGTGAGTTTTCTGGGGGGCATGTAATCCTCTCCTATGTGGGCAGAATCTGGACAATGCAGGGGCAAAGTAGCGGAACTGGCAGATGGCCCTCGGCCGCCGACTCCAAGTATAAATTACCAATTCGGAAAGTGCCCGCAAATGGTAGCAGAGCGTATGCTATCAGTCCAACAATAGAATGGCGAGTTCCGTTACCGCTTTCGTTGATGAGACATTACTCCATACGCATGCCGGAGGGGAACTCGGTGTTATGATGAAGGCGTGAATATGACGTTTGTCATCCCGCTCCACGCGTATTCTCACTTGCGGCTGCTCCGGCGCAGGGTGACAATAGTAATGGTGTCACGATTACTACCGGCGCTATCCGTCTTTCCCATGCCTCCGGCAGGTGCTTCCGCGCACTTCGGGTGAGCTAAATTGGAGATCACTGATGCAACCAGTCAATATCACTCATCTGGCTAAGCGCTTTGGCGACGTTCGCGCCGTGCAGGATGTGTCCTTTGAGGTCGAAGCCGGCGAGATCTTCGGCTTGCTCGGGCCAAACGGGGCCGGCAAGACAACCACAATCCGAATGATGCTGGACATTTTCAGGCCGGACGCCGGAAGTGTCAGCATTTTCGGCGGCCCACTCGATCTGGCGGGCAAGCGGCGAATCGGCTATTTGCCGGAGGAGCGAGGCCTATACAAGGATCAGAAGCTGGAGCCTGTGCTGATTTACCTGGCGGCGCTGAAGGGGTTGCCGGAAAAGGAGGCGCGCGCGCGGCTCGGTCCCTGGCTGGATCGGCTGGACCTGCGCGAGCATCGCAACAAGAAGGTGCAGGAGTTGAGCAAGGGCATGCAACAAAAAGCCCAGTTGATCGCGACGCTGCTGCATGAGCCGGATCTGATCGTTATTGATGAGCCGTTTACTGCGCTGGACCCGGTGAACACGCGGCTGGTGAAGGATATCTTCAAGGAGCAGCAGGCTGCCGGGCGGACGATCATCATGTGCACGCACCAGATGCATCAGGTAGAGGCATTGTGCAATCGTATAGCGCTGATTGATCGCGGGCGCACGGTGCTTTACGGGGCGGTGCATGAGATCAAGCGCGAATTCGCCGGGAACGCCATTGTGTTGGAAGGAGACGGCGACTTCAGCAGGCTGCCCGGCGTGCTGGAGACACGCCAAGACGAGGGGACGTGGCATCTTTCGCTGGCCATTGGCGCAAATCCGCAACAGGTCTTCGCCGCCCTCGCTTCTCGCCCGGCCACGCGCGTCGAGCGCTTTGAACTGGCCGAACCATCGCTGGATGATATTTTCGTTACCGTCGTTCAGGATCAAGCGCCCGGCCTGAATGGACGTCAGCAACCCCGGCAAACCGAGGAGGCGGAGCATGCGTAACGTATATCTGGTAGCGAGGCATGAGTTTCGCCGGCTGGTGCTGCGCCGGGGCTTTATCCTGCTGGTGTTCGCCCCCCCGGTGTTAATGGTTGCGCTGGTCGCCATCATCATCCTATACGAAGGGTCCAAGCAATCGAGGGAACCCATTGGCTACGTGGATCAGGCCGGAAATCTCGATGAGGCGTTGCAGGCGTCGTTTGCTAATGCGGACGATCGTGTCGCTCTCCATGAATATGCCTCGGTGGACGAAGGAGTGGCCGCCCTGGAAAGCCGCTCCGTCCAGGCCCTATTTGTGATGCCGGTTGACTTCCCCAACTCATTGGAGACGACTATCTATTACCGCGAGACGACACCATCGGGGGAGGCATGGGGCGAGTTTGATGATTTCATCCGCCTGAACCTGCTGCGCAATTACCCGGAGCGTGTGCAGGCCCGGCTGCAGTCCGGCCCGACGATTACTGTTGAGGATTTAGAGAGTGGGCGCACCTTCAGCGAGGACAGCATTATCAACATCATTCTGCCCTTTATCGCCGCCTTCTTGTTCTTCCTGGTGACGATGGGTGTGTCGTCCTATATGCTGCAGGTAGTGACCGATGAGAAAGAGAACCGGACCATGGAGATCTTGCTGACAACGCTGTCACCCGGGGAATTGATTAGCGGCAAGATGGCCGGTCTGATGGCTATGGGCCTGCTGCAGCTGCTCATCTATGTGGTCACGATGGTGGTTGTGTTTGTGGTCCTGATGTCGAGAGTGCCGGAGTTGCGGGCGCTGGAGTTGAGCGGCGAATTTGTGGTCATCATCGCCCTGTTCTTCTTTCCAACGATGATTCTCATACAGGCTGTAATGGTTGCAGTGGGCAGCGTAGCCCCGGATATGGAGCAGGGTCAACAGTTTGCCGGTCTGCTGAACCTGGTATTTCTGGCGCCGATGATGCTGGTGCCATTGCTGATGGTCAACCCAGACAGCCTACTTTTTCGCTTCATGACCTACTTCCCCACCACTTCATTCCTTACCATATCAATGCGATGGGGTCTGGGATCGCTTCCATACTGGCAGATGGCGCTGAGCTGGGCCATCCTGGTGGGCACGACGCTCTTTGCCCTCTGGGCGGCCGGACGCGTGTTCCAAATTGGTATGCTGCGGTACGGTCAACAGCTTGGATGGCGTTCTGTTGTTGGGGCAATCCGCGGCGAGCAGCCGGCATAGCGCAGTGCGATGTAATCCGGTGATTTGGTGGGCGTGGATTCAAAGGTGCGGGTGATTGAGAGATGTGGCATTCAGTCTGGTTGGTAATCAAACACGAGGTAGGCGTCACCATACGCCAACGTTCGTTCTGGATCATCACGCTATTGGTGCCGGCGCTCATCATCGGGGTGCAACTGATTGGGCTGACCGCCGGGGATGACGGATTGGCGGATGCCGAGCTGCCCGGCGCGGACGAGTCCGAAACGATAGCGGATTTCCCAAAATTGGGTCTGCTTGATACGGGGGGAGTGATCGCCAGTTTTCCGCCGGAGATTCCGGAGACGCTATTCATTCCAGTCGAAGATAAAGAAGCAGCTGTCGCCGCGATCAGGGCCGGCGAGCTGGACCAGGTGGTTATCATCCCGGCCGACTATCTCGATAGCGGCCAGGTGACGGTATTGGACCAGGGCTTCGTACTTTCCCCCGGTGGGTCTCAACAGAGCGTGGCCTTTGGCAACTACGAGTGGCTGCTGCGGTATCTGATCGAGTACAACATTGAAAGTGATCCGGTATTGCTGGCTGCGTTGCGGAATCCGACGCCGGGCAACCTGGCCACATTGCAGTCGATTCTGCCCGCCGAAGCGGAGGGCGGGCGCGATCAGGATTCGGCGGAGGTCGCAGTGGCTGTTTCCACCGTCGTGCCGTTCATCTTCTACTTTCTCTTGATCATGGGCAGCAGCTACGTGATGCGCAGCGTTACTCTGGAGAAGGAGAACCGCACTGCGGAAGTGATTCTTCTCAGCCTGCATCCCCGTCAGCTGGTTACCGGCAAAATGCTGGCAATACTGATTATTGTGTTGGTGCAGCTGGTAATCTGGCTGAGTTCCATGTACCTGTTGCTTGAGCAGCGGCAGGATCTCATTGCGATAGCGGGAAGCTTCGCGCTACCCACCGGCTTCTTCATCTGGGCGACGCTATTCCTGTTAACCGGTTTCCTGATGTACGGCTCGTTTCTGGCGGCTGCCGGAGCGCTGTCCAGCACTTCTCGCGAGACGCAGCAGATCATCTGGGTTTTGATCATCCCGCTCATGCCCACGCTGATATTCGCCTCGGAGTTTGCATCGGACCCGCCGAATGTGCTATCGCTGGCGCTCAGTTTATTTCCGCTCACAGCGCCGAGCGCGATGGTGACCCGCATCGCGGTCAGCACAGTACCATTGTGGCAGATCCTGTTGAGCCTGACAGGAGTGACGATTACGGCTTATCTGGCGCTTGCGCTTGCAGCGCGCTTCTTCCAGCCGGATACGTTCCTGTCAACGGACGTGTTTAGCTGGAAGCGCTTTGCCGCGGAGCTACGGCGGAAGTGATTGCCCTGTCAGCGGGTCGCTGTTAGCAGGCCGCTGTTAGCAGGCCGCTGTTAGCGGGCCGCTGTTAGCGGGCCGCTGTTAGCAGGACGCTGTTAGCGGGACGGTAGTTGCCTAGCTCAGGAGTTCCAGCGCCCTCAAGAGCTGCAAGTCGTCGCTATTGGACACATCCTCTGCGCTGAGGTCGCGCAGGCCGGTCGGGAACAACGGGATGATTCCCGGCTCCAACTCCACAAGGATGTCCGGCTCGATGCCCTGGTGCCAGATGAGCCGGCCCTTAGGCGTCAACCATTGTTCGGTAGCCAACAGCAGCGCTGATCCATCTGAAAGGCCGAATTCGTTGAGCACGGTGCCGGTGCCGAAGCTCGTTTCGCCGACGAGGATAGCCCGCCCGGCATCTTGCAGCGCGCCGGACACGATCTCGCTAGCGCTGGCGCTGCCCTGATCGATCAGCACAACTAGGGGAATATCGAGTGCCACACCACCTGAACGGACGGGGACGTTTTGAATTTCGCCCTCGGCGTTTTGACGAAGCAGCACATCGCCTTCGGAGACAAATTGGCTGGTCACGCCGATAGCCTCGTCCAGCAGGCCACCCGGGTTACTGCGCAAGTCAAGAATGACGCCGGACAGCTCCAGCGCCCGCATTTCCTCCAGCGCCCCCTTGAGGTCTTCCGTTACATCCTGGCTGAAGGATGAGATGCGCACGTGGCCAATAGAGGTCCCCGGCACCACAACCCAGCTAACGTTCTGCAGCTCCACCCTGGCGCGGGTGATGGTGACCTCACGAATCTCGCCGGTGTCCGGACTCAAGATGGTCAGGGTGACGTCCGTGCCGGCCGGGCCGAGGATCAGGCTGATCACCTCCTGCAAATCCATCGAGGTGACATCCTCGCCATCCACTTCGATGATGGCGTCGCCCGGCTGCAGACCCGCTGCCTGGGCGGGCGAGTTGTCAATCGGAGCCACAATGACCGTCAGGCCGTTGCGCGTCTCGACGTAGGCGCCGATGCCCTCGAACGAGCCGGCGGTCTGCGTGCGCTGTCGTTCGAGCATTTCCGGGCTGAGAAAGCGGCTGTGGCCGGTGTCGCCCAGGGCGTCGACCATGCCGCCGATGGCGCCATAGGTCAGGGCCGTGTCGTCAATTGCGTCACGATCGACGTACGCCCGGTCAATCGTCTGCCGCGCCTCATCGAGGAGGGAAAAGAGGCGATCCATTTCAGAGGCCCCAGACGCCGCTGCCGGTCCGGCGTCTAACAGCGCCCGGTCCAAGGCTACGCCCGCCAGGATGCCGAAAAGCACTAAGAATATTCCTACGACGATTTTGCCCAGGACCGATAACCGATTCATGCTAACTCCGATTTGCTGCCGGTTCATACCGGCAAGTTACACTCATGTCTTCATTCTAGCATACAGAATGACCCCGGCCCCGTCTTTAACGCCGGCCTAGCGAAACCTTAAGGTTGCCTTATCGCCGAAAAGCGGACAAGTTGACATCGTCCCGTTTTGTGGCACGACGACTCATGATACCATTGGCAAGTCGTGCTCGTCGCCAATCACCGTGTATATCCAGGAGGAGGAAATGAGAAGACGTGCATATCTAGCTATTCTCTTGCTGCTGCCGGTTTTGCTGGCTTTCGGCCTGGCGCAGGCCGCAAGTGACCAGCTTACCAGCGGCGAGACTGTGAACATCAATGGGCAGGCTTTTCGGGCCAGCCCGCCAACCGGGCCGGACTTCGCCGGCGTGCAGCTACAGCCTTTTGCCGCGAGCAATCCCTCGGCGGCAGTGTGGGAGGAGACACAACGGCAAAATGAGCGCTACCTGGACACTGCGGGCATACCGGACAATATTCAGGTCAGCCACAGTGGAACCTTCACCTACGCAAGTAACCCACTGAACGACTTCAGCGAGGTGATGGTGGCCCTTGACCCGACCGACCCCGATCACCTGCTGGGCTCATCGAAGTTCTTCTATGATCCGCCCACATACAGCTTCTACACCGGCGTGTTTGAATCGTTCGACGCCGGATACACCTGGAGCCAGCTACAGCCCGAGGGCGTCGAGGTCTACAGCCTGACATCTGATCCCGTGACCACCTTTGATGAGTTGGGTAACGGCTACTTCACGCTGCTCACCCGCGGACCGGTGGGACTGGACATGCTGAAGAAGCCGGTGGGCAGCGGATGGGAATTGCCGGTGATTGTTGACCGCACCACTTCCACGGATAAGCAGTGGATCATTGGGGACCAGGACCCGCAGGGGATCAGCCCTCATGCCGGCAACGTGTACATGAGCTGGACCAGCTTCAGCGCACCTTCCGGCATTGTGTTCTCGCGCTCGACGGACCGCAATGTTACCTGGTCGCCGGTGCTGCAATTGGCGCCGGGCAATGTGCAGGGATCAATCCCGGGAGTGGCTCCGGACGGCACGGTCTACGTGGCATTTGGCCGGGATATCTTCGGCGGCAGCTCAGGTACACTGGAGTATGTGAAGTCGACCAACGGCGGCGCCAGCTTTGGCGCGCCGGCAATCGCGGCCAACATCGTGCCGATCCCGTTCTACCTGCCGAATAGCTTTTTCCGTACGCCGGCCAGTTTGCCGGCCTTCGCGGTCAGCCCGCTGAACGGCGATCTGTATCTTGCCTGGGCGGATTACCGGAATGACGACGCCGACATCTACTTCTCCTCCTCTTCCGATGAAGGAGCTACCTGGAGCATGGCCCAACGACTGAACGATGACCCACTGGGCAACGGTGTCGATCAGATTCAGCCGCAGGTATCGGTAGCGCCAAACGGCCGGGTGGCGGTGATGTGGTTTGATAGGCGGCTAGACTGCCCGGATTTGCCGTGGATACCGCCGGACCATGTGGGCCTATCCAATTATTGCATCGACACTTTCATGACCCGCTCCACGGATCGAGGGCAGACCTGGGAGGCTAACATCCGCGCCAGCGCTCAGACATGGGACTGGACGCTGAATTTGCCGCTCACCGGCGGCGGGGACGGCTTCATCGGCGACTACCAGGGTATCGCGTCCAACAACGACTTTGATTTTCCGTTCTGGAATGCGACCGCCAATCTCGGCGAAAATGAGGAGAATTATCAACAGGTGTTTGTGGCAATCGTGCCGGTGGACGGCCCACCGCCACCCACGGCAACGCCGACAGCGACTATCCCACCTCCGACCTCCACACCCACCGCGACGCCCAATGCGACGGGCGTGGAGCTGAGCTCATTTGACAATGAGACGAGTTACAGCCACTGGGTCTACTGGCTGCTGGCGCTGTCAATGCTTGGCGGCCTGTGGCTGTACACTGTGAACGGGAGGCGCGAGCACAACGCGGACTAAGCAACGCACCACACGCGGGCCGGCGGGATTAGTCCGCCGGCCCTCCCTTCTCAGGTTGGAGTGACTAAGGAAGGCCGTTCTGATGCTTGAACAGGTCGATGGCGTCGGCTCCAACCTTGACGCCTCCGGCTTCGACAAACGATTGGCGGATGCGCTTCACACCATCAATAAAGGAACTGTCGTGCAGGATCTGGCGGGCGGAAGCCTCCAGCTTATCCGCATCGGCCGCCTCTGGGGCGATGAAGATGCCGGCGTGAAGTTTTTCGACCCGGGCAGCGTTGACGGACTGCTCCAACGTTGTGGGGGTGACGATCATCGGCGTCTCCAGCATGACGGCCTCGCTAATGCTGTTCATGCCACCGTGGCTGATGAAAAGATCCGCCTCGCGCAGGATCTGGAGCTGCGGCAGGTAATGGCTGACGGTGAAGTTGGGCGGAACAGGTTGTAAGTCAGCCGGGTCAGTTCCGCGACCGACCGACATGATCACCGCGTATTCATCGCCGGCGAAGGCCTTCAGACACTCGTTGAAGAACTCCGGGCTGGCCTGGTAGACGGTGCCGACAGCGATGTAAATTAGAGGCTGATCGAGTCGCCGGTTGATGTCTATCAGCGTTTCCGGGCGATCCAGGTCCACGGCCGGGCCGATGAAGCAGTAGGCTTCGCCAAATCGATCCTCGTACGGTTGGAAGTAGCGGGAAGTGAAGACGATGTTCAGATCAGCCGAACTGGAGAGCACGTTGATGTCTTTCGGGCTGCGGAGACCCAGGTCGCGGACCATCCGGCCGGTCTGGCGTTGTAGCTCGCGCCAATAACCCTTGCCGGGACGCACGCTGTTCAGCACCTTGCGAAAGACGCGCCGGTCGCCGGCAGCCGTGCGCCAGTAGAATGGCAGGTGCGGAAAGACCACCACGGCGGGAATCTGGAATTGCCTGCCGGCGATGCCTGCCCAGGGAGCGCTCATGTCAAAAAGCAGGTAATCCGGGCGTTCAGAGTCGACCGCGTCCAGGACTGCCGGCAATAGCTCGTAGGTGGCTTCGGCGACCAGGCTGCCTTGCTGGATAGCATGCCCAACCCGGCGCGACTGGTCAAAGGCAGCAATCTCGCGGCCATCCGGCGTGTAGTCGCGGAATTCCGCGCCCACTGCTTCAATGCGTTCTGCAAAAGCGCGCCCGGCAAAGTAGCTTACCTGATCGCCACGCTTGACCAGCTCCTGGACGAGCGGCAGGGTTGGATTGACATGGCCGTGATGGGGGATGTTGAAGAACCAGGCGCGGGCCATACTCAGACTCCTTCGAACACGGAACGCTGATTAACATTGCTGTGCGCAGGCTTTTTACGCGGCACGTTCGTTACTCGCTGCTTCGGTCGCATGACTCGACGCCCGGCGCTTCAGAAGCAAGAAGAGCACGGCTACGCCGACGGCAGCCAGCGCGACAACTGAGAGGGCGGCGCCGATGACGGCAATTCGGGGGGCAAAAGTGAAAGTGACCTGGTGGTTTCCGGCGGGCACGCACACGCCGCGCAGGGCGTAATTCGTAGGCTGGATGGTAGCCGGCAGCCCATCTACTGTGACCCGCCAGCCCGGATAGTAGAGTTCGTTTAATACCAGCCAGCCGGTTGATTGCGCTTGAACGGCAATTGTGATTTGTTGATCGTCCCGGGCGACAATTTCGACGCGGTCGGGGGTTTCGGACGCCGGCTGAAGATCGCATCGTGTGTCAGGCAGCATCTGCACCACAGCTGAGCGCGTGAAGTCAAGCTCCGGGCGTTGGATGGCGCTCAAGGCTTCTGCCTCATCGGCAACTCCAATCACGTCGTGCACCATGAAGGCGCGTGGCCCGTAATCGGAGCGCTGAAAGACGGCAATCTCGCTCTCTTCCACAGCCGGCTCCCAGCCCGGCGCGACGATGGGCAGATCCCAGCCCGGCCCGTGGATGAGGTAGCGACCGCTGAGCAGCCGGACGACGCGGGCGTCGGCAACGGCGAGGTCGTGCATTGTTTCGCTGGCTTCCAGGGTGAATCCATCGTAGCCATAGATACTCTCCAGGTCGAAGAAGTAGCCGCCGTTCTCCTCCAGCACTTTGGTCAAGACGCGAAAGTCATCCCGCTCTTGTGGGAGCAGCCGGTCAACCACTGCCCACTCCGAGTAAGGCTCGCCGCTGACGTAGGTGAGGAACTTCTGCCCCTGTCCCCACAGGTCGAGGATGATCATCGCCAACGCCGCCAGCAAGACAGCCCATTTCGGCCGGCCGTAGCCCCAGATGAGCAGAGACATGCCGGCCAGAATCAGGAGCAGCGCTCGAGACCCCTGACGAATGAAACCCCAGGTGGCAGCGGCCCTCTGCTCGCTATCAAGTATATAGTGGTACACGACAGCGATCAGCAGCAGACCGGCCCCGATCGTCGTTATGATCAACAGCAAGCGTTTGAGCCTGGCCGCATAGCCGGCGTGTCGTTCTGGGGAAAGTGCGAACCAGCGATCGAAAGTCAGGCCGGCAGTCACGGCCGCGCCCAGGGTGAAGAAGTAGATAGGCCGGCTGGCGAAGCGAAAGGCGTTCATCCCTGGCACGAAGTCGTAGAGCAGGCGATTTAGGCCGGCCTTGTCTCCCAGAGCCAACAATACGCCAAAGAGAGCCAGAAAGATCCAGAAACGATCTTGCCGGCGCATGACCAGCCAACCGACAGGCAGCAACAACAGGGGCAGGATGCCCACGTACATTGCCCATTCGGAATAGAAGTCAATTGAGAGGTGCTCCGCCCACAGCGCAACCGGCCCCTGTAGCGCACCGTACAGGTCCGGCAAGAGGGCGGTCAACAGGAAGGCGTAGGAGACCGGCTCGTTGTCGCGATAGTTGTAGCGGCCCGAGGCGCGGTTGGAGTGCAGGGCAAACTCAGCGGCGGGAAGCAATTGCGCGCCGGCTAAGAGCGCACCCGTGAGACCGATTACGAGGAGTTGGCCCAGGATCTTGGCGGCCCCACGGCGATCTCCCTCCCGCCAGGCCAGCCAGCCGAGCCAGAGCATGAACAGCGAGATGCCGGGAACGAGCAGGACCAGGTAAGGTATATAGCCGACCAGAAAGGCCAGGCCCAGGGGGACGCCGGCTGCCACAGCCACCGCCCAGCTCCGCTTCTCCACCGCCCAATGCGCCGCCGCCAGTATCCAGGGCATCCAGGAGAGGGTCATGACGTGAGGCAGGTGACCGACAAAGGGGCGCACGGTCATGGTCAGCGCAAAGGCAAGGGTCATCCCAGCCAGGGAAGCGCCGGCTCGTCCACCGCCCAGTCTGCGCACGAGCACGTATCCGCCGATGGCTGTCCATGCGAAATGCAGGGAATACTGCCAGGGGAAGGCGAAGGTCGCCGGCATCCAGGCCAGGAGCCAGGTCAGCGGATAAAAGGTGGAGAGCTGCGGCTCCGCGTATTGGGGAAATCCCAGGAAGACAGAGGAATTCCACAATGGCAGCTGTCCGGCGCGAAAGGCTTCGCCGGCAAAGGCGCCAAACGGGTAGAACATGCGGAAGACGTCGTAGCCGAACAGCAGCCGGCCGTCCTGGGGCCAGAACGCGCCCGCAAAATAGAGGAACGCCGCGCAGACCAGCAACAGGATAGCCACGATGTCGCGCCGGGCACTGCCGTGTGTCACCCACTTGATATTCATAGGCCGCTCACTCGGCGCAATTGTACCATCTGCCTGCCGGCTATCATCCTTGCCCTGCCGGTCGATTCCAATAAGATCAGTCATTGTCTTGTCGACGCCGGTCTGCTCGCCGGCATCGGCCACCCTGAGAGAGTGTCGTAACGTTGCGCTTTAGACCCCACCTATTGCCTTTGTTGCTCTGGTCCGCCATTTGCGCGCTGTTCTTCGGCACGCTGCTGCTGGGGATGGAGAGACTGCCGACCGGAGACTTCACGGCGCAGTTTCATACCTTTGGGCTGTTTCAGGCGCAGGAATTGGCACATGGGCGCTTGCCGCTCTGGCTGCCGGCCACATACGCCGGGGCGCGCTTTGTAGGCGATCCGCAGGCGGCGGCCTTCTATCTGCCGCGCCTCCTGACCACCGTCGCCTCGCTGCCGGGAGAGTTCTCACTGTACTTGCTGCAGCTTGAGGCAATCGGACACGTTTGGTTAGCGGGTGTGTTCACTTACGCGCTGGCCTGGTCAATCACGAAACAGCCATTGGCGGCGTTGCTGGCGGCGGTGGCATTCGGGCTTGGCGGCTATCTGACATCCTACCCCATCCTACAGCTGGCGATTCTGGAGACGATTGCCTGGTTGCCCCTGGCGCTCTTCTTGCTGCGCGAAGGGGTCTTGCGTAGCCTCCCGGGAGACAGACCGGCGCTGGGCTGGCTGTTGGGAGCCGCTTTGGTACTGGCCTTAAGCCTGACGGCCGGCCATCCGCAGACTTTTCTGCATGCCGGATATGTGGCTGGATTGTACTTCCTGTATCAGTCATGGCGAGCGAGGTGGTCCTGGACAGCGGTTCTTGGGGTGGGAGCGCTCATGGCGGCTATGGTGGTGCTGGCGTCTGCGGCGATGTGGATGCCGGCGCTGCAAACGTGGGTGTCCAGCACGCGCAGCGCGGTCAGCTATGAGTTCGTCTCCTCAGGCCAGCCGATGTTCAACTACTTGCAGGCGATTACGCCGGCGTCACTGGCCTTCTGGTCGCCGGAGTATGCCGGCATCGCAGTTCTTGCCCTGGTTTTGCTGCTCTGGCTTGATCGCGGGGAGTTGGACAGGCGGGAGCGGAGTGAGTCGCTGTTCTGGGCGGCCCTGGCTCTGCTTGCCGCCTGGCTGGCCCTGGGAGAGAGCGGCGGTCTGTTCCAATTGCTCTATCGCGCGGCACCCGGCTTTTCACTGTTCCGGCAGCAGGAGCGGCTGCTGGGGGTGGTTTCGTTGAGCCTGGCCCTGCTCGCCGCCCAGGGTTTGGCCGTCTGGTTGCGGATGGCGATGGTGCAAACGCCGGGCCGGCGGCGACAGATTGGCGTGGTCGCCCTCAGCCTGGTCGCCATCCTGGCTCTGGCTGCCGTAGCACTGTTTGCTGCCGGCGCACTTGCCGTCCAGAGTTGGCCCCAAACGGCCTTGCGGCAGTTGTTGGTAATCGGGCTGGTCTATCTGATTCTCGCGCCGGCATTTCGGCCCCGGGCGCAGGTGGTGGCGCTGGTGTTACTGCTGGCGCTGGACCTATACACCGCCACGTTCAGCGGCATCAATCGCCGGCCTGAGTCGCCATTCGCCTTCTGGCAGCACCCCCCCTGGCTGGAGGTGCTGCTGGCAGACTATCAAGCCGCCGGGGTGTCACGGCTCGACTCGACCAGCACCTTCTTCGGCAACTATGGGGCGGTGTACGGCTGGGAGGATATTCGCGGAATTAGCCCGATCAAGCCGGCGGCGCTGGCGGCGCTGGAGGAGATCCCGCTGGCGCGGCGCTGGCAACTGCTGAATGTCTCACACGTGATCACGATTGAGTTGCCGGAAGGGGCGCAGGTGACAAAGATCGCCGACCTGGATCAGAACCTGGCTCCGGACGCTTCGATCTATGGCAGCGCTTACCGGATTGACAAACCTACTGGGCGGGCCTGGATGAGCTACAGCCCTATTCAGGCGGAGAACGAACAGCAGGCGTTAGCATTGCTGGCCGACCCGGCTATTGATCTGACCAGCAGCGTCGTATTCCACACAGCTGTGCCCGAGCTAGCGCTGGAAGCGTCAGCCGAATCGCCGGCGGTGGAGGTCTCCGTTCCTGAGCCGGGCCGGCGTCAGATCGCAGTGAACACTGCGCTGCCGGGCTTCCTGGTGGTGTCAGAGTGGTATGAGCCGGGGTGGTGGGCAACGGTAGATGGTGAGCCGGCGGACATTTACCCGGCTGACTATGCACTGCAGGCCATCTATTTGCCGGCGGGCAACCATGAAGTCGTGCTGGAGTTCAAGCCGCCGGAAGTAGGGCTGGGCATTGCCGTGTCACTGCTGACAGTTGTGGCAGCGGTTCTCATTGCACGGCTCGTCCGGCGGCCCATCGCGGAGCGAGGTGCGGCAGGGAGGCTAGCCGGTGTCGCTGTCCCCAGGCTGTCTGGCGTTGCGCTTCCAGGGTCTGCCGCCGGCAAGCGGTTCTGGTTGTGGGCGATGGTGCTGTTGACGCTGTTGAGCTTCGGGCTGCGGGTGTTCCGGGTGGACACGCAAGAACTGCGGGGAGATGAGGCGTTCAGTTATCTGTTCGCCAGGTTGCCGGCGGCGGAGATAGTGCCGGCGCTGCTGGCGGAAGGGGACCCGCATTCGCCGCTACACTACTTCGCACTGCACGCCGTCATGGGTCTAGTGGGAGATAGTGAGCTGGCGTTGCGTCTGCTGTCGTTTGTCGCCGGCGTCCTGGCGATCCCGCTGATGTTTCAGTTGGGCCGGCGGGTGGAGGGCCGGTCGTTCGGATTTCTGGTCGCGGCGCTGGCAACGGTTTCGACGTCGCTGATCTGGATTAGCCAGGACGTGCGTAACCAGTATGTGCTGGCGCTGACCCTATCGCTGGCGGCCACGCTGATTCTGCTGAGACTAGAGGAGAAGCCGACAATTGTGATCGGCACGCTGTACTGCCTTGCCTGCGCATTGACCATTTACGCACATTATTACGGACTATTCGCCCTGGCGGCGCACGCGCTGTACCTGCTCACGCTTCGGCCGGCGCGGCGAGTCTGGCTGACTTGGCTGGTCTCCTTTGGGGCGGCACTGTTGCTCTTCCTACCCTGGGCCTTGGCCGTCGGTTCGGCAACGCTGGCCGCCGGGCAATTGAACGATCCCAGCCAGCCGGAGCTGGCGGCGCATATTATGTCCATCGGATCGGAGTTGGTCGCGGGGCCGGTGTGGCGGTTGGCCCAGGCCCGTTGGCTGTTTCTCGGGCTTGGAACGATTGCGGTCGCCGGCTTTGCCGGCCTATGGCGGAAGAATCGACCGATGGCTGTCTTACTAGGTTCCTGGCTGATATTGACCATCCTGGGCATTTATCTGGTGCGCTTGCGACGTTCGACATTCAATGACTTTTATATCACGGTGGCCGCTCCGGCGTGGTGGGCGCTGGTCGGGGCGGGCGTGTGGCGATTGAAGGAGCAGGGTTCGGGGCGCGGACGGGCAGTCGTCTACGCGGCTGTACTGGTGACGATTGTGTTCGCCCTGGTCGGCTGGGGGCGATATTACTTCTTGCCAGAGTACAGCCGGACGCGGGGATACCGGGAGATCGCGCGAACGTTGGCGGCGGAAGCGGAAGGCGGAGACCTTTTTCTGGCGCACTTCCCCGACCCGACGTTCGATTATTATCTGAGGGATGTACCGTTGCCGCGGACGATGCAACCGGCGACCTTCCCGGCTGAGGAACAGGAAACTAACGAGGCAATGGCGGAACTGGCCGACAGCTATTCTCGGCTGTGGTTTGTGCCCGCTCGCCAATCCAACTGGGACCCGACCGATTCCGTCTGGCGCTGGCTGGATTACCATGCACTGCTGGAGAAGGAGCTGCAGCAGGGCAGTCTGATACTGTCCGCCTACCGCCCGCTCGCGCATGTCGAGGAGGTGATGACTCCTATCGGGCGGATGGTCGGTGAAGATATTCGCCTGGAGCACGGCTATCTGACGATTGACGGCGCGCCGGTAGATCTCTCGGCGCCGATCAGTAGTGCAGGAGTCTCGCCGGGAGCCACGTTAGAGGCCAGCTTCGTCTGGGAGACGTTGAAGAAACCCGAACGCGATCTGACGGTGTCTGTCTACCTCCTCGATGAGCAGGGCCGACTCGTCGCCCAACATGACGGCACACCGGCGACCGGCACCCGCCCGATGACGAGTTGGTTACCCAGCGAGCGCATTCTGGACAAACATCGCATCATCCTGCCGGAGAGCTTGCCGGCCGGAGGTGGGACGCTGTTGGTCAGCATGTACGACCCAGCCACCTTGGAGCGTGTGCCTTTTTCCAACGGCGACACCGCCTGGAAGCTGGTTGACCTGACCTTCGAAACGCCGGGACCATGATGTTGGCGGGACAAAGAAAGCCCTGGGCCGTCCTGTCTCAGTCGTCGGCCACAATCTTCCACAGACCAGGGTTGACACCCCAGCCGCCATAATAGAGCTCACCGTTGATGTCTTCGCCAAATGTGGTCAGGAAGGTGACAGTCTGAATCAGGGCTTTGGGTTGCCAATTGTTGTATGCGCTGGCCCGGAAGATCTGTCGTTTGCCCCAGTCGCCGAAGATATAGTGACCCTGCAGCCCTGGTATGGCCGAGCCGCGATAGACGTAACCGCCGGTGATGGAGGAGAATCCGTCTTCGTGTTTGCCCTGCACAACTGGGAAAGCCGGGGAAATACTGTCGCACTCCGGGAACTGGAAGCCCGGCCATAGGGTGCGGTAGTCGATCGTGCCTTCCCAGCAATGCCACCCGAAGTTCACCCCTGCCCCGGTCCCGGCAGGGAGGTAGTTTATCTCCTCGCGCTCCCACTCGCCGACGTCGGCAATATACATGTCGCCGGTCAGCCGGTCGAAGCTGATCCGCCAGGGATTGCGCAGGCCGTATGCCCAGACTTCATCACAGATGCCGCCGGGGCCATCCACGAAGGGATTGCCGGGCGGCACCGTGTAGCCGCTGCCCATTGTGCACTGATCGGGCGGAGTACCGCTTTCGCTATTCACGTCTATGCGCAATATGTTGCCGAACGGTTCGTCGAGTCGTTGGCTGCGGTTAAAGGGATCGCCGGGCAAATCGGGCTCGTCCACCGGATCGGGGCCGCCATCGCCGACGCTGATGTATAGATAGCCGTCCGGCCCAAAGGCGAGGCCGCCGCCGTGGTGGACTTTGTTAGGAGGGATCTTTACAAGGCGCATCAGCTCCACGCCGGAGTTCGGGTCGGCCAGGTTGGGGTCGCCGGCCATGCGCTGATAGCGATAAAGGACGAGGGATTGCTCCCCGCCCACCGGAAAGGGTGTGTAGGTAACGTAGAAGTAACCGTTGTTGATGTAGTCGGGATGAAAGGCGATCCCCAATAGACCCTGTTCCCAATTCTCGGTGGTTACCTTGTCGGAGATGTCAAGGAACGGGATAGTCTGAACTGAGCCGTTCGCGAAGACAAGGCGGATGGTTCCCTCCCGTAACAGGACAAAGAGGCGCTGGTCGCCGGCATTAGCAATGTCGGTGATGGCGTCCGTGATGAAGCAGCAGAAGAACGGTTCCACGCTGATGTTGTTGGGTGGGTTCACCGGCGTGGACGTGATCGTCGGCGTAGGGGTGACGGTCGGTGTTGGCGTCAAGGGCGGCCGAAGAGCAATAGGCAGGAAGCCGGGCGTTCCCTCCTGCAACACAGCCGGAGCCGAACGTGCTGTCATGTTGGAGCCGACTAGATAAATGGCTGCCAGAAGCATAATGCCCAGAAGCCCAAGCAGCGGTCTCTTATGCACTGAATTGTGAGTTACGTTTTTCATTTCCTATGATCCTCTTCTGAGGGCGGAGAAACCGGGAAAGTGTGGGAGAGGGATCGGGTCTCTCGTCGCCCGGCGCGCCAGAGTGAAAGCAACGCCAGAAGCAGCAGCAGCAAGGCCATGCCGGTAAGGGCGGCACCCCAGCGAAGAATTGCCGGCTGGAAGGAAAAGACGACTTCGTGAGACCCGGCAGGAATGCAGACGCCGCGCAGGGCATAGTTGGTCGGCTGAATGGTCACCGGCTGCCCGTCAATGGTCGCCGACCACCCCGTGTAAATGAGGTCGTTCAGCACCAGCCAGCCGGCAGCGGCCGAGGTCACGTTAATGGCCACTTCGTTTCCCCCGTAGCGCGTGATGGCGACCTGATCGCCGGCTGATCCGACGGGGAGGGGATCGATCGCACAGCTCGTGCCGGGGGTGATCTCAACCAGCGCCGTGCGGCCAAAGTCAATACTCTGATCGCTCATCAGGTCCAGGGCTTGTTCGGGGCTCTCCACACCAATCACGTCGTGGACCATGAAGGCGCGCGGCAAGGCGTCATGGCGCTGATAGATGGTCACTTGTTCCGGCCCTTCCATCTTCTCCCAACCTGGCGTTAACACATGCTCCTCCCACCATGAGCCGTGCAGATAATACTGCCCGCTGAGCAAACTGACAACGCGCGAATCTGTGGCGGCTAACTGGCGCATCACCTCGCTGGTCTGGAGCGTGAAGCCGTCATAGCCATAGATGCTCTGAAATCCGTAAAAGTAGCCGTGATTCTCGGAGATGGCGGTGGGCAGCACGCGATATTCGTCACGATTGGGTGGCAAGAAGAGGTCTGCCTGTTGCCAGCCCCATTCCGGCAGGTTGTCAATGAAAAACATAAACTTGTGGCCGGCGCTCCACAGGTCAGCCGCCACCAGTATGACCGCCAGACCGCTGATCAACAGGTGGTTGCGCCCGTATCCCCAAATGAGCAACGCCATGGAAAGCGCGAACAGGATCAGCAGGCGTAGAAGTTGGACGGAGATGAAGGAAGCGGCGCTCTCAGCGCGATCAGTGGTCGCCAGAGACGGTGTGGCGAGGGACAATAGCAGCAGGATCAGACCGAGAACCAGGCCGATCCAGAGCGCCTTTTTTAGGACGCGAGCAAACCGGTCATGCCGCTCCCTCGGCAGCGAGAACCAGTGGTCAAACATCAGCCCGGCGCAGATCGCCGCCGCCAGGTTGAAATAGTAGACCGGCCGGCTGATGAAGCGAAACCAGCTGATGCCGGGGACATAATCGTACAACAGCCGGTAGAAAACGCCGGGATCGCCCATCGCCAGCAGCAGCCCTAACAGCCCGAATATGACCCAGAAGCGCCATTCCTTCCGGCCCACGCCCCAGGTGAGGAGGAATAGGATAAGTGGCAGGATGCCGACATAGATCGCCCACTCCCAATAGATGAAGTCGGGACGATCGAGCCAGAGCAGGACCTCCTGTGTGCCAAAAGGCGCGCCGAAGAGGTCCGGCATCAAGACGGTCAGCAGGTAGGGCGTTTCGAAGGGATAGTGCACGCCCTCGTATTGGCCGGTGGCGCGGTTAGAGTGGAGGGTGAATTCCGCCGCCGGCAGGAGCTGGATCGAGGCCAGCAGGGCGGCAAAGAGACCGAGGCCGGCCAATTGGACGACAATCCGTGTAGCGCGGTGCGGTTGACCGGCCCGCCACTGGATGATCGCCAGCCAGGCCATGAAGATGATCATCAGGGGAACGGTCAGAATCAGGAAAGGGAGGTAGCCGATGAGAAAGGCCATTGCCAGCGGCACGCCGGCGGTGACGGTAGCGGCCCAGGTCCCCTTTTCCGCCGCCCAATGGGCCGCCAACAGGCACCAGGGGGTCCAGGCGAAGGTCATCATGTGCGGCAAGTGGCCGACGTCAATGCGCGAGGTCATGGTGACCATGTAGGCGAAGACCAGGGCGGCGATTAGCGCGCCGGCTCGCCGTCCGCCCAAGCGGAGGACAAGGAAGTAGCCGCCAATGCCGGCCCAGGCAAAGTGCACCGCATATTGAACGGGGAAAACCAGCGTCTCCGGCAGCCAGGCCAACGGCCAGGTCAGCGGGTAGAAGGTGGAAAGTTGCGGCTCCGCATATTGAGGAAAGCCCAGAAAGAAGTTGGGGTTCCACAGGGGCAGCTCGCCCCGACGGAGGGCGGCGAACATGAAATCGAGGAAGGGGTGGAATAACTGGTAGACGTCATAGCCGTAGAGTATTTTCCCCGGCTCAGGTAGCATCGCCTTGAGCATGAACAAGAAGGCCGCCCCGGTAAGGAGCAAAACGACCAGGATATCTACCCTGCGCCGTCGCTGGCTGTTGATCATGCCGGCCTTTCCACGCCCTCCCCGGAGCGCGGCTCCGTCGCCTGCCGGCGGCGCATGAACATGATGACCAACACGGCCACAAGGGCCAGCAGCGCGGCGACGGTCATGATTGCCCCATACCAGAGAATGGTTGGCCGGAAGGTAAAGACTACCTCGTGTTGTCCGGCCGGGACACAGACGCCCCGCAGCGCGTAATTGGTGGTCTGAACGGGAATTGACTGGCCGTCAAGAGTGGCGGTCCAGCCGGGGTAGTCGAGATCGTTCAGGACCAGCCAGCCGCCAGCGGCGGCACTGACGTGCACAACCACCCGCTCCGGCTCGTAGGAGAAAATGCCGGCGGCGCTGGCGGGAGCCGCGTCGCCGGTCGAAGGCTGTTCGATGACGCAACTTGCGCCTTCTTTCGTCTGCACAATCGCGGTACGGGTGAAGTCAATGGCGGGATCGGCCATGATGCGGAGCGCTTCCTCGCCATCAGCGGCGCTAACCACGTCATGGACCACGAAGGCGCGCGGGCCGGCATCCTCCCGCGAGTAGATGGTGACCCCGGCAGGCTCGGTGAGAACTTCCCAGCCGGGGGCGATGACGGGCAGCTCCCACCAGGTGCCGTGCAACAGGTAGCGCCCGCTTAACATGCGCACCACCCGGGCATCGGAGACCGCCAGCCCTTCCATGACCTCGCTGGACTCCAGGGTGAAGCCGTCATAGCCGTAGATATTGTAGAAACCCTGGAAGTAGCCGTTGTTCTCCGGCAGGGCCTTGCTCAAGACGCGGTAGTCCAGCCGGTTATCGGGCAGGGCAAGATCAGCCATGAGCCAGCCCAGGTCGCCCTCTTTGGAGACGTCGGTTATGTATTTGTTGCCCAGGCCCCACAGGTCAACAGCTATCAGGGCCAGGGCAAGGGCTGCCAGATGCCAGCGCGGGCGGCCGTAGCCCCAGATGAGCAAGGCCAACGCCGCCGCCAGAATCAGCAGCAGGCGCATGATCTGGCTGGTGATGTTGCTGGCGATGGCCAGTTGCTCTGTCTCCACCTGTGCCGCCTGCCAGAACACGGACAGCATGGCGATGACAAAACCCAACGGCAGCAGCACGTAAAGTGCGGTGCGCAGCCGCCCGGCGCGGTGCGCATGTTGTTCCTCTGGTTGGTCAAACCAATGGTCAAACATCAGCCCGGCGGCAACGGTCGCGGAGAGACCGAAGAAGTAGATGGGCCGGCTGGCGAAACGAAACCAGTCCATGCCGGGCACGTAGTCGTAGAGCAGCCGGTGCAATCCGCCTTTGTCGCCCAGCGACAGGATCAGGCCGACCAGACCGAAGATGACCCAGAAACGCCAGCGCTTTTGCCCCCAGGACCAGACCAGAACGAACAGCAGCAGGGGCAGGATGCCGATATAGAGCGCCCACTCCCAATAGATAGCCCCCGGCAGATCGCCCAGCCACAGCTCCACTCCGCCGCGCGGCGCGCCGAAGAGGTCCGGCATCAGCGCCGTGAGCAGGTAAGGTAAGGCGATCGGGTAGCTGTCGTCGAAGTTGTAGCGATCGGCCAACCGGTTTGACAGCGCGGTAAACTGCATGGTCGGCAGCAGTTGAACGGCAGCCAGCAGCGCGGCGAAAAGGCCAATGACCGCCAGTTGGCCGACAATGCGCGCCGCCCCGCGGCGGTCCCCCTCCAGCCAGGCGGTTCCGGCCAACCAGAACATGAAGACGACCAGCGCCGGGACAAGCAGTATCAGGTACGGGATGTAACCGACGAGGAAGGCAAGGGCCAACGGCACGGCCGCCACCAGCGTGGCCAGCCAGCTTTTCTTGTGGACGGCCCAGTGGGCGGCTGCCAGGCACCAGGGCGCCCAGGCCAAAGTCATGACGTGCGGCATATGGCCGACCCATAGGCGAACGGTCATGGTAAGCGCATAGGCCAGGGTGAAGCCGGCTATCATCGCGCCCGCCCAGCCTGCCCCAAGCCGGCGCAGCAGCACATAGCCGCCAACCGCCGCCCAACCGAAATGTAGTGCGTATTGCAGCGGAAAGGCTATCTCCGGCGACAACCAGGCCAGCGGCCAGGTCAGCGGGTAAAACAGGGAGAGTTGCGGTTCGGCGAACTGCGGAAAACCGAGGAAGACAAAGGGGTTCCAGAGGGGCAGCTTGCCTTCGCGGAGCGCTCGAAACATGAAGTCGCCGAAGGGATAGAAAAGGCGCTCCAAGTCAAAGCCATAGAGCATTCGCCCTTCGTCGGGTCGGAGCGCCGCGCCCAGGAAAACAAACGCTGACAGCATCAGGAAAGCCACTGTCAGCGGTTCGCGATATTGTCTCAGCCGCTGTGACATGGGGCGAAATTGTACCTTCTTTCACGATATGGCCAAAACCGGCAACTCGTGGTCAATCAATCTTTTTTGGAGACCTGACCGGCTTTTTCCTGTCGCAAGCGAAATGGAACCTTTTGGCGTCAAATACCGTCTTTCCAGTTAGAATGGATGGCGCTAGACTTGCGCCTCGTTACGTATTGCGTGCAGTGCTCTGCCTGACGGAGGATTTGAGCCATGACCACAGAAACCAACAAAATGCGCAACCGCAAATGGGCGATAGCCATAACAGCCGGCGCGGTCCTGACCGTTTGCCTGCTTGCTGTCGGGGCGGTTGCCCTTTACTACGACAATCTCAACCGAGTCGACACCAGCACCAGTACGCAGATACCGTTGCTTGGCTCGTCGCAGGTAACCGGCTTCGGAGATGTGGCCGTGTCGGAGAGCGGGGTGAGCAGCCTCGGCGGCGTCGCCGGTCTGTTGCGATTACGACTCAGTGAAGGGTCCGCCCAGCCTGTGAGCAGTGCGCCGTTGGCCGTTGTCCCCGGCGATCCGCTCTCCGAAGAGGAGACGGCCCAGTTGCTGGATCGGCTGCCGCCTCTTGAAGAGGAAGGCGGCGATGTAGTGGGGTTCCAGTTACCGGATGAGGTGTTGCCTCCCCCGTTGACTGGCGAAACGATCGAGGAGAGCTTTCCGCCGCCGGCTGCGCCCGAGGTAGCGCCGGAAGTAGTAAGCGGGCCGTTGGAGGTGCTACGCTACTCGCCGGAGGGCGAGGTCCCATTGGCCCCCTTTATCAGCGTGACGTTCAACCAGCCGATGGTACCCCTGGGAACGCTGTCGGACCTGGCTGAGCTTGATGTGCCGCTAACTATCCAGCCGGAGCTGCCTGGCGTCTGGCGTTGGGCCGGAACGAAGACGCTGACCTTTGAGTATGACTCCGAGTTGATAGACCGCCTGCCTCAGGCTACCGAGTACACGATCACGGTTCCGGCCGGGGTAGAGTCCGCCAACGGCAACTCTCTTGCCGAGGCGGTCTCCTGGCGATTCACCACGCCGCCGCCCGGCATGATCACAGGCTACCCGCAAGGCGAGGCGCAACCGTTGGAGCCGACCTTCTTCATCTCATTTGACCAGCGAATTGATCCGCAGGCGATGCTGGATGCCGTGACGGTGACGGCCGACGGTTCGCGAGTGAGCACGCGACTGGCGACGCAGGAGGAGGTCGAGGGAGATGAGGAGGCACGCTGGATGGCGGAGAACACGCCGGAAGGGCGCTGGTTGGCCTTCAAGGCGGCCGCGCCATTGCCCGCCAGCGCGCAGGTGAGCGTGGTCATCCCTGCCGGCGCGCCCTCTGCCGAAGGGCCGCTGCGCACCACGGTGGAGCAGAGTTACACATTCCGGACCTATTCGCCGCTAGAGGTCGTCGATCACGGCTGCTCCTGGGGGTCGGACAGTTGCCCGCCGCTGACGCCGTTTTACATTGAATTCAACAATCCGATCGATCCTCGCGCATACGACCCGGCGATGCTGGTGATCGAGCCGGCGCTTCCCGGCGCAAACGTGCAGATCTTCGGCAGCACGATCAACATCCAGGGTGTGACTGCCGGTCGCACGAATTATCGGGTGACGGTCAGCGCGGACATTCAGGATGTCTTCGGCCAGACGCTGGGGAGTGAAGAGACGCTGATCTTCCGGGTCGGTTCAGCGGAGCCGGTGCTAAGCGGGCCGAACCAGGACATAGTCATCCTGGACCCGGCTGCAGAGCGCCCGACGCTCTCCTACTTCAGCATCAATTACGACGAGCTGGAGGTGAAGGCTTACGAGGTGTCACCTTCGGATTGGCCCGCCTATCAGAGCTACTTGCAGGATTACAACCCGCGAGAGGATACGCCGACGCCGCCCGGCCGGCTGGTATGGGATGAAACGATCTCCACTGAAGGCACGCCTGATGCGTTGACCGAGGTGACGATTGACCTGAGCGAGGCGCTGCCGGATGGGACCGGCCATCTAGCGCTCATCGTGCGCCCGCCTGACAGCCTGTTGCCCAATGATGACTGGCGGCCGACGATCCAAACCTGGGTGCAGGCGACCGAGATCGGCCTGGACGCTTTCGTGGACCATAGCGAAGTAGTCGCCTGGGCAACGTCCTTGCGGGACGGCGCCCCGCTCGCCGGCGTTACCCTGATTGGCGACGACGGTTCGACATTAGGGACCACCGCAGGCGACGGCACAGCCCGCTTTGACCTGCCGGAAGACGGTCTGCGCTATGTCGTTGCTGAGCAGGGCAACGATCGCGCCCTGTTGCCGGCCGCTCCCTATCGTTGGGGCGATTATGCCTGGCAGCCCTATCCGCCGATGGATGAGCTACGCTGGTATCTTTTTGACGACCGGCAAATGTACCGGCCCGGTGAAGAAGTGCATATTAAGGGCTGGTTGCGCCAAATAGGCGGGATGCAGGACGGCGATGTCGGCCTGGTGGGCGACACGGTTTCCAACGTCAGCTATCTGATCTACGACCCGCAGGGCAATGAACTGGCCGCCGGAGAGAGCGAAGTGAGCGTGCTGGGCGGCTTTGATTTCGCCTTCACGATTCCTGATAACGCCAACCTGGGCTTTGCCTCCGTGCAGTTGCGCGCGGAAGGGCGCACGGCCGATCTGGCCGGCATTGACGGCTATCACGGCTTTCAGATCCAGGAGTTCCGCCGACCGGAATTCGAGGTCAGCGCCCGCAACGAGACGACCGGACCCTATTACGTGGGCGGCGAGGCGGTGGTGGCAGTGTCAGCCAGTTACTTCGCCGGCGGCCCACTGCCGAACGCGGAGGTCACCTGGACAGTGGCCTCGACGCCGGGCAGCTACAGCCCGCCCAACTGGCCCGACTTCACCTTCGGCAAGTGGATACCCTGGTGGATGCCGTATGACTGCTGCTTCGATTTCGGAGTCGCCGAGTCATCATTCTATCCGCCGGAATTCGCCGAGACGACATACGAGACTTTCAGCGGGCTGACGGACGCCACCGGCAATCATTACCTGCGCCTGGAGTTTGACGAGAATCCCGAGCCGCGCCCATACAGCATTCAAGCTGATGCCTCGGTGATGGATGTGAACCGGCAAGCATGGGCAGCCGGCACTTCGCTGCTGGTGCACCCCTCCGAGCTATACGTAGGGTTGCGCAGCGAACAGACATTCGTTGAGCGTGGCGAACCGCTGGAGATTGGGCTTATTGTGACTGATGTGGACGGCAACCCGGTCTCCGGCCGGCCGATCGAGGTAAAAGCCGGACGGCTGGAGTGGCAGTTCGGCGAAAACGGTTGGGCGGAGGAAGAGGTAGATGTGCAGGAGTGCACGCCCGATTCCGCCCAGGAGCCGGTAACCTGCACGTTTGAGACCGAGCTGGGCGGCAGTTACCAGATCACGGCGGTGGTGACGGACACAGCCGGCCGGCAGAATCTGAGCCAGTTCACCCGTTGGGTGTCCGGCGGCAAGCAACCACCGGCACGAGAAGTTGCCCAGGAGAGCGTGACGCTTATTCCGGACAAGGAGCAATACCAGCCCGGCGACACCGCTCAGGTGCTGGTGCAGACACCGTTCAGCCCCGCCGAGCTGCTGGTGACGGTCAGCCGGAGCGGCATCCTGTACACGGAACGCCGCACACTCAGCGAGGGTTCTATGACCCTGAGCATCCCTATCGCGGAAGCGCACATCCCCAATCTGCAGGTGCAGGTGGATGCGGTGGGCGCGGCGCCGCGCACCAATGACGAGGGCGAGGAGCTGGCCGATCTGCCCCCGCGCCCGGCTTTTGCCACAGGTCAGCTCACTCTCAACATACCGCCCGCCAGCCGGGAGCTAACGTTGGAGATCACTCCGCAGGAAACCGAACTGCCGCCCGGCGGCGAGACGACCATTGACCTGCTGCTGACCGATGCCAACGGCGCGCCGGTGGGCGACGCCGAGCTGGCAGTGGTGGTGGTGGATGAGGCGATTCTGGCGTTGAGCAGCTACACGCTCACTGACCCGCTGAGTGTCTTTTACAATATTCGCTCCTCTTACGTGGAGAGCCACTATTCGCGCTCCAGCATCGTGCTGGCCAATCCGGACCTGCTGGCGGCCCGAGAAAGCGCCATGAACAGCGTCGAAGTTCAGCGCGAGGTCGAGGAAGCGGCAATGGAGGAGGGCGAGGCGATGTTCGACGCCATGGCGACTATGCCTGCAGAAATGCCGGCTCCCGAGATGGCGGCCGGCGCGGCCCCGGGTGACGATAGCGCCGGCCCTCCCCCAATCCAGGTGCGCAGCGACTTCAACCCGTTGGCGATCTTCGCTCCCGAAGTGCGCACCGGCGCGGATGGCCGGGCGCAAGTGCCGGTGCAGTTGCCTGATAACTTGACCCGTTACCGGATCATGGTGGTGGCGGTCGCCGGCGAGAACAAGTTCGGATCAGCGGAGGCCAACCTGACCGCCCGGCTGCCGCTGATGGTTCGTCCGTCTGCTCCGCGCTTCCTGAACTTCGGCGACCAGTTTGAGCTACCGGTGGTGATTCAGAACCAGACGGAAGAGGCGCTGACGGTTGACGTGGCAGTGGCGGCGACCAACCTCTCCCTGACCGAGGGCGCGGGCCGACGAGTGACGGTGCCGGCCAATGACCGGATAGAAGTGCGATTCCCGGCGGAAGCGGCATCGGCAGGTACGGCGCGCATCCAGGTAGCCGCCGCCTCCGGGGAATATGCGGATGCGGCGACGGTGGAGTTGCCGGTATACACGCCGGCTACGACCGAGGCCTTTGCCACTTACGGCGTGCTGGATGAGGGGGCAGTGGCCCAGCCGATCCTGCCGCCGAGTGATGTCTTCCCGCAGTTCGGCTCACTGGAGATCGGTACCTCCTCGACCGCACTGCAGGCGTTGACCGACGCGGTGCTGTATCTGGTGACCTATCCGCACAGCGGCTCCGAGCAGCTCGCATCGGAGATATTGGCGATATCGGCGTTGCGAGATGTGCTGACCGCTTTCTCGGCGGAGGGGCTGCCCACGCCGGAGGAGATGAACGCCGCTGTTGAGGACGATATTGAGCAACTACAGGGTATGCAAAACTTCGACGGCGGCTTCCCATACTGGCAACGCGGCTGGGATTCGATCCCCTTCAATTCCATTCACGTCGCGCACGCCCTGCAAATTGCATCGGAGAAGGGTTATGAGACGCCAGCGGAGACGATCTCCGGCGTGCATGACTATCTACGAAACATCGAAAGCTACTACCCGGAGTATTACAGCGAGGAGACCAAGCAGGCGCTTACTGCCTACGCGCTATACGTGCGACACCTGATGGGCGATAACGACACCGCCAAGGCGCGCGGTCTGATAGAGGAAGCCGGGCTGGAGAACCTGTCGCTGGAAGCCGTGGCCTGGCTGTGGCAGGTGTTGCTGTCGGACCCGGGCGCGAATCAGAGCCAGATTGACGCCATCGAGCGGCATATCGCCAATAGAGCGATAGAAACTGCCGGCGCGGCCAACTTCACCACCGATTACGGTGATGACGCCTACCTGATGTTGCACTCCGATCGGCGGACGGACGCGATTATTCTCGACGCGCTGATCGCCGGGAATCCGGAGAGCGACCTGATCCCGAAAGTGGTAAACGGGCTGTTGGCGCACCGCACCCGCGGGCGATGGGGCAACACGCAAGAGAACGTCTTTGTGCTGCTGGCCCTGGACCGCTACTTCCAGACCTTCGAAGCGGAGACGCCGGACTTCGTGGCCCGGATGTGGTTGGGCGATACGTACGTGGGCAGCCATGCCTATGCCGGGCGCACCACGGAACGCCATGAGACGGATATCCCAATGTCCTACCTGGTCTCCGGCGAGTGGGAAGACGGTCAACCGGATCTGATCCTGGAGAAGGACGGCGCGGGCCGGCTTTACTACCGGCTGGGCCTGAGCTACGCGCCAACTGACTTGCAGCTTGACCCGTTGGACATGGGCTTCGAAGTACAGCGTCGCTACGAGGCGGTGGACAACCCGGATGACGTCTTCCAGGATGAAGAAGGTGTGTGGCATATCAAGGCCGGCGCGCGCGTGCGGGTAATGATCAGCCTGGTGGCAAGCAACCGGCGCTATCACGTGGCGCTGACCGATCCGTTGCCGGCCGGGCTGGAGATTGTCAATCCCGCGCTGGCGGTGTCCGGGCCGGTGCCGCAAGATCCCGGCAGCCCGGACTTCCGCTACGGCTGGTGGTGGTGGGGAACATGGTACGAGCACCAGTACATGCGCGATGAAAGCGCACAGGCGTATGCCTCGCTGCTATGGGATGGTGTCTATGAGTACAGCTACGTGACCCGGGCGACGACGCCGGGAACCTTCGTCGTGCCGCCGGCGAAAGCGGAGGAGCTCTATTCGCCGGAGGTGTTTGGCCGGAGCGGCAGCGATCTGGTGATCGTCGAGTAGGCGGTAAGGTTAACAGGCATCCCGGAGGCGTACAGGTCTCCGGGATGCCCGCGTTTTGAAGCCGGCTAACACCCCTTCGCGCGGCAGCCGGGCGCGCAATCTCCTGAGTAATCTCAATTGCCATCCGGTCTGTAGCACGCCATTGGCGAGGTTAGCCAGCCGGCGAAAAACGGACCACATCTGGAGTGAGCCGTGGTCAGCAGCGGGCACCCCCCACATGAATGCCGGGGTCTAAATTAGCGGGAGATGAGCAGCGCTTCACATTGGATTCTGTCTATGTATAATGTTCAAAAGTTGTGCAAATACTAGACATCTTGGCAGACTAGATGAGCAGCATGGATGCGCCCACCTCCTGACCAAGACCAATTATTAGGAGAAGAATCCGATGAAACAGCGTAGTATGCTCACCCTCTTATCTGTATTCCTGGCGGCGATGCTGCTGATGGCAGCCTGCTCATCCGCCGAACCGACGCCGACCGTTGCGCCGCAACCGACGGCCGTGCCGACTGAAGAAGAGCCAATGGAAGAAGAACCCATGGAAGACGAAGCCATGGAAGAGGAAATGGCTGAGCCGACGATTGTCGACCTGGCCGTAAGCGATGGGAACTTCACCACGCTGGTCGCCGCTCTGGAAGCAGCCGGGCTGGTTGAGACCCTGCAGGGCGAAGGTCCCTTCACCGTTTTTGCCCCTACTGACGAGGCGTTCGCCGCTCTTGGCGAGGAGACCATTTCTGGACTCCTGGCCGACACCGAGACCCTGAGCCAAATCCTGCTCTACCATGTGGTCTCCGGCGAGGTGCTGGCGGCCGATGTGATTGAGCTGGAGAGCGCGACCACGGTCAACGGCGAAGACGTCGCCATCTCCGTGGAAGGCGAATCGGTCATGGTGAACGAGTCAAATGTTGTTACCACCGACCTGCTAGGCAGCAACGGCGTCATTCATGTGATTGACGCGGTACTGATGCCGCCGTCAATGGTTGAGGCGGAAGAGATGGCCCCTTCGATTGCCGAGATCGCGGCTTCTGATGAGAACTTCAGCACCCTGTTGGCCGCTGTCGAGGCCGCCGGCCTTACCGAAACGTTGGCCGGAGAGGGCACATTCACAGTTTTCGCCCCCACCAATGAGGCGTTTGCCGCCCTGGGCGAGGATACGATCAGTGCGCTGCTGGCTGATCCGGAGGCACTGTCCGGCATCCTGCTGTACCATGTCGCGCCGGTTGTGCTGACGGCTGAGGACGTCGTGGCCAGCGAAAGCATCGGCACCGTACAGGGCGAGGAAATCGCCGTGGCCGTAGAAGGCGACGCGGTTATGCTCAATGGCACAGCCCAGGTGACCGCCACGGACATAAAGGCGAGTAACGGCATTGTGCATGTGATTGACGCGGTCATCCTGCCCCCGTCGGTGAGCGAGGCCGCGGCGGCTGAGCTGCCGAACATCGTGGAGACTGCGGTCGCCGCCGGCACGTTCCAGACGCTGGTTGCCGCTGTCGAGGCTGCCGGGTTGGCGGAGACGCTGCAAGGTGAAGGTCCCTTCACAGTTTTCGCGCCCACCGATGATGCCTTCGCCGCGTTGGGCGAGGAGACGATCAACGCCCTGCTGGCTGATCCGGAGACGCTGAGCGGCATCTTGCTCTACCACGTGGTGGCCGGTGAAGTGCGGGCCGAGGATGTCGTCACCCTGAATTCTGCGGAGACAGCTGCCGGCTTCCCGGTCGTGATCCGGGTTACAGATGAGGGCGTCTTCGTGAACAACGCCATGGTGACGGCGACCGACATCGAGGCCAGCAACGGCATCATCCATGTGCTTGACACGGTTATCCTGCCGCCGGCCGGCGATATCGTCGAGACGGCCATCGCAGACGGTCGCTTCACCACCCTGGTGGCGGCTCTCGAAGCTGCCGGCCTGGTCGAGGCGTTGCAGGCAGAGGGTCCCTTCACCGTCTTTGCCCCGACCGATGACGCCTTCGCGGCGCTCGGCGAGGAGACGATTAACGCCCTGCTGGCCGATCCGGAAACTCTTTCCAACATCCTGCTCTACCATGTGGTTGACGGGGCGGTCTTCTCCGGCGATGTGGCCGGGCTGAGTTCGGCTACAACCTTAAACGGTACGGATGTCACAATCAGCGTTGACGAGGGCGGCAACGTCTTCATAAACGATGCGCAGGTGATCATCACCGACATCATCACCAAGAACGGGGTTATTCACGTCATTGATACCGTCATAGTCCCTGCTGAATAACACCGACCTGCGCATAACATCATAGGGGCGGCTCCGCGAGGGTGCGGGCCGCCCTTTTTCGTTCCCCTGGTCCGCAGCCGACTAACGTAACAACATCAGAATCAGTTCTTAACTTTTTCTGAACAGCCGATTGCTATTCTAGGGTTATGTTCAGTAGCAAGAACGATTATTGTCATTCGTAGGGAGAATGTGATGTTGACTAGAAAGATCGGTTACATGGTGATTGGCGGCCTGCTGGCTTTGGGGATCGTATTCGGCGGCGCGGCCGTGCTCGCCCAGGTGGATAATTCGGAGTCCGACTCCGCGGAATCGGATTCCGCGGAAGAGACCCCTGCAGAGACAGAAGAGACTACCCCCAGCATGCCGGGCTTCGGCCTGGGCGGTCCACACGGTTCCGGGGGATTCCGATTCGACAGCAGCGAGAAGAGCGAGGCGTTGGCAGAGGCGCTCGGCATAACGGTCGAGGAGCTGGAAGCGGCCCGCGAAGAAGCATTCGCCGTCATAGTCGCACAGGCAGTTGCCGACGGCACCTTGACCCAGGAGCAGGCTGATGAGCTGCTGGAATCCGGAAGTGCTGGAGCGTGCTACCTCGGGCTTGGTCACGGGCGGATGAGTAGCACACACCAGCAGTACCTGGCCGATGCGCTGGGGATCAGCGTGGAGGAGCTGGAAGCCGCATATGATGATGTGATGGCTGCCCAGTTGGCAGAGATGGTTGAAGGCGGCGTCATTACGCAAGAAGAAGCGGACATGATCGTCGCCCGTGACGCGGTCCGAGACCGCCTTGATTACGATGCGCTCAGCGCCGCTGCTCAGGAAGCCTATGAAGCGGCCGTGGCCCAGGCGCTTGCGGACGGCGAAATCACGCAGGAACAGGCGGATGCGCTTCTTAGCGAGAGCGGTGACTACTTCGGGCCGTTTGGCGGAGGCTTCTGGGGTCCCGGCGGTGGGCATCGCCGAGGCGGTCGTGGGCACCACGGCGGCGGCATGAACGGCTCAGGGTTCTTCCAGAACTCAGCACCCGCCGCTGAAGATGTTGACGCCTAACGTTCGGCCCCACAACCCGATGGTTGCGCCATAAACACGCGCTTGCGTGAAGGGGTGCGTCTGGATACGCACCCCTTTTTTGTTGACTGCCCGCGGTTTGCCCCACTCCCTGACGCTGTTATCATATTGGCGAGGACAATTGCGCCACCTATTGCTGGTTCGACACAGGAGTCGAAGATGCAGGACGATGAGGGCCGGGGTCGAGAACATCGAGCGCCAAGGTCGCCGGACGCCGGCGAATTCCTGCGAGCCGTTAAGGAAAACCTCTACTATGGGCGTGGGGCGGCGGTGCAGTCAGCCAGCCGGCGCGACATCTATTGGGCGTTGGCGTGCACCGTGCGGGACCAGTTGATCAAGCGCTGGAGCAACACCACGGCTGCCCAATACGAGAACAATCCAAAATTCGTCTATTACCTATCAGCGGAGTATTTGCTGGGCAAGCAACTGGCGCAGAACCTGCTTTACACCGGCCTGACGGAGGTCGCGGCGGAGGCGCTTGCGCTCGCCGACCTGGATTTGCAGGATTTCCTGGAGATGGATCGGGAGCCGGGTTTGGGAAATGGCGGATTGGGCCGGCTGGCGGCCTGTTACATGGATTCGTTGGCCACGCTGGAACTACCGGCAGCCGGCTACGGCATCCGCTATGAGTACGGCATCTTTGAGCAGACGTTTGTGGACGGCTGGCAGGTGGAGCGGCCGGACGAGTGGCTGTTGCACGCGAACCCGTGGGAGTTTGCCATGCCGGACGACATGGTGCAGGTGCATTTCTACGGCTCCACCGAGTACATCTACCAGAGTGACGGCAGCTTTCACGTGAAGTGGACGCCGGGATTAACGGTGCGGGGAGAGCCGTATCACACGCTCGTGCCGGGTTATGGTGTGGAGACCGTCAACATACTGCGGCTGTGGCGGGCGCGGGCCAGCGAGGAGTTTAACTTTCACCTCTTCGATACCGGCGACTACGCCGAGGCTGTGGCGCAGAAGGTACTGTCCGAAAACATCACCAAGGTGCTGTATCCCAACGACAACGCCCCACAGGGCAGGGAATTGCGCTTGAAACAGCAGTATTTCTTCGTCGCCTGCTCGCTGCATGACATACTGCGCCGCTTTCACCTGCGTAATGAGGATGTGACCCGCTTCCATGAACAGGTGGTGGTTCAGCTCAATGACACGCACCCGGTGATCGCGATTCCCGAGCTGATGCGGTTGCTCTTGGACTATTATCATCTGGGTTGGGACAAAGCATGGGAGATCACGTCGCATACGTTCGCCTACACCTGCCACACACTGCTGCCGGAAGCGCTGGAGAAATGGCCGGTCACCCTGCTGGAGTATCTGCTGCCGCGACACCTGGAGGTAATCTACGAGATCAACCGCCGGTTCATTGATCAAGTGCGCGGGCGTTTCCCCGGCGACGAGGAGTTGGTCAAACGCATCTCCATCATTGACGGCGAAGGTGGGCGCTCAGTGCGAATGGCGCACTTGGCCTGCGTGGGCAGTTTCGCGGTCAATGGGGTGGCGGAGCTACATACGAAATTGCTCACGGAAGAGACGTTGCGGGACTTCGCGGCGATGTGGCCGGATAAGTTTCGGAGTATCACCAATGGGGTCACTCCGCGCCGCTTCATGAAGCTGGCGAACCCGCGCCTGTCCCGGCTGATAACGTCGGTCATCGGCGACGGCTGGGTGAACGACCTGGAACAATTGCGCCGGCTGGAGGAGCACGTTGAGGACGTGAGCTTTCGGCAATCATGGCGCGAGGTGAAACAGCAAAACAAGCAGGACCTGGCGCTGTACTTAAGCCGGGCAATCGGGGTGGAGATAGACGCCGGGGCGATCTTTGACGTGTTGGTGAAGCGGCTGCACGAATACAAGCGGCAGTTGCTGAAGGTGTTGCATATTATCGCCCTCTATCAGCGGATCAAGGGTCACCCGGCTGCTCCCGAGCCGCCGCGATTGTTTCTGTTCGGGGCCAAGGCCGCGCCGGGCTACCACCGGGCCAAGCTGATCATCAAGCTGATCAACAGCGTCGCCGAGGTGGTGAACGGCGATCCGGATGTAGCCGGCCGGCTGGTGGTGGGGTTTCCGGCTAATTTCAACGTGTCCATGGCCGAGCGCATCTACCCGGCGGCGGACATTTCCGAGCAGATCTCGCTGGCCGGTATGGAAGCATCCGGCACCGGCAACATGAAGTTCGCCCTGAATGGGGCGCTGACGGTGGGCACACTGGACGGGGCGAACATCGAGATTCGCGAGCGGGTCGGGGCGGAAAATTTCTTCCACTTCGGGCTGACCGCCGAAGAGGTGGCGGAGATGCGCCGGAAGGGGTATTCGCCGCAGCCGTACTACGACCGCGATCCTGAATTGCGGGCGGTTATCGAAAGCATCGCCGGCGGTGAGTTTTCTTTCGGCAATAAGGAGCTTTTCCGGCCGATCGTGGATGAGCTGCTTTTTCGCGACCCGTTTATGCTGTTTGCGGACTTCGCGGACTATGTCGCCTGCCAGGATCGGGCAGCGGCGGCGTACCTGGATTCGGACAACTGGACGCGCATGTCAATCCTGAATTGCGCCCGCTGCGGGTATTTTTCGTCGGACCGCTCGGTCAAGGAGTACGCGCAGGATGTATGGAGCGTTGAGCCGTTGAGCGTGGTTCCCACTGCCGGGTCCTGAACGCGCACGCATTGCCCCCGCATGTGCCGAATAGTCTATAATAGCTGGGCGACTGGCGAATGAGTCACCTTTATTTTCGCTGAGGGAAAGATTGATGCAAGCGGAATTGTCAACGGCTGAGCACGCGACCCCAACCACCGGACCGGACGGCCATCAGAGTGCAGAGCGCGAAAACACGCCGGTGCGCGTGCCGCAGGCAACGCAGCCGCAGCCGGTGCCGGAGAGCGCGCCGGCTACCCACCCGGCGCTTTACCTGAACCGCGAGCTGGGCTGGATTGATTTCAACTGGCGCGTGCTGGCCCTGGCGCTGAGCGACGAGTTGCCGCTACTGGAGCGGGTGCGCTTCATCGCGATTACGGCCTCGAACCTGGATGAGTTCGTGCAGAAGCGCGTGGGCGGCTTGAAACGGCAGGAGGCCGCCGGCGTGACTAAGCTCTCGATGGACGGGCGCACTCCGGCCCAACAGCTCAAGCCGTTGCGCCTTGCCATTGCGGAGATGCACCGCACGATGACGGACGCCTGGGAGTCGCAAATCAGGCCGGCGCTGGTCGAACAGCTCGGCGTGCGGGTGTGCAACTACGATGAGCTCAGCGCAGGGCAGCGCGAGCAGCTGCACCACCGCTTCCGCGACGAGATCTACCCGATTTTGACCCCGTTGGCGGTGGACCCGGGCCGGCCGTTCCCGTTCATCTCCAATCTCAGCCTCTCGCTGGCGGTCACAGTGCGCTACCCACATGAAGCGGAACAGCACTTTGTCCGGCTGAAGATTCCCGTTTCCCGCTGGGTGGAGGTGCCGGCTGAGTCCAGCGATGGTGGGATCATGCTCTTGCCGGTGGAACAACTCATCGCCCGGCACGCGGACGAATTGCTCAGCGGGATGGAGGTCATTGACGTTCATCCATTTCGCGTGACGCGCAACGCGGACCTCAGCCGGGACGAGGAGGAAGCGGAAGACCTGCTGGCGATGATCTCGGAGGAGTTGCGCGAACGGCGGTTCGCGCCGGTTGTACGCCTGGAAGTGGCGAACAATATGCCGGTATACCAGCGCGCGCTTCTTTTGCAGGAGTTGGAACTGGAGGAAGCGGACCTGTGCGAGGTGAACGGGCTGCTCGATCTGACCGCCTGTTTCCACCTGGCGAACCTGGACTACCCGGAAGTCAAGTACCCGGTGTGGGAGCCGGTTATTCCGGCCCGGCTGGCGCACGATCGCGTGGCGGATCATGGGCATAGCATCTTTGACGTGATTCGGGCCGGGGACATCCTCGTGCATCATCCTTATGAGTCCTTCGCCGCCAGCACCCAGCGCCTGCTGGAGGAGGCGGTCGAAGATGACAACGTAATCGCCATCAAACAGACGGTATACCGCACCTCCGATCGTTCTCCGGTGCTTGACGCCCTGAGGCGGGCCGGTGAGCGCGGGAAACATGTCGCGGTGCTGGTAGAGGTGAAGGCGCGCTTCGATGAGGCCAACAACATCGAATGGGGCCGACGCCTGGAGAACTCCGGCGTGCATGTGACCTATGGGCTGGTGGGGTTGAAGACGCACTCTAAAGCCTTGCTGATTGTGCGCCGCGAGCCGGACGGCCTGCGCACCTATTGCCACATCGGCACCGGCAATTACAACCCGAAGACAGCCCGCCTGTACACGGATTTCGGGTTGCTGACCTGCCGGCCCGAGCTTGGGCGAGACCTGGTCAACCTCTTTCACTACCTGACCGGCTACGCACCAGCCCAGCAATATGAGAGCACGCTGGTCGCGCCGGGACATATGCGCGTGCCGTTCTATGACTTGATTGACCGGGAGATTGAATGGCAGCGCAGCGCCGGTACCGGGCGGATCATCGCCAAGATGAACGCGCTCGATGATCCCGGCGTCATCGCCAAGCTATACGAGGCGTCGCAGCAAGGTGTGCAGATTGACTTGTTGATCCGCGGGCACTGCTCACTGCGCCCGGGACTTGCCGGCTATAGCGAGACAGTGCGCGTCACCAGCATCCTGGGCCGCTTTCTGGAGCATGACCGCATCTATTACTTCCACAACAATAATCAGCCCCGCCTGTTTATCGGCAGCGCGGACTGGCGCACGCGTAACCTCACCAATCGGGTCGAGCTGGTTGTGCCAATCATAGAGCCGGCGCTGAAGGAGCGACTAATCCGGCTGCTGGATGCCGCCATGAGCGATAACGCGCTGGCCTGGGAGATGAGCGCGGAAGGCTCCTTCTCCAGGCGGACGTACGCAAACGAAACCAAGCGGCGCAATTTCCACGATGAATTGATGCGGGAAGCGGTGGCGCGAGCGTCCGGGCCGGCGCATGAAATCCCAAAGACTGCCGCAAAGCCCGGCGCATCCGGCAGAAAAGCGCCGGCTCCGCGTTAGTCCGCTGCCCGCACAAACTCCAGGAAACGATCCCGAAGGTCTGCCGATATCCGGGCCGGTTTCTTCGTCACAACATCGATGAATAGCCCGTCCTGATGCGCCGTGGCGACCAGCTCCGTTCCCCGATAGAAGTGCACGTCGATAGTGGCGGACGCGCGCCGCAACCGGGAGATCCAGGCCTCGACGCACACGCGATCGCCCATATACAGGGGCAGCAGATAGTGGATCTCGGTTCGGGCGAGGATAGCGACCAGCCCGTAGTCGCGTGCCAATTCCTGAGCCGGCAGACCGGCTGCCTCGAGCAAGCGAAGGCGAGCATTCTCAAGCCACTGAATGTAGACGATGTTGCTGACGTGCCCGGCAAAGTCTATATGATAGGAGTAGATTCGTTCCTCAAAGCCGATTGTGGCCATACCAGGTATCCTGAACAACAGTTCTGCGCCCTGCATCGGGCAATGCAAGGGATCATAGCACGCGAAGGGCCGGCGATCATGTCGCTCAGGCAAGTGGGTTGGCATCCTCGCCGGCTGCGCTAAAATCGCCGGGCTTCAACAGAGTAAGGTGAGTTGCCTGTGATCACTGCGCCTGCCAACAAAAGAATGAAGAGCATGAGGAGGAAAGGATGAGTGGAAAGTCTTCGCGCCTGTCCGGCTTTTATAAGCTGAATGTGGAGGAACGGGCAAGCGTGGTCGCGGAATGGGCCGGCCTGGACGAGAGTGAGAAGCAGGTCCTGATGGGCAACGGCCTGACCATCAATCAAGCTAACCACATGATCGAGAATGTGGTGGGTACTTATTCCCTGCCGATGGGAATAGCCTGCAATTTCCAGGTAAATGGGAAAGATTATCTCGTGCCGATGGTCGTGGAGGAGCCCAGTGTAGTGGCGGCGATCAGCAACGCGGCAAGAGCCATTCGCGAGGGCGGCGGCTTCCACACTCAGGCCACAGACCCGATCATGATTGGGCAGTTACAGGTGCTAGACCTGCCGGACATGGACAGCGCAGTGGCGGCTTTGCAGGCCAACCAGAAAGAATTGCTGGAACTGGCGAACTGCTGCGACGAACTGGTGGTCCGGCTGGGCGGCGGGGCGCGGGAACTGGAATTCCGTCCGTTTCCAGATACGCCGGTTGGACCGATGTTGATTGTGCACTTGATGTATGATGTGCGCGACGCCATGGGCGCCAACACGGTGAATACGGCGGTAGAGGCGATCGCGCCGCGTGTAGCCGAATTGACCGGCGGGCGGACCAACCTGCGCATCCTGTCCAATCTGGCCAGCTTCCGGCTGGCGAGCGCACGGGCGACGGTGCCGGCGTCAGCGCTGGCGACCGAGGACTTCAGCGGGCCGGAAGCGGTACGGCGCATCGCGGAGGCCAACGCTTTCGCGGTGGTCGATCCTTATCGGGCGGCGACGCACAACAAAGGGATAATGAACGGAATAGATGCGGTGGTGATCGCTACGGGCAATGATTGGCGGGCGATCGAGGCCGGGGCGCACGCCTACGCGGCCTATCATGGCCGTTATTCCGCTCTCACGGACTGGCATGTGGACGCGGCCGGCGATCTGTACGGGGAAATCAAGCTGCCGATGGCAGTCGGTACGGTTGGCGGGGCCACACGGGTGCACCCATCGGCCAAGGTGAATATGAAGATCCTGAACGTGACGTCGGCCGGCGAGTTGGCGCAACTACTGGCGGCGGTGGGGCTGGCGCAGAACCTGGCAGCGCTGCGGGCGCTGGCTACGGTCGGAATCCAGCAGGGCCACATGCGGCTGCACGCCCGGCAGGTGGCCCTGGCAGCCGGGGCCACAGGGCCGCAGATTGAGGAAGTGGCCAACCAGCTTGTGGCCGAAAGGAAGGTGCTGGTTGCGCGGGCGGAGGAGCTATTGCGGGAAATGAAGGACGCATAAGAGGGAGCGGCGGCGCCTGCCGGACCGACGTGATTTGGCCGGTCCGGCAGGTTGGTCAGCTAATCTTGTTGGGGCCGTGGGAGCACTACTGTGTCGCGGGCGCCTGTTTGTTGCGAACCTGCATGATTAACAGGAACAGGCCGATGCCGCCAACCGCAACTACGGCAAGGACAGCCAGCCCATAGTACCAGGAGCCGGAAGAGGGGATTGTGGGAGTCTCCGCTGAGAGGGCCACAGCCCCGCCGCTGGTCACACTAGCCGGCTGCGCTGTCAAGTCAGGCAACTCGCCTTCCTGGATCAGTGGATCGAGCGTCATTGCCCAGGCCCAGCGACCTTCCGCCGGCAAGGTCATTACAACGGAGTAACGACCATTCTGTTTCATCGGTTCGGCCACGTAGTCGAGCGTCTCGCCGGTTTCGAGATTGCGGAGCTCGAGCCGGGGCGTGATCTCCAGAACCTTGCCGCCTTCCCATTGAACGCGATGCACCGGTTTGTCGCCGTGCTGCCACACTGTGAACTCGACGGTGAACGGCTCGCCGGCTCGGATCTCGTCCGGCGTTTCGTTGATCTGGATGGTGGCCCAGCCGCCCGCAAAGGCGGAGACCACCGTGAGAAACAGCAGACCGAGAGACATGACCATAGCGATGAGTGCTCGTGACTTCATTTTGCGCCTCCTATCAGGGCTTTGCGGGTGACAACATCTACGCAATATACCCCGCTCGCCGGGGGATGGTTCCCAATTAGCGAAGCGACCCGGCCAGGACAATGGCTTCGTCCAGTGTGAACATGCCCTCCAGTCGGTAAGTCACAACGCCGTCGCTCCAAATGAGGACATTGCTCTCGACGGTCACGTTGGTCGTGGTACCGAGCTGCAACAGGCCTAGCAGGTGCGGTCCCTCGATCCAGACGCCGGCCATGCCGCCAATGCGCACGTCTCGGACCTGCTCACCGCTGGCTGTCTTGTGGGCCAGGCCCTCCAGCCCGAAATAGGTGAGCATGATCTGCGAGCCGCCGGCGTCATCGTCGCCGGTCCAGACCAGGGTGATGACGTTGCTGGGATAGTCCGTGTTTTTTTGGATGTATACCCAGTCCGGCGCGCCGAGAGAGGGCGGCGAGACGAGGGGAAAAGGAAACTGGGCCGCGGCATCAGCCAGCGTGGTCACGTCCCCCAGGTCTGTTAAGGAGCCAGGCGACGGGGTAGGCGCCAGCTGCTCGGGCGTCTCCTCAATCACATTGATCTCAAAGACGCCAATGTGGAGCACGCGCAGAAACGCTGCCCGGACCGGCGGGATGGCCATTAACGCCGCAAATAGCAGCAACAGGAGTATCGCGGCGACCGCCAGCGATCGGCGAAATGCGGGTCGGGGCCGGGGGCGAGGTGCATGTTGGCGCAGCCGATCGCGCTCGCGGGCGGCAAGGTCCGGCGTGGGTGGATAAGCGAACGAGGTCGCCATCAACTCAAGCTCTGCTGAGAGGGATTCGTCCTGCATGGTGTTAAGCGTCCTCGGAAGTGGCTGAATCATGCGAGAGCCGAGCGGGCATTAGGTCCGGAAAGTCCGCCGCAATGACGCCGCGCAATTGCTGCAAAGCGCGGTTGAGGCGCGACTTGACGGTGCCCGGCGCGACCTCCAGCGTTGCAGCCGCCTCTGCCACTGTTAGTTCCAGGAAGAAACGCAAATAGATGATCTCTTGTTCCGGCGGGCGCAGCCGGCGCACGGCAAGCCAGAGATCGTGCGCGCGATTGAACTGCGTGGTGAAGTCCGTTTCGGTAGCGGGCGGCGGTTCGCTCCATACATATTTCTGTATGGCGGCCCAATAGCGCCCCAGGCTGCGCCGGCGATTGCGGGCCAGGTTGGCGACGATGCTGAGCAGCCAGGGGCGGAGGGACCGCTCAAGGTCGAACTTGTCCAGGTGCTTGTGCGCCCGAATGAAGGCATCCTGGGCGACGTCCTCCGCATCTGCGCGGTCGGCGAGGATCAGGTAAGCCAGGCGGAACACCGGCGTCTGATGATCTCTGACAATCGCTTCCCAAGCGGCAGCGTCGCCGGCTCGGGCAGCGTTAACCAGCCGGCGCTCAGCGACGTTGTCGGCGTCCATGGCCCGGAACGTTCCTGCTGAGGCTGCATTCGCAGGCTGGTCCATCTAGCTAATATACACCGACTGTCCGCTATTGGTTCCAGTCCCAGCGGATTTCAGCGGGTCGTCCAATGCGCGGGCGGAGGAATGTCGAAAGGGATCGGCGTGCTATACTTGCCGGCAGTGAGCGAGAGCATTATGGAAGGTGGATGGCCGGTGACTGCTCGACCGATTCATATCGAGACCCCCTTGTTCGAGAACGCGATCATTAATGAGCGGCTGGGAAGACGCATCTTTCTCAAGATGGAGTGCTTCCAGCCGACCGGCTCCTTCAAGGCGCGGGGCATCGGCCATCGCTGCGCGAAGGCGGTAGAAGCGGGAAAGAAGCATCTTGTCTCGTCATCCGGCGGGAACGCCGGCTATACGGCGGCGTATGCCGGGCGGTTGCTGGGCGCGCAGGTGACCGTGGTGGTGCCGGAGAACGCCTCGGCAAAGGCCCGCGAGCGCATCGCCGCTGAAGGAGCCACGGTCATAGTTCATGGGCGCTTTTGGGATGAGGCGGATATGCTGGCACGGGAGATCGTGTCGCAGACGGGCGCGGCTTACATCCATCCCTTTGATGATGCAGACATCTGGCATGGGCACGCTTCCCTGGTCCGCGAACTCGCGTCCCAATGTCCCGTCAGGCCGGAGGCGGTGATCGTGGCAGTGGGTGGCGGGGGATTGCTGTGCGGCATGGCCGAAGGGATGGAGGAGATTGGTTGGGAGGCGACGCCGCTGTTGGCTGTTGAGACGGATGGGGCGGCCTCGTATGCTGCCGCGGCGGCTGCCGGGCGACCAGTCAGGCTGGAGGCGATCACCTCAATTGCATCGACGTTAGGTGCGTTGCAGGTGACTCCGCAGGCGCTGGATTGGGCCGCACGCCGGCCGATCCGCTCTGTCGTGGTGTCTGATAGGCAGGCTGTCGCAGCCTGCCTGCGATTCGCCGATGACATGCGGGTGCTGGTTGAGCCGGCGTGCGGCGCAGCACTATCCCTGCTGTACGACAGGAGCGATGAACTGGCCGATTTCAGTTCAATCGTGGTGATAGTCTGTGGCGGCGCCGGTGTCACCTGGTCTGATCTACAGGCATTCGCGACGGGCCGGGGAGGTTAGCGTGACCCACATCATCGAGAGCTCCCGTGTCGCCGTCATCGACATCGGATCAAATACTGCCCGACTGATTGTGATGCAGTCGCAACCGGGATTCGCTTACCGGCTGATTGACGAGATCCGGGAGGTGGTCAGGTTGAGGCAAGGAATGGGGCCGGGCGGAATGACTGAAGAGGCGATGGAACGTGGGCTGTCAACGCTGCGGCTGTTCAAGCGCTTCTGCGATACGACCGGCGTGGATTGCATCTTGGCGACGGCCACGAGCGCGGTGCGCGACGCCTCGAACGGGCCGGAGTTTATTGAGCGGGTAAGGCGAGCGACCGGCCTCACGTTGCGGCTGCTGAGCGAGGAAGAAGAAGCTTACTATGGAGCGGTAGGAGCGATGAACGAGGCGCCGATCTCCGCCGGCTACGTGCTGGATATCGGCGGCGGCAGCCTGCAGTTGTGCCGGATAGTCGACAATCGCTTTGATCGCGGCGTCTCATTTCCATTAGGTTCGCTGGCGTTGACTGAACGCTACGTTCACTCCGATCCACCGGCTGACAATGAATTCGCGAGAATCCGGAGCGAGGTGGAGCGATGTTTGAGCAAAGTTGATTGGCTGAAAAAGCCGGAAGCCGGGCCGCTGATCGGGCTGGGCGGGACCATTCGGAATCTGGCAGCCGTGTCGGCGGCGCGACGCGTGTATCCCCTGTCCACCCTGCATGGCTATCAACTGACGTTGCGATCTGTTGAAAAGAGCATCAACCACTTACGGCAGTTGCCGCTTCGGAAAAGACTGCGCACAGACGGTCTTGCCCCTGATCGAGCGGACATTATCCTGGCGGGCGCGCTGACGTTGAAGGTGGTAATGGAACGGCTGGAAGCCGCAGAGCTGACGGTCTCAGTGAGCGGATTGCGCGAGGGAGTCTTCCTGGAACAGTTCTGGCGACACCTGCCGTACCCGATCATCCCAGACCCGCGCCACTTCGGCGTGCTCAACATGGCCCGCAATTACGGTTACGACAAGCGGCACGCCAATCATGTGCGCTTCCTCGCCGGGCGGCTATTTCAGCGGCTGGTTGCGCTGCACGGCTACGGTGGGGCCGAGTTGGATCTTCTGGATGCCGCTGCGCTGTTGCACGACATCGGCACGGTGATCAGTTACGAAGGGCACCATCACCATTCGCAAACATTAATCACCTATAATGGTCTGCCCGGCTTTGACCCACGGGAAATCGCCTTAATCGCGTTGCTGACGCGCTATCATCGCAAGGGCACGCCCACGATTGAGCCGTTCAGGAGCATTCTCCGCGAAGATGATGAGCGGTTGCTATCCATGCTGAGCGCAATCCTGCGCATGGCGGAATTCCTGGAGCGCGGGCGCAACGGCATTATTGATGACATCACCGTGACCCTCTCTGACGAATTGATCCGCCTGACCCTGATCGCCGAGGAGTACCCGGCTGTCGAACTGTGGGAAGCGGAACGCAACGCTACGCCGCTCATGGAAGAAGCGTTTCAAAGAAATGTGGCGTTGGAGAGTCTGGTCGCGCCGAGGAGTGACGAGGTTTTTCTGACCGCTCCTGAGCCTGCGAACGACTAATCCTGCCAGGGCATAAGGTCACGCAAGCCGGTGTGAATGGCGTAAGCGTTGCGCACGGCCGCTCGCAGCGCTCCCTCAATCCAACGCCGGTGCCGGCGGTCGCAGGCGTCGTTGGCAAACCATACGCGGTTTACCGGCCGCACCAGGTCATCGTAGTAGCCGCCGCTTGATTCGTACGGCCGGAAGAGGGGGCCAATGCCGCCGGCAAAGCGATCCTGCGCCCAGTCATGCGAAATGCCGAACTCGAAAGTCCTTTCCGCTTCCGGATGAATCTTGCTCAGGTCCTGTAGCGCCTGAGTGATGCGGTCCGCCTCCGGCAGCGGGCTAAAAGCCATGCTATCCTGCCCCCAGCCATAAGAGGCAATCAGCACACCTTTGCGGAAGCGCTCGTCCTGGCCGGCCGGGGTGTAGACCACGTTGCGAATCGCCAGGTCGGTGACTGTTACGCCGTGCGTGATAGCGTACCTGGTTTGCCACCAACGATCGCTGAATTGTAGAAAGATCTTGTGTGCCCGGTCATAGTAGGCGTTGCGGATGGCATACCATTTCTCGTGATCCAGGCCGGCGATTTCGAAATGCCGGAGCAGGACGAACGGCACGGTCAGGATACACTCGTCGCCGCTAATCTGACGCGAGCGTCCGGCAGACCGATAATGAACGGTGACACGCTGGTCATCTTGTTCTATCGCGTGTACCTCCGCGCCCAGCCGGATGTCGTCCATCAAGTAAGGTTGAAAGGCATTGGGCAGGGCGTCGGCGCCATCCTCGATGTACACCAGGTCACCGAAAACGTCGTCATAGTAATGGGCGAACCACTCCACCAGCGAAAAGTGTAGCCGTGGCTCCAGGTTCATCAGCGGCCCGAGCATGGCAATCGCCTGCTCGCTCATGCCGCGCATCCGCAGGTAATCGATGAGCGAGAAGTGGTCGAACTCGGCAGCGATCCGCTGCCAGGCTTCGGTGGGCGGGCTGCCTTCCATGATGTCGACGAGTGGTTGAACGGCTCCCCGCAGCAGATCGGCGGGCGGCTGCCCTGCTTCATGCGCCGCCAAATTGTACCGAAAGCTGTCGGGCCGGAAGGCGCTACGGCGTACGCGGCGGCCTTGCATGTAGACGAAAGTGTCTTCATCAAGAAGCGGGAAGGCGCGGGTAGCAAGACCAAATCTCTCGCTAATCAGGTATTGGGCCAGCGGATGCTGTCTGGGAAAGCGCATGGCTCCGAATTCGCCGAACATCCTCCCGGGGAAGCCGTGGTAAGTATAGATCCGGCCGCCCAGGCGGTTTTGCGCCTCCAGGATCGTGATCTTGTGTCCGGCCTCTTTCAGCAATAGCGCGGCGCCGAGGCCGGCTATGCCCGCTCCCACAATGATTATGTCCCGCCGGGGCGCATCCGATTCCGGGAGGCCCTCTCTCATCAGTCTCAGGTAGTCCAATGCGGTCAATATGCTTCTCCTTCAGGCAGGCATTGTTGGCGCACGTTATCGGCCATGGGCGGATTCATCAACGGGTGGGCCGGCAAGCCCGGCTACTTCGCTTTGCGCTTGCCGGCCCGCTAGATAACGCCGGGGATCACTATGGATAGAGCACCGGCAGGCTCTGCACCGGAAAAGTTGTCTGGATATAGCGTGCCGCGACCCAGCCCTGGACTCCGGTCGGAACGGTGACCTTCAGCCAATAGTTGTCTTTGTCCCTACCGAGCAGCCCTACCTGCGTCCCACCCCGGATAGTGGTGATGACCGTCCCGTTCGGCTCTGCACGAACATTCAGGTAGCTCGCGCCGACCACGGTCCCTGTCGGTTGAGTAGTCGGCGGGGTATCTTCGCCGCTCCATACCGGCAGGCTCATGATTGGGAAGGTAGTGCTCAGCAACGGTGTGTAGGACCAGCCGGTCACGCCGCTGGGGGTGGTGACCAGCACCCAAGTGCCGCTCAAGTTGCGGAAGCCGGCCAATTGCACCACAGTGCCCTGAGTCACTACAGTCAGAATCGGGAAGTTTGTGCCCGGCCCCTGACGGACATTCAGTGTGCTGGAGGTTACCGTAGCAGTGCCGACCGAAGGCGGAGGCGGTGGGGTCACGCTAACCTGCGTCCAGGTCAAGTAGGCCTGCGCGTCGCCCACGGCTTCGAAGTACTCCATTCGCACCGGGGTCGAACCGCCGGCGACATTAATCTCGCCGGACACGCTGGTCACCGGCTGCTGAATCCAGCGGTCAATAATCAGCACGTTATTAACCCAAACGCGCACGCCGTCGTCGCTCCTGGCATCAAAGCGGTAGCGACCCTCGTTGAGGGTGAGGTTTCTCGTCCAGCGTACGGAGAAGTTGTCCGCCCCTACGACACCTGAGGCCGGGGAACCAAGACCCCAGTTGAAGTTTATGGCGGCGTCATCGCGGATCAAGACCGGCGTGCCCTGCAACGATTGGTTGTTGAAGTATTCGCCTCGCCAGCCGTTGAAGGTCGTCGGGGGAGGCGGCGCTCCCGGCAAGAACTGCCAGGTGAACTTGGCAGTGGCGTCCAGCGGCCCGTTAAAGAACTCGACTCGCAGGGCATGATCACCCGCTGACAACGAGCGATCCGCCGTTACAGTGCGAGTCTGGCCTGTTTGCCATTGGTCAATGATCAGCGCGTTGTCCAGCCAGACGCGCATGCCATCGTCCATAGTGGCCGAGAAACGGTAAGTGCCGGCCGTGCCGAAGTTCACCGTCCGCGTCCAGCGAATAGAGCTGTTTTCGCGTCTCACGCCTGGCGGAAGGGTCGTGCGATCGCCCCAGAAGAGGTCGATGGTGGGCACGTATTGCACCAACACGGGATTACCCGAGAGATTGACATTGTTGTAGTACTCGGCTCGCCAATTGGCATCGGCCGCCGAGGCCGTTGGGATGAAAGCGAGTGCAACGAGCAGCAACAGCACCCCAGCAATTGCTACCCGGATGAGACGGGGTGTGTTCATTTCCTATTCTCCATTTAATAGGCCGCGCAATTGGCGACGCTAGTCGGCTGCGCGGCTCGGTATCCGACACAATAGGCATTGCCATTGTAGCAGGAATCAAGGCTGATTCGCATGTGAGCAGCCTTAAAGTAGGGTAATTGCCCTGAACGCGTACACCAGCAATAGAGATGGGCGAGCCGTGTGCAGAAGCGCCTGCATGCGCCCCTTCCGGCGCATGGTATAATCGCTCTGGTTGGCGCTTGCCGGTAGCGACCGGCATTGGCCACGGACCACAAAAGAGACGAAACGATTTCCCACACAATTCGCAAGGAGCTGACGGAAAGTGAATCTGCATGAGTATCAGGCAAAGAGATTGTTTGCTGAGCACGGGGTGCCAATTCCTAGGGGCGACGTTGCCCTGTCACCGAAGGAGGCCCGCGATCTGAGCCGCGAGCTGGGTGGCAAGGTGGTTGTGAAGGCACAGGTTCTGACAGGCGGACGGGGGAAAGCCGGCGGCGTGAAGCTGGCAAACCGCCCGGACGAGGCCGAGGCAATTGCCAAAGAGATACTTGGAATGAACATCCGAGGTCTTACGGTACGCAAAGTGCTGATCGACGAACAGGCCCCCGGCATTGTCCAGGAGATCTATCTGGCGGTGTTGATTGACCGCGGACGGCGGCTACCGATGATGATGGCCTCCGCGGAGGGTGGCGTGGACATTGAGGAAGTGGCCGCCAAGATGCCGGAGAGGATCTTCAAGGTACACATTGACCCCACCATCGGCCTGCGGCAATATCAGACGACCTACCTGGCAACGGGCATGGGGTTGCCCAGCGAACTGTGGCGTGATTTTCACAAGTTAGCCGCCGGCCTGTACGATTGCTTCGTGGCCAACGACGCCACCCTTACCGAGATCAATCCGCTGGTCATAAGCGGCGAAGGCAAGCTGATGGCGCTCGACGGCAAGATGAGCATTGACGATAGCGCCCTGGCCCGCCATCCGCGACTGGCGGAGATGCGGGACATTGACGAGGAGCCGGCAGCGGAGCGCGAGGCGCGGCTGCACGGGCTCAGCTTTATTAAGCTGGACGGAAACATTGGCTGCATGGTGAACGGGGCCGGGCTGGCGATGGCCACGATGGATATCATCAAGCTGAAGGGGGGCGATCCGGCGAACTTCCTCGATATCGGCGGGGGCACCACGGCCGAAGGAGTGAAAGCCGCCCTGGGCATCATCCTCTCCGATCCCAATGTGGAAGCAATCTTAATCAACGTCTTTGGCGGGATCGTTCGCGGTGACGAGGTGGCCCGGGGCGTGCTCTCCGCGCTGGAAGAATTGAACTCCGATGTACCACTGGTCGTTCGGCTGCTGGGGACTAACGCGGAGGAGGGGTTGGCCATTCTGGCGGCCGCCGAAATGGAGACCGCGAACCACCTCACAGAAGCGGCTGAGAAGGTCGTCGCGGCTGCCTCACGGCGCAGCCGGGAAAAAGCAGCATAGAGCTGTCGGCGAGGAGAAAATGAGTATCTTAATCGATAAGAATACGCGCGTCGTGGTGCAAGGCATCACGGGACGGCAGGGCGCATTTCATACGCAATTGATGTTGGAATATGGCACGAACGTGGTGGCGGGCATGACGCCCGGCCGGGGTGGAGAGTGGGTGCACGGTGTGCCGGTCTTCAATACGGTGAAGAAGGCTGTGGAAGCGACGGCTGCCAACTGCGCGCTGATCTTCGTCCCGGCCCGCTTCGCGCCGGACGCGGTCTACGAGGCGGTGGACGCGGGAGTCGATTTGATCGTGACCTTGACGGAGCATATTCCGGTGCAGGACATGATCCGGGTGCGCTCCTATCTGGATAGGGCAGGCATCCGAATGATCGGTCCCAATTGTCCCGGTCTGATCACGCCCGGGCAGTGCAAGGTGGGGATCATTCCCGGCAACATCTCGATACCCGGGCCGATTGGCGTAGTCTCACGCAGCGGCACGCTCACCTATGAAGTGGTCTACGCGCTCAGCAACCGGGGGATGGGGCAAACTACCTGTGTGGGCATCGGCGGAGACCCGATCAACGGCACGAGCTTCATCGACGTCTTGCGGATGTTCGAGGAGGATCCGGAGACTGAACAGGTGATCATGATCGGCGAGATCGGCGGCAATGATGAGGAACAGGCGGCCGCGTACATATCGCACCACATGAGCAAGCCGGTAACCGCCTTTATCGCCGGGCAGACCGCGCCTCCCGGCCGGCGCATGGGTCATGCCGGCGCGATCGTGGAGGGGAGCAGCGGCACCGCCGAGGGAAAGATCAGCGCCCTGAAGGCCGCCGGTGTGCGGGTGGCCGAACACCCCGAGCAAATTGTGGAACTCATCCGCTGAGCAGTATGGGAGATGCCGGTTCTGAGTGTAGCCGGCATCTCCCGTCACGCGCATCAATACAAAAACATCGGCTTGCCCAGGACGTGGCGCACGCGCGGCCGGTAGGCTTCCACATCATAGAGCTCCTCTACGTCGACCCGCTTAACGCCACTGGTGACATCGCTCATCGGAATATGGGTGTACTTGCCGTCCCGCAGGGCCACCATGCGTCCGCTCACACCGCTGGTAATCAGGTCCATGGCCATGTGGGCGTAGTTCATGGCTACCATCAGGTCGAGGGCGTCCGGCGCACCCGAGCGCATCAGGTAGGCGATGCGTTGGCTGATGATCTTCTCGCCGGTAATCTTCTCCAGCGCCTCGCCGGTAATCTCGCCGATGCCGCCCAGCTTGCGGTGACCATACGCGTCTGTCTCGCCGTACTCGACGACTTTTCCGCCCACCATGTGCGCGCCCTCGCTGATCGTGACCATCGCGTAGTTGCTGGGGTTGCGGCGCTTGTCTTGGAGCACTAACACCGCCAGTTTCTCGGGATCAAAGGGTACTTCAGAGATCAGCGCGCGATCAACTCCGGCCAGATAGGAGCTGATCAGACTGGTCTCGCCGGAATTGCGCCCAAACAACTCGATTACGCCGATGCGCTCGTGGGAGCCGGTGCTGGTGCGCAACTGGTGGATGAACTGCACGCTGCGGGTGACGGCTGTGCTGAAGCCGATGCAGTAGTCGGTGCCGAAGACGTCGTTGTCCATGGTCTTGGGAATGGCAACGACCGGGAAACCCTCGCTGTGCAGCCGCTCGCCATAACTGAGCGTGTCATCGCCGCCGATAGGGATCAGGCAGTCGATCTGCAGATGTTCGAGATTTCTTAGGACGTGCGGAGTGAAATCACGTAGGCGAGTGTCCGCTTTCTCAGCTTCCGGGTGATCAGGGTCGCGCAGGAAGTCCGGCACATCCTTCAGCTTTACCTTGCCGGGATTGGTGCGACTGGTGTGCAGGAAGGTACCGCCGGTGCGGTCAACGGTGCGCACGCGCACGGGATCGAGCTGCACGAAGCAACGATCAAAGCTGGCAGCGTCTTCACGATTATACTCCAGTAAGCCGGCCCAGCCGCGCCGAATTCCGATAACCTCGTGCCCTTCGCTGTCGGCGCGCAGGACGACTTCTTTGATGCTCGGGTTCAGGCCCGGCACATCTCCCCCGCCTGTCAAGATACCTACTTTCATCTATGAATCCTCTCTATCCATTCTTTTGCGCTGAGTGGTTGAGCGCTGTTTTGGGCAAGTAAATTCGCGGCGCAGTGCGGCCCGTCAGTTGCCGGGCGTTATGGCGCCGGAACAGTCGACGGCCCGGCCTGGGCCAGCAGATGGTTGATCTCGCGCAAAGACATCCACCACTGCTCGCGCGGCCGGGCATTGGGTTCGTCCAGCAGCCGGGGAATATCTTCCAAGGGGGTAAAGCGCAGTTGTCCGCCGTTCTGCCCGATGCAGGCGCTGACCGGTTCCGGCTTCTGCGCCTGGTCAATCAAGTAGTCAATACAGTGAGACGCGAAGCGCGTCGCCAGAATTCGATCGAACGGCGATGGATCGCCTCCCTGCTGTTGATGCCCCAGGATCGCCTCCCGCACATCAAACAGATCGCCTCCTTCCTCTTCAAACAGTTGACGCATGAAGTGGGTGGTGTAGACCGGGTTAGCCTGCTCCGTACGAATCACCAGGCCCAGGCGCTTGCCGCCGCGGAAACCGCTGATCAGCTTGCGCACATCTACGACCAGGTCTTCGAGGGTGACTCCCTCCTCATGCATGTAGACGCGCTCGGCGCCGGTGGCCATGGCGCTCATCAAGGCCAGATAGCCGCAGCGATGGCCCATGACTTCCACGACAAAGGTGCGCCGGGAGGCCACGGCCGACTGTTTGATCTTGTCAACGGAGGCGACGATGCTGTTCAGGGCGGTGTCCGCGCCCACGCTCAGCTCGCCGCCCGGCAAATTATTGTTGATCGTAGCCGGCAGGCAGACGATGGGGATGTTGAACGCCGGGAAGACACGCCGTTGATCGTGTATGGCGAGCGCGCCATGATAGCCGATCCAGCCGCCGATCATCAGGATGCCGTCAATCTGATGGGCCTCCAGAGTTCGAGCAATGGCGTAGAAGTCCTTGCCTTCCGGCAGAGTGCGGTTGGTGCCCAGCTCCGCGCCGCCTCTGTGCGCCCAGCCGTTAACGCTCATCCAATTCATTTCGCTGATCTCGCCGCGCGCCAGGCCGGGAAAGCCGTTGTTTACGCCAAAGATATGGTGGCCCCGATCAATACCCAGGCGCACCGCAGCACGCACGGCGGTATTCATGCCGGGAGCGGGTCCGCCGGAGTGTAGCACGGCCAGGCGCAAGCGACGCGCGCCTTCCGGCGGATCGTGAGGCTTGGCGCGCACCATTGTTCTTACGATGCGAAAGGAGTCATTGAAACTTCTGCCGCGCAAGTTCATAGCATGCTCAAAGTTGCCGGCGTTGATCGCCTCGCTGACCTGGTTCGTGCGTTTCAGACAGAGATCCAGCGGCGTGTGCGTAACCTGGTTGCCCTGCAGACCCATCACGATCGGGCCATTATCAGCTTCGCCGGAGAGTAACGCCAATACCGCATGATGGCCGAGAATGGTGCTCAGATTTCGGTCAAACGCGCTCGGTGAGCCGCCGCGCTGCACGTGGCCCAAAACGGTGATGCGGGTATCCTCGCCGAGCCGCTCTTCGAGCACCTGTTTCACATGCCGGCTGGTGATAGGGTTGCCGTGCCGATCTCGCGCACCTTCGGCTACGAAGACCAGGCTGTCACGCCGGCCGGCCGCGCGACCCTTGCTCATGACATCACACAACTTGCTTTCCCAGTCGTCTACATCGGGCGGCGATTCGGGTATGAGCACCCAGTCCGCGCCGGAGGCCAGCGCGCCCATCAGGGCCAGGTAACCGCAATTCCGACCCATCACTTCGATAATGAAACTGCGCTGGTGACTGGCGGCGGTACTGGAGATAGCGTCGGCCGCGCTGATGATGCGATGCAGGGCGGTGTCCGCGCCGGTGGTCATATCGGTGCCGTGCATATCATTATCGATGGAGCCGATAATGCCGGCGATGCGGAGCGTAGAGCAGTTGGCGGCCTGTTCGGGAGAGATTTCGCCGGTATCGACTAGCTCCGCCAGCAGACCCGGCCATTCCCGGCGCAAGACATCGCCGCCGGTCAGGCTGCCGTCGCCACCGATGATGACCAGGCCCTCAATCTGATAGACGACCAGATTTCGGGCTGCCTGCAGCCTTCCCGCTCTTTCGCGAAATTCCTTGCACCGAGCAGACCCAATGACCGTACCGCCCTGATGCAGTATGCCGCCGACGTCGTTCCAACCCAGCTTGCGGAAGCGCTTGCCTCCATCCAGCATCCCCTGAAAACCTTCATGAATCGCATACACTTCCAGGCCCTTGTCCAGCGCGGTCCGCACGACCGACCGAACGGCAGCATTCATTCCTGGGGCATCGCCGCCACTGGTGAGGACGCCAATTCGTTTCATCTTTGAATTCCTATCCGTACTTTCGGCTCTCGTCACGCAACTGTTAGCAGAGTGGGCGCACAGGCTGCTATGCTACGACAGGTCACCGTCCGGGCTGCTGAGTAGCCCTTGTTGCGACATCCGTAACTGACGCCATTGCGCCTCCAGCTTGTCCTGCCACTGCTCAGTGTGCTTGCGCCAGTCGCCGCTACTGACCAGCGGCGCCCGTGCTGCATAGTGGGAATGGCCCAAGTATACCCAGCTTTCGGCAATCCGTCCCTTTTCCAGCAACACATATCTGGGTTCCCGGTGGTATGGACCGGCGCCGGCGTTCAGCGGGTCGTACTCCTCCAGGAGATCCAGACGCCGCAGAACCGCTTCGTAGTCATCATGCAAAATGTCTACGAGCTGGCCATAGACCGGGCCGCCCTCCCCTTCCACCAGCATGGGGAAAGCGCCCATGTCGTAGAGTCGGCCATTCTGAAAGCGGGCAGGCCGGCGCGAAGCGACTGAAGCGCCCCAGTGGGCAACGTTTGGTTGGCCGGAAAGAAGAGTGCCGTAAACAAAGAAGGGGAGGCGCTTCATACGGCAATTCTAGCAGAAGCGCACTCGCTGCACGAGACAACGGGCCGACACGAAACTGTTAGTGGAAAGGTGAGCCGAGGCGAATCTCGGAGCGAGAGGCGGTCCTATTCTCGTTCCCGAAGATGCGGAAAAAGCAGCACTTCACGGATAGTCGGCCGGTTCGTAAAGAGCATGACCAGCCGGTCTACGCCCACGCCGAAGCCGCCGTTCGGCGGCATGCCGTAGCGCATGGCCCGCAAGTAGTCCTCATCGATCGGATGGGCCTCTTCGTCCTCCGCCTTGTAAAGGCGCTGCATCTCCTCGAAGCGGGCCTGTTGATCGATTGGATCGTTGAGCTCCGTGAAGGCGTTGCCCAGTTCTAGGCCGGCGATGAAAAACTCAAATCGCTCGACGTGGGCGGGATCATTGGGGATGCGCTTCGCCAAGGGGGAGATCTCTCTGGGATATTCAGTCAGAAACGTCGGCTGGATGAGCCGGGGTTGCACGAACTCGGCCAGCAGCCCGTCTATTAGCTTGCCCCAGCTCGTGTCGGGAGGGGCATGACCGCCTATTTGCCGAATCTCGTGCGCGAGCGACTCCGCCGTCGGAAACGCCATATAGTCCACTTCGGCAAACTGCTTAATGGCGTCACGCAAGGTGATACGCTTCCATGGGCCGCTCAGGTCAATCGTGTGTCCTTGATACTGTATTGCCACCCCGCCGGTCAACTCCCTAGCCAGGGTAGAGAACATCTCTTCGGTGAAGCGCATGACGTCATGGTAGTCCCAGTAGGCGGCGTAAAACTCGAGTTGGGTGAATTCCGGATTGTGGGTGGCGTCGACGCCTTCGTTGCGAAAGTCACGGCCGATCTCGTAGACGCGCTCAATGCCGCCAACCAGGAGACGCTTGAGGTAAAGCTCAAAGGAGATGCGCAGAAAGAGGCTTTGCCGGAGCTGATTGTGAAAAGTGGTGAACGGGCGCGCCGCCGCGCCGCCATATTGCGGTTGCATCACCGGCGTTTCGACTTCGAGGAATCCGTTCTGATCCAGGAAGCGTCTCAAGGTGGAAACCAAACGGGCGCGGGTGACGAAAATCTCGCGTATCTCGGGGTTGACTGCCAGGTCTACATAGCGCTGCCGGTAACGTTCCTCAACGTCCGCAAAGGCGGCGTAACGCTCCAGCCGTCCATCTACCTCTCGCTCCTTGGCTACCGGCAGCGGGCTGATCGCCTTGCTCAGCAAGCGCCATTCGGTGACCCGCAGACTGATCTCGCCGGTGCGTGTGCGAAAGAGAACCCCGCGCGCTTCCACGAAATCGCCCAGGTCGAGCAGCCGGCGAAATATCCCATGAGACTCTTCGCCAACATCCGCCTGGCGCAAAAAAAGCTGTACGCGGCCGCTGCCGTCTTCTATATGGGCGAAGATCGTCCGGCCCATATCGCGCATGCTGATCAGCCGGCCGGTCAGCGTGGCTGACACGTCCTCTGCTGAATCAGTCCCTTCGGTGGCGAGAAACTCCGCCGTGGCATCGGCGATGGCATGTGTGCGCTCTACTCGCAGCGGATATGGCTCGATGCCGATTTCCGTGAGCTGCTGCAACTTTTCGAGCCGCTGGCGCTCCAGCGCGTTTGGTTTCCAGACCATGCCGGCCTTCCTTTGGATCGAAATTGGTGATTCAGCGCGCAAGCTAAAAACTCACGCAAGAGTCTTGCTGCCATTGATGTGCGCCAGTTAATGAGAATCAGGCGAAACAACTGATGTACGTGGCTATCGCCGGCCGGCGCACAAAAAAGCCCGTGTCGCAACACGGGCCGGTAACGGACAGGGACAAGATATCCCCCTGCCCGTCTACTCGAATTTGACGATGCGGAAGGCGATCACGCCGTTCGGTGCGTTCACTCGCACCAGGTCGCCTTTGCGAGCGCCAACGATAGCCCGGCCAAGTGGACTCTCATTGGATACTCGACCGGCAGAGGGGTCGGCTTCAGCAGCGCCGACAAGGTAATAGCTCTCCTCAAAATCAGTGCCGTCTTCCACAATAGTGACGTAATCGCCTACGCGAACCACATCGTGCGGCCCACCATTCTGCTCGATGATCTGGTAGTTACCCAGGATCTCCTCGAGTTCCTGAATTCTCCCCTCCAGGAAGGATTGTTCGTTGCGCGCGGCCTCCAACTCGGCATTGTCGACGAAGTCATCGTCCTGCCCATCCTCAAAAGCCTGCCGCAAGCGTTCGGCCAGAGACTCGCGGCCTTCTGTGCGCAGGTTCTTCAACTCCGCCTGCAGCCGCGCCAGTCCTTCCTCGGTCAATAGATGTGGCTTTGCCCTATACGACATACGTTACCTTCCTAATTCCAATGGTGCACACTGGTTTGCATCAAGCACTCCCGCTCGCAGGCCGGATACCATTGCCCGCAGAGCACTCCTAAACAGAAAAACCGCGCAAATCGGCGGCAGTTTGTCACACATTATTCAGGGGCGCATTATAGCAGATGCGCTCCTGTTGTAAAGAGGAAACCGGGCATGATGTTTGCTTTTCTGTGAGCATGCATCGGCTTGAGTGTGCACACGCCGCCCTGTTTACAGCAGCGCACCTCGATTGATGCGAGTGTGTGCTGCTTTGGTTAGAATACAGCATGAGTTAGAAGGAAGCTATCGCATATGCCACGCCGATTGAAATTGCCGATATCCAATCGCGACGCGCCGGACGCGCCCGCCTGGTTTCATGAATTGACGTATTTGCAGAGCGCGGGCGCCGGCAGCCTGCGCACCGAGCACACGTACCGCAGCGGACTGCGGCTGCTGGCAGATTGGATACAACACTTCGGCTACGACGGCTTCACGTTGGAAATGCCCTGGCCCCTTTCGCCCGCCGGCCTCACCACCGCCACCATCATGCGTTTTCGACATTGGTTGCTTGGCCATCGTTCGCGATCCACCGTCACAACCTATACCGCGGCGATTGCCGGTTATTTGAACTTCCTGGACGGCCTCGATGAATTGCCGGCAGGCGTGCAAATCGGAAAGCTGAGCCGGCAGCTGGCGCGAAGGCCGGTCGAGCGCCACGCTTCCGAGAAGGTGATTGATATGGACATTGCCCGGCAGGGCGTGCCGCGCATTGTCAGCTATTACCAGAGCTTGCCGCTGCCGGCGAGCAATGACGCATACAATCGCCGCCTATCTCTGTTGCGAGACCGGGCGCTGGTCATGACTCTGTATGCCACCGCGGCCCGAATCTCAGAAGTTGTGGCCCTGAACCGGGTGGACGTCGATCACGGCCGGGCGCGATACGCCTCGATAAAGGGCAAGGGCAGCCGGCCACGGACGATCTTTCTACGCGAGTATGCCGGCAGAGCAATTGCGATCTATCTCAGGGAGCGCACGGATGGCAATCCCGCGCTCTTTGTCTCACACAGCCGGAACGGGCAATATGGCCGGCTGACAATTACCTCGGCGCACAACGTGGTCAAGAAGGCTGTGCGCGCGCTGGGATTACACGAGAGCCTCTCCGCACACGACTTCCGACATTATCGAGCGACCCAGCTATTGCGCGAAGGGATGCCGATTGAGGTGGTGCAGGAATATCTGGGACACGCGGACATTTCCACCACGCGCGGGATCTATGCGCCGGTACTGGGGGTGCAAATTGTCAGCGAATGGCTGGACAATGTGGACGTTCCGCCGGCCTCCCTTGCCGCGGATGGCCAATAGCAATTGTGTCTTGTCCCTCTGTTATGGTGCGGAGAGCATAAGCTGCGGCAGCGAGCGAACCGCCGCAACGAATTAGCGGGGCAGTCTGTAAGCCAAGAAGAGCGGATTCGAATAGGTGCCCTCAAAGGTCAGCAGCACGCCGCCAGGGTACTGCTCCTGGATTGCCTCCAGTTCGCCCGCCCGCTCCGGCACAAAAAGAAACACAGTCCCACTCTCCGGCAAGGTGGGGCTGGGTGAAGGCGCCTCGGCCGGTTCCACATTGAACAGATTGATGTTCGGCACAAAGCCGGTTGCCAGAAACGGAATAGTGGGAAAGTCGACATAGATGGCCGGCGGGCCATGTAGAAAGGCCGTGTAGGGACCTTCCAGGGAATCGAGATAGGTGCCGATGCCGTAGGCGATTTCTGTGTTGCGGTCACCAAAACGGGCGCCGGCTCGATATGTGCCGAAATAGAAGAGCAGGTCGCCGGCAATCAGCAAGACAGCAATCAGGCTGAGCGCCGGTATCAAGTATCTCCGCCGGCTCGGATACGCTCGCGCCAACTGCCGTCCTAGCCAGACAAGCGGAGCCGCCGCCAATAGGGTGACAGCCGGCATTACACTGAGCAGGCGATGACTGTCCGGCGGGCTGATCAGCAGCGCCCCGGCAAAGAACAAAGTGACACCCAACCAGATGAGCATTGAGGCCCAGGTGAAGCGGCGCAGCCGGGCCAACGCCAGGCCAATGCCGAAGGTGAAGAGCAAGGCCGGTGCGTATCGCAGCAGTGGAATGCCGGGGTTGTAGGTCGTCGTCGTGTCGACCGTAGTCTGAAAAGCAAGCACGGCCCGCCAGAATTGTGTGGCGAGCAGATCAAGCGCCGTACGCCCGGTCAGAATCGTCTCTTGCGCCAACCAGCCGCTTTGCAGGATGCCGACGCTGCCCAGGCGCTCTGTATAGATGCCTGGATTCCGGCTGTAGAAGAGCAGTTGGGGCAGCGCGATCACCAGCGACAGGGCGGCGGCGGACAATATCCCTCGCCAGTGGGCACGCAGCGCATCTCGCGAAAAGATAAGTAGATGGAGTACCGCGCCAATTGCCACCAGTGGAAGCAGTCGTGAAGGGGTGAAGAAGTAGAAGGCGATGCCGGCAGCCGCGCCCGCCAAAAGCCACGCCCGCCGCGCCCGCTGCTCTCGCCGATCAAGAGCCAGGGCTGCCAGGGCGATCGGCAGGAACATGAGCAACGGGTCCCAGATGTTGTTCATCCCCAGCCGGCTGTAATGCACGTGCACATGCGAGCCGGCCAGGAAGATCGCCGCCACCAGAGCTTCCGCCTCGCCCCAGACGCGCCGGCCCAACAAATAAAGCAGGGCAACGGTAAGCGCGCCGACCAGGAGTGATAGCACTCGCACTCCAAGGACCGTTTGCCCGAAGAGCGCCAGCGGCATCGTCAAGAGGTAGGATGGCAGCGTGGGGTTGGTCAGCCAGCCGACGGCGAACGGGTTGCGAATCAATCCGTTGCTGACCGCCACAGCATCCAATCCGAGGCTGGCTTCGACCCCGTTCAGCACAAAGGGGTGGCTGGTCACGTCGGCGGCGCGGATGAGCAGCGCCGCCAAGAAGAGAACGGTTGCCGCAATCCAGTGGAAGGGTACTTTGCCACGCGCACCGGCGGCTGTGGCGGTCGCCGCATCGCTTTCGACCGTTCCGGCCAATCCGTCGGCCGACGCGGTAACGGCCCGGTCAGCCGCCGGCCACAAGGAATAAGCGGCAACCGCAGCAGCCGCGATCCAGAGGAGGATGGCAATCAACCAGTTGCCGTCAAACGGCGTGCTGCCGCCGGCCGCGCCGGCCATTCCCGCCAGCAACAGGCTCGCCGGATACCACCAGCGGCGGCGATTCGTGGGCAGTATGCGGGATAGCCGCACCGGCGGATGACCGCGCCGCATATAGACCACTAGGCCGGCAAACGCCAATACCGATATTCCGTATGCCACGATGCCGTTTGGCAACAACTCGCCGGCTGCCGGAAGCGCACCCACGTCCGCGGAAAGCGCTCCCAGGCCGGTTGCCGCGGCGACAATGGCCAACAACGCCAGCACGCCGATAGTGATAGTCGGGCTGATGCCGCCCGCTTGAGCCGGACTGGAAGCGGGCGCCGCCGGGCCAAACGACACCCCACCGGCGCTCTCTGCAACAGCCGGGGCACGAAGGTCTTCCGCCCCTGGCGCCGGCGCCGCAGTCGTGAGCGCCTCGGTCGGCGATAAGATTTCACGAGCGGACGCTTCTTCGGACAGTTCCGCCAGGGAAAACGGGTGTGGCGGCGGCAACTCCGGCAATAGCCGGCTCTCTGATTGCTTCTCCGCGACTATGAAAAGGTAGGCTCCCTCCTCGGGGAACTCTTCCTCATAGAAGGGGCGAAGCCAACGCTCAACCGGGCGCAAGTTCTCCTCCCACGGGCCCAGGATCCAGTGGCCGGTCAGCGCGTGTAGAATCGCGGACGGCAGACCTTGCACATGACCGATTTCGAGCGCATGCAGGGCGGATTCCGAGAAGTAGTATTGCCAGCGCCGGACGCGGAAGCCGGCCCAGGCCAACCGCTCGGCCCACCATTCCGGCGGTTCGGTGTGTGCGTGTCGCGAAATGCGGTTGAAGAAACGCCGATAGGCGTCACCGAAATAGCGTGCGCCACCCAGATTCTGTGTGAAGTAGTGACTGGGCATGGTGACGACAAGCAATCCTCCCGGCCGCAGTACGCGATTGGTCTCTTGCAGCACCATTTGCACGTTCGGGATGTGCTCCAGGACGGAGTTGCTGATCACACTACCGAATGTGCGGGCGGCGAAGGGCATCGAGTCTCCGAAACTCTGAACAGCGGCCCCGTAAACGTCCTGCCGGCGCGACTTCCGCAACGGGTTCCACCAGGGATCGACGCCTACCTCAAGCTGTCGATCGGGATAAGCCATGCGCGCAAAGTGCCCGTCGCCGCAACCCAGGTCGAGCACCGGCCCCGGCAGGTCAAGTCGTCGGTAAAAGCGAGCCTCGACTGAGCGCAGCAGGGCGCGAAATGCCGGCAGCGTCTTCAGGTGCTGCCAGAGAAGGTCATCGCCATGCTGTTGCCTCGAACTTTCGGCGGTCAATTGGCTGCGCTCGCTTTATTGCGTGCAGGGCAGTGTGCGGACCAGAGGAACATGGCTACCCTTGCGCCCTAGTCTCACCGGTCAGTCGGCGCAGGCGTTCGTAGGCTTCCGGCTCCAAAGTCCCTCCGGGGCGCTCGCCGCGAAGCAGCCCGCTGAATAGCGCCGCGTATTCCCGCGCGGTTTGTTCCGGGCTGAAGCTGGCGGCAATGATGTCTGCCGGACGGAGGTAGCGCTCTTTGCAGTTGAGCAGCCGAATGAGGGCGTCAGCCAGGGCATCGGGGTCGCCGATAGGGGTGACTTCACCCATGCCTGTCATGGTCACCGGCTGGCGCACGCCTGGCAGGTTACTGGCAACAACCGGCACGCCGTTGATCATCGCTTCAATCTGCACCAGGCCAAAGCTTTCGGTGCTGTTCAGGCTGGAGACCACCAGTACATCGAGACTCTTGTAAAAGGCAGTCAGCTCCGCGCCGCTCAGGCTGCCCAGGAGATGGTAACGCTCCTTGTGTTGGTCAAATAACGGCTGTAGCTTCTGGAGATAGACCTCCTCCCCGAGCGTTGGTGGATTGGCGTGTAGCACCAGCACATCGGGGTGCGCTTCGATAACCTTCGGCAGCGCGCGGAGCAGAATTTCCACACCCTTTTCGGTGGCGATGCGGGCCGAGATGCCGATGACCTTGCGACCAGCGATTCCCTGTTTCTCTACGAAGTTTCGCAACTCCGCCGGCGGGCAAACGGCAAGCTCTACCGGCGGTGGTATGATGCACAGTTTTCGGCCCATGTAAGGGGACAGGTAAGGGGAACTTGCTCCATAATCACGCGTGTAGGTGACCACAGCATCCGACAGATTGCCCGCCAGGCGATTGGCCACACGCACGACGCGATCGACGAGCCGGTTAAACGCGCCCTCGGGGAGCTGCAGGTCACAGTGGTATGTCAACACCACTGGCTTCTTATAAAGCCGGCCGCGCAGAGCCAGGCCGGGAGCGTCAAATTGCGGCAGGTGCAGGTGCAGCACATCGGCCCAGCGCGCCAGTTGATTGGCGTGCCGGCCAAAGGTGGGCATGATCACACCCTTGCTGACGCGCAAGGCAACCGGGACGCGCACGACATTTACCCCGTGCATGTTTTCCCTGAGCGGCAAGTCGGCATCAAACTGCGATGTCAGGACCGTCACATCATGCCCCAGCTCCGCCAGCGCCCGGCTAAGGCGCTCAACGTAAATAGTCAGCCCGCTGGTGTGGGGGCGATAGTAGGTGAGAACTTCAAGAATTCGCATGCGAGCTATACACTGTCAAACGCGGGAGAACTCAGCCGACTTCGGCCGCGCCAGCTTTGGTGCCCGGCAGCCGGCCCGTTCTAGAAGGTCATGTGAAACCGTCATGGCCGGACGCGTGCTCTACTCGCTACCCGTGAAGGATGAGGGCTGCGAGTCTTTCCGGCGCATGAAGTCTCGCGTCGAGGAGATGATGTCTCCGAACGTGTCGCCGGTGCGCCAGACGCCGATGATGCCCAGCACGATCAAGGTGAGAAAGTTCAGTGCGTGGTAGATGAAAGCGAAGCTGGCTGATTCCGCAGCCGGTTGACCCAGGATCTCCACCAGTCCGAAGATGACGCTGGCGTGAAAGACGCCGATTTGCCCGGGCGAAGACGGGGCGGCCACACTGAGGGCTGCTACACACACGACGAAGCCGGCCATCGCCCAGGAAGGTTCAATGCCAACCCCGCGCAGTGTCATGTAATAGGCAAAGAGGATGGGCAGCCAGACCAGTATGCTGAGCGCGACGAGCCAGATGCCGGCGCGCAAACTGGTGAGGGTGCCAAGCCCAAGCAGCAGCTCGTCCACACGCCGCACCCAGTTTTCTGTGTTGAACATCGGCAAGCGATTGAGAATCGCCCTGGTGAGCACGCGGGCGCGTTCACGCTGATTGGCTGCGATGACCAGCATGATCATGGCGGTAAGACCGACCGCGCTCAGCAAAAACACGGCGCTACTGACCTGTTCCGGCAACGCCGGCACTGCCCTCAAGGTGAAGGGCAATAACATCAGCACGAACAGCAGATCGAGTAGTCGCTCCACGAGCATGGTGGAAATACCTTGAGGTAAGGTCACTGGCGGCACGTTGCCGATTATGACCGCCCTGGCGACATCGCCCAGCCGGAAAGGAAGGAGGAAGGTGAGCATGTAGCCGATGTTCTGAACGTGAAAAACCTTGCCCAACGGGACCGCGTTGCCCAGCATGAAGCGCCAGCGCACCGCCCTTACAGCCATGAACCCCAGGATGCCGGCTACGCCGAGAAGCAAATAGGCCGGCTGGGCGCTTTGCAGCGCGCGCCAGATCTCGCCGGGATCGATGATGAGAAAAATGGCGACTAGACATAGGGCGCTGATCAGGATTCCGACCCATAGCTGCAGCCGGCGGTTGCCGCTCTCTTTGCTCATGGGGTGCATTATATCAGTAACGAAAAGTCTTGAGTAAACGCGATTGAGGCGGCCCTGATCTGCGCCTGCTACGCGCCATTCTGACTGGCAGGTCGAATTATGGCAGGTATAATGTCCTGGTGAGCTTGCGCCGAGCCTGGAACCCCCGGCGGGTGTAGATTATGCCTGGTTGATGCGTTGCCAATCCTTCATTTAGTTGACCTGCTTACGAGGTAACCTATGCAGGATGTCATTGTAAGAATGTGGGCGGCATCGCATCCGGCTACCGCGCAAGAGCTATTGGCCGCGTTGTCTCGCGAAGGGCGGCGACCCTACTCCTGGTCAAACGGCCCCGGCGATCGGTACCCGGCTCATTCGCACGGATATCACAAGGTCATTGTCGTGGTCCGTGGCTCGATCACATTTGTGCTGCCGACGAGCGAAAGGCGGCTGCACCTGCAGGCGGGCGATCGACTAGAGCTGCCGGCGGGAGTGGTTCACAGTGCGCTGGTCGGTCCGGATGGGGTGACCTGCCTGGAGGCGCATGACTGAATTGTCCTGGCGGACCGAATTGACCTGCCCGTCGGAACTAACCATTCGGAGGAAGAAATGGATTATGTCAATTTAGGGAAGTCGGGCTTGAAAGTAAGCCGCATTTGCCTGGGAATGATGAGCTATGGTACATCCCAGTGGCGGGACTGGGTGCTGGATGAAGAGGACAGTCGCCCCTTTGTGCGCCGCGCTCTCGAACTGGGCATCAACTTCTTCGACACCGCTGACGCCTATTCGCTTGGGGTTAGCGAGCAGGTAACCGGCAAGTTGCTGCGCGAATTTGCCGGTCGGGAGGAAGTAGTCATCGCGACCAAGGTTTTCTTCGCCCATAACCCGGCTGACCCCAATTCCGGCGGCCTTTCGCGCAAGCATATCATGGACGCCATTGACAAGTCCCTAAGCAACCTGGGGACTGATTACGTCGATCTGTACCAGATCCACCGCTTCGATTACGCTACCCCCGTTGAGGAGACGATGGAGGCGCTGCACGATGTGGTGAAAGCCGGCAAAGCGCGCTACATCGGCGCGTCCAGCATGTTCGCCTGGCAACTGGCGAAGATGCAGTATACGGCTGACGCCCATGGCTGGACGCGCTTCGTTTCGATGCAGAATCATTACAATCTAATCTACCGGGAAGAGGAGCGGGAGATGCTCCCGTTATGTAATGACCAGGGCGTCGGAATCATTCCCTGGAGTCCCCTGGCGCGTGGTTTCCTTGCCGGCAATCGCACGCGCGGAGGCGCCCGTCCGACCACGCGGGCGCAAAGTGACAGCTTCGCGGACGATATGTATTTTGAGGCGCATGACTTTGACGTCCTGGACCGGGTGGTCGAAGCGGCCGAGCGCCTGCAAGTTAGGCCGGCACAGGTGGCGCTGGCCTGGATGTTGCATAAGCCGGGGATCACGTCTCCGATTATCGGAGCAACGAAGATGCAGCATCTGGAGGAAGCGGTTGCCGCCTGTGAGGTTACGCTTTCTGATGAGGACATTCGCCTGCTGGAAGAACCATATCAGCCGCATCGCGTACTGGGCCATCGCTGAGCAGCCGGCGGCAGGCAGATTGATTGGGTTGGGCTTGCTTCACGGCGCGCCCGGCCGCGTGAATTGCGAGAGGATTGATGCCGGGTCAGAACTTACGCCTATACGACGAATTCGCTGATTGGTGGACGCTGGTCTCCGGGCCGGAGGATTACGAAGAGGAGGCAACATTCTTCCGGCAGACGCTGGATGCCAACGCCGACACCCCCTTGCGAACGCTGCTGGAGCTGGGCTGTGGCGGCGGCAACAACGCTTCCTATCTGAAAGCCCGTTACCAGCTGACCCTGACCGACCTGTCGCCGCGGATGCTGGACCAGAGCCGAAAGATCAACCCGGAATGCGAGCATATTCAGGGCGATATGCGCACGCTGCGCCTGGGCCGCCTATTTGACGCCGTCTTTGTGCATGACGCGGTGATGTACATCAGTACTGAGGAAGATTTGCGGCAGACCATCCACACAGCGGCGGCCCATTGCCGGCCGGGCGGATTGGTGCTGTTTGCGCCGGATTACGTACGCGAGACCTTTGTCGAGGGTACGGAGTGGCATGGTGGCGACGAGAAAGGCCGATCGCTGCGCTATTTGGAATGGCGCTTCGATCCGGACCCAACTGACACAGGTTATGTCACGGCCTTTTCATTTGTCTTCCGGGAGGACGGGCGGCCGTTGCGTTACGATCATGAGGAGCACCTGTATGGGCTGTTTTCACGCGCCGAATGGCTGCGCCTCTTGCACGAAGGCGGCTTCACGGGCCGGGCAGTTCCCGATGATTACGGGCGCGACCTGTTGTTGGGCGTGCACCGGCGATCCTGAACTTCCACTTAACTCATTGAAACAGGAGCAGACACATGTATCAGACAGACAACTACGCGGGTATGATTGCGGAAACCGTCTCGATGGTCAGCGGCAATGGCGAGATGATCAATGCGTATTACGCGCGACCGCTTGGTCCCGGTCCGTTTCCGGGGATAGTGGTCATCCACCATATGCCCGGATGGGACGAATGGTACTGGGAAGCGACGCGCAAATTCGCCCACCACGGCTACGCGGCGCTTTCGCCCAATCTGTATTTCCGCGCCGGGCATGGGACGCCGGAGGATGTGGCAGCGAAGGTGCGCGGCATGGGCGGCGTGCCGGATGAGCAGGTGGTGCAGGATCTGGCCGGCGCGCAGAAGTTCCTTCTGGCGCAACCCTATCTGAACGGTAAGGTTGGCCTGTTTGGTACTTGTTCGGGCGGCCGGCATGGATATCTGGCGGCCTGCCGGATTCCAGGCTTCTCCGCTGTTGTTGACTGCTGGGGCGGCAGGGTAGTAATGACGCCGGATCAGCTTTCAGACAAATTCCCGGTGGCGCCGATAGATTATACGGCTGACCTGGCTTGCCCGCTCCTGGGGCTATTTGGCGCGGATGACCAGAACCCGACGCCGGAGCAGGTAGCCATCCACGAGGAAGCGCTGAAACGGCACGGAAAGGCATACGAGTTCCACATGTATGAGGGCGCGGGACACGGCTTCTTCTATCATGACCGGGGCGCGTACCGGCAGCCTCAAGCGGTAGACGGCTGGCGGAAGGTGTTTGCCTTTCTCGAAAAACACCTGCAGACGGCGTAGGTATACAGACTGATGGAGAGCATACCATGTGTACAATGATCGCTGAAAGGGTAGCTATTGAGGGAAGCGGCAAGGGTGCCGGCGGTTGGTTTACCGTCAGTGAGGCCCTCGTATCGTATGATCATCCTTTCAGCGCGCCGGAAGAGCATGCGTTGAATATTGACTTCGTCAATGATGCCATGGGGCCGGGCGCACGAGTGGCTGTTGAACTGAGCGCTGAAGCTGCCCGCGCCCTGGTGGGCTCAATCCTGTCGGTGTTGGGGCAGGCCGAGGCCGGCGGACACCTCGATTAGCGCGGGGTGACTGTCACTTTCCAGAGTGACAGTCACCCCAGGCTTCAAGCGGCGCGCGCTCGCCGACTGCTGCGAAGGAAAAGCAAAGAGAGCGCGAACATGGCCGCGACAATTGCGGCTGAAACCAGGCAGTACTGGCAGAATGCGCCAATCACGAAGGCTTCCAGGCCGGTGAGGAAGAGTGTGAAGCCGAAGGCGAGGCCGGTGACGATGGTCATCAACTCCGGCATGTTGTCGTCAAGCACCGGCAACCAGTCCCTCAGCCAGATTAGCAGGAAGATGGTCGCGTACCCAAGCAGCCCAATGAGGGCTACCGGCACACCGCCAATGCTGGAAAACTCCCCAGACGGACCGCTTACCTGTCCACAGTCCCAGAACTCGCTGACCGTACAAGATGGAAAGACCTTCGAGTCGTGAAAGAGCCATAGATAGTAGGCGAGAATCATGCCGGGCACCGACAGCAATTGGACGATGCGCAATTGCCATTCGCTAACGTCAATCCAGCCGACGCCGGATGACTCAAGCTCAACAGGTTCTTCAGCCAGATTGTTCATTGCCATGCTTACTTTCTCCCAGGTCAATGACGCGGGCCGTGGCGGACGGCCTGTGTCGAAAGCGCACTTTTCAGCCCGCCTTCCCGTTGCTGCACACCACTTACCGGCGCCGCCGGCATAATCTTATTGGGTAATTAATGGGTCGATGATCTGGGCGAGCTGGCCGAATGAGCCGATGTTGGTATACAAACGGCCATTGACATAGAAGCTCGGCGTAGATGATACCGTCGCGAGTGATGCCGCCTCCATGTTTTCCTCGACGGCAGCCCGGAAACGGCCTTGCTCAAGGCATTGACTGAAGGCCTCCGTGTCGGCTCCGATTTCCTCCGCTACCTGATCGAACCCAGCCCGCGTGTGCGCTAATTCCGTGGATTGAATATCAAAGAGACCAACATGAAAGGCGTGGAAGAGTTCGGTCCCTTGTTCAGCCATACAGAGGGCCGCGGCGGAGGATGCCGGGGAACGATCCCGGAACTGGGGCAACGAATAGGGGAAGTAGACCCAATTCACGTCTTCGTTATCGAAGTAGGCCGTGGCGATGTCATCTTCATAGCCGATCGTGAAACTGCCGCACGCCGGACAAGCATAGTCATAGACCTCAACAACTGTGACCGCGGCATCTTCCGGTCCCATCGCGATGCAGTTTTCGGGATTGTCGGCGCACCATTCTTGCAGGACCACCGTTTCGGGTTCCTGGAATGTAAGGAAGAGCAGCGCAAAGAGGGCAATCACACCCACCGCCACTATACCGCCGATCAAGAGCCAGTTAGTCGCCCTCTCTTCCCGCTTTTCCGTTCGCCGTTTGACAGCTTTTGCCATCTTACTCTTTCTCCTTCTCCTTGCTCAGGTTAACAACTCTTACAGGCATATTCGCGCCCATTGTATCGAAACGGGCAATAGGCGAAAATCGGCTTGAAAGCCGGTCGCCTGAATTCTAGCTCAATTTTCATCTTGAAACGACGCAGCGGAAACAGGGAGACATAGTACGAAAGAAGGTCTCGGCATTGAGCTGTCATTATGTTTGACAATCGTTACTCGCCATCCGCCAGGTCCCGCATCATCTTCTTCGGGATGCCGACGCGCTTTTCCAGCGTTCACCTGGAGAGGCTGATTGCAGCAGGCGAGCATATCGTCGGTGTTATCATGCCGGCGGGGAATGACAGCGCTGCAGCCACACAGCCTGCCTCCGGTATGGGCTTCACCTCAATTTCGATGTTGACCTATGGATACAACATTCCGCTCCGCCACCTGCGCTCGACACGCGACAGAGAGACCACCATCTGGCTGCGTACTAAGCGACCTGATTTGGCCATCGTGGCCGGCTTCCCCTATCGGATCCCACCGGCCTGGCTGGAGATACCGCTCGAGGGCTTCATCAACGTACACCCCTCTCTGTTGCCGGCCCATCGCGGGCCGGCGCCGCTGTTCTGGACCGTGCGCGCCGGCGAAACGGAGACCGGGGTCAGCCTGCACTACATGGACGAGAACTTCGATACCGGCGACATCATCTACCAGACAGCAGTGACGCTGAATATCGGCGATTCCGGACTGGCCCATACCCTGCGCCTGGCGGAAGCCGGTTCTGAGCTGGCCTGTCTTGCGGCTCGGCGTTACCGCGAAGCCGGGAGTCTGCCGCGCAGACCGCAACCAACCGGCGGAAGCCATGAATCAGCGCCCGGTGTTCAGGATTTTCAGATCAGCACCGATTGGCCGGCTGAACGAGCCTTTTACTTCATGCGCGGCACGGCAGGCCGGTTGCAGCCGTACGCGCTCTTGCTGGGGGATATGCTGCGGCTCGACGTGCGCGAGGCGCTCAGTTACGAAGTGGAAGGCAAGCTCGGCGCCCCGTATGTGCGGGACGGCGAGACGATGCTGGTGCAGTTTGCGCCGGGGGTGCTGCGCGTCCGCAGGTAGACGATCGGCCAGGTCGTCAACGCCGGCCCCGTACCCGGCGGCAGATGTTAGATGACTGCCGGGGAAGCCTCCGCCAATTCGGATGCCGGGCGGAACTGGGTCTCGTAGAGTTGGGCGTATAGTCCGCCCTGCTCTAACAGGTACCGATGTGTGCCCTGCTCGACCAGTTGACCCTTGTTCATCACCAGGATCAGGTCGGCGGCGAGGATGGTCGCCAGCCGGTGGGCGATGACCACGCTCGTTCGGCCCTGCATGACCCGACTGAGCGCCTCTTGGATTAACGCCTCGGAGAGGGAGTCCAGGTGAGAAGTGGCCTCATCCAGCACCAGGATACGCGGATTCTTCAGGATTACCCGGGCAATGGCCATGCGCTGGCGCTCTCCGCCGCTCAGCCGGTAACCACGCTCGCCTACCACCGTATCGTAACCGTCCGGCAGGCTGACCACAAAGTCGTGAATGTTCGCCGCCCGCGCCGCCGCGATTAGTTCCGGGTCTGTAGCGTCCGGCCGGGCGTAGAGCAGATTGGCCCGGATCGTGTCATAGAAGAGATAAGTATCCTGGGTGACCATGCCGATAGCATCGGATAGCGAGCTAAGGGTCACGTCCCTGATGTCATTATCATCAATCAGCACGCGTCCGGCCGTCGGGTCGTATAGCCTGGGCAAGAGGTAGGTAATAGTGGTTTTGCCGGCTCCGCTGGGACCAACCAGCGCGACCAGTTGGCCGGGCTGAATGGTGAAGTTGACATCGCGCAGCGCGTAACGCTGTTCGGTTTCGACCTGAGGCGCTTCATGGCCGTTAGATTGCCCGTCGGGAGCTTGGCCTTCTCGCTGGCGGCCGCGTTTCAGGTAGGCCTCATCGTCGCCGCCTCTGGTGAAGCGAGCTACTTCTTCCAGGCCAACCTGCTCGACGTCTTTCGGCGCCGCATATGAGAAAGAGACGCCTTCAAAGCGGATCTTGCCGTCAACCGCTTGCAGCGCCAGCGCTCCTTCTTTCTCAACAATCTCTACCGGTATGTCCAATGCCTCGAAGACGCGCTCGAAACTGACCATGCTCTGGGCGAATTCGACCGGCGCATTGCTCAGCGACATCAGCGGCCCATAAAGCTGGCCCAGGTAAGCGCCAAAGGCGACGATGAGACCGACGGTGAATTCACCCTGGATAGTCAGAATGCCGCCTACCCAGTAGATAACCGCCGTGCCCACCGCGCCGACGACGCTGAGCATAACGAAAAACCAGCGACCCACGACCGCCGAGCGCACGCCAATATCGCGCACATCGGCGGCATGGCCGCTGAAACGCTGCTCCTCATATCGCTCCCGGCCAAAGAGCTTGACCAGCAGCGCGCCGCTCACGTTGAGCGTCTCGTTCATCACCGAGTTCATCTCGGCATTGTATTCCAGACTTTGGCGTCGCAGCCGACGCAAAATCCGGCCCACGCGCCGGGCAGGCAGAACGAACAGCGGGATAATTGCCAGCGCCATCAGGGTCAGCCGCCATTCGAGGGCCATCATGATGACCAAAGTGACCACGACCATGACCACGTTGGAGACAATAGAGACGACAGTGCCTGTGACGGCATTCTGCGCCCCGACGACATCGTTGTTCATCCGGGACATCAGTTCGCCGGTGCGGGTGTGAGTGAAGAAACGCAAAGACATCCGCTGTATGTGCTCGTAAAGCGCGCGGCGCAAGTCGTAGATCACGCCTTCACCAACCTGTGCGCTGAGCGAACGCTGAGCAACGCCGATGACGCCGGTGATTAGAGGAATGCTCACCATAGCAAGCGCCAAGATGGTGAGTTGGCGCATATCATCGTTGGGTAGCGCTTCATCAATCAATTGCTTCATCAGCAACGGAGTGAGCTGGCTGATCCCGGAAATGACTAGTATCGTTATCAGTAGACCCAGCACACGCCAGCGGTATGGCCGCGCAAAGAGCCAGACCCTGGACAACAACTCGCGGGTCATGTAGGGCTGGTCTTGTTGCTCATCATGGCGGATAAAGGCCCACCATCCGCCTCCGTGAAATCCCATCGCATGTAACCTTTCTGGTGGAGTAGTTAGGCTATTCTAACACTCCCGAGGGGATCTGTAACCTGACCGTTCGGGCAGGACACTACCAACCGGCAACGGCGACTCCGGCTCTCTGCGAATGAATCAGGGAGTCTCGACCACCGACTGAATGCGCGCCGGCAAATAGGGCAGCCGTTGGAACCAGCCCGGCCAGACCTCCGCCTCCGGCATGGACCGTAACGGCAACTGCTGATACAGATAAGTCAGCCCGAAATCCTGCTCCTGCCCGGCTATGGCGGCAATCACCGGCTCGGCATCCACCTGGGCAACGCTCATCGCGGTCCCGCGCAACAAAAGGCTTACCCGACCCTGGTCGTCAACGCCAAGGAGTTCGCCGGATTCGTAGCGAACTGTATCAGGTAACATGAGAAAGCCCGGCATGATTGCCGCCTGGAGAGCTGTGTACACCAGGTCGTGCGCCTGGCTGCTCTGCACGGCCGTGCCGATTAGCTCAGCACGTATCTCCAGGGTCACTTGCTCAGCCCGGTCGCCGGCAAATTGCGAGAGGGTCTCCTCGTAGATCCTGGCGATGCGCACAGAGTCCGGCGCCAGGAACTCATCAGGCAGCAAGGCCGCTTCCATTTCCGCCGCCGCCAGAACATGCAGATGCCGGAGTACCTGTTCACGTAATCGCTCAAGGTCCGCCTCGGTAACGGCCTTTACCGTGCGGTCGCTGCCGCCTTCCGTGGCCTCCAGGTTGCGAACGTGCAGGCGTGCGCCCAGGCTGCCCTCGACGCGATTGACCAGCAGTTCGGCCACGTTCCCCTGCGCGCCAGGCTCGGTAGCGATCACCTCCGCCTCGGCCGATGCCCCAATGCCGGCCGGCACCTCGACATTCTCTGTCAGCTGGAAGCGCACCGGTTCGCCGGCGGATGTGACGACTCGCGCGCCGGCCGGCGCCGTCACGGCCTGGTCCAGCAAATTATAGAATACGACGGTCCCGCGAGCGCGCCCATCGGGCACCTGGGTTGAGCCGGTTGCTTCAACCCCGGCCCGCCACTTTGGAGCCGCCGTTAACAAGCGGGCCGGCACCGAGGAGCCGGTCCAGTTAACGCTTTCCAGTTGGGGATCGGCCACAATCTGCACGGCCACCTGCACTTCCTGGGAGTGCGGGCGTAGGACGATCCGCGCGCCGGGCCCGACGTAGAGGCCGGCGACAATGAGCGCGGTGAGCACAAAAATCAGGGCAAGAATAGCCAGGTATCTGGCCAGCCACCAGCGCCAGGGTTGGGAAGGCCGCATCCGACGATGTGCGGTGCGGCGATCGGCCTCATCCGCCATGGACGAAAAACGCCATTTGCTGCCAAGATTGACGGCAGATCCGTGGCGGGCCGGACGGCGTTGCCGCCGACGGGCCAGCCACCAGCGAATGCGGTCTTTCTCAGCCGTCGCGATGGAAGCGAACACGGGAATACCGAGCGCGCCGGCGCGCTCGCCGGTCTCCCCATCCAGGGTTACCAGACCCAGCTCGAGACCTCGTTCACGGGCGTTACGCCTGAGCTGCGCTAGGTCAAGAGGCGCAAGGAGCACACGCCCGTGTTCCGGAAGCACAAGCAGCACGCGCTCCGCGCCGGTGACCCAATCGAGCCTGCGGTTTATGGTGGCGATGCTGTCATCAGGGTCCAGATAGATCGTATGCATGGCCTTGGGCGAGGTTCACCAACCGCGTACTTGGTCTGGTATCCCCGGCAGATGGGCTATTGGCGATCGATCAGTTGAGCGCCTCCCGAACCAGAGCCGGCACGGCCTCGATGGCGGCGGGCAGCCGATCCGGATATCGGCCGCCGGCCTGCGCCAGATGGGGCCGACCGCCGCCGCTGCCGCCAACAATCTGGGCCACCTTCTTGACCAGGTCGCCGGCCCGTAAGCCCCGCTCGATCAGGTCGGGCGTGACGGCCGCTACCAACAAGGGCCGGTCGTCGCTAACTGCACCCAAGACGACGACGCCGCTGCGATACCGCTCGCGGAAATGGTCGGTCATGGCCCGCAATGCGTCGCCGTCCGCCTCCTGCACGATGGCGGCGAGAAGCGAAACGCCGGCGACCTCCTGCGTCTTGCCCAGGAGGACATCTACTTGTTGCAGCATGTTTTCCTGCCGGAGTCGCTCGATTTCTTTCTGCAGCTGACGCTGCTCCGCCAGGAGCGTCTCGACCCGCGCTTCAACCTCGGAGACGGGCGCGCTTAGCCGGCGGGCGACCTTTTCCAGCAGGGCTAGCTTATCGTTAACGAGATCGTAAGCCTTCCGGCCTGTGACGGCCTCCACGCGCCGGACACCGGCCCCAACCGCGCCTTCGCCGGTGAAGCGAAAAGCGCCGATGTCATTGGTTTCCGATACGTGCAGACCGCCGCATAACTCGAAACTATAAGGATTTGCCGGATCGCCGATGCGGACTGTCCGCACCACGTCGCCGTATTTCTCGCCGAACAAGGCCATGGCTCCTGCACCAACTGCCTCGCGCTGGTCCATATAGGCAATCGTAACCGGCTCGTTGGCGACTATGTGTTCATTGATAGCGCGCTCGATTTCGGCCAGGGTCTCGCCGCCGACAGCGCCGGTGTGTGTAAAGTCAAATCGCAAGCGATCGGGCGCAACAAGCGAGCCGGCCTGGGCCACGTGCGTCCCCAGATGGCGACGCAGCTCCTTATGCAAGAGATGGGTGGCAGTGTGATTGCGACGGATGTCGGCCCGCCGCGTGTCATCAACGATCAACTGTACCTCTGAGCCGACCGACAGGCTGCCGGCGGTCATCTCGCCAACGTGCGCGATCAGTCCGGGAAGAGGCTCGACCACATTGTCAATGCGCGCCGCGCCCACGCCCTCCAGGACTATCCACCCGGTATCACTGACCTCTCCGCCGCCTTCCACATAAAACGGCGTGGCGGCGGTGATGATTTCCACCTGGTCGTGTTCATTGGCCTCGCGAGCCGGCATACCTTGACGGAGGATGGCCAGGATCGGCGCGTTCATGGTCGGGCCCGAATAAGGGTCCTTATGAACGCCGTGTGTTCCCAGTCGTTGCTCCCTAACAAGCTGCTGCAGCAGCGCGCTATAGACGTTTTGTTGGGTCTCATAGGCCGAGAACGCGCCGGCGCCGCTAGCTGCTGCGTGAGCATCCCGCGCCCGTTGATAGCCAGGCTCGTCAACGCCAAAACCCTGTTCGCCGGCAACATCACGGGTGATTTCCAGCGGCAAGCCATGCGTGGCATAGAGATTGAAGGCCACTTCGCCGGGGATTACGCGCCGTCCTGATTCGCGCATCATCTCCAGGATCCCGTCTAACTGCGCCAAGGCCGAGTCGAGCGTGCGTGCAAAGCGTTCTTCCTCCTTTTGCAGCGTGTGCCTGATGAAGTCGCGGCGCAGTCGTAACTCAGGATAGATGTCGCCCATCTCTGTGATATAGACGTCAGCAATCTCAGCCAGGAATGGCTCCTGGAAACCGATTTTCCGGCCAAAACGAGCAGCGCGACGGATGATCATCCGCAGCACATAGCCGCCGCCGATGTTGCCGGGCAATACGCCGTCGCCGATGAGAAACGTTGCAGCCCGAGCATGGTCAGCTATGACCCGGTAGCCTACCTGGTGCGCCAGCCGCTCCTCCTGAGTGTCCTCCAGCAACTCCTGCACACGGTCCAACGCCGCAACAAAGAGATCCGTTTCATAGTTGACGATCTTCTGTTGTTGCACGCCGGCAATGCGCTCCAGTCCCATGCCGGTGTCCACGCCGGGGTTGGGCAACGGCGTGCGCACGCCGTTCTCGTCCCGGTTGTATTGCATGAAGACCAGGTTCCAGACCTCCAGCCAGCGGTCGCAGCCGTTGTCCAGCAGGACGCCGCAATCCGGCTGCCGGCAGGTGCAGGCTTCCCGCCCCCAGTCGTAGTGCAATTCACTGGTAGGGCCACATGGGCCCACATCGCCCATCATCCAGAAGTTGGTCTTGTCTCCCATGCGCAAGACTCGGTCCGGATCGACGCCAATCTCGTCAACCCAGATTTGATAGGCGTCGTGATCGTCCGTGTGCACGGTGAACCAGAGCCTGTCCTCTGGAATCCGGCAGACGCGGGTGAGGAAGTCGTAGGCGTAGCGAATTGCGCCGGACTTGAAGTAATCACCGAAGGAGAAGTTGCCCAGCATTTCAAAGAAGGTATGGTGTCTCGGCGAAGGGCCGACGTTCTCCAAGTCATTGTGCTTACCCTGCACGCGCATGCACTTTTGGGCAGTGGCAGCCCGCTTGTACGGCCGTTGCTCTTTGCCGAGAAATGTATCCACAAACTGGTTCATGCCGGCATTGGTGAAGAAGAGGGTGGGATTGTCCTTCATCGGCAGCGGTGAGCTGGACACGACCACGTGCCCCATCTCTTCGAAGAAATCAAGAAAGGCCTGGCGGATCTCTTTACTGGTTGTTGGAATCATTACATACCCTTCATCAATAATGGGCGACCAGGACTACGGCCAGGACGCCGGGAATTTGCGGCGTGAATTCTATCGCAATGCCGGCCGAGCGCCGACCGGCGGCGAGGAATTGCCCAAAAAACAAAAATAGCCGCCAGACCACGAAATCGGTCTGGCGGCTACTCGCCCTTAGTATGTCGATGCACGTCAGGCAAGCCGGCTAACCAGACCATGTCGGCGGCTAGCGGCGGCCTTTGACGAGAGGTGCAGGACATTGCTGATCATCATGTTCAAATACTAGCAAATGGCACCGCCGGTGTCAACGGCGGTTAATGCGCTTTTGATTCAGCGCCGCTCACACTGATCTGATAGCCGGAATGCGGACGTAGTGGTTGGAGGGGCGTAGCATAGCCATTCATGGAGCCGGCGCTTCCGGCGTCGGGGTGTCTGTGTGCGACGGGGAGATGGTTGGCGACGGCGTTACTGTCTCGTCGGCGGGCCGGGTAGCCTCAGGAGTCGCGGTTGCCGGCGGGGCCGGGGTCGGTGTCTTGTACTCTTCGGTAGCAATTTCGACCCGGCTCACCTGGCCTGCTTCCACGGTCACGTTGACACTGTATTCGGTCCCCTGCAACGTGACCACAATGCGATAATTGCCGGGAAGGAGGTCGCCAAAGACAAAGTTTTCCGCCAATTGATCGTCCGGCCGGATGAAGTGGGTGGGATCGTCGAGATAGCTCCAGGTGGTGGCGTAGGTTGGTCCGGCAGCCGCTAGTTGCACACCCTGCCAGGGATGACCATGCGGATCCACCAGCCGGCCCGCGACCACGCCGCGCCCTTCAGCCGGCTTGAGCCAAAGCAATGGATTGCGGGTCATGCCGAACTCGTTTCCGCCCACGCGCACTTCCATGTGCAAGTGGGCAGCCGTGCTCGCCCCTCCAACGCCGACTTCCGCGATCTGCCGGCCGCTCGGGATTAAGTCGCCGCGCTCTACGCTCAGGTTCAGCACGTGGCCATAAAGGATGTAGACCGGTAAGCCACGATAGCGCATATCTACTTCGATAACCACCAGGTGGCCATACCAGTCGCAGCGCCAGCCGTATAGCTCGGTGTAGTCATCCTGGGCCACGACAACCGTGCCGTCTGCCGCTGCCAGCAGGGGTGTGCCCAGATTGCCGGAGATGTCAATGCCGTTGTGCAGCAGGTAGCGCTCGCTGCCGTCAGAGCCGTACGGATACCCTGGGTTGATCCGCAGTTCCGGCTCCTCCTCATCCAGTTCGATGGGCGTGTCTAGCCAGAAGTGGGGCGTGAAGCCGGCGGGGTCAGGTGTGGGCCAGGGAGCCGCACCCAGAACATACCGCGTGTAGTCCGGCTTCACCGGTCGTTCAGCCGGACAGGTGCGGTCGGGCGGCGTGGCGGTCGGCGGAAGCGTTGGTGAAGGAGTGTGGGTGGGTAGTTGAGTCGGGGTCCCGGTGGGAGTCGGCGTTGAGGATGGGACCGCAGTAAAGGTTGCGGTAGCCGTCGGCTGTGGTGGGATGGTCGGGGTTGAGCTGAGTGGCGGCAGTGTGGGCGACTCAGAAGCGATGGCTGCCGGCTCCACTGGGCCGGGAGCGCCGACGACAAGCCCGACGCCGGCTTCCTGTGTGTGGAACTGGCGCCAGAGAAAAAGAGATGGCAGCGCGGTCGCCAGTAACAGGAGACCGATCAGCCTTATTCTGCGGGTTCGCATATTGCCGGGGATATTACCCGCCGAGAGTGTGATGAGCAAAGACAGAGGCCGCTCAGTGGCGGCCCTTGTCTTTCACGCGCATTGGCGATTCTTGCTCGCGCGCAAGATTCATGATCTAGCCGATAGCATCACCCGGCGCGCGACGATAGACGCCTCTTTCTCTGTTCATGAGCTTTTCGGAGATCAAGTCTCGCCGCAATGAAGCCACATCTTCGTGAAACTCCAGCAGGATATGATTCACTTCCATCTCTGAATAGTCGCGTTCCGGCTCGAACTCCTGCACAATGCGCGAGAGGATGACCTGTCGCTTCTTCAATTGCCTGGGAATCTGAATCAGCCGCCCATGGCGAACGAAGGTCCTCAACACCTTGTCGCGGTAAGCATCCTCTTCAACCGAGCTTACCAGTCCGGGTTGCGCGACATGGACGACGTCGCCTAATGGCCGGTCAAGCATGTCGTCTACCAGTGAGTAGGTCTGGTAGTACTGCGTCTTTTCCGATTCCAGCAGCCCGGCGGCGGCCAACTTGCCCAGGTGATGTGAGATCGTTGCCGGCTTGAGGTGCAGTATCGCCGCCAGCTCTTCACCATGGCGGGGTTTGAGCCGGACGAGATTCAGGATCAGCAGGCGCACGGGATGCCCCAGCGCCTTAAACAAATTGGCCCTGGCTTCCAGGTTCAGTTCGGCGTCTGTGTTATTCATCGCTGATCTTCCTGCCGGTAACCCGCTGATAGGCATCCAGGAGAATGCTCTGGGCATGCCGGAATGTGGATAGCTTGATTTGCTCCTTCACCAACCGCTCGCGATCACCCATGGCGCGAGCAAGTTGAATATCTTGCTCGCCGTGTATCTCATAAAAGCGAATGATCACCCCAAAAGCACGCACAATCCGCTCCGCTTCCGGCAGATCTTTGTCGATTATTGCCAAATACTCATCCATCATGTCAGCCTTCCTTGTGCTGCGATTAGGTCGCCGGCAGAAAGCCGCGCAAAAGGCAGCCCTTGAAATAATTCGAATAATGTCGAATCAAACTATACTATATATTATGATAATTGTCAATTCATATTGGCGGGTTTTGTTGAGAACATTGTCGATTAGTATCTGCGGCACAGCTGTCGGCCTTTCGCCTCACTGCGGATTGGCTCAGCCAGCGCGAACCAAACAGGGGTCAGGTTCTACCGAGCCTGACCCCTGGTGGCCGCCTGGGCGGCGTTGATACAGCGCCCCTAATGTTGGCTGTGGCGTTGTTGATGGCCGTCGGGTAACGCTATCGTCTGACCTGATACCAGCCGGTGATTAAGAGCAAGAGTGACGCGGCCAGCACCGCTACCAGGAAGCTGGGCAAATTGAAGCCGGTGATCCCACCCCCACCCAGCAGCGTGACCAGCAGCCCGCCGAGGGCCGCCCCGACAATGCCGATGATGATATTGGCCAGACACCCCATCTGGCTGTTGCGGCCGGTGATCATGCTGGCTACCCAGCCGGCCAATGCGCCGAACAGAATCCAACTGCACAGTCCCATGTCTGCTACTCCTTGTCGATCCGCGCTGTCAATGAACGGCGCGCGACAAACCTCTTTAGGTGAAAGCAGTCCCGGCGGTTTCTTGCCGGCGTTTGTCGGCGTTGAGGGAACCATTTGTTCGGGACGCCGTCTTAAGGATCGGCGGGATTGAGTGGGCCGGATTGTCGGCAAGATTACGTGATGCGGATCAATGAGAGGCACGAAGCTGGTATACTACGGTCAGGACGAACGCAGATGACACCCCGCGAAATTGGCCGCTATCTAGTAGAGGGTATGCTCGGTGAAGGAGGAATGGCCTCCGTTTACCGGGCGTATGATCCGCAGTTTAGCCGGCGCGTGGCCATTAAGATGCTCGCGCCGCAGTACGCGAGCGATCCCCAACTGCGCCGCCGTTTTGTACGCGAGGCGCAAACCGTAGCCGCGCTGGAGCATCCGGCGATCGTGCCGGTTTACGACTACGGCGAGCAAATGGGCCAGCCCTACCTGGTGATGCGCCTGCTCAGCGGGGGATCGTTGATTGACCGGCTTGAGCTGGGAGCGCTCTCACCGGCAGGGGCGGTGCGAATCCTGGAGCGACTGGCGCCTGCCCTCGACTTCGCGCATGGTCAGGGCGTCATCCACCGTGATCTGAAGCCGGGTAATATCCTCTTTGATCACAACGGGCTGCCATACCTGTCCGACTTCGGCATCGTGAAGGTTATGCAGGGTGAGACCCTGGACTTAACCGGCGTCGGGCTCGTCGTCGGCACGCCGCTGTACATGAGTCCTGAACAGGCCAGCGGCTCCGAACGCATTGATGGGCGAAGCGACGTCTATTCGTTGGGCGTCATTCTGTACGAGATGCTGACCGGCCGGCTTCCCTTTGAGGCGGATACGCCCCTGGCGACAGCGATGCTGCACATGCTCGAACCGCCGCCCGACATCCTAAGGGCGCGCCCTGATCTGCCCGCTGGAATGCGGGAGGTGACCTACCGGGTGCTGGCCAAGTCGCCGGACGTACGATATCAGACCGCCGGCGCGTTGGTCGAAGATCTGCAGGCGGCGTTGGACGGCAGGATGTTAGCCACACCTCCCATGCCACTGCCGGCAGTATCACAGGCGAGAACGGAGCAGGCCGCGCATACGCTGGTCCCGCCGGTGCCGGTATCAGCATATACAGCAGCGCAGCCGGTGTCCGTCCGCCCTGAGTCGGCAGCGGACAGCGGCAGGCGCTGGCTGCTACCGGCTGCAGCTATCGTTGTCCTGAGCTGCATCCTGCTGTCGCTGGGCGGCTGGGCGGTAGCCGGCTGGTTGGACCGGCAGGTCAACTCAACTCCGGTGGTGGAGATCAAACCGCCGCCGGTCGTGCAGACGGTACCGGCCGGCGCAACTGAAGCAGTGACGGAGACGCCGACGCCGGAGCCGGTCGGGGTGGCGACAGTCACACCATTGCCGGAGGCCACACTGCCGGTCGTTGACAACGCGGAACAGTTGACCAGTGGCCCAGCGCTCGAGTATCAACCGATGTTGTCGCCGGACGGCAGCACGCTGGCTTACTTCTCGAATGAAACCGGGACCTGGAAAGTCTATGTGCGGGACATGGCCACCGGAAAGACGCAGGGTCTAATCGAAGGCGATGTGGAAGGCCATCATCCACACTTCGCGCCGAATGGGGACCGAATTGTCTTTACATCGAACCCCAACGGCAACTATGACATTTACACGATGAACCTGGATGGCAGTGATTGGGAGCAGTTGACAGACCAATCCGGATCAGATACCTATCCGTCGTTCAATACCGAAGGTAACCGAATTGTCTTCATGTCCAGGCGGGGTCAAGATTGGGGGGTGTACACAATGAACATCAACGGCAACAACGAACGAGCAGTCGTAGACACTGCCGCTATGGAGACCTTTCCTGTATTTCACCCAGACAGCCGACGCATCGTGTTTCAATCCAACCAGGACGGCAACCACGAGATCTATATTGTCGCCCTGGACGGCACCGATCTCGTCCGGCTCACTCGGCACAATGCGCGTGACGCCAATCCCTTTGTCTCTCCCGATGGAGCCTGGATCGTGTTCGAGACCGATCGTGACGGCAACTATGAGATTTACGCCATGCGGACGGACGGGAGCGAATTGCGCAATTTGACCAACCATCCAGCGAACGACCAGATCCCCTCCATTTCACCGGACGGCCAATGGCTGCTCTTCCAATCGAACCGCTCCGGCAGCGTTGACCTCTATCGCATACCATTCGCGCCCTAACTGTAGAACGCGGCGAACGAATGGCCGTTATCCCCCAATTTCAGCAAGAACAGCTGAAAAGTCTTGACAAGCGCGCCGTCAAGTAGTAGGATTTAGCTCCGTGTGGGAGCGCTCCCACACTGTCGATGGGTAGCCTGAGGATATTGCGCCCACTCGTCGGGGGTGAACACGAGAGAGGCGGTGATACTCTCGCAGCGAATTTGAGCAATTGGGAGCGCTCTCGCAGGAGGAGGAATGGAGAATTCCAGGGCCAATGATTTGTCTGACACCCAGAGTCTGACTCTGGAGGATGTAGCCCGATTGGCCGGCGTCTCGCGCTCCACGGTTTCACGAGTGATCAACCACAGCCCAAAGGTGAGCGACGAGGTACGCCAGCGCGTGATGGCGGTAATTGATGAGACGGGATACCGGCCTCACGCGGCGGCCCGCTCGCTGGCCTCCCAGCGTTCTCAGATCCTGGGCTTTGTTATCCCCCGGCGTGTCCATACCTTCTTCACCGATCCCTATTTCCCCGCGCTGACCGAAGGCATCGCCCAGGCATGTAACAAACACAGCTACACGCTGTCGCTGTTCCTTTTCTACACCGAGGAGGACGAGCATAAGCTGTTTCCAACCATCACCCGGCGTGGCCTGCTCGACGGGGTGATCATTCAGTCCACGCACGCGGCGGATGAGATGTTTGACCAGCTTGCTCGTAGCGCGATACCCACTATAGTCGCCGGCCGGCCGATGCAGGCGGACCATTTTAGTTTTGTGGATGTGGACAACGTAGGCGGAGCGGTGATGGCCGTCCGGCACCTGGCGCACCTGGGCCGCCGGCGCATCGCCACCATATCCGGCCCGTTGGAGACGACAGTTGGGCTGGATAGGCTGGAAGGGTATCAGACCGGCTTGCGTGAGAGCCGGCTGCCATATGACAACGACCTGGTCGTGGAAGGAGATTTGTCTGAGAGCAGCGGTTACTACGGGGCCAGGAAACTGATGCTGGCGGAGCCGGACGCGATATTCGCCGCCTCAGACATTATGGCAGTGGGGGCGATGCGGGCGATCCAGGAGACGGGTCGACGCATCCCGCAGGATATCAGCATCATCGGCTTTGACGATCTGCCGCCCGCCGCCCGCACCACCCCGGCCCTTTCCACCATCCGCCAACCAATTCGCCGGATGGGCGTGGACCTGGTAGAGAAGTTACTGGACATCATCGAGAGTGGACCGCGTCCACCCAGGCGGGTCGTCTTTGACACCGAGCTAGTGATCCGTGGCACATGCGGAGCCAGAGATTATTGAGATACTGAGGCGATATAACTCGATCCAAAACATCCCTATACGCAGATGTTGATGGGTTGCGTCCCCCGGCTGGACCGGAAGTG
>CAZIKT010000015.1:26102-82572 GCA_964539885.1 uncultured Ardenticatenaceae bacterium | reverse complement strand
CGCCGAAGTCCCACTCAAAGGTCAGGTCGGTGCCGGTGGAGGTGTTGGTGAACTCAACCGGGTCGCCATCCATCACCGGGCTGTTGCTGCTGAAGCCGGCGGTGGGAGCGACGCCCGAAGAGCACGCCGGGCCGGCCCCCATTAGCCGGATGTCGTCAACGTGCCAGCCATCCTCGGTGACCGTGAAGTCCGTATCGAGGCGGAAGCGGATGCGCGCATCCGGCTGATTGTCCAGTTGCGGCACGGCCAGCGAGATTTCTTCCCAGGTGCTGCCGCTGCCGTCGAACGAGGTGACCGTGGTCCAGGTGGTGCCACCGTCATCGGAAACCTCCACGTAGCAGAAGTCATAGCCTGATTCCGTGTCGCAGATTTGCCAGTAGTTCAATGTGACGCCGGTGAAGTCGCTCAGGTCGATCACCGGCGATGTGAGTGACGTATTCGCATTGTTGCCGTAGTCCCCGCCGGGGCTGTCGGTCCAGGAGTGGGTGGGGCTATGCGACGCTTCGGTGGTAATGGCCCAGGGGCTCTGCGCCGTCCAGCCGATGTTGCCGCTTTCCACATCATCGTCAAAGGCCGCGCAAATCGGGGTCAGGGCGAAGTCTTGCTGCACGGTCTGGAAGTCAAACAAGGCGACATCCGTGACGGTCTGCGACGCGTAGTTATCGGCTGAGGCGGTGATGTCATAGGTGCCGCTGATCACCTGCGTCTGGTAGAAGCCGGTGCCGGGATCGGTGGTGGTCTGGAACTGGTTGCCGATCGTGATCTCCGCCGCCAGCGGGGCATTGCTGCCGACATCGCGCACAAAGCCCTCGATGATCGGCGAGACGGCCGGGTCGATGGTGTACAGGAAGATGGCGGTGACCGGCCCCCAGGAGTTGCTGGCGTCCTGCCCACGCACGTACAGGATGTGGCGACCGGCAGAGAAGCCGGTGGTGTCAATGGTCGCCTCGACTGCCTCACTCGTGCTGTTGAAGTTGCCGTCCGAGGCGGTCATGGGCAGAGGCGTGCCGCCATCCCATGGGGGAAGATCCACGTAGTACTCTACGGCAGTGATGTTCTGTGACGGCTCCACGCCGTTGGTATTGTTTGAGCGCGTGTCGTCCACGACAGCGGTCAATTCCACGGAAGTGCCGGGCAGAGGCGCGCTGTTGTCCAGCGCGAGATTGATGGCTTCAGGCCCGGAGGGGGTCATGTACGGCGTGCGGGCCGATTTGGCGGCATAAATCAGCGCCGGCAGGTTGTCCGGCAGGATGGTGTTTTCGAACGTGCTGCAGCCCTGGAAGAAGGCGGTACCCAGCTCGAAGGTGTATCCGGCGACGCCCAGGTCACCATAAGCAAAGTCATCCGTGGTGCCGTCCGTCGGATAGAGGCCGATGGCCTGCTCCGGGAAATAGCCGTTGAAATAGGCCAGTCGCCGGCCCAGGGTCTGCAAGTCGGTGCTGTTCGGCGGGGGGTTGCCGGTGAATCCCCAGGGCCAGAGCACCAGCTCGCTGTAGCTGTGAATGTCGATGTAGACGCCGGTGGCGTCCTCGGGGGCCGGATCGTCAAGCGGGTCGTCGCGCTGGTCGGGGAAGATCAGGCGCATATATTCCTGTACGGCTTGCGTCTCCGGCTCGGAGCCCGCGCTGGGTCCACGATAGGTCTCGCTGCACTGGCTGCCGCTGGAACCGCCGCAGCAACCCCATTGAAAGTCGAAGTTGCGATTCAGGTCGGCCCCACGGTCATTGGTGTTGGAACAATAGTTGTTGTTGGTGTTCTTGCGCCACAGAATACCCGTCTCGGCTTGCTTACGACCGTCCGGGTTCGTATGCAGCATGAGGTGGATCTCGTGATAGTCCAGCAGCCAGGTGGCGTCCGCATCCGTGCCGTAATTGTTGAGCAGGTACTCGGCGAAGCGGGTCATCAGCTCAGCGGTGGTGTATTCGCGGGCGTGAATGGCAGAGGTGGCGAAGAACGAGGGCTTGGGGCCGGCGATGGCGCTGTTCGTCAGGCGCAGAACCATCATGTCATAGCCGGGGAGGCCGCCGGCTGATGTCTTCTCCCAGCTATCGCCGGCATCGATCCAGGATGCAAACTGGGGGTAGCTGGCAACCAGCGCCTCAGCCGTGGCAAAGGTCTCTTCGACGGTGCGATAGCAGGGGTAGCCGGGTATGCCGCCACCCTGGTCGGGGAGGGGGCGACGGGGCCGATTGATTTCAGCCGTGAGCTCCGGGTCAATCTCGACGCTGAAGCCGGCATCTACCAACCAGTTGTATTCAACCTGATTCACATCAACGACCAGGAAGCTCTTGTTATAGTCAACCGACCAGGGCTCCTTCCAGGCGGCCAGTTCGGCCACCATGGCGGGGTCGCTGAAGCCGGCGCGCACGACCCACCGGTCGTATTGCGTGGCGCTAAAGTCGCCGGCAGTCCCTGGACGAGCAGCGATCGCCAGCATCAGAGCGCCTGTCAGCAGAAACAGAAACAGAAACAAGGATTTTCGTGACATCTCTTCTCCAAATCATGCATCCGCAGAAGTTGCTGCTGCAGAAGTTGGCTCCAAATTGGCCGCTCGCCCATCGCTGCCGGATTTTCAAGCCACGGGAGCCGGCAGAACGCATCGGATTCTCAGGCGAGGAGCAGAGCGATCAATGGTCCCTGCTCAACGGACACTATAGCCCAAACTCGACGATGCGGCAATCTACTCAACCAGGTCCAACAGGAGTCCAAGCCGGGCGGTAGCATCGCGGAATTCAGGCCAATGTTCAAAAGTGATCATGACCGCCAGATCGCCCAGGCGCTCGCCCATGTAGGGGCGGGTGCGCGGATCCGCCAGCAGCGTATCCAGGATCTCCGGCTCCTGCACGCGCAGAACAACGGTCTTCTGCAGTCGGCCTTCAACGCCTTTGGTCCCCCAACGCTCAATGGCGCGCCTGGCGCTGGGGGGAAGCTCTCTGCCGCCGGCTTGGGCGAGGAAATGGATCATGCGCTCCGGGGTAATGCCCGCGGTATTGGCCTGCGCTAGGGAGCGCGGGGTAATCCGGTAACGGTAAGGACGACCGGCTTCATACGGCTCCGGCTCGGCGAAGCGCGCCGCCTGAAAGCGATGGTGGCGGTTGGCGTTGTGCGGCACCAGCAGGGTGACATCCGGCTGTACAACCAGGGGCACATGAATGCTTTCTTCGATGGGCGGATCGTGCGCCAGCCAGCGTAGAGCGCGGTTGGCCAGCCGGTATCTGTCTTCCGCGACTTCAACCAGCCCCAGCCAGTGCAACGGGCCGGTTATCAGAAAGCGGAGCAATCGCCCTTCAACCAGATCCCAATTGGCAAAGCCGGTGATGTAGGTATCAGTAGCCAGATCGCGAATGTACCAGGTGTCGTAGTTGCCGTCCGGTCGCTGGAAGTCCGGCTTCACCTGCTTGATGGTAGCGACAAGGCTCTCAATTGCGTACCACTCTTCGCTGCGGGGCAGCGTTTCGAGCAGAATGGCGCGCGCCGCCGGCGGGTCGTTGGACCAGCCGCTGCCTTCGCAGGCCAGGCCGGGGGTGTGGCGCAACTCGTTGAAACCGCTCTGCCGCCAGGCTTCGGCAAGCGCGCGCATCTGGCTTTCGCGTCCTTCCTGCAGCCAGTCTACAGCCGGGCGGGAAGGCTTCAACCCTTCGGGAGTCTGGCGCAGAAGCTTTTGCTCGACCGCCAGCCGGAGGAGCAGCCGATAGCGGACGGGATCCGCGTCCTGCAAATAGGTCGTCGACTCTCCCGGCTCTTCGGCCGGGGCGCCCTGACGCTGCGCCAGCGACAGGATGGTGGTCAGGTCATCGACAATGTTGCTGAGGGCTTCAGAGTACCGCTGAGGCGGCGGCACCGGGGCGACCGCCACTACGCCGTCATCGTCACGGGCCGGGGCCGGCAGGTTGTCGAGTAGTTCGTGGGGCACGAAAAAGAATTCCACCATGGTATCGTCAGTCTCGTCGAAACCGCGATAGAGGAGGCCGCGATACCAGAGCGCTTCGGCAGGGCTGACGGTATCGAACCAGGGTTCCTCCCGCTCCAGCCGGCCGGGACCCATCATGCGCACCTCGCCAAATTGCCGGCTGTATGCTGCCACAGGCATGCGACCGCCGGCATCTACGAGAGCTTGCAGCGCCTCCGCCTCTTCGGCGAGGAGGAAACGGATCTCGGTTTTCAGGTCCAGACGGGCCAGGGCCTGGGCCAGCGCCCTGACGCAAGTCATCTTATCCGCAGTGGCCAGATCCAGATCCCACCATTCGCCAATGACGCGGAGGGTGATCAATTCATGTTCGACGAGCGCCTGTTCTAGCGTGCGCATGGCGATTCCTCTGCTAACTTTGAGCCGGCGCTTGCGCCGGCGAAAGTAGGTTAATTCCCGGCGAGCGAATAGAAACAGTCAGCTCCCGGACGTCATCTTCCGGGCGAGCAAAGATCTCGCCGTCCGTATGGATTGGCAGGGGCAGGTCGGATTGCAGGCTGATCTGCCGGCTGCGCAGCATCTGTATGTGAGGCGAGGTGACGTGCTTGCCGTTCATCGAGCGGAAGACGAGCGCGAGTAAGGTAGGCCGGATAACCGGCTCAACCAAACAACTGTCCAGCAGGCCGTCGTCGGGTCGCGCCTCAGGGGTCAGGAGGAAGCCGCCTCCAACGCGCCGACCGATGCCGACCGCCAGCAGCAACATCCGCTGTGTGACTTCTCTCTCATCATCAAAGCGGATGCGGCATTGTGGGGTATCGTAGCGGAAGATGAGGCTCCGCAATGTGGCCAATAGATAGAGTGGGAAGCCGTGAATACGGGTGATTTTCCGGCTTTCAATATTGACCGCCGCGTCGAAGCCGATGCCGATGCCATTGGCCGAAACGCGTTGCCGGCCATGATTGTCTCGGATGAAGGCGACATCCACCGCCCGGATGCGACCGTGAAAGGCCGTCTGCAGGGCTTCCGGCATTTTCATCGGCAGCCCCATGCCATATGCATAGTCATTACCCGAACCCAACGGGATAATGCCCAGCGCAGCACCGGCGCCGGCCTCAACTAACCCATTGACAACTTCGTTGACCGTGCCGTCTCCACCGGCGGCGATGACGAGATCATACCCTCCCAAGGCAGCCGCATAAGCCAGCTCTTGGGCATGTCCCGCATGGGTCGTCATCTGCAGATCGACGCCGTCAAGCGGCTCAATCCAGGAGAGGAGCGCCGGGCGAGCCTCTGCCGCGCGCCCGCGATCGGCCCAGGGGTTCAGGATAATGCAAGCTCTCATTTCATCTCCAACGTTCTCGGTAGTCGGGTCGATTATAGCGAAGTTTGCTGAGGGATCAGCCGGCTGTTTTTCGCTTTGGGGCGGCGGGCCTTTTGCCGGCGCGTAAGCATCATTGCCTCGCGTACCTCTGGAGTCGCAAATTGCGCTACCCGGCAAACGTGTTATACTCAGCCCCAACCTATGTTACGTCAACCTAGATGGAGGTAGTGAGTTCCTATAGGGATGATGTCTCGTGCCGAAGTACCCACAAACCAAGAAGCTGATGCGTTGGTCCGGCATATTGCTGACCAGATTCGGCAGCGCGATTGGCAGGAGCCGGCGGCGTTGATATTGCGGGCGGGGCAGCCCCTGGCGCTGGTATTGGGCCAGCTACTCCTGCTAGGTCAACCGGCGCTGTCGCTTGTCTGGCCATATCGCTCGATTGGCCGCCTGGCGGAGCTGCTCGAAGACCGGCGCGCCTACCACTCCCTGGTCGAGCTCTTGGAGGCCGGATAGCGCTATGGACGAGATCACCGGCCTGACGGCTTTCACTATCCTGTTCGTCTTGGTGCTGTTGTTGCTGTTCATGCAGCGGATCAAGGCCGGCAGGCAATTTGGTTTGCGCTCACTGCCGTTCATCCAGCATGTTCGCCAACAAATCAGTCTGTCCGCTGAACGCGGGGGCCTGTTAAATCTGGCGCTGGGGCGAGCCGGGTTGACGGGAGAGGGCGGGCCGGTCAGCGTGACAGCGTTGATCCTACGGGAGCAACTGACTGATGAAAGCAAGCGCTTTGATGTGCCGTCTGTTGTCTCCAGTGGGGATGGGACGTTGTTTGTTGCCAGTCAGGACGGCGGAGGCATGTCGCGCATGCGGTCCGGAGACCCGCCGGGCCGGGATATGGAACGGGTACTGTACCTGTCCCCGCAAGAAAGCCCGATGAGTTACGCGGCCGGGGTCAGCGGGTTGCTGAATGAGCAGCATACCGCCAACAGCGTGGCGGTGGGCCGGCTGGGCAGCGAGATCGGCATTATTGCCGAGACCGCATTGCGTGGAAAGATGCGCCACTTTGCCGGTGTGGACGACCCGGCGGCCATGGCGATCGCCACTGTTTCGACCGACGATGTCCTGCTCGGTGAGGAGCTGTTTGCCGCCCCAACCTATTTTGGCGTCACTCTGGCTAGATTGGCCAGTCTACGCGCTCAGGATGTACTGCGCTGGCTGATTGCCATTGCTTTATTGATCATCGTGGCCCTCCGGCTTCTGGGGGTTATCGCCTGATGAAAGCGATCAGAAGCTATCTCCCGATCATTGTCGCGCTGGCTTTCGGTTGGCTGACGCTAATTGGGCTGCTGTTTTGGCCGGAGCTTGGCGCCGTTATTCTGGACTGGGCTTCACTGCTGGCAGCGGCGGCGCTCATCCTGGGGGTCGTCAACCTGGTCCTGGTGCACCTGAAGCGGGCGCGGCGTAATTATTACAGCATCGCCCTGCTGATCAGTATGCTGCTGGTTTTCGCGCTGGCGATAACTGATGCGCTGGGGCTGACCGACCATTATGTGGAAGGTGTGTTCCGGCTCGTGCAGGCGCCGTTGGAAGCGGCCCTCGCTACTCTGCTGGCCTTCTTCCTGCTGTTTATCGGGTTTCGGCTGCTGCAAAAGAGGCGCACTGTCTGGTCTTTGTTGTTTCTGCTGTCGGCGCTGTTCATGCTGATCGCGCGGGGGCCGTTACCGGCCGGCCTGCATGCGATAGTGGACCCGGCCAGACAGCTCTTCGAAACGCTCTTTGTGTCCGCCGGCGTGCGCGGCATCCTGATCGGGGTGGCCCTGGGCGCAATCACCCTGGGGCTGCGGCTGCTGATGGGCGCGGAACGACCGTATAACAAGTAAGCCGATGATCACATGCGCGGAATGTGGGGCGCAGAGCCCGGAAGAGAGCATCTATTGCGACGACTGTGGAGCCACGCTGCGGCCGGTCCCCGCGCCTGCTTCCGGACCAGTTGACAGCGGGGCTAGCGAGATTCAGGTGCAAGACGTCACTTCCGGTTCACCGGCCCGGCGCGCCGCTCGCGTAAAGACTCCGGAATGGTTGAAGGCGCTGCAAGATCCCTGGGACGAAGGATTGTCTCCCGCGGAAGCGTCGCCAAAGGCTAACGAAGATTCGCTTGTGCCGACTTGGCTGCGCGGGCCGGAATTTGAGGATCAGGCGGCCGCTGAGGGCCTGGAGAGGGGGCTGGAAAGGGCGCAACAGCCCGCCGGCCCCGGCGAAATTCCCGTGTGGCTGCGGGAATTCGATGAGCCGGCGGCCTCGGACCAGGCGAACGCGGTAGCTGAAGACGGGGCAGCCACGCCGGTGTGGCTGTCGAACCTGGAACCGGCTGAGGTCGGCGCAGCCGCGGCGCCGACTGATTCTGCACAGGCAGCCGGCGCGCCGGAGTGGCTGGCGGAATCCATTGCGTCCGAGCCGGCGGAGACAGTTGATGTTGGGCCGGCGTTAGTGCTTGCCGATGCTGTTGGCGAGGAGTTGCTGACTGTCCCGACTGACCAGACAGAAGAGGCGCCGCAACCGGCCGACTCGCTCCTGGCTGGCGTAGGGGTGGAAGCAACGGAACCGCAAGTGGAAGCCGAGGTAGCGGAATCGATCCCGGAGTGGCTGCGCGGGCTGGACATCGCGGCTATTCAGGCCACACTCGTTTCGCCGGCTGACGCCCTGGCGTTGGGGCTCTTGCGGGAAGCAACGTCAGAATACGAGGACGTGCTTCCGGCCGCGGCAACGCTCGCGGCAGAGGAGCTTGAGGAGGCGGAGCCGGATAGCGAACCGATTGAGCCGGTGGCTGAGGATGACGAGGCGGCACCGGTTGCCGCCGCCGCGGACGAGGAGGTGGACGAATTTACCGCCTGGTTGCGCGCCTTGACGGCGGCGGCCGCGGTGCGTAGCGCGACTATCCCGGAGAGCGAGGCGGCGGGGCCGGCGGACGAGCGGGCGCGGCTGTTGTCTGAGGTGGATGAGTTGTTTTACGGCGCTGCCGGGACGCTGCCGGACGAGCTGGAGGCCGTTGACCCCCTTCCCCAATGGCTGGACGATGTCTTACGTTCGGTCGATGAGTTTTCGGGGGAAGAGGGCGATGTCGCAACCGCGTTGCCGGCGGCGGTCGCTGCAGGCGCCGGCGCGGAGGCGGGCTGGCTCGAAGAAAGCGGCACGCTGCCGGCGGATCAGGATGACACGGCTGACCGCGCTGGCCTCGGGGCGGTCCCGGCGGGAGCGGCCGTGATGGCTGGGGATGGGCCCGCTGACCGGAACGGCGCACCTACCGGCGACGCTGATGCGGATGCATTGGTGGAGGCAGAATTGCCGGAGTGGCTGGTTGTCGCCCGCCGGGAGGAATTGCCGGCGATGGGCGGAATTGCCGCGGCGACCGCGGTCGCTGCCAGCGGCCCTCTGGCGGGAATTCCCGGCGTGTTGGAAAGGGAGCCGGGCGTGTATGAGTTGCCGCCGCCGGCCGGCGCGGTCGGTGAGACTGCCTTGACGCCGGAGCAGCGGCAGCAACTGGCGCTTCTGGAACAACTAGGTGTGGAAGATCAGGAGTCGGCCGCGGAAACGGCGCGACCCAGGCTGCGCAATGTACCCGCCTGGCTGCGACTGGGCGTGGCACTGCTGTTGCTGGCCGTGATCGTAATCGGCCTGTTGTCTCCCCGACCGGTAGAGATTGCTCCATCGGCGATTGCGGCTGCCGAGATGTTGTCAACGGCGGTGGCCGCGGCAGCCGGCCAACCAGTATTGGTCGCGTTTGAGTATTCTCCGGCAATGGCCGGAGAGCTGTCGCCAATGGCCGGCGTTCTGTTAAGAGACCTTGCCGCCAACGGCAGCACAGCCCTGCTGGCCAGCCAATCGGCGGCGGGCATCACCCTGGGTGAGAATCTGGCCGCTCAGACTGCCGGCCTGTCGACCAACAGCATCGGCTATTTGCCGGGAGAGGTTATCGGTTTGCGCCGTCTGGCCGGTTGCATGAGTGACCCGGCGACGTGCGAGACGTCGACGGGCGGCCCGGTGGATGAGGCTTTGCGGCAGCAACTGGCTGAGGTCGCGCTGATAGTCGTTCTGGCGGCTGAACGGGACGGTCTGGTGAGCTGGATTGAGCAAGTAAGCCCGGTAGTTGATACGACGATGGTCGCGGGGGTCACCCAGGCTATTGCGCCTCTCGCAGCCCCTTACCAAAGTAGCCGGCAGTTGGTGAGCGTTTTGGCCGGCTATCCGGCAACTGTGGCCTATGAGCAATTAGCGCCGGCGGGGGAGGCATCGGCCGGCTCGATTGCAGCCCAGGCATGGGCGTATACGCTGGCACTCTGGCTGGCGGCGGGTTTGATCGTCGCCGGCGCGATTTACTGGCTGGCGGGGCGAGCGTTTCGCCGGGGCGGAGCATAATGAGCGATCTGGCCGGATTACTGGTTGGTTTTATCCTGACGCTATTTGTTCTCAGCTATATCGCCGGAGACAACGCCCTTTACAGGTTGGCGGTCCATATTCTGCTGGGGGTGACATCTGCCTATGCTGTCGTGATCGTGGCGCAGCGGGTTTTCGCGCCGATTCTCCGGCAAGTGATAAGCGATCCGCTCAGCGTCGACAGCCTATTGTGGTTGATTCCGTTGCTGTTCGCTATCCTGTTGCTGATGCGGTTCTTCCGGCCGGCCGCCTGGCTGGGCAATAGCGCGGTGGCCGCGCTGATCGGCGTCGGCGCTGCGGTGGGACTGGTCGGCGCGATTTCCGGGACGTTGCTGCCGCAGATTATGGCCCCGGCCGGGGACGGTCCATTGATCATGATTGCGGCCGCCTTGATGACCATCTGCACATTACTCTATTTCCAGTTTACGGGTCCGGCTGATGCGCAGGGCAACGTTGTGATGGCCCCCTGGCGACGCGCCATCTCTCTGGTTGGGCGCGGCGTGCTGGCTCTGACTTTTGGCGCGCTGTTTGCCGGCCTGCTCAGCACCAGTCTGGCAGTGCTCGTCGAGCGCGTTGACTACTATTTGAGTGGCTTTCTGTCCCTCTTTGGAGCCTGATTCAGATGAGCCTCAACGGGGGCCTGCCGGCTGAGCAGCTTTCTTATCTGGCTGTCGATATTGGTACAGCGACAACTTCGGCGGCGTTGTTCGACGTTGTTGAAGGGGAGTACTGCCTGATCGCAGCCGCTGACGCCCCGACGACGGTCGACGCTCCTCATCATGACTTGCTGATCGGAGTTCGGGAAACCGTTTCCCGGCTCACCTCGATTACCCGACGAAGGCTGTTGGCGGAGAGCGGCGAGCTGATCGTTCGGTCAGGAGCCGGGCAGGGCGCCGGCGGGGCGGGCGTTGATCGGCTCGTGGTGACCGGCAGCGCCGCCGCGCCGCTTGCGGTGACTGTTGTAGCATTGCTTGAGGAGGTCAGTCTGGTCAGCGCGCGACGGGCTTTGCGGGCTACCTATACCCGGCAGTTACCGCACATCAGCCTGACGGACGGGCGGAGCGACCAGGAGCGGGAGAAGCTGCTCGTAGAGCAGCAGCCGGAGCTTATCCTTATTACCGGCGGAGTAGACGGCGGCGCGGAAGAGCCGCTGCTGCACATGATTGAGATTACCCGCAGCGCGCTCGGCGAGCAGCCGGATAGCTCGCGGGCGGATGTGCTCTATGCCGGCAATTCGCATCTGTGGGAGAAGCTGCTGGTTCAACTTGAAGACAGGGCCACCGTCATTGTGGCTGAAAATGTCCGCCCCACCATGGATGAGGAGCATTTGGCTGATGCGGTGCGTTTACTTGGGGAGCAGTATCGGGCGCGAAAGATTGCCTCCTTGCCCGGCATGAAGAACCTCACCGACTGGTCTACCTATCCGCCCATCGCCACCACCAGGGCATTTGCCGACATGATCGGTTATCTGGCTGCGCTGCGGGGGCAGACGGTGATGGGCGTCGATGTGGGGGCCGGCAGTATCTCGCTGGTGACGGCGGACAGGAAACAGGTGAAGCCGGCGGTGAACTGCGACCTGGGTATGGGCGAGGCCCTTAGCCGGCTGAATACCGAGGAGTATGTGTCCGGCATAATGAGCTGGGCGCCGGAGGAGGTCACGGCAGAAGACGTCGGCGATTTCTTGAATAGCCGGCAGCCCCGTGCGCAGGCGGCGATGAGCGAACAAGATCAGCGCGTGGAGTTGGCCGTGATCCGCTATGTAATGCGCCTGGCGCTGACAACTGCAGCGGAAGAGGCGGGTTGGCCCAGGCCGGGCGCATCGATGTCGCCGATCGACTTGCTTGTGCTGCGGGGCAAAAGTTTGACCCACCGCAAGCAAGCTGTTCAGGCGCTTTCCGCGCTGCTGGATGCGCTGCAGCCGGCGGGTATCTTTCAAGTCGTGGCGGATCGATACAACGTGCTGCCGGGGTTGGGGGCAATCGCGCCGCTGCAGCCACTGGCTCCCATGCAGGTGCTGGCGGGCGGCGCGCTGCTGGAACTGGGTTGGGTAATCGCCCCGGCCGGCCGGCTGCCCGCCGGGAAGGTCGCGCTGGAGATTACGCTCACATCCGAATCGGTGGGTAAATTGAAGATCGAAGTCGAGGGCGGCGCGATGGAGGTCCTGCCGCTACCACCAGGGGCGCAGGCTGAGCTGAGGATTTTGCCGCGAGGCGCCGTTGACCTGGGATCAGGCCCAGGGGCAGAGCGAGTGGTCATGATCAGTGGCGGCCGTGTGGGTTTAGTGGTGGATGCGCGAGGTCGTCCGTTGCCGGAGTCATCTGCGCTGCCCGCCGATCAGCGCCTTGCTCTACTGGAAAGCTGGCGACAGCAGCTCGGCGCCTGAGTGGTATCGCCGCCGGGTCTGTCGGAGCGCTCCCCGATCGTCCGGCATAACGGCTGTATTGAATTCCGTCACCAATGGAAAAGACCCCGGCCACAATCCTTCTTGTCGAAGATGATCTAACGCTGCTGGAGAATCTTGCCGAGCTGCTGGAAGCGACCAGCACGCGTTATGAGCTCAGCGTGCTGAAGGCGACGAACGGCGCGATCGGTTTGCAGCTTCTCGCGGATAGTGCGCCGGATATGGTGATCTCGGACATCATGATGCCGGTGATGGATGGATATGAGTTCCTGCGGAAGGTGCGTGACCAGGAGAAGTGGATCTATATTCCGTTTGTATTCCTGACTGCCAGAAGCGCAAGAGAGGAGATACTGAAGGGACGCCGGTTAGGAGTGGAGCTGTACATTACGAAGCCCTTTAGCGGCGTGGAATTTGTGGAACTGGTGGAGAGCCACCTGGATCGAGCATTTGAGCTCAGGGATTCCCGCGACCAGCGCCTGTTGGCTTTGAAGCGGGACATTCTGCAGCTACTTAACCACGAGTTTCGTACTCCACTGACCTACGTCACCGCCTACTATGAGATGCTGGCGGAGGCGCTGGATGAGCTGGAGGATGTGAGTGAGCTGCAAGACTACCTGCACGGCATACAGGTGGGCAGTGTGCGGCTGACCCAATTGGTGCAGGACCTGATATTCATCCTGGACCTGCGCACGGGGGACGCTGCCAGGAGCTTTGAACAGAAAGCGGGGGAGATTAAAGACGTCGGCGGCGTGATTCGTGCGCTCGCCGAGGCCCGAGAAGATGGGGCGCGAGCGAAGTACATTACGCTGCATTGCGACATTGCGTCGGATTTGCCGCCCATCTACGGCCACGCGCCCAGTCTGTCTGATGCGCTTGACAGAATTGTTGAGAATGCGATCAAGTTCACCCCCTACAGCCCCGGTGAGGACAAAACTGTTCGACTGGAAGCCGTGAACGATGCCGGCTGGATCAGGCTGGCTATCCATGATCAAGGGATTGGGTTTCCAGCTCAGGTGAGCACACAGATCTTCGACCTCTTTTACCAGTACAACCGCGACTATTTGGAGCAGCAGGGTTCCGGCTCCGGATTGGCCATCGCCAAAGGAATTGTGGAGCTGCATGGCGGTCTGATCGAGGTAGAGAGCGAAGAGGGCAAGGGGAGCAGCTTTCACGTGCTGCTGCCGGCATCGACATCCCGTTCACAGGCGCCGCCGCTGCTGAAGAGACAGACGACCGTGGGCAGCCAGCCGGCTACTGTTCTGTTGGTGGAGGATGATCGTTTTCTCCTGGAAGGCTTGCGCGAGTTGCTCGAGGTGTATGAAGGAAAATACACCCTTCACGTACTGACCGCCACGAACGGCAACGAAGGATTACGGATGTTAGCGGTCGAGCAACCTGACCTGATTATTTCAGATGTTATGATGCCGGAGATGGACGGGTACGCCTTCTTGCAAGAGGTCAGGAAACGAGCCTCGTGGCTGCAGATCCCGGTTATCTTCCTGACAGCGCGCAGCGAGCCGAAGGAAATCCATCGGGGCTTGCTCAGCGGGGTGGAGGAGTATATTCCCAAGCCCTATGATGTTGACGAACTCATCAACCTGGTCGTCACTCAACTTGATCGCCATTTTGCGGTACAAAGCGCCGTTCGGCAGAGTTTTGAAGAGCTGAAACGCAGCATTCTGCGGCTCCTGCGGCCGGATTTCATGGCCCCGTTGGAAACTGTCAGCAGACATTCGCGCATGTTAGAGCATAGTCTGCAGAATGTGAATACTGATCAGGATCTGCGATCATCTCTATACCATATCCGGGAGGCAAGCAAAAGGCTGGCATACCTGGTTGAGGATATGATTGCCCTGGCTGAGTTCAAAACCGGCGAGGCCGAACTCGGCTTTGCTTCCCGAGCGGAATATTTGAAAGGGGAAAGCCTGTCCGCCCATCTTAGAGCTTACGCGGCTGAGCTGCAGCATGACGCCCGGCAAGCGGGAGTCAGCTTTGATTACAGCGTGCCGGGGCGGCTACCCATGATCCGTGCCGATCTGCAGGGCCTGAAGCAGAGCATCGGCAGGTTGGTTCGCGTGGCGCTCGAGTTCTGCCGTACCGGTGGGGCTGACCGCATTGTCTTCTCCGCCTATGCCGAACCGGCGACGCTGGTGTTGCTGATGGAAACCCCCGGCGCAGGTCTTGATGATGACCTGGCCCAGTCTATGCAGGGGTTCTGCCAATCCAGCGAAATGATCACCCTCGAATTGCCAAATTCCAGCTCGGGCCCCAGCCTGATGGTGGTCAAGGGAGTGCTTGGCCTGCATGGCGCGCAGTTGCGCATAGATGATGAGGCGGGAAGCGTGCGGATGCTGGTGCGCTTGCCGGCGCTGTCAGGAGCGTCTGACCAGCCGCCGGCGGCTGCATCCTTGCCGGCTTAGCAGCTTGGATTACAATTGAAACACGACTTCAGTTGTGAAAGCAGCGCTTGTCTGCTTGCCTGTCCAACACATTTTCCGGTAGCACTTTGTCCCCACTTGACCGTAGATAACTGGTAGCACATAGGAGAGTCACAAATGGCTTCACTCTTGGATAAGACCCGCACCCTAATCTCCGCCAATCTGCATGAACTGGTTGATAACGCCTTGGAGGCCAACTCTGTCGCTGTCTTAAAGCAGTATATTCGCGATGCAGAAGACAATCTGGACGAGTTGGAGAAGGCGACTGCCACAGTTGGCGGCGAGGTAAAGACGCTGGAGCGCAAGTACCAGGAATACAAGAACAAAGCGGATCAGTTGGACCGCAATATCGATATGTTGCTCATGCAGGGAAAGACCGATCTGGCACGCGCGGCGCAAAATGAGCTGAATACCACCCGGCGCCTGCAGGAACAATATCATGAGCAGTGGGTCCGGCAGCAGCGGGAGTATGATTCGTTGAAGAATGCGCGGATTAAGCTGCAGGCTAAGCTCAAGACCATCCAGGAAGAGCAGAAAGAGCTGGAGGCGCTACTGCAGCTTGCCAAGTCCAAAGAGGTGACGGTCGCGGCGATTAAGAGCCTTGACGATCTGATGGGCGTCGGCGACAGCGATATCGCGCGTATGGGCGAGTCCATTCGTAACCGGCTCGACCGAGCAACGGCGTACAGTGAGATGTACGCCAGCAGCCTGGATGCGCAGATGGATGATGTGCTGGGCAAGACTGAGCTGGACCTGCAGCTGGAAGAGCGAAAGCGTCGGCTGGGTTTATCCGAGGAGCCGTCGATTGAAGAGTTGAAGGCGGAAGAGAAGGCGGCGGCTGAAGAAGAGAGCTAATGCAGGCCGGCAGCGACAGGCCGATAGGCGGCATTGAATGAGTAACGCTAAGCGGGACGCTCTGGAGAAGCGGGCGCAACGGGCCATTCTTCAGAACGCGGTGTTTCGGCCGGAAAGCGCAGTCGTGATCGCTCTGACCCTGTTGCTGGCTTTCTTCATGCCCTTGGTGATCAGCGTGCCGGCTTTTGTCTGGCTGCTGGGCGGCCTGATCGCGGAGGCGCTGCTGGTATACAGCAGCCTGACGGATGAGGAGGCCAATCGGAAGGTCGTGGCGCGGATGTTGCAGGATGAATTCAGGCCGCAGGAGCTGACCTCGCCTGAATTGCAGCGGGCGGTGGATGAGGCGCTGGACTATCGCAGCCGGATAGCGGCGGCGGTGCGCGAACAACGCGACTCAATCCTGAAAGATGAGCTGTTGCAGACTGCGCAGCAGTTTGACGAGTGGCTGGAGGAGATCTACGGCCTGGCGCAACGACTGGACCGCTATAACAAGGATCGCCATATCCATGAGCGTAACCGGAAACGAGCCGAAGAGCGGGCGCGGCAGCTGGAAAAGCAATTACAGCGCGAGTCCAGCCCGGCCGTCAGACAAGAGATCGATTCCAATCTGGCGGCCATTCGGCGGCAGTTGGAGGCCATCACGCAGCTAGATGATGCGATGGCTCGCGCGGCGTTGCGGCTGGAGAATACGGTCACAGCCATGGGCACTATCTATGCACAGGTAACTCTAATGGGAGCCAAAGATATCGATAGCGGTCGGTCCAAGCGTTTGCGCCTGGAGATTTCCGAGGAAGTCACGGAGCTTTCTGATGTGTTGGCTGCTATGGATGAGGTATATGCGACAGAGAGCGCTTAATGCGCGGTTGTCAATTGCCCCCGGCTCTGGTAAGATTTCTGATTGCAGTACGAGATTGATCCGGCCCACCGGCGCGCAGCGAGGCTAGTTGTCGCGGATAGTGGTGGGCCGGTGTGATAACGCGGAGAAATGGATAAATGAAGGTTCTGTTGAAGAAGGATGTGGAGACGCTCGGTTATGCCGGGGAGATTCATGAGGTAGCGACGGGCTACGGGCGCAATTTCCTCATTCCCCGAGGGCTGGCAGAAAAGGCGACCCCTGGGGCGCTAAAGGCGGCCGAATCATGGCGCAAGCGGGCTGAAGCGCACCGGGCGGAAGTTCGCCGGGAGCACGATTTGCTGGTGCAACGGATCAATGACGTGACCCTGGATTTTACGGCCAAGGCCGGAGAACAGGGCAAGCTGTACGGCTCTATTACCACAGCAGCTGTTGCCGATCAGTTGAATGAAGTATTGGGAACCGAAATTGATCGACGCAAGGTGGACAGTCCTCCGCTGCGGCAGATCGGCGAGCACATTGTAAACGTTGTGCTCAGCCATGAGCACAAGGCCCGCTTGCGGGTGCGGATTCATCCTGAGAGCGGTGAGGAAACACAGGCTGAAGCGGCGAGCGCGGAAGCGACTGCCGAGCAGCCGGAAATACGCTACGATCAGGATTATGAGGAGGAGTTCGACGAGTGGGAGGAGATTGATTCCGAAGAACTCCGGTAAGTATGCACTGATTTTCCCGTGGCCATTTCCACATCAGGGCCGTTTGTTTTAGGGTCGTACTCTATGAGCCCAGCAACGGAAAGACAGCCTGCGTGCCATGGATGAATTAGGCAGCATCTTGCGCGAAGCGCGCGAGGCCAAAGGTTACACGCTCGAAGAAGCGCAAGCGACAACCAAAATAAGCGTTCGGTACCTGCGAGCACTGGAGGAGGGGCAGTATGAATTGCTGCCGACGCCGGTTCATGCCCGCGGCTTCCTGCGCAACTATGCTCGCTTCCTCGCCCTAGATCCGGAACCGTTGCTGGCAAGATACGAGACAAATCGCAACGGCCATCACGGGCACACGCGCGGCAATGGGGCCCCACTCTCGCCCGACCACCCACTGCCGCCGCGCACGGAGCAACCATTCTTTGATCCGGTGAACATGGATCTGGATGGCTCCTCGCGAAAAGGCCCTGAATCAACCTTGCGAATTGTGGTGATTATCGCCCTGCTGCTGGCGATTGCGCTGGCAGCCAGTCGCTTCGTACCACTTTTGCTGGGCCGAGGAGACGGTCAGGAGACGCTGACGCAGACCATTGAGTCGCTGCTCGAAAACCGGCAGGCGGCCGAATTCACCCCCGCGCCGACGGAACAGTTACTGGACCCGAGTGTCACGCCGCTACCGATCAACCCGACCGGGCGCAACAACCCGGGCGCGTTACCAACCGCCGCTGTGTCGACTCCCACCCGCCCGCCGCTGCCGGCTACCATGGACATCATCCGGCTGCGTCTCGACATCACCGAACGCACCTGGGTGAGGGTTACCGTGGATGGTGAAGTTGTGCTGGAGGGGCAATACACCAGTGTGGACGGACCGTTCCAATGGGAAGCGCAGGAAGAAGCGACACTTTTGACCGGCAACGGAGCCGGCGTTTTCGTGACTATTAACGACATCGAACTAGGTCGCCTGGCGGGCCGCGGTGAGGTCTGGGAAGAGACGTGGCGCACAACCGGTAATTAGCAGCCGGTTGGCTGAGCCACGGCGACCCGGCAGCGTGCAGGCACTTTCCCCAACGGCGAATCAATCTAACTGGAAATTGACGCTGTCGCAGGCGCTTAGACGAAGCAGCTATGAGTAAACAACGCAAGAAGAAGCAATTCTACATGCTCAGTCTGGGCTGTAGTAAGAACAGTGTGGATTCGGAGAGCATGTCGGCGTTGCTGGGACGCTCGGGGTTTGCCGGCACATCAGCTCCGGAAGAGGCGGGGGTGCTGATTGTAAACACTTGCGGCTTCATTCAGTCGGCGAAAGAGGAGTCGATTCGGGCGCTGCGCGAGCTGGCGGCGGGGAAATCGCCTGACCAATTGCTGATTGCCGCCGGGTGCCTGTCACAGCGTTACGGCCCCATGCTGATTGAAGAAGTGCCCGGCATTGACGGCGTGATCGGCACCAGGCGCTGGATGGATATTGTGCCATTCGTGCACCAGTTACGACGCCGAAAACACCCTGAGCCGCTCTATCACCTGCCGGGCGAGGCGCTCACCGTGGGCCGGGACGAGCGCAATGTGTTGCGGGCTGCTCCGCAAGGGGCCAGCGCTTACTTGAAGATCGCTGACGGCTGCCGGCGGCCCTGCGCCTTCTGCGCCATCCCCGAGATCAAGGGCACGCTGGTCAGCCGGCCGGCGGAGCGGATCCTGCGCGAAGCGGCGGCGCTGCAGGATGCCGGAATCAGGGAGCTGATTATCATTTCCCAGGACAGCACGGATTACGGGCATGACCTGGGAATGAAGAACGGTCTGAGCAAGCTGCTTGAGCAGATTGTCGCCGCCGCTCCGGACATAGACTGGATCCGGATCATGTACGCCTACCCCGGCTATGTGACCGACGAGCTGCTGGAAACGATGGCCCGCCACCGGCAGATATTGCCCTATCTCGACATTCCCTTGCAACACGGGCACCGCGAGACGTTGAAGCGCATGCGCCGACCGGCCAATGTCGAGTGGGTTTACCAGACAGTCGAGAAGCTGCGGTCGGCTATGCCGGAGATCGCCATCCGGACGACATTCATCGTGGGCTATCCGGGAGAGACTGATGAAGAGTTCGACGGGCTGATGCGTTTTGTGCAAGATCTGCGGTTCGATCGCGTGGGCACATTCACTTACTCGTTCGAGGCCTCCACTCCTTCCGCCACGGTATCGTGGCAGGTTCCCGATGAGATAAAGGAAGCCCGGCGGGATGAGCTGATGCGGGTGCAACAGCGGATCTCTCTGGAGAAAAACCAGGAGCAGGTAGGACGCGTCTTGCCGGTGCTGGTGGAGGGTTTTGGAGACGGGGTCAGCGTCGGCCGGAGCTATCGGGACGCGCCGGAAATTGACGGGCTGGTGTTTGTTCCCGGTGAGTTGCCGCTGGGCGAGATTGTGCCGGTGCGTATTGACGGCGCGATGACGTATGACCTGACCGGCTATCCCGCGGGCATTGAGCCGGGCGCACAGGTCGGCCTACAGCAGATTCTGGTGGGTTAGCCGTGTCCTCCAGTCGCTTTGTCAAGGTCATTCTGATCCTGGCTGTGATCTTGCTGGGCGCGGCCTGGATCGCACAGTCGCGCGAACAGACGGGTATCCGGCCGGCAGAAGGCCTGACCGAAGCGCCGATAGCCGGCTACGCCGCGCCGGATTTCACCCTGTCCCTGACGACGGGGGAGACGGTCTCGCTGAGCGACTTCAGGGGACAGCCGGTGGTGCTAAACTTCTGGGCCACCTGGTGCCCTCCTTGCCGGGCTGAGATCCCCTTTTTCCAGAATGCCAGCCGGCATTACAACGGGCAGGTCGCAATTTTAGGGGTCAATGATGGCGAAAGCCTGTCCACCGTCAGCCCATTTGTGACGGAATTCGGCATAACGTATCCGGTGCTGCTGGACAGCGACAGCGAGGTGACCATTCGCTATCGCGTATCGGCTCTACCGACGACCATCTTCATTGACAGCGACGGCATTATCCAGGAAGTCTTCCCCGGCATCATCAACCAGGCGGTGCTGGAGTCGCGGATAGAGGCGTTGATTCAGGGGTAGCGCGCGATGTGGCCCACGCTTGAGCTTGGCCCTCTGGTTATCCCCACCGGCGGCCTGGTGCTTATTCTGGGGGCATGGCTGGCATTGACGGCGGTGGAGCGGGCAGCGAAGCGGCTGGAATTGGATGTGCCGGCGACTTATGGGGTGGCGATGGTCACGCTGGTGGCGGGCTTCATCGGCGCGCGGCTGGTCTTTGTCGCCTTACATTGGGAGGCATATGCTCAAAATCCGTTGGGCATCCTGTGGCCGTTGACCAGCGGCTTTGATTTCTGGGGCGGGCTGTTAATCGGAGGGCTGGCCGGGGTGTACTATACTCGCTGGAAGCGGCTGCCGGCGGCGGCTACGTTAGACGCTGTGGCTCCGGGCCTGCTGGTAGCGCTGATCAGCGTCAGCCTGGCTGATTTTCTCGCCGGCCCCGGCTATGGCGATGAGACGCTGCTGCCCTGGAGCGTCGATCTCTTTGGGATCCGGCGGCATCCGGTGCAGGTGTACGAGATGCTGGTGGGCGGCGCGGCATTGGCTGCCTGGTGGGTGGCAGTGCGCCAGGGATTGAGCCAAGGCAGTCCCTTCTTGTATGCCGTGGCTGCTTATAGCGCCGGGCGCTTATTGGTTGACGCCTTCCGCGCCGATAGCCCATTGACCGCCGGCGGCTATCACCTGGTGCAGATCGTCAGCCTGACGATCCTGGTCGTCGCGCTCGCGCTGATTAATCGACAGGTAACTGCTCAAGAGCTGCCGGATCAAGTGGGTGCCGCCGCTGCAATTACCGCGGACAGTAGCGCTGACGACTGAGAAGAACGGAGGGCTGCTCGCCCTGGTACGAACACCATGGAACGGTGCGCCGGCCTGACGGGCGCGCGGATAGGGTTCTCGCGTCACGATGGCGGCTTTAGATGGGTGCGGGGTGAATGCCGGGTGGCTTGCCGCGCCCAGGTGCTTGCGCTAAACTGTGCCGCGTGTGCCCGGAGGGGCCTCCGCTGGTAGGCGCCTGGTCAGGAGAGAGGTGAAACAACCATGTTTGAAGTTGATGGTATCTACGCCAATCGCAAAGGAAAGTACAAGGTGTTGGCGCTTGATCCGCCCAAGATGCTGGTTCGATTTGAAGACGGCACGGAAACGAGTCTGAATATCGGCATTCAGGAGCGAATCTGGGAAAACATCAGAGCCGAACTTGACCTGGAAGAGAGCCGGCGTGCGTCGCGCGCGGCGCGCAGCGCCAGGACGGATGGAACCGCGTTCTTCATCAAGTCGGTCAGCATGGTGGCTCAAGAAGAGATTTCGGCGCCGACCTGGCGAGAGAAGGTGACCATGGTCACCAAGCCGGGGCCGACGATTCCACTGGGCAGCCGGATCATTTACTATGATGTCGAAACCAGGACATTCTTCGCCGTGGCCACGGTCATTGGTGAGGCTACCGACAAACCACCTAAAGGATTCTTCTTTCCCGGCAAAGATCTGGAGGACTTCACCTTCTATCCTATCGACATGGATACCTCGATTCAGAATCTGGAACATGCGGTCTCTGTGGAGAGCGTGGAACTGGAGAGTTTGCCTGATTTCAAGGGCCAGCTGGCGAAGCCGGAGACTTATTCGTCCATTAGTGAAGATGACTTTGAGTACCTGGCGGAGCTGCTGACGGAGGTCACCGAAGAGGAAGAGGAAGAAGACGAGGACCTCGACGAAGAGGAAGAGGAACTCGAAGAGTAGTATGGCTGGCGCTGAGCATATTCTGGTCTGCGTGGCCTGGCCCTACGCCAACGCGGACATACACCAGGGTAATGTAACCGGCTCGTATCTGCCGGCCGATATTTATGCCCGCTACCACCGGCTGAGAGGCAACCATGTGCTGATGGTCTCGGGCTCGGACAGCCACGGCACGCCGGTGACCGTCAAGGCGGATGAGATGGGCCAGAGCGCGCAGGCAGTGTTCGGGTACTTTCACGGGCGCTTTCTGGAGCTGTTTCAGCGGTTGGGGTTGACCTACGACCTGTTTACGCACACCGACACGGAGAATCATCATCGCGTGTCGCAGGATATCTTCCTGGCTTTGCTGGCCAACGGCTACCTGTATAAGCAGGTCACCCTGCAGATGTACTCGCCGAAGAGTCAGCGTTTTCTGCCGGATCGCTATGTGGAAGGGACCTGCCCGAACTGCGGCTACCAGCGAGCGCGTGGCGACCAGTGTGACAACTGCAATACCCTCTTTGAGAGCGCGGCCGAGCTGCTGGCCCCGCACAGCAAACTGGACGATAGCGCCCTGGAGCTGCGCGAGACCGAGCACTTCTTTATTGACCTGCCGCAGCTGGCGGACGCGGGTCTGGCAGAGTGGCTGCAGGAGGAGAAGGCCCACTGGCGACCGCAGGTGATCAACTTTGCGCGCAACCTGGTGCTGAACGAAGGGTTGCGCGGGCGAGCGGTGACCCGTGACCTGGATTGGGGAATAGCCGTGCCGGTGGAAGGCTATGAGCACAAGGTGCTCTACGTCTGGTTTGAGGCGGTAATCGGTTACCTGTCAGCCAGCATTGAATGGGCGCAGAACCGGGGTACGCCGGAAGCGTGGAAGACGTGGTGGTATGATCCGGCGGCGCGAACGGTTTACTTCATCGGCAAGGACAACATCCCATTTCACGCCGTCATTTGGCCGGCGCAATTGCTTGGCGTGGGCCGGCTCTATGAAGATGATCCGCGGAAACAGCTCAATTTGCCGTATGATGTGCCGGCGAACGAGTTCATGAATATGGAAGGGCGCAAGATCAGCGGCAGTCACAACTGGGGCGTCTGGATGCTCGATGCTCTGGATCGCCATGACCCGGACCCGTTGCGCTATTACCTGACAGTGCAGATGCCGGAAACACGGGACAGCGACTGGAGCTGGGAAGGGTATGTGACCCGCAACAATAACGAGTTGGTCGCCAATTGGGGCAATCTGGCTAATCGGGTGTTGCAGATGATCCAGCGCTATTTCCAGGGCGTTGTGCCGGAGCCGGGCGAATTGCGCGCGGCGGATAGGGCGCTGTTGAAGCAAATTGAGACGGGGATGGAGCAGGTCGGCTCTCTCTACGACACCTGCAAGTTCCGCGCCGCTGCTCAGGAAAGCATGGCGCTGGCCACCAGCGTCAACCAGTACCTAGAAGAGATGAGCCCCTGGACGACGGCGAAGAGCGATCTAGAGGCGACAGGCAAGACGTTATATACGGCGCTGCAGGCGATCAACGCCCTGAAAGTCATGTTCGCGCCGATTCTGCCCTTTACCAGCCGGCAATTGCACCGGATGTTGGGTGAGCCGGATACGATCAGCGGAATGCAGATCGTCCAGACTTACGCCGAACCCTCAAGAAACCATGTCGCGTTGACATATGACGGCTCGTCGGCCACGGCGGGCTGGGAAGCTGTCACTATTCCACCGGGACGGGTGTTGCCGAAGCCGGAGCCGCTATTCAAGAAGCTGGAGCCGGGAATCGCCGACGAGGAGCTGGCGCGGATGCAAAGATAGCGAGGGCCGGCTACCTATCAGGTAAGCAGAGAGGCGACGTCGGCGCTTTCGCCGGGTTGCAGGACCAGCACCCTCACGTCGGGTGCGCGACGCGCGGCGCGGCTGGCAAAGAGAAGGGGAGGACGGCGGAGCATCTTCTTGCTCAGCCGGCCCATGCCAATTGGGTGAAAGGTGCCCCAGTGAATCGGTACCGCCACCCTGGGTTGTAGGAGCGTCAGCGCCTCTGCGGCCCGCACCGCGTCCATGTGCCCCGGCCCAAGGCTGGGACCCCACCCCCAGACCGGCAATAATGCCAGGTCCAGATCGTCGGACAGGCCGGCCATGCCGGAGAAGATGTCTGTGTCGCCGGGGAAGTAAGTGGTGTGGGCCCCTTTGATCAGATAGCCCAGGCTGTCCGCCTTGCGCCCAAAGGGTAGCCGCAAGTTGCCGTGGTCGGCGTAGGTGGCCTTGATCGCCAGCGGCCCGACGTGGACGCTTTCGCCCATGCCGACTTCATCGATCTGCCGGAAACCTTCCCGGCGCAGTAGCCGGGCCGAGCCGATCGGCGCAACGAAGCGTGTCTGTCGGTCGATTTGCCGGAGAGAAGCGCGATCGAAGTGGTCCCAATGCAGGTGTGAGATCAGCACCGCGTCGATGTCGCTGAACAGGTGGTGAGAGACCGGCAGCGCGCGCCGGCGCAGATGGGTTACGCGAGAGCGCAGCAGCGGATCGGTGAGCAGCCGCACGCCCTCCATCTCGAGCAGCAACGTCGCGTGCCCGACGTAGGTGAGGTGGAGTTGTGGATCAGGCGGGAGGGTAGACAGCATGGATGATTCCTGACAAATATCAGGGGTTGTTGTCCTGATATAGGATGATAGGCAGTTTGATTAAAGCGGCTGCCGGGGTAGCCGTGGGGGTGGCGGTCAGCGTCGGGCCGGCGGACGGCGTGACGGAGGGTGTGGGCGTCGTCGTGAAAGTAGCGCTCGACGACGGCGTGATGGAGGGGGTCAGCGACGGGGTCACGCTGGCGGTAGACGTCAGCGTGCCGGTCGCAGTGGCCGTGGCAATAACGTCGGAAGTGGCTGTGGCAGTCGGGGTCGCGGTAGACGGAGGCGGCTCGGACAGGTTCTTCATCAGGATGACCACATCCGCCAGTTCGTCGATGAGCGCCAGGTCCAGGTCGCCGTCGTTGTCAAAGTCCAGCATCAGCGCGCAGGAAGCGGCTTGCGGAGCCGGGAATGATTGGTCGAAATCAAAGCTGCCGCTACCGTCATTTAGAAAGAGCTGCCAGTCGCCGGAAAAGCTGGAAATGGCCCAGTCCAGGTCGCCGTCACCGTCAATGTCGCCCAGGTCCGTCGCCAGAGGAAAGGAGTCGGTTGGCGTAGTCTGGGGAGGGGCGAGATTGCCGGCGCCGTCGCCCAGCAGGATCGCGCCGTTATTGTTGCTGCTATTAGCGGTGGCAACATCTTCATGTCCGTCACCGTTCACGTCGCCGGCGTTCAACATCCACACCGCTCCGCCGGCGCTTTGCGAGGAGGTGAACGAGAACGTACCGTCGCCGTTGCCGCGATTGACCACAATTGTGGGGTTGCCGGTGGCGCGCGCGCCGATAACCAGGTCGAGTATGAAGTCTTCGTTCATGTCGGCGGCAGCCAACGCCCATTCCGATGTTCCGCCCCCGTCAAAGAAGGTGGGCAGGCCGAAGCTGCCGGAGCCGTCATTCAGCATCAGTGATAGATTCCCACCGCCGCCGGCGGAGTTGGTGTTGACCACATCAGTGTCGCCGTCCCCATCGGCGTCCAGGATGGCGACGCCGCGCGGCTGCGCGCCCACAGTAATGACTTGTTGCGGCTCGAAGAAGCCGTTGCCCAGACCCAGCAGGATGGATACGGTGGCATCGTCAATGTTGACTACCGCTAGGTCGGCATGCCCGTCCCGGTTGAAGTCTGACGGCTCGCTGGGGCTGGCCCGCTGCCCGACCGGCGTCGGCGGCTGCAGAAAGTCGTGGTAGTTGCCGGAGCCGTCTGCCTGGTTCAGAAAGACGCGCACGTCAGCGGTGTCCTCGTTTACGATAGAGAGGTCAAGCCAGCCGTCGTTGTCCATATCGGTGGCGACGCCGCCGTAAGCGCGGGTGGAAACGCCGGGTTGCGTGCGTGTGGAAAAGGTGTCCAGCAGGGTGAAATCGGCAGCGGCGGGGGCGGCGGAGATCATGAACTGGTAGGAATAGCCGGCGCTGCGCATCATAGAGCCGTCGGCGGCAGCGATGGTGTTGGCCAGGATGACCATCACGGACTCGCCGGCTGAAAAAGGTGCGTCGGGCGTTAGGGTGACGGTGCGATCCCCATTGGAGAAGCTGAACTCTCCGTCGGCCGCGCCGCTCCAGCGACCGAAGGCCCAGAAGCTGTCCTTGTCAATCGTGTTCCGGTTGACGGCCCGGTCAAACTCGATCTCAATTGACGCGATGGTGGAGGCGGACATGGTGCGTGGGGCCGGACTGACGCTGACTACGACGAGATTTCCGGGGCGGACCTCTGCTTCAGACAGGGCGAGATAGCCGAAAATCGCCGGCAACAGCAGTAACGCAACAATGAACAGTCGACGCATGATTCCTTCGCTCCCAGGAATCTAACGCCGACCGTCCTGCAAAGCAAGCGTTTGAGATGATGGGTTGGTGAATAAGCGGTCAGCCGGATTAGCGCAGCGCTTCAGCGCTTGGGCGCGTGATCAGCACGTTGCAATGCGCGCCACGCATGACCTTCTCTGTGACGCTGCCGTAAACCCAACGGCGAAGGCCGCTTCGGCCATGTGAGGCCATCACAATCAGCTCGTAGCCCTGCGCCTGGGCGAAATCAAGGATAGTGTGGGCCGGGGAGCCTTCCATGGCGGCCACGCGAATCTCCTGACCAGGCAGCTCCGACTGTCGAGCCAGGCCATGCAGGTAGGCCAGCGCGGAGGCCCTGGCTCCTTCATGCAGCTTGGAGTGTTTTTCCTGATCTATCCAATCTAGCTGCACCCGTTCGTCTCTGGTGAGTTCACCGGCTTGATAGACGCGCAGCAGGCAAACATCAGCCCCCAGGCGGCGCGCGGCTTCCAGGCCGGGGACCAGTGCCGTGTGTGACAGTTCGGAGCCGTCGACGGTGATCAACACATTGCGCATCGGCTCCTCGGAGCGCACCACGAGAACGGGGCAGGGGGCGGCGCGCAGGACCTTTTCAGTGACGCTGCCGAGCACCCAACGGGTCAGGCCGGAGTAGCCGTGGGTGGACATGATGATCAGGTCAATTGCCTCTTCTTCAGCGACATCGACGATAGCGCCGGCTTCATCCCCCTCTACCAGCCGCAGACAGATCTTCTGCTCAGGGTGAATCGCCTGCATGCGCTGCAAGTACGCCTGGGCTTCGTCGCGCGCCGACTTTTCGATACTTTCGTCCCAAAGTAGAGCTTCGCCGGCGGCATCGGGGATGATCACCTGCTGATAGGCAGGAACACGTAACAGGTAGACCCGGCTGTCGGCCCACTTGGCTAATGTCAGGGCGGGCTTGAGGGCCATTTCAGCAAGTGGGGAACCGTCCAACGGTACCAGGATTTTCGCGAACATCTTCTCTCTCCTCGTCATATTGCCGTGATGCGCCCGCTAAAACCGGCCCGGACAAGGATGTTGAACAGGCCGGCGACAGGTGATCGTCTTCGCAACGCCTGTCGCCGGCCAGAGCACGTGGTCTAGGCTTTGCAGGCGTCTACGTTAAGTGATCCGCTGCTCCTGTTAGTGGGCGATCTCTTGCGCGCCCAACCGGCAGCCCTGCTCAAGCACGGCGATGTTGCCCGCCAGGAGGTGAGCCTTCGCGCCGGCGAGCTGTTTCTCCAACACATGGGTAATTGAATCGAGCGGCAGTAGCGGCCGCGCGCCCAGCATGGCCCCAAGCGCGGCCATATTGAGCATTTTGACTGTACCGTAATTCTCGGCAATTTCGTTGGCCGGGACAAAGACATAGGTAATGTCGTCCCGGTTGCGATCCATCTCAATAAGCGATGTGTTGACTACCAGCAAGCCGCCCGGGCCAACCAGCGGTTCATACTTCTCAGCGGAGGGTTTGTTGAGCACGATGGCGATGTCGGGCCGGGAAACGATCGGCGCGCCAATTGGTTCATCGCTGATGATGACCGTGCAATTTGCCGTGCCGCCGCGCATTTCCGGACCGTATGAGGGGATCCAGGTGACATGAAGCCCCTGGCCCATACCGGCGTAAGCCAGCAGTTGTCCGGCAAACAACACCCCTTGCCCGCCGAAGCCAGCGATGATTATCGAAGTATCCATATCAACTCCTTTGCATCAGCCGTGGACCGCCGGCTACGAGCCGTTTTTCTGAGCGCCCAGAAGCTGAATGTCCGTGACAACGGGCGTGGTCAGCGACCTGGGTTCCACGCGCAAGGCGTTCTCCAGCACCCGGCCCAGGCGGGCAATGCCCAGTTCGATGTTCTCAGGCTGCGCGTTCGAGAAATTGAGTCTGAAGGTGTTGCGCACCTGACCGGTGGGATCAAAGGCGACGCCAGGGACAAAGGCAACCTTGTTGGCCACAGCTTCCTCCAGGAGTAGCGTGGCGTCCAACTGCGACGGCAACGTTACCCACAAGAAGAGGCCGCCTGCCGGACGGGTCCAGCGAACCTCGGGCGGGAAGTATTGCTCCATCGCAGCCAGCATTACATCACGCCGTTCGCGGTACACGCGGCGGATGAGCTGCACATGCTGGTCGAGGAAGCCGTCCTTGATCACCTCATAGGCCACCATCTGCACAAAGCTGCTGGTGTGCAGGTCCATCCCCTGCTTGGCCATCACACAGCGGTGGATGACATCAGCCGGGGCGACAATCCAGCCGATGCGCAGGCCGGGAGCCAACGTCTTGGAAAAGGTGCTCAGGTAGATGACGTTGCCGCGCAAATAGCCTTGCCCGTTCGAGTTGTGCTCGCGCATTCGCTCGGCATCCAGGACGACCAGCGGCGTGATGTGCTCCCCTTCAAAGCGCAGCTTGCCATAGGGATCGTCTTCGATGATCGGGATGCCGTAGCGATCGGCGGTCTGGATCAGCTCACGCCGGCGCTCAAGCGAGAGGGTAACGCCGCCCGGATTGTGGAAGTTCGGCAAGACGTACATGAATTTCGGGCCGGCGCAGAGCGCTTCTTCCAGCAGTTCAGTACGCATTCCATCGTCGTCTACCGGCACGGTGATGTACTCGGCCTGGTAAGCGTTCCAGGCCTGCAGCGCGCCCAGGTAGGTCGGTTGCTCGGTGAGAATCAGGTCGCCAGCATTGATCATCACCTTGCCGATGAGGTCCAGCGCCTGCTGCGAGCCGCTGGTGATGAGGACGTTCTCAGGGGCCGCGTGGATGCCGTAGCGCCCCATCTGATCGACGATGTAATCGCGCAAGGGCTTGTAGCCTTCGGTGACGCTGTACTGCAGCGCCCTGCTGCCGTACTTTTGCAGCACAACCTGTGAGGCTGCCTCAAATTCCTTGGTGGGGAACAGCTCGGGGGCCGGCAGACCGCCGGCAAAAGAGATGACATCAGGCTTTTCAGTCAGTTTCAGCAGTTCGCGGATAATGGAACTGCTCATTGTCTTCATGCGTTGAGAATAGCGCTGTCGCCAGGGAGTGGTCATAGCTCGCTCCTATTAGTGTGGACAGGAAACAGGGGAATAGAGGGGTTGGCGGGTCTGGTATTCATTGTTGAGATAGCGTGAAAGCGGGTGTGCTCTTCCCTGTGACGGGATGAATGGACTCGAAGGGCACCAGCCGCCGCACGCCGATAGAAATCAAGTGGCCTATACCCGCTTCCCTTGCAGTGCTTCAGCGACCTTGTAGTCGCCGAGTGGATAATAGGGAACCATCGCATCGCGCACCCAGTCCAGGGCCTCCTCCGGCGTCATGCCCCAGTTGGTTGGACAGGAGGAAAGCAATTCCACAATGCTGAAGCCCAGCCCCATCGTCTGGGCTGTGAATGCCGTCTTGATGGCCTTCCTGGCCTGCATGATGTGACGGGCGTCGTGTAGGCTGCGGCGAACGCTATAGACTGTGCCGTCCAGGCCGGCAAGCAGCTCCGCCATTCTGATCGGGCTGCCGGTCAGCGACACATCGCGTCCAAAGGGCGAGGAGCTGGTGACCTGCCCCGCCAGCGAGGTAGGGGCCATTTGCCCGCCGGTCATGCCATAGATGGCGTTGTTGATAAAGAGCACCGTGATCTTCTCACCGCGCGCCGCCGCATGGATAATCTCGCCCATTCCGATTGAGGCCAGGTCGCCGTCACCCTGATAGGTGAAGACGATCTTGTCCGGATGCACGCGCTTTACACCCGTCGCCATGGCCGGCGCGCGTCCGTGCGCCGCTTCGCAGGCGTCCACGTTGAAGTAGTCATAGGCAAAGACGGAACAGCCGACGGACGCGACCAGGATAGTCTTTTCGCGCAAATCCAGTTCGTCCAATACCTCAGCAACGAGCCGGTGAGCGGTGCCGTGCGTGCAGCCGGGGCAATAATGGGTGTGGACGTCCGTCAGCGAAAGCGGACGCGAATAGGTAAGCTTCTCGTCAATTGAGGCTAAGACGGCCATTGTTGCCCTCCAGAACGGGTTGCTGCGCGACCAGGGTAGCGGTAGCAGGCTTCGCCAATAGGGTGCGACAGCGTTGCTCCACTTCTTCCGGCATGGGAATGACTCCGCCCATCCGGCCCAGGAAATCAATGGGGATTTGCCGGCCCACAATGGCCCGAACATCCTGCAGCATTTGCCCGGCGTTCATCTCAACGACCAGGATGCCGGCGCACTGGTCGGCCAACTCCTCCAAGCGTTTTTCAGGAAAGGGCCAGAGCGTTTGGGGCCGGAGCAGGCCAACCGGCAATCCTTCCTTGCGCAGGCGTTGCGCCGCGGTCCGGCTGACCCGCGCGGCTGTGCCGAAGGCGACGATGAGCAATTCTGCGTCGTCGGTGAACGTCTCTTCCCAACGCACTTCCTGTTCGGCAATACTGGCCAGCTTCTTCTGCAATTGGATGTTCAGTGTCTCCAGATCAGACGCGCCCATGTAAAGCGAGTTGATGACGTTCTTATTGCGCCCCTGCGCGCCGGTAAGGGACCAGGCGGGCTTTTCGCGCAACGGCAGCATCGGCGGCAACTGCGCCGGCTCCATCATCTGCCCGATCGCGCCGTCAGCGATGAGGATAACCAGGGTGCGATATTTATCCGCCAGGTCAAAGGCCAGAACGGTGAAGTCAATGGCTTCCTGAACGGTGGCCGGGGCCAGGACGATAGGATGAAAGTCGCCGTGCCCGGCGCTCTTGGTAAGCTGGTTGTAGTCGCCCTGACTGGGCAGGATATTGCCCAGGCCGGGTCCGCCGCGAATGACGTCGATGATCACGGCCGGGACTTCCGAGGCGGCGATGTAGCTGAAGCCCTCCTGCATGAGGCTGATGCCGGGGCTGCTGGAGGAGGTCATTACGCGGGCGCCGGCAGAGGCCGCCCCATAGACCATGTTGATCGCCGCCAACTCGCTCTCCGCCTGCAGGAAGACGCGGCCCAGTTCGATCATGCGCTTCGACATATGCTCTAACAACTCGGTCTGCGGCGTGATCGGGTAGCCGAAATATGCCTCGCAGCCGGCGCGGACAGCCGCTTCGGCAAAGGCGACATTTCCTTTGAGTAATTGCTGCGCAGGCTGATCAGGCAGTGGCCGGGGCATAGCTGGCCTCCTGTTTGCGGGCCGGGATCTCCCGGAAAACTGTGATGCATCCTTCTGGACAGACCGTCGCGCAGAGAGCGCATCCAGTGCAGTCGTGTTCCGGATCAAGCAGTATCACAGGTCGGTAGCCCTTGGCGTTGAAGTCATCTGCAAGAGCGATGACTTCGGGAGGGCAGGCCGACCGGCACAGCTCGCATCCTTTGCACCGCTCTATGTCGATGACGATACGACCTTTTGCCATTAGAAATCCTCCGTGGAAAGTTGCAGTGGAAATGGGCGCACAAGTTAGTCTCAGCGTACACCCGGCTCAAAAGCAATCACCTCGCTATCCAAAGGGACAGTGAGCCAAACTCAGTATGGCAGAATCCGCACAAGTTATGTAGTGAAGAATTGCAGGCGTTCAGGTGCGGAATGTCACAGACCGGCGGGAGGGATCATCCAGCCTGCCGGTCTGTGCACCTTTAGACAGTAGTGAACGGGGAAACGGCTCAGTCACCTGCCAGAGCGGCTCTGGCTCGTTCTTCGCGTTCGCGTTGGGCCGGCGTTGGGCGCAAGTAGATGAACCAGTAGATCAGGCCCACCAAGACTGCGCCGCCAATGATGTTGCCGATTGTGACGGGCAGTAGATTTCGCCAGAGGAAGTTTGACCAGGTGAGAGCGCTGTAACCGGCGGCATCCAGGCCGGCGGAGGCCATGAACGCGCTGTCCGTCTTGACCAGCAGGCCGATGGGGATGAAGTACATGTTGGCGACGCTGTGCTCAAAGCCGGCAGCCACAAAGGCGGTGATGGGGAACAGGATGGCGAGGATCTTGTCGGTTGCGCTGCGCGCCCCGATGCACAACCAGACGGCCAGACAGACCAGGGCGTTACATAAGATGCCGAGGATGATTGCCTGAACGAACTCCAGGCCGACTTTCGAGTTAGCTATGTTGATGGCGTTGATCCCAACCTGGCCGGCGCCAAAAGTGTACTGTCTGCTATAGAACATCAGCACCGCAGTGGCGGTTGCGCCGATGAAGTTGCCCAGATAGACCAAGGTCCAGTTGATCAGGAGTTTCCTGGTGGTTACCTTCTTGCTGGCCCAGGCCATAACAATCAGATTATTGCCGGTGAACAGCTCCGCGCCGGCGCCGATGACCAGGATCAGGCCCAGGCAAAAGACGAATCCGCCAAGCAACCGGGTGACGCCGTAGGGCAGCACGCCGGCAGCTCCGGCTGTGGCGGTGGTGGATAAGACAGCTCCTAACGCGATGAAAGCGCCGGCCAAAATGCCCAGCGCCACCATGCGCAAGGGGTCCAGCCGGGCCTTCGCCACCCCGATATTCTCGGATTTGGCTGCCATGTCACGGGGCACGAGCGCGTCCGTAGTGAATCCAATAGGGCTGCCATTTTCACTCATTGTAGTCTCCTTGTTCAATGACGATGCTTCGGCGCGACACAGCTTTATGACGCGGCGGCGCCTGCTTTATTGATTTCTGTCACTTCTCGTTCGACCTTAACTGCGCAGACCTTGTATTCCGGGATCTTGGCAATGGGGTCGACGGCGTCTACCGTCAGCAGGTTGGTCGCTGCCTCTGCGTAGTGGAAGGTCATAAATACCGTGCCGATGGGCGAGCGCTTTGTCAGGTGCGCCAGGGCAACGACGCTGCCCCGGCGAGATGTCACCCGCACCCGGCCGTCATCAGCGATGCCCAGGTTGGCGGCATCAACGGGATTGATCTCCACCTCGGCGACAGGCGCGATAGTGTCCAGGCCCGGCGATCGACGGGACATCGTGCCCCCATGCCAGTGAAAGAGCGAGCGGCCTGTGCTGAGGATGAACGGATATTCATTATCCGGCTCCTCTGCGGGCGGGCGATAGTCTACCGCGCAGAACAGCCCTTTGCCGCGGGTGAATCGCTCGGTATGCAGCACGGGCGTGCCGGGATGATCTTCGTTGGGGCAGGGCCATTGCAGGCCGGCGCGGGCCAGGCGCGGATAGGTCATGCCGGCGTACTGCGGGGTGACCGTCCGCAGCTCGGTGAATATCGCTTCCGGAGTGTCGTACTGCCAGCTTGCGCCCATGCGATTGGCGAGGTCGGTGATGATCTGCCAATCCGGGCGGGCATCGCCGGGCGCTGCCAGTGCCGGATGGACCATCTGCACGCGGCGCTCGGTGCTGGTGAAGGTGCCGCCTTTCTCAGCGAAGCTGACCGCCGGCAAAACGATGTCCGCGAACTCGGCGGTTTCGTTCAGGAAGATGTCCTGTACGACGAGGAAGTCGAGATTCTCCAGCGCCTCGCGCACATGGCTCAGATTGGGATCGGAAAGCATGGGATTCTCGCCCATGATGTAGACGGCCTTGATCTCGCCGGCCAGCGCCTTATGCATGATCTCGGTGACCGTCAGCCCCGGCACTGGACTTAACCTCTCCAGGGGCACGTCCCAGGCGCGGGCGAATTTGGCCCGATTGGCCTCGTCGGCGACCGGCTGGTAGCCGGGATAGACGTTGACCAGCCCGCCCATGTCACATGCGCCCTGGACATTGTTCTGTCCGCGCAGCGGGTTCAGGCCGGTGCCTGGGCGGCCGATATTTCCGGTGAGCAGCGCCAGGTTGGAGAGCGCCTTCACGTTGTCCGTGCCTGATGTGTGCTGGGTGATGCCCATTGCCCAGAAGATGGAGGCGTTGCGCGCGCCGGCATAGAGGCGGGCGGCCTCGATGATGTCCTCGGCGGGCACGCCGGTGACGCGGGAGGTCCGCTCCGGCGTCCAGCGGTGGACCGATTCAGCGAACTGCTCATACCCCTCGGTGCGGGCGGCGACGAAATCGCGGTCGGCCAATCCCTCGGCGATGATCACATGGGCCATGCCATTGAAGAGGGCCACATCCGTGCCGGGCAGATGGCGCAGGTGCAGGGCGGCGAAGTCCGCCAGCTCGATGCGCCGGGGATCGATGAGGATCAATTTCGCGCCGTTATGCCTAACCGCGCGCTTCATTTGCAGAGCCAATACCGGGTGCGCCTCGGTGGTATTGGAGCCGGTTACCAGCAAGACGTCCGCTTCAGGTATGTCCTTGATGGAGTTGGTCATGGCGCCGGAGCCCAGTGTTGTGGCCAGACCGGCCACGCTGCTGCTGTGTCAGAGACGGGCGCAATGATCGATATTGTTCGTGCCGATGACGGCGCGGGCGAATTTCTGCAGCAGGTAGTTCTCTTCGTTGGTGCATTTGGCCGAGGTCAGGATGCCGATGCTGTCCGGGCCGTATGTATCGCGGATTTGGGTCAGCCGGTCGGCGATGAGGTCCAGGGCGGTTTCCCAATCAGTCGGGCTGAAGCGAGCCTGCCCGTTCCGGCCTGTGCGGCGCAAGGGACGCGTGAGCCGGTCCGGCGCGTGAACAAAGTCGAAGCCGAAGCGCCCCTTCACACACAGGTTGCCGTGATTGACGTCATTGTCATAGCGCCCATCGACGCGGAAGATGAGGCCGTCTTTGACGTGCAGGTCGATCTGACAGCCAACGCCGCAATAAGGGCAGGTGGTATGGACGATGTTGTCTGCGTGTAACATGGTCACTCCTTCGCCGATAGGCGACGAATCCTGGGTTCTATCATGAAGCGGGCCGGTTCAGGTCGGCGGTTCGCTTTCAGCGAAAGCCACCCTTGACCCTTTACGACGTGAAGTGGGACTATGTGTGCCGGGTGAACGCTGCGCCGCTTCGGTAATTGCCGGGCCGGATCTAACCCGACCTTGGCAATCCATGGATAAGCATACCCGATCGGGGCTGGTTTCGTTAGTGACAAGATTCACAAATGCAATTGACAATCGTCATATGTGAGGCTGCCCAACAGGATGGAGAGCGCGACCTAACGGCTACTGTCTACGTAAGGCTCAACCCACGACCAGATGTCGGCGTCGGTGGGGATTTCCGGCGTAGGTTGCGCGGCCGGCCAACAGCCCTCTGCCGGCGCTTCCAGGCCCAGCACGCCACGGTTGACAGTGGTGGCGCTGTCGGCAGCGCGCAGGTGCAGGGCGAGTTGTGCGCCGGTGGCCGCTCGATCACCTTCACAATGCGGGATTGAGACCACCTCCGGCTGGCCGACACAGAGCACTAGCTGGACCTCCCCAAGGCCGGCTGGGAAGTCAGCCGGCGGAATGATCGAGCGGGCCAGCTCCCACCCATCCGATGTCCGGCGAAAGATGAGCGTGGGGTGTACGGGAGATTGCCGGTCAAACGGAGACGCTGCCGGCAGCCCGACGCCTTCGCAAACTCGCGCAAACCGGGCGAATTCCTGGCTTTCCGCGCTGAGCTGCCCGGCGTTACGCGCGCCGCGCCAGGCAAGCACAGCCAGGACGATGCCGAACAGGATGGTGAATAGCAGGATGGGCAGCGCCTGTCGTAGCGCGATCTGTCGTTTACCGGGGAGTGGATTAGGTTGCACAGTTCCTCAAGGATTCTCTCGCTAAATCTCTTCGGAAACCCCGCAGGTCTGGTTAAGTAAGCCCGCTCCACAATAGACCTGAAATAGACTTACGGGGAATTGTCCTCATTGAGCGCCGGTGGACGTCAAACAAATATCTTATACTGCGCCAATATCCATCTGACGATTCCGGCGTATCTTTGTATCGAGCGCCCTGCATGTGGCAAGGTAAGCCGGCGCTTGCCTGACGCGGACGATGCAGCAATTCTATAGCATGGCGCATCAGCGACGAGGTGAAAGCAATATGAATCTAAACAAGTTTACGCAGAAAGCGCAGGAAGCGGTGCTCAACGCGCAGACCCTGGCGGAAGAAAGGAATCATAGCCAGGTCGAGCTCCTGCATTTGTTGGCGTCGCTGCTGGCGCAGGGGGACGGCGTGGTGCCGCAACTGGTGAACCGGATCGGGAGCAACGCGCAAGCACTGGCAGCGTCCGTGGCGACTGAGCTAAACCGGCTGCCTCGCGCTTACGGGACGACCACGCAGGTCGGGCTGGCGCGTGAAGCGGCGAACGTCATTCGGGCGGCTGAACGTGAAGCCGACAAGATGAAGGACGAGTATGTCAGCACCGAGCATCTATTCCTGGCGCTGGTGGACGTCGCCGGCGAGGCGAGATCGCTGGCAGCGCTGAAAGGGATGTTGCCGGGGCGTGACGAGGTGTTGCAGGCGCTGACCGCCATCCGCGGCAGCCAGCGCATCACATCGCCAAACCCGGAATCGACCTATGAGGCGCTAGCCAAGTACGGGCGCGACCTGACCCAACTGGCCCGGCTGGGCAAGCTCGACCCGGTCATTGGCCGGGACGAGGAGATCCGCCGCGTTATCCAGGTGTTGAGCCGGCGGACCAAGAACAACCCGGTGCTAATTGGCGATGCCGGGGTGGGTAAGACAGCGATTGTGGAAGGGCTGGCGCAGCGGATCGTGAACGGCGATGTGCCGGAAGGGATGAAGGAGAAGGAGCTCATCGCGCTGGACCTGAGCAGCCTGGTAGCCGGGGCGAAGTTCCGCGGCGAGTTTGAAGAGCGGCTAAAGGCGGTGCTGAAGGAGATCACTGAGAGCGACGGGCGGATCATCCTGTTCATTGACGAGTTGCACACGATGGTCGGGGCCGGCGCGGCGGAAGGCAGCATGGACGCCAGCAACATGCTGAAGCCGATGCTGGCCCGCGGTGAGCTGCATACGGTCGGCGCGACGACGCTGGATGAGTATCGCAAGTACATCGAAAAGGACGCCGCCCTGGAGCGCCGCTTCCAGCCGGTGTTTGTGGACGAGCCGTCAGTTGAGGACACGATCTCGATTTTGCGCGGCCTGAAGGAACGCTATGAGGTGCATCACGGCGTGCGCATCCAGGATGGGGCGGCGATCGCGGCGGCGATGCTGTCGCACCGCTATATCACGGACCGGCAGTTGCCGGACAAAGCCATTGACCTGATAGATGAAGCCGCCAGCCGGCTGAAGATGGCGATTGACTCCAAGCCGGCCGACCTGGACAAGGTAGACCGGCAAATCCTGCAACTGGAGATCGAGCGCGAATCTTTGCGCAAGGAGCGGGATGATGCTTCGAAGGCAAGGCTAAACAACATCGACGCCGAGATCGCCGAGCTGCGTGAAGCGGCCAACGGGATGCGGGCGCAGTGGGAGACAGAGAAGGCGGCAATTGACGAGATCCGGGCGACGAAGGCGCAGCTTGACGATACGCGGGTGAAGATCGAACAGGCGGAACGGCAAATGAACCTGGAAGAAGCGGCCCGGCTGCGTTATGGCACGCTGGCTGATCTGGAGCGGCGATTGGCGCTGCAAGAGGCCCGGCTGAAGGAACTGCAAGCCGGGGGCGCGTTGCTGAAGGAAGAGGTCGACGCGGAGGATATCGCCGACATCGTCTCGAATTGGACGGGCATCCCGGTGAGCAAGCTGATGGAAGGCGAGGTTGAGAAGCTGCTGAAGATGGAAGATCGCCTGCACCGGCGGGTGATCGGGCAGGATGAAGCCATTCAGGCCGTAGCCAGCGCCGTGCGCCGTTCGCGCGCCGGCTTACAGGATAGCACCCGGCCGGTCGGGTCGTTCATCTTCCTCGGCCCAACAGGCGTCGGCAAGACGGAATTGGCCCGCGCGCTGGCGGAGTTCCTCTTTGATGATGAGGACAACATGGTGCGCGTGGATATGAGCGAGTACCAGGAGCGGCATACGGTCAGCCGGCTGATTGGCGCGCCGCCGGGTTATGTGGGCTATGACGAAGGCGGGCAATTGACTGAGGCCGTGCGCCGGCGACCTTACTCGGTAGTGCTGCTGGACGAGATTGAGAAGGCGCACCCGGATGTCTTCAACACGCTGCTGCAATTGCTGGACGATGGCCGGCTGACCGATGGGCACGGGCGGACGGTGAATTTCCGCAATACGGTGGTGATCATGACCAGTAACATCGGCAGCCAGTATTTGCAGGGCGAGCGGTACGACGCCGAAGCGGCACTGCAGGCGCTGCGGGCGCACTTCCGGCCGGAGTTCTTGAACCGGGTGGATGATGTGATCGTGTTCAGCAGCCTGACCAGGGATGACCTGGCGGCGATCGTGGAGATTCAGGCCGGGCGGCTGCGCGAGCTGCTGGCAACCCGGCAGATGTCGCTGCGCTTTACGGAGCGGGCCAGGGAGTATCTGGCGACAAAGGGGTATGATCCCAACTTCGGCGCGCGGCCGCTCAAGCGGCTGCTGCAGCGCGAGGTTTCCGATCCGCTGGCGCTGTCCATATTGGAAGGCCGGTTCCGGGATGGGGATGTGATCCAGGTGGACGCGAACGCTCAGGGGCTGACCTTCGCAAAGGGATAAGCACTCGCCTGGGCGCAGGAAACGAAAAAGGCGTGGTCGCGACCACGCCTTTTTTTGTTTGCCAGCGGACGGGGTGGGATTTGAACCCACGGTACGGCAAGCCGTACACAGCATTTCCAATGCTGCACCTTAAGCCTCTCGGTCACCCGCCCTGAACCATTCGGCGGAATGGGATGTTAAATCGGCTGGATTATAGCAAAACCGCAGTTGACTGTCACTTCCGAAAGTGACAGTCAACTCAGATGGTCAACCAAGACGCCCATCCAGTTCCAGGCTAGCCGCGTCGCCCTGCATGGCGGTCAGGACGTTGCCGACATGGGTCCACAAATCTAGCCGGCCCTCGAAACATGCCCGGCTGAAATCATCGGTCACTTCCACCACATGGTCGCGATCGACGCCGCCGGCGAAACGGCGATCTTTCCACTTCTTGCGCACCGATGAGAGGTCAACCTCACGGATATCTTTGGAGGGGCGGACCAGGGCCACGGCGATGAGCAGGCCGGTGATCTCGTCGCAGGCCAGCAGGGCGAAGTCAATGGGTTGCGCGCGCTCGACGCCGGTGCCTTCCGTGTAGTGCGAGAGAATGGTGCGGATGGTCTCTTCGTCTATTCCCCGGGAGCGTAGAATCTCTGCGCCCTTGTTGGGATGTTCGCCCAGGCGCGGGTGGATCTCCCAGTCGAAGTCGTGCAGCAGGCCTACCGCCTGCCAGTAATCGGGATCAGCGTCCAGGGCGGCGGCGTACCAACGCATGGCTGCGCCGACCGCCCAGATGTGCCGGCGCAGGCCGGCATCCTGCACGAATTCGGTGACCATCTGCCAGGCCTGTTCGGGTGAGGGTGGGGTGGGGTCCGGCGGGGTCATGCGGAGACGTCGGAATCGGCCTGGCGAGCGCCGCAGTCGCATCCTCCGCCTTCGTGCTTGGAGCAGCCGGCGGCGGCCTTCTTCTCCAGCGCTTCCAGCTCCTCGGACGGCTCCAGCTGCTCGCGGAAGTACTCGATGCGGCTGCCATCCTCCAACTCCACCACGACGGAATCGCGAATGGCGCGGACATCAACAACCCGGCCCGGCCCCTTCGGCGTTTCCACTCGCTTGCCGAATCTGGGCAGCACCTTCTTCGCTTCTACATATTGCTCATATTCGTAGATGAGGCAGCAGCGCAGCCGGCCGCACATGCCGGTGATCTCGTGCGGGTTGAGGGAGATGCCCTGCTCTTTCGCCATGCGGATGGAAACCGGGCTGAACTCGGTCAGGAAGGTCGAGCAACAACGGGGCTGCCCGCAGGCGCCGTAACCGCCCAGAAAGCGGGCCACATCGCGCGGGCCGATCAGTTGCAGCTCGACCCGGCAGCGAAAGATGCGCGAAAGGGCCGTCTGCAACTTCGGCATGCGTAGCTTCCGATTTTCGGTTGTGTAGTAGAAGGTCAGCCAGGAACCGTCATAGCTGTACTCGGCCTTGACGAACTTCACATCCTGAACGGCCTGTTCAGATGCTTTTTCCCGGCAGGTGATCAGCGCGCCTAACTCCTTTTCCTGCCACACCTGCTGCATGACCAGCTCTTTCGGCGTGGCCCTGCTCTTGATATTGCGCAGATTGCGGGCATTGAAGGCCTTCTCCTCTTCAACAAAGGCAATGACCTGCCCCAGTTGCCGGCCACGCTTGGTTTCAACCACGACATGATCGCCGGGCACAATGTCGTCTATGCTGCCCGTGCCGAAATGGTATAGCTTCCCCAGTTTTTGGAATCTTACTCCAACAACAGCACTCATTATGAATCTCCTATTCAGAGCATTATAGCAGAGTGTCGCCGGTGTGACATTCGGGATGCATTGACCTCTGGAGCCCACGAGGACTCTTAACATGGATATTCAGGATAGGCAGGATAGATGAGCGGAGGACGAGATTGTAACCCCGTACGTCCTGGCGATCCATGTCCACCGACCTGCGCGGCCATTGCAGAGTCGCACCGGGAGTGCGGCCGGCCGCTTGCGCCGCGCCGGCAAACCATCGAAAATGTGCGTTAAGAACAGTGTCGAACCCGGACCTGCCCATGGAGGCTTAGGATGACCACTGCCGAACAGACCGCACCGCAGTCAACGCATGTTGAGCCGCCAGGCCCAAGGGGCAATCTGCTGCTCGGCAATCTCCACGACTTCCGGCGTGACCCGATTGAGTCGTTGGCTACCCTGCAGCGGCGATGCGGCGACCTGGCGAGCTTTCGCCTGGGAACGCGACAGATCTACATCGTGTCGCACCCAGAGTTGGCCCAAGAGATTCTGGTGGATCAACGTAGCGGCTACATCAAGCTGCAACGCCCGGATGGGAAGCCGGCGGGTCTGCAACTGATCCTGGGTAACGGGCTGGTCAGCAACACCCGGGAGGAGTCATGGCGGGTGCAACGGAGGATGATTCAACCGATGTTTCATCGCCGGCAGATCTTGTCTCTCGGGGAGCAGATCACCGCCGCCGGCGAGCGGTTGTTGGCCCGGTGGGAGGAGACGTTTGTAGCTGGTGGGCCGGTGAACCTGTCGGCGGAGATGATGCGGGTGACTCTGGACGTGATCAACCGCACGATGTTTGGCGTGGATGTCATGGACCAGATCGACGAGATCGGGCCGGCGGTGAACCGGGCGGCCTACTTCACGTTTCGATATGAGACCAGCCCACTACGCCCGCCGCTCTCCTGGCCGTTGCCGGCTAACCGCCAGTTCGTAAGTGACAGGCGAATGCTCTACCAGGTAGTCGAGGGGATCATTGAGGGGCGGCGGAGGTCCGACAGCCGGCGCGGTGATCTGCTGGACATGTTACTGGACGCGCAGGACGAGGAGACCGGCGCGGCCATGAGCGATGAGCAGTTGCGCGATGAGGTGCTGACGATCTTTGCCGCCGGGCACGAAACGACCTCGCACGCGCTGACCTGGACCTGGTACCTGCTGGCGACGCACCCGGAAATCCTATTGCATATGCAGCAGGAGCTTGATCAGGCGCTGGCAGGAAGAACGCCGTCTGTCAACGACCTGGAAGCGCTGCCGTACACGCAGGCCGTGTTCGAGGAAGCGATGCGCCTGTACCCGCCTGTGCCGGCCCTGCCGCGTATCGTGGCGCACGACACGGTGCTGGGCGGATACAGACTGCTGGCAGGCAACCGGGCCATCATCTCGATCCGCAATATTCATCGTCACCCGGCGTTCTGGGTGGAGCCGGATCGTTTCCGGCCCGAGCGCTTTCTGCCGGAAGCGGAGAAGCCGGGACACCGGCTGGCTTACATGCCCTTTGGAGCGGGACCCCGCCTGTGCGTGGGCAAGCACCTGGCGCTGGTGGAAGGAGCGCTGCTGCTGGCGCAAATCGGACAGCGTTATTCCTTTCGCCTGGCAGAGAATCGCCCGGTTGTGCCGGATGTGGCGATCACCATGCGCCCGAAATATGGGATGTATGTGCTGCCGGAGAAGCGCGCAGCGAGAGTTGTCCGTTAACGGGGAGTATTCAGGCGGCGGCCGGTTCGCCGGGGTAGGTCACTTCCAGGGTGAGGATCTCCAGTTCGTTACCGCGAGTCAGGCTGGAGATCGGAGTCTTACAGTCAGGGCAGCGGAAGGATTGCAGGCCGGCGATCTCCCGCTCGACGCCGCAGTTGGGGCAGAGGCCGGCGGCCTGAACCGGCTCGATGTGCAATGTCGAACCACGCAGCCGCGTCTCATCTGAAGCGACCTCCCAAGCAAATTGCAGCGTTTCAGGGACAACGCCGGTCAACACGCCGACCTGCAGGTTGACCTGCTCAACGACCATGTCGGGTCGGTCCGCCAGTTCCCGCTCCAGCGCCTCGATGATGCGCAAGGCAATGCTCAATTCGTGCATGCTATTCCTGCCCGACTTGGGGAAAGCGGGCCTACGCTTTGGGTGGTGCGGTGGCGGATCGCTGGTAGCCGGGCTTCGTTTGCCGGCGGAAGTACAGGTAATCCAACCAGTCATCCACCCCTGCGCCGGTTTTGGCGGAAAGCTTAAAGACTTCCGCGCCGGGGCGGACCTCGCGAATGTTATGCTCCAGCAAGGCCACGTCGCACTCCACGGCGGCAGCCAGGTCCATCTTGTTGATGATCACCACATCGGCGGTGTTGATCAGGGTGGGGTATTTGAGCGGCTTGTCCTCGCCCTCGGTGGTACTGAGAAGCAGGACGCGCACATCCTCGCCCAAGTCGAAGTCGCCGGGGCAGACCAGATTGCCGACGTTCTCAATGAACAGGAAATCCAGCTCGCTGAGGTCCCAGTCGCGGATGGCATCCCGCACCAGCTCAACTTCCAGATGGCACATCGTGCCGGTGAGGATCTGGCGAGCGGGCGCGCCGCTCTCGGCTAGGCGGGCGGCGTCGTTCTCGGTGGCCAGGTCTGCGGTGACGGCGGCGGGGCGATAGCCGGCGCGCTTTAGCTCGGTCAGGGTGCGGCGCAACAGCTCGGTCTTGCCGGAGCCGGGGCCGCTGACCAGATTTGCGACGAAGACACCCCGGCGGGTGAACTCGGCCCGCAACTCGCGGGCCAGCTCATCGTTTTTGCCTAACAGCTTCTTGCGCACTTCGAGGATGCGCGGCGCTCTGGCGGTCATGAGAGGGGTCGGAATCGGCGACAGCCGGAAGGAACCTGTATGTAATACGCTAACCGATCATTTGAATCGGGATGAAGTCAGTCTGGGCAGCCAGGGTCAACACGCTGACGCGGGCGGCGATTGCCCGGCTGATCTCCTGGAAGGCAACCGCCGCCGGCGAATCGGGATAAGCGACTACCGCCGGCTCGCCGACGTCTCCACCGATGCGCACGTTGGCGTCGAGCGGGATTGAGCCCAGGAACGGCACATCGAGGACGGCAGCCAACTCTTCGCCCGCGCCGGAGCCAAAGAACTCACCGCTCATGTTTTCAATGACGCCGATGATGGGCACATCCAGCTTTTCGAACATCTTCAGCCCGCGCATGGCGTCGGCGGCGGCGACCGCCATCGGCTGGGTGACGATTACCGCGCCGGTGAGCGGAATGGCCTGGGCCAGGGATAGCTGCGCGTCGCCGGTGCCGGGGGGCAGGTCAATGACCAGATAATCCAGCTCGCCCCAGTTGACGTCGGTTAGCAACTGGCGGATGGCGCTGTGCAGCATAGGGCCGCGCCAGACGAGCGGCTGCTCCGGCTTGACCAGGAAGCCGGTGGAGATGAATTTCACGCCGTGGGCCACGGCCGGGGTCATCTTGCGATCTTTCGGGGGTGGCATAGTCTCGACGCCCATCATCATGGGGATGTTCGGTCCCAGGATATCGGCGTCCAGCAGGCCCACGCGAGCGCCGGATTGCGCCAGAGAGATGGCCAGATTGACCGCCACGGTGGATTTTCCGACGCCGCCCTTACCGCTGGAAACGGCGATGGTATTGCGGAACTGTTGCCCGACCTGTTGGTTGATGCGCCGGTCGGTGGGCACGTTGGCGTCAAACTTGATGGCCACGTTGCCGATGCCGTCAATGGCCGCCAGGGCCGCGCGGGCGTCGCCTTCCATCTTGCCGCGCAGCGGGCAGGCCGGGGTGGTCAGCATGATGGTGAAGGAGACATCGCTGCCGGAGATGGCCAGGTCGCGAATCATGTTCAGGGACACCAGATCGCGGTGAAGCTCCGGCTCGATCACGTGGGATAGCGCCTGCCGGACGGCCTCCGCGGTCACGCTGCTCTGGCTGCTCTTATTTCTTCCAAGCATTATGGTTCTGTTCACCTTCGGAGCAAGATGGGCGCTTCACCGATCCTGCCCGACTGAATGTCTCGATAACGAACTGTGCTTAATAGTAAGCGCCCTGGTAGGGCAGCTCAACCTTGTTTTCTTCACTGATCGAGGAGGCTTCCTCTTCGGAGCCGCGGCGCTTGCCCTTGCCGGATTCCTTGACCAGCCGGGCTTCGGCTTCGGCGGCAGCCTTCTTGGGAGCGATGTCGCGCCAATAGCTGATCGGCTTGCTGAGCCGGGCCTTGTCGTGGATGTGGGCGGTCGTACGATCATAGCTGGCCAACTCGTAATCGTGATCCATCTTGATCGCGTCGAAGGGGCAGAATTCGGCGCAGAAGCCGCAGTTCATGCAGATATCAATGTCGATATAGAATTGCTCCGGCTCCGGCTTGGGGCGACCGTTGGGCAGCGTGCCGCGGATGATCCAAATACACTGCGGTGGGCAGACTTTCGCGCAAATGCCGCAGGAGGTGCACCAATCATGGCCCCACACCTTTCCCGGCTCCGGCTCGTCGGTGACCAGGAAGGGAACAAAGCGGAAGCGCTCCGGCATAGGCAGCTTCTCTTCGGGATAGTTGACCGTGATCGCGCCGGTGCCGCGCAGGCTCTGCCGGACGGTGAGGGCCTTGTCGTTGTAATAGCGACCACCCTGCGACATCCACTTGATGTCATCCAGGTAGGTGTCGATGAAGTGCTTCATGGTGACAGCCATACCGCGCAGAATGCCGAGTCCGTACATAGTTGCTCCTTAGCGTCCAATCACGCCGGCGCGTTGCCGCAATAAGCTCGCCGCGTGCGAAGGATATCTAGCGGTCCACCTCGCCTAACACAATATCAATGCTGCCGAGGATGGCGACGATATCGGCCACTTTATGCCCGATGGACATGGGGCCGAGAGAGGTCAGGTTAATGAAGCTGGGCGCGCGCACATGGTAGCGGTCCGGGTTGGAGGCGCGGCGCTGCCCGGTGATGTAGTAGCCCAACTCACCCTTGGGATTTTCCACCCGGCCGTATGCTTCACCGGCGCGGGGCAGGCGCAGCGCGTATTGCGGCTTGGAGTCAATAATCGGCGCGCCTTGCGTTTCCTTCAGGTAGGGCAGGACCTGCTTAATGATGCGCATGCTCTGGTGAATTTCATCCAACCGGATGAGGTAGCGGTCGTAGATGTCGCCGTTATAGCGCACCGCCACATCAAAGTCCAGATGGTCGTAATAGGAGTACGGTTCGGCGCGGCGCACGTCATAGGGGACGCCGCTGGCGCGGAGCAACGGGCCGGCGGCGCTGAGGGCGATGGCGTCCTCAGGCGAAAGGTAGCCGACGCCGATACCGCGGGCGCGCACGATCTCATTGTGGGTGACGAGCCGGTCGAATTCATCGAGGGCCGGCGGGATACGCTCGTAAATCAGCTCGTTCAGGAACTCCATAGTGGGTTGAGCGCGCACATGGGTGGGCAGATCGTAGGCGACGCCGCCGAAGCGCATGTAGTTGCAGAGCAGGCGCGCGCCGGAAGCCGCCTCGAACAGGTCCAGAATAAGCTCCCGTTCAATGTAGAGATAGAGCATGGGGGTTTGTAGCGCGCCCAGGTCGTTGAGCAGGAAGCCAAGCGCCCAGAAGTGGTTGACCATGCGGGTCAGCTCTACCATCAGGATGCGGATCCACTCAGCGCGCTCCGGCACCTCCACGCCCAGCAGCTTCTCCACGGCCAGCACGTAGCCATGGTTGTTGGACATGGAGGAGAGGTAGTCCAGCCGGTCCGTGTAAGGGATATTCTGAATGAAGGTGTTGCGCTCGCCGATCTTCTCGTGGTTGCGGTGCAGATAGCCCATTACCGGCTCAAGCTTCAGCACCGTCTCGCCGTCCAGAGTGACGACCATGCGAAAGACACCGTGGGTAGATGGGTGCTGCGGCCCCATGTTGACGGTGACCTTGTCCGTCTTCAGGCCCGGCGTGGCGTCGCGGGTGACTGTGACGCCGGAATAGATCTCGGTGTCCACGTCAAACTCGACGCTGTCGGCCTGCCAGCCCGGGGGATACTTCACATTTTTGCCAAAGGGATTACGCTCTTCGGCGCGAAACACTTTGCCTTCCGGCCAGCGACTGCCGAAGGGCTTGTGCTCTTCCTCAAAGAAGGCTTCCTGGAAATCCTTGCGCAGAGGGTGGCCCTCAAAACCGTCCCACATGAGGATGCGGCGCAAATTGGGATGACCGTCAAAGCGGACGCCATACATGTCCCAGATTTCGCGCTCCTGGAAATCCGCGCCCGGCCACTGCGGAGTTAGCGATGGCACAACCGGCTCATCCCGATTCACCTGCACCTTCAGGACCAGCGCGCCGCCGCCCTGTTCGATGCTGTAGGTGTGGTAGACGACCTCCATCTTGTTTTCGTTGATCAGGTCCACGCCGGTGACGCTGGACAGATAGTTGAAACCCAGCTCATCCCGTATATATGTGGCGACTTCCGGCAGCTTGTCCGCGTCAATGATCAGGCCATCATACCCTTCGCGCGTGTCATCCACGACGCCTTCAGTGAACTGTTTCTTGAGGCGATCGGTGGCCGCTTCAACCGGATCCGCGGTAATGGGCGGGCTTTCGCTGGCTTCTATTACTTCAATGGTCATTGTCTACTCCACTCTGCTCAGGCTGCCGGCGCTTCTTCCGCTTCCGCGGCGGGGGTAGGTTCCGGCTGGGTCTTGCCGGCCTCCCGGCGAATGATCTCCAGTTGGCGAAGATCGACGATGTCCGGCCCGAGGATGGGGATGGGAACGACGTCAGCCGGGGCATCCTTGCGATACCAGGGCACGGTCAGGATCGACTGCTCATCGATTTTGTGTTGCAGGGCGATCAGACCATTGATCAGCGCCTGGGGTGTGGGAGGGCAGCCGGGGATGTACACGTCGACCGGTATAAATTTGTCAACTCCATCGACGACGTTGTAGCCTTCTTTGAACGGCCCGCCGCCGCTGGCGCAAGCGCCCATGCTGATCACGTAACGCGGTTCCGGCATCTGGTTGTAGAGCCGGACGATCGTGGGCACCATCTTCTTGGTGACGGTGCCGGAGATGATCATCAGATCGGATTGCCGGGGCGTGGCCCGGAACACTTCCATGCCGAAACGGGCCAGATCGTATCGGCTGGCAGCCGTGCAGATCATTTCGATGGCGCAACAAGCCAGCCCAAACACCATCGGCCAGACTGAGTTACGCCGGGACCAGTTATAGATGCTGTTGATGCTGGTGATAAAAACGTTGTTGGCTAATTCGCCTGGAACAGGGATTTCAGACGACAGGGCGTCGGTTGTCATTGACTCTTCGCCTCCTCAAACCAAGTGATCAGGATATCCTGCAAGAGACGTTCAGTTGCCATCGACGGATCATCCGCGAAATCCGGCAATGAGGTGACCAGCCTGGCCAGCTCCTTCAAACCGATGTGCGCGGGTTCCAGATGCGGGTAATGGTCGAGCAGGGAAACAGCTATCGCATATGTGGCGTCCCAATAGAGCTCGTGACCCTCATTGGAAAGCATGCCGATGGAAACCTACATTCGATATTGATAAAGTCAATTAATGATACCGCAATCCGGCATGGGCGACTAGCGAATACTAATGACGAATTTCACAAACGACGCCGCCTGCATTATGCGGGGATCGGGGTGGGTTATGAATCAGGTATAATTGCCATGCACACGCGCGATTGAGCGGTGTGAAAGTGAGCTGCACTCGACAATGCCCCGAAATCCATTGCACACTTTGCTCCGGCTGGCCATCGCCTTCATCTGGCTGTGGACCGGGCTGGTTGTGCTGTTCCTGTCGCCAATCGAGGAGAGCGTGGCGCTGATGGCCCCGCTAGGATTGCCGGAGAGGCCGGCGCTCCTGCTGATCGTGGTGCTCGCCATCGGTGAGATATTGTTGGGCGGGCTGACGCTGATCAATTGGCGCGTACGTCTGTGGAGCGTGATTCAAATCGGTTTGATCGTCTCCTTCACGATGGTGTTAACGATCATCTATCCCGAGCTATGGCTGCACCCGTTCGGCCCGCTCAGCAAGAATGTGCCGCTGCTGGCGGCGACGATCGTTTTGTACTCCTGGGAAACGCAAAGAGAGCGGGAGCGCCGGCAGTTGTTTAGCTTTCCCGACGAGTCCAGGTAGTCGTGCGCATCAAGCTGATCTCACCGTACCACGGCGGCAGCCATCAGGCGTGGGCGGAGGGTTATCAAGAGGGCAGCCGCTTCCAGGTGACACTGTTGACGATGCCGGCGCGCTTCTGGAAGTGGCGCATGCATGGGGGAGCGGTTACGCTGGCCCGGCAATTCCGCGCGGACGCACAGCCAACCGACCTGATCCTGGCGACGGACATGCTCGATGTGACCACCTTCCGCGCATTGACCGGAGCCCGGCTGCCGGTGGTGCTGTATATGCATGAGAACCAATTGACCTATCCCCTACCGGATGACGGGGCGAGCGGCCCCATGCGCCGGCAACTCGGGGAGCGCGATCTACACTACGCCTTCATCAACTATGCCTCCATGCTGGCATCCGACCGGGTGTTCTTCAATTCGGAATATCACCGGGAGAGTTTCTTTGCCGCCCTGCCAAACTTTATGCGCCACTTCCCAGAGTACAACGAGCTAGACAGTGTAGCCTTACTGAAGGCGAAAAGCGTGGTCCTGCCGGTCGGCATCCGATACGAATGGTTGCGACAGGAGCGCCCACCGGCGCGCGCAGAGCCGGCCCCGCTGGTGCTTTGGAACCAACGCTGGGAATATGACAAGAACCCGGCAGCTTTCTTTGAGGCGCTATATGCTGTGCAGGATGCCGGCATCCCCTTCCGGCTGGCGCTGTGCGGCGAGAATTTCCGTCGCCGGCCGCGGGAGTTCGAGGCGGCGCTGGAGCGACTGGCCCCGTGTATCGTGCATGCCGGCTATGCGTCGCCGGTGCAATATCGCGCGTTGCTGTGGGAGGCGGAGGTGACGGTATCGACGGCGCTGCATGAGTTCTTCGGGATCAGCATCCTGGAGGCGGTCGCGTGTGAGACGTTTCCGTTGCTGCCCAGCCGGCTGAGTTATCCGGAATTGCTGCCGGAGCGGTTTCATCGAGCCTGTCTGTACGATGATCAGGATGGTCTGGTGCAGGCCCTGCAATCAGCACTGACGGATCGTGAGCAGACCGCCGCAATTGCCGGGTCGTTGGCCGGTGAGGTCGCCCGTTATGATTGGAGCCGGGTAGCCGGGTTGTATGACGATGCGTTCGCCGGAATAGTTTCGTGAGCAATTGCGCCTGTGCCGGAGAGTAGGGCGGTTGCGATGGGTGTTGAAGCGTGGGATAATGTCGCCGCCGGCAAGCAGTTGCAGTTGCCCGGCGACGGCTGACGACTGATATCGCCGGATGGATTGAGGAGGAAGCCGAAGTGAGCGATGAGATGCGCAAAAGAATCGGATTGATTATCGGGCGAGAGTGGAGTTGGCCGCCGGCGTTCATCAACGGCGTTGCCGGTCGCGAAGAGGATGTCACAGCCGAGTTTGTGCAACTGGGCGGCACATCCCTGGAGGATGCCTGTGAGTATGATGTGATCATTGATCGCATGTCACACGAAATTCCCTATTACCGCACCTTCATGAAACACGCCGCCCTGAAGGGCGTTTATGTGATCAACAACCCCTTTACCTGGTCGGCCGATGATAAGTTCCTTGGGGTAACGCTGATGAGAAAGCTGGGCCTGCGCACTCCGGCCACAGTGGCGCTACCGAATAAACGTGTGGAGACGCAGGTGGTAGCGGAAGGTTTTCGCAATCTGCTCTACCCTATGGACTGGAAAGGGATTATTGATTATGTGGGAGTGCCGGCTATCCTGAAGGATATTCACACCGGCGGTCGCCCGTTTGCCCGCCGGGTGGCAGATGGGGACGATCTCATCCGCCTTTATGATGAGAGCGATGTGCGTACGGTGATCCTGCAGCAGCTCATCGAGACGGAGTATCATATTCACTGTTTCGTGATCGGCCGGGAAGATGTGCGGGCCATTGCCTATTCCCTGGCAGAGGACAAGTATCTGCCGGCGATCACCTTCGCGGACCCGGCGCAGATCGCCCAGGTGGAGGCCGACGCCCTGCGCATCTGCCGGACCTACGGCTACGACATGAATATGGTGGAGTTCGTCATTCACGAGGGCGAGGCGTTGGTGATCAATCCCTCCAATCCGGCGCCGGTGATCGATATCGACCAGATGCCGGTGGAACACTTTCAGTGGTGCGTGAATAAGCTGGTTGATTTCGCGGTCAAGATGGCGTTTGAGCCGCGGGAGCAGGGGCCGTGGCCCTGGTAATCAGCCGGCCCGGCGCCAATTGCCCTCGCCCCGACGCATGCTATAATTGCCCACGACTATGTGGTTGATACAACAACTAAATTAGACGAAAAGCTGCTCCCCACCGCCCCGTGAAGTGGAATTCGCCGGGCAGGTGATTGGTGAGTGTTTTAATGTGTGCACAGGCAAGCTGATCGCACACAAGTGATGAGGAGAGAGGAAGGCATGACGCCGCTAGACAGGAAGATGCCGGCTAAGATCAGCCGGCTGTCTGAGATCGCCTACAATCTTTGGTGGAGCTGGAACCCTGAAGCCCGAACACTTTTCAAACAACTTGACTTAACCCTCTGGAGACAGACCAATCATAACCCGGTACTGATGTTGCTGGAGCTGTCAGAAGAGGATTTGCAGGATGCCGCTGATAACCCGGCGTTCATTCGACAGTATCGCAAGGTACTGATGATGATGGAACGGGAGATTGAGAATGGTCACTCCTGGTTTCATGTCACCTATCCGGAACTGAAGAATAAACAGATCGCCTACTTTTCGGCCGAGTTCGGACTGCATAACTCGCTGCCGATCTACTCCGGCGGCCTGGGAATACTCTCCGGCGATCACGCCAAGGAAGCCAGCGACCTGGGGATTCCGCTCATCGGCGTCGGTTTCATGTACCCGCAAGGCTACTTCCGTCAGCGCATCCCATCGCACGGTTGGCAGGAGGCGATCTACGAACAGTTACACATGGAGCATGCGCCCATCCTGCCGGTGATGCACAACGGAGAGGAGTTCCGGCTATCGGTCGAGATGGCCGGCACACGGGTATACGCGCGCGTGTGGACCGTTCAGGTGGGTCGCACGGTGCTTTACCTGATGGACACCGATGTGGATGAGAATGATCCCTGGAACCGGGAATTGTCCGCCCGGCTGTACTCCGGCGACGGCGAGATGCGCATCCGGCAGGAGATCCTGCTGGGCATCGGCGGGGTGCGTATGTTGCGTAAGCTGGGTGTTGAGCCGGCGGTCTGGCATATGAATGAGGGGCATTCCGCCTTTCTGGTGCTGGAGTGCCTGCGCGAGCTGGTGCTGGGTGGGATGCCGTTTCATGAGGCGTTGGAGACGGTGCGGCGGCGGACGGTGTTCACCACGCACACGCCGGTGCCGGCCGGACATGATGCGTTTCCCTTTCACATGGTGGAGACCTACCTGGCCAACTTCTGGAATGAGCTGGGCCTGACCCGCCAGGAGTTTATGGAGCTGGGCGAGCATCAGGAAAGCTGGGGCATTGCCTTTAACATGACTGTGTTGGCCCTGCGCACCTCCGGCTTCATCAATGGGGTGAGCGCCCTGCACGGCCAGATTTCGCGCGAGATGTGGCAGAGCGTCTGGCCGGGCAAGACGGTAAGCGAAGTCCCCATCACTCACGTTACCAACGGCGTGCATCTGCCTACCTGGCTGCCGAATGAAACCCGGACACTTTGGCACAAGTACCTGGGACCGGATTGGCTGGAGAAGCAAGACGACCCGCGATTGTGGCAGCACCTGGATGACATCCCGGACAGCGAGTTGTGGGAGCTGCATGTGGTACTGAAACGCAAGATGATGGCCTTCCTGCGGGCGCGCGTCCGGCAGCGCTGGCTGCGTGGGCAAATTGACGCTACCCAGGCGCTGACCAACGCCATGCTGATGGACTCCAGCGTGCTCACCATCGGCTTTGCCCGGCGATTCGCCACATACAAGCGCGCGACCCTGATCTTCAAGGATATGCAGCGGCTGCGGCGCATCCTGACCAACACCTACCGGCCGGTACAGATCATCTTTGCCGGCAAGGCGCACCCGGCGGATGACCCCGGCAAGATGTTGGTCCAGACCATCTACAATCTGGCCAAGAACCACGAGCTGGGCGGTAGGGTCGCTTTCATTGAAGATTATGACATGAATATGGCCCGTTATCTGGTGGCCGGGGTCGATGTCTGGCTGAACACCCCGTTACGCCCCAGGGAAGCAAGCGGCACCAGCGGCATGAAAGCGGCGCTCAACGGCATCCCCAATTTCAGCGTCCTCGATGGCTGGTGGGCCGAAGGATACAACGGCGCAAACGGTTGGGCGATCGGCGGTGAACGAGTATACGACAACCGCGAAGAGCAGGATTGGGCCGATGCCAATGATATCTACGAGGTGTTGGAGAACGAGATTGTGCCGCTCTACTATCAGCGTGATGGAGATGACATTCCGCGCGGATGGGTGAAGGTGATGCGCGAGTCGATTCGCTCAAACGCTCCGGCCTATAGCATGCGGCGGATGTTGAAGGAATACGCCAATCTCCTGTATGTGCCGGCAATGACGGCGCAGTCGCAGCCCGAGGCAGAGCCGGCACTATAACTGTCCAGCAGCCTAATGAGACTCTGGCTTCGCCGGCTCGGCTACCTGCTGCTGTTTGTGCTCTGGCTGGCGTTCATGCTCATCCCGGCCGCGGCCTTTGTGCTGGCTACCAGGAATCAGATACAGGTCGGGAATGTGCCGGCCCAATACGTGCGCCTGTTCCTGATCAGCGAAGCTGATGCACAGGGTATCGGCCTCGAACGCGCAACGTGGGCAGATGACGGCGAACAGTGCGCGCAGACAACAGTGAGCTTTCTGATGTGGGAAGGGCAAAGCGATGCCGTCATTCATTGTCAATGCTTTGATGATCAGGGCGGGGTCGTCTCTGTTAACCAGTCGGCCTGTCCAACCGATTGAGCAGGACCACGCCGGGTGTGATACAATAAGGGCATGATGGATAGCTATCCGGAGGCAGGCACGGTGATTTCGGCGGAAGCGTTCGCGCTTGAGCCTATTGTGCGCGAGCCGACCCCCGAACAGCTTGCCCGCGCCGCCGCCCTGCGCAGCTTCAATAGGCGCTATCTCTACTTGCCGCTGGGGATCATATCCGGCTTGTGGTTTGTGACCCTGTTCGCGATGTTGTGGGTGGCGGTGATTGGCTCCTGGTTCAACGTTGATACCCAGCAGGAAGCATTTCGCGAGTTGTTTAGCGGCGTTGCCGATATCGTGTTGATCTCTCTGTTCGGCTTCTGGCTCTTGGTCGGCATGATCCCGCTCACTGTTTTGGGGTATAGCTGGTCGAAGTGGCGAACCTGGCGCAAGCAGCGACCGCCGGGAGCGCTGCCGATTATGTGGCGAATTGAAAACGTCGTTGTGTCGGTTTCCGAGAACGTGGCGGCGATCCTGCCGCTGGTTGCCCGACCGGTAATTCTGGCTTACGCGATTGCCGGCTATGTTCGCGCATCGTTCACTGAAGTAAAGAAAATCCTTACACGGAGCAAGTGATGCCTCCTTCTGAAAGTAGTAGTGAAAATTGGAAAGCCAAGGTGCTGATACTGGGCGCGGTATTGGGCGCTCTATTGGGGTTGGGAAGCGCCTATTTGTTGGTTCGTACGGCGGACGAGACCGGCGGTCGAGCGCCAGAAGTCGGCACCGGCGATGCCATACGCATGCTGATCGCCATTGTCGGGCTGGTGCGCGGCATCGCCTCACTGGGAGAGGGCAAGAAGCGCTAGACTCTGCCCAACGTGCGGTTAGCGCGGGGTAGGGCTTCAGATCAGGTGGTGCGCCTTAGACGGACAACGTTTATCCGGCAGCGCGTGGAATATGACTGGGGCGCTATTGCCACACTCTAGTCGCCAGCCCAAACCGGCTGGCTTTTTTCTTAAGATTGATGAAGGAACACAAATTTGAATAAACCTAGCAGACGCAGAAGCCAGCCGAGCAAGGCTTCCCGCCAGTGGAAGCGCATGGACTTGCATCTGCATACACCCGGTTCCGCCGATTATCAGGAACCTCAGGTAAGTTACCTGGACATTCTCAGGCAGGCTGAGCTACGCGGCCTGGATATTATCGCATTTACTGATCACAATACGGTTGCCGGCTACGCCGCGCTGCAGAAGACGCTGGAGCAGTTGAGTCTGCTGGAGCAATTGGGCCGGATCGACGCCGAGGAGCAGCGGCGGCTTGATGAATATCGGCGTTTGCTGCGCCGTATCTTGCTGTTGCCCGGCTTTGAATTTACGGCCACATTTGGATTTCACATTCTGGGCATTTTCCCGCCCGATACGCCGGTGAGTTACCTGGAGCATCTGCTGTTGATGCTCAATGTGCCCAAGAACGCCGTGCGAGTGGGTAGCGCGACGGTGGGGGCGACGTCCGACGTGTTGACGGCCTATCGGGTGATCAACGAGGCCGGCGGGCTGGTGATTGCCGCCCACGCCAACTCCGGCAATGGCGTGATCATGCGTGGACTGGATTTTGGCGGGCAGACGCGCATCGCCTACACGCAAGACCCCAACCTGCACGCTCTGGAAGTGACCGATCTGGAAAAGCGGGGGCGCTACGCCACCCGTAGCTTTTTTGACGGGTCCAAGCCGGAATATCCCCGGCCAATGCGCTGCATCCAGGGCTCCGATGCCCATCGCGTAATACGCGATCCTGACCAACCGAAGGTGCTGGGCGTTGGCGATCGAATAACCGAGATCTTGTTGGCAGACGTCTCTTTTGAGGCGTTGGCGGAGGTGATCAAGGGAAATGACCTGTCACTGACCCGGCCCTATCGGGGTAAGGCAGCCCCGTTCGATTTCATCCACGCCGCGCGCGAGGAGGGAGAGACCATCGTGCAGTCGTTTCACGATCGCATGACGGTGCGCGGTGGGCATTTCGATCGCGTCCTGGAAGATGTCTGCGCGATGGCAAACACGAACGGCGGCACGGTTTACGTGGGCATCTCGGCGAATCCTAAAGAGGAGCCGGCCGGCGTCAGAGATCCGAAGGGGGCAATCTCGGATTTACAGCGCGCCATTTCCACTCGTTTCAGCCCGGAGCCGGAACTAGAGATCGATCTCCTGGTCACCAAGGATAAGAATGTAGTGCGGATTACGATTCAGCCGGGCTCCGATATCCCATACGCGCTCGATAACCATCGCATCTACGTGCGGGACGAGACCGATACCAACCTGGCGGTGCGCGACGAGATTGTGCGGCTGGTGGAAAAGCGCCATGCTTCGGGCGCGGTAGAGATCGCCGCCGCCAAGGTGACCCCTGAAGCGGCGCCGGTGATTGCGCCGCCGGTGGAGACCAGGAGCGAGCCGGCGGCCAAGTCCGGCAAAGGGGTGGCTCCACCAAGCACCGGCGTGGAGATTGTGGAGAGCAAAGAGCGCGGGGGCACGATTTACCATACAGTCCACGATTTGCGCAACGGCAATCGCATCAAGAACGTCACCCGCTCATCCGCGCGCAAGCTGTGGCATTATGCCATCTCTCAGGCCGAGGTGGGCCGGCCGGATATTGATAAGCTGGAATGGCATCGTGATATGGCGCTGATCAGCAAGCGCCAGCGCGACGAACACATCTGGTATGACCTGGCTTTGCGAGAGGGCGATAAGGTACATGTCTATTTCGGCGTAACGGACAGCGGCCTCAATGACGATTGGATGAGCTTGCTGGCCAGCGTCGATGTGGAAGCGATCAAGGAATGATTCCCGGCAGCGAAAAGAGGGCCTGTCCGTGCAAGTCGGCATCCTGACCATCAGCGACCGGGGCGCGGCGGGGGTCTATGAGGATCGCGCCGGCCCGCTGATTGCCGATATCTTGCGCCAGCGAACCAGCTGGGAGATAGTCCGGCAGCGGATCGTGCCCGACGAGCGGGCGGTCATTGCGGATGAAATGCGCCTCTGGTGCGACCAGGGTGTGCAGCTAATAGTGACCACCGGCGGAACCGGGATGGCGCCGCGTGATGTGACGCCGGAGGCCACCCGCGACGTCATTGACCGCGAGGCGCCGGGTATTGCCGAGGCGTTGCGCGCGGAGAGCCTGAAGATCACCCGCCATGCCATGTTGTCACGTGGGATTGCCGGCATGCGCGGTCAAACGCTGATCATCAATTTGCCGGGCAATCCGAAGGCCGTGCGCGAGAATCTGGATGTGCTGTTGCCGGTGTTGCCGCACGCGCTGGCG
>CAZIKT010000015.1:0-26002 GCA_964539885.1 uncultured Ardenticatenaceae bacterium | reverse complement strand
GGCCGTGCGCGAGAATCTGGATGTGCTGTTGCCGGTGTTGCCGCACGCGCTGGCGTTGCTGACCGGCTCGACCGATGCCGAGGCCGGCCATCGCGCCATCTGAACAGATGACCCTCCTCACCGGGACAATATGGCTGAAGCAGGGGCGGGCCAGGCCGGTGATCAACCGGCATCCATGGGTCTTCTCCGGCGCAATCCAGCGCGTAAGCGGGGAGCCCGAGCCGGGCGGGCTGGTGCGGGTGGTTGACGAGCGGGGGCAATGGCTGGCAACCGCCTATTACAACCCACGCTCGCAGATCAGAGCGCGTATCATCTCCTGGGATGAAACGGTCGTCATTGACGACGCGTTTTGGGAGGAGCGGCTGGCCCGCGCCGTGTCGGCCCGCGACTTGTTGGAGTTGCCGCCGCAAACCACCGCCTACCGGCTGGTGAACGCGGAGGCTGACGGTCTGCCGGGCTTGATCGTGGACAGGTATGGCGAGTTTCTGGTGGTGCAGTGCGCCACGCTGGGGATTGACAGCCGGAAAGAGCTATTATTTGATCTGTTGCAGAACAGGCTGCGGCCGGCAGGGATAATCGAACGCTCCGACCTCGACGTGCGCAGGAAGGAGGGATTGGCCGAGGCTGCCGGTGTGCGACGCGGGAAGCAGCCGGCTGCCGATTTCACGGTGTTGGAGAACGGCCATGTGATGGCGGCCGATCTGCTGTCGGGGCACAAGACGGGCCTGTACCTGGATCAGCGAGACAACCGCCGGCTGGTCGGCCAACGGCAATTCGTGGACGGCAGACGGGTGTTGAACCTTTTCGCATACACCGGCGGCTTCGCGGTCTACGCGGCGGCCGCCGCGGCGTCTGCGATTACGAATGTGGACAGCTCAGCCGCTCTGCTGAGCGAGGCGCGACAGAATATGGCGCTGAGCGGGTTTGCCGGACGGGAGAGCGATGAATATGTCAGCGGCGATGCTTTCGAGCTGTTGCGGCGTTATCGGGACCAGGGGCGCAACTTTGACGTGATCATTGTGGACCCGCCGAAGTTCGCCCATAGCAAAGGTGATGTGGAGCGAGCTTGTCGGGGTTATAAGGACTTGAATTGGCTGGCGATGCGTCTGTTAACGCCGGGCGGCCTGCTGGCGACCTTCTCCTGCTCCGGCCTGGTTGACGCCGATCTGTTTCAAAAGGTGCTGTTCGCGGCGGCGGTGGATGCCGGCCGTGACTCCCAAATCCTTTATCGCCTGGGCCAGGCCCCTGATCACCCGACGTTGCTCACCTTTCCTGAATCCGCCTATCTGAAAGGGTTTCTCTGCCGGGTCTGGTAGCCGGATTGGCGACCGGCGCTTCGATGGGCTAGAATCCGCGCCGGCTTTCGACAGTTCTCGACCAGCATTTCATCTGCCATTGCGCCAATGCGACTGAAACAGATAAGCCTGCAAGGCTATAAGACGTTTGCCAGCAAGACGGTCTTCGGCTTCGAAGAGGGTATTACCGCTATTGTGGGGCCCAATGGAAGCGGCAAGAGCAATATTGCCGACGCGCTGCGCTGGGTGCTGGGCGAGCAGAGTTTTCGCACATTGCGGGGGCAGCGCTCCACAGACATGATCTTTTCCGGCAGCCAGAACCGGCCGCGGGCGGGTATGGCCCAGGCGGTGCTGGCCCTGGATAACAGCGACAACTGGCTGCCGATTGACTTCAGCGAAGTGGAAATCGGCCGGCGAGTATATCGCTCCGGCGAGAACGAGTACCTACTGAATGGGCAAAAGGTGCGCCTGCGCGATGTCCAGGAGCTGCTGTCCAAGAGCGGGTTGGCCGAGCGCACTTACACGATCATTGGCCAGGGGCTGATTGACCAGGCGCTCTCCTTGCGATCCGAAGAGCGACGAGCGCTGTTCGAGGAAGCGGCCGGCATCAGCCACTACAAGGCGCGGCGCGGGGAGGCGATCCGTCGACTGGAGGAGACGCAACATAACCTGGAGCGCGTCCACGACATCCTGGCAGAGATCAATCCGCGCCTGAGCAGCCTGCGCCGCCAGGCCAGACGCGCACAGGACTACGAGCAGGTCGCCGCCGATCTGCGGCACTGGTTGCGTATCTGGTACGGCTTCAATTGGGCCGAGGCGCGCCGGCGCATGCAGGCAAGTCGTGAGCAAGCTGAACAGGCGGAAACCGAGTGGCGTGAAAGCCGGCACAAGCTAATGACAGCGCAGCAACAGGCTGAGCAATCGCGCCGGCTGGCAATGCAGCTCCAGCAAGAGAGCAATCAACTGCAAATTGAGCGGGAGAGAGTGCGCGAGCAAATGGAGCAGACGCGCCGGCAGGTGGCGATCCTGTCCGAGCGTGAAAAGATAGCGTCTGAGCAGTTGGCGGCGATTGCACGGGATATGCCGGAGCTGCAGGCACAATACGCTGAGGCCCAGGCCGCGCTGGCCACCGCTATTCACGAGCTGGAGGAGGCGCAGGAGAATCTGGCCCAAAAAGAGGCAGCCCTGAGCCAATTCAACAAGAGCTTCGCCGCTCAACAGGAGGAGATTAATCGCACATCCGCGGAAATAGGGCAGTTGGAGCAGGAGTTGACCAATGCGCGCAAGCAATACGCGCAGGGAGAGGGCAAGCTCAGTCAACTCCGCGAGCGGCTGCAAGAGCGACCCTCAGACGAGGGGCGTGCGACTGACCTGGCAGCGCTGGCCACGGAAACGGCCGGTCTGGTAGAGACCGTTCGCGCGGAACAGGAGCGTCTGGACGGGCTGGATGGGCAACGAATCGCCCTGCAGGCAGAAGAAGCGGCGGTGAGCCGCGCCCTGCAGCAGATGCGGTTGAGGGGTAATGAGCTATACGCTGCCGTGAACGAAGCCGGCAGCGAGTTGGCCCGGCTGGAAGCCCGTCGCGAGATGTTGGATAGCTTGCGCGAACAGGCAGCGCCGGATACCGAAGGTCTGCCGGTCCTGGGTAGGCTGGCGAGCCTAATCGTCATACCGCCCGAGCATCAGACCGCAATTGCCGCCGCTCTGGGCGCTCGCCTGGGGGCCGTGATCCTGCCGGATGAAGAGGCGCTTTGGGCGCTGATCGCGCGCCATGATCATGATCGGCCGTTGATGGCTATCGCGGCGGCCGGATCAGGCCCAACTCCCAACGGTGTGAAGCGGCCGGCCGACGACCCGGACACGGTTCCGGATGGGGCAATCGGCTGGGCGCGAAGCCTGGTCAGCCCGGCGGCGAAGATTGAGCCGCTGGCTGCGCTCCTGTTTGGAGATGTGCTGTTGGCCGGGGACCGCGGGAGCGCGTACCGACTGGCCAGGGAATTGCCCGCCGGCACGCTGGTGGTAGCGCCGGACGGCTTCATCGTCCATGCCGGTGGCTTGGTCGAATATCAACCGTTGGACCCCCAACGCAACATCCTGGTTCAGGAAAAGGCCTGGCGGGAGGCCGGCGTCGCCAGCGAAGCGCAACGGGCAAAGCTGGACGCGCTGAGGTCGCAACTACAGGAGTTGCAGGAGACGATCCGGCAACAACAGCAGTTGCTCGACGACAAGAAGGAGGAGGAGCGCCGAATTGGTCGTCAATTGGCTGGGGCTGCGGCGCAATTGCAGGCGGCCCAGCGCAAACTGGATCGCGCCAACCAGCAGCGCCAATACCTCCAGGTGCAAGAGGAAACGAACAGAAAGGAACGGGAGCGGCTGCTGGCTCGCATTGCCGAGATGGAGGCGCTGATGCAGCAAAGGCAGGCGGAGGTCGCGCAACTGTCTGATAGCCTGCGCCAGGTACAGGAGCATATGGACAGTCTGCCGGTGGCGGAAGCAAGGCAACAGCGCCAGGATCTGCGGGACCGGGTGGAGAGCGCGCGGACGATCCTGGCGGGGCGCGGCGCGGTCGTACAGAGCCGGCAGATGACGCTGCAGCAGATTGAGAGCCAGCTTCGCCGGCAGGAGACGCGCCTGGCAGAGCTGCGAAACCAGCCGGATGGAGATGAATTGGCGGCCGGTGAGCAACGCATTGCCGGCTCGCAGCAAGAATTGGAACGGCTGGATTCGGCCATGACCCCCTTGCGTGCGCGTTCGCAGGAGAACGATGCGATGCTCGTCCGCCTCGAAGCGACGCTGTCGGCGGAGCAACGAGCGGCGCATGAGCAAGAGACAGGCTACACGCAGAGCAAGATTGCGGTAAGCCAGCAAGAGAATTACTTGGAGGGCTTGGCCGATCGGATTCGTGCTGACCTGGGGATGGTGGCGCTGCAGTTTGATGAAGAGCATCTGGGCCAGGCGCCTTTGCCCCTGGCGGACATTGTGGAGGAGCTACCGCTGGTGATAGAATTGCCGGAGGGAGCAGAGGAAAGCGTCCGGCGCTACCGGGGACAGTTGCAGCGCATGGGTGTGGTGAATATGGAGGCGCCGCGCGAATATGAAGAGACGCTGGAACGCTCTGAATTCCTGACCAGGCAGGTAGCCGACCTGAACCGGACAGAGAGACAGCTACGCGAGGTGATCAGCGATCTCGATGCCCTGACTTCGGAGGCCTTTGCCGCCACTGTGGAGACCGTGAATGATATTTTCTCGGCCATGTTCGGGCGGCTGTTTGGCGGGGGGTCGGCGAGGCTGGCGTTAACCGAGCCGGATGATCTGACAGTTAGCGGGGTTGATATCTTTGCCCGGCTTCCACAGAGACGGCAACAGAGCCTGGCGCTACTGTCAGGCGGCGAGAGGGCGTTGACCGCCGCCGCGCTGATCTTCTCGTTGCTGAAGGTAAACCCACCGCCGTTTTGCGTCATGGACGAGACGGACGCCATGCTTGACGAAGTGAACATCACCCGATTCCGGGAGGTGCTTTGCGAACTGGCAGACGCCACACAGGTGATTGTGATCACCCACAACCGCGGGACCGTGCAGGCGGCGAAAACAGTATATGGGATCAGCATGGCCGGCGACAGCACCAGCCAGGTCATCTCCATCCGGCCTGAAGACTACCTGAACCATCATCACAAATAAGAAGAGCCGGGCGCACCCGGCTCTTACAGATCAAGTCTCTATGGACGGCGCGATCTTACGTGCCGTCATCCTCCGGCGTTGGTGTGACAGGCGGCAACGTGGCCGGTGGTTCGGTCGGAACCGCGGTGGGCGGCACCAGGAATTTGGCGTCGAGAATAGGCTGCCGGGGCACTCGTGTGCGCCAGAACTGGCTGATGCTCACGAAATCGTCGGCTCGAAGCTGATCGACGAGGTCCGCCACAAGCTGATTCTTCAGCGACGTGACTGTCGCTTCCGGCAGGGTGCGCAGCTCTTTGCCGCTGGCCATGAAGATATAGTAGCGCTCGGGCTGACCTTCCGTAGTGCTGGGGACAACCAGGATCTCAGTCGGCGTATTCAGCTCGGAGGAAAAGACGGTTTGAGCGATCTCGGCTGAATAGCTGCCTTCGAACTGTTCCTGCGTGCGCCATAGTAGCTCCGCGGCCGTGGGCGGGTTCTCTGCGTCGGCCTCAGGCGGTGTACTGCGAATCCTGTTCCACACCGTCAGGAAATCGTCCGACTCGATCTCGGCCAGGCCGGCTTGCGCATCCTCTTCATTACTGAAGGAAAGGACAAAGCTGCTTACATGATCGACCTCAGTTTGCAGCTCCTGTTCCTCCGCGAGGGCGTCGGCGAGCTTCTGGTTGTAGAGCTGAGCTTCGATTGTATCCCGGAATATAGATTCATTGACTCCGAGACCCCGGAAACGATCTAGGCGAGTCTGCAACTGCTCGTTGAAAGATTCTTCTGAAACAGGGGTGGCTGTCGGCGCCGGTGTCTGGGTGGGGCCAAGGGTGGGAGTGGGGAACGGCGTCTGGGTGGGCAGTACGTCGGTGATGACGTCGGTAGGAATCGGGGTCAACGACGGGGTGGGCATGATGGTCGCCGTGCCGGTGGGCAAGGGCGTAGGCAGACCGCCGTCGAAGTAGTTGAAACCTTCCTCAATAAACTGTTCGATTTCGGCGTCGCTGACCGTAATGCCGCGTCGCTCGGCCTCTTGCCGGACGACGATTTCATCCACCATCGCTTCCAAAACAAGCCGGCCCAGTTCCTCGCCTTCCTGCAATAGCTGCATCTGTTGACCGCTAAATTGCTGCACCAGGCCGACATCACCAAACTGCTCCAACTGGTCTTCCATGCTGATGATGAACTGGGCGCGCTGAAAGCGGACCCGCTGCTGCCATTCATCCAGCGTGATCTCATCTTCGCCGACAGTCGCCACTACCCGATTGGGAACAATGAAGTACTCATTGATAATAGCGACCACCAAAACCAACGCGATGATGCCAACTACAACCCCGATAATGATCCGTACTGTGCGCGACTGTCTGGACTGACGGCGCGCGACAAGCACCTCCTTGCGGGATTGGCGCTGACTATCCTGAATCTCTTCGCTCTTCTTTGCCATGTACTACTCTTCGCGCTCCTCCGAAGTAAGTCTTTCTATGACCGGCAGGGCAACTGCATCGACCGGGCACCGGAATCGGCTTTCATATTAACCAAGCCGGCCGGTCGCTTAAGCCGGTTCTATTCAACGACAAAGGGGAGTAGCGCCAGATGCCGCGCCCGCTTCACCGCCGTTGCCAGCATCCGCTGATGCCTGGCGCACGTGCCAGTCTGGCGGCGCGGCCGGATGCGCCCATGCTCGGTCAGGTAACGTCGCAGGGTCTCGTAGTCTTTGTAATCAATTTCCTTCTTTTCTACGCAGAATGCGCAGATGCGGCGACGACGGGGGCGCCGGTTTCGCTGTTGATCTTCAATCATGTCAAATTCCTCGAGTGGGTAGGCAGCCTGCTGCTGAACGAGACGGTATTCCGCGACACTGTTCAGCTGGCAATCGTTTTGCGATCAATATTCGGCGGGGAGTGGTCAGTCTTCTTTGCGCACAACCAGATGACGCAGAATGTTATCCTCGTAGAGGAAATCACGTTCCATCTGGCCAACGCGAGAGGGGTCCAGCCGAGCCTCGAACAAGACGTAATAGCCCTCGTTGTTATTCTTGATGGGGTAGGCAAGCGAGCGCTGTCCCCAGTGATGGGCCACCGGCTTATCACTCTCTTCGGGTCCATTCGTCAGCCAGCCGGAGACTTTCTCCAGCAACTGATTGCGGGCCTCTTCGTCCAATTTCGATTGTAAGACAACAGTAACTTCGTACTCACGCATGTTGCGATTACCTCCTTTCCTCGGAATCACTCTAGCGAGCCTTGCCCTTGTTCACTTGACAAGGGCGGAAAGCAGCGTGTTGCTGTGCAACGGGCGGAATGATAGCACAGAGCGCGGTAATCACCAACACGTTTCTGAAGCCTTAATGAATCCCGCCCGACCGTGACATTGGACGCAAACAAGATATGCTATTATTCCGGCTTCTGGAAGTGGGCAACTGGGCCTTGAGTGGAGGAGAAAGTCGTATCTTGTTGCGAATAGTAAAGCAGTGGCGCCTGGCATTCTTGCTGGTGTTCGCGCTCGGTTTCCTGGCGCAAGGCTCAAACCGGCAATCGCAGGCACAGGGGCAGACGCGCCTGGTGCTGGCCTTTTATTATGCCTGGTACAACCCCGGCAGTTTTGGGCCGGGGAAGACGCCGTTTCAGCCGGTGACGCCGTATAGCTCCACCGACACGGGGACCATCCAGCGCCAGGTCAACGAGGCGCGGGCGGCGGGCATCGACGGCTTTGTGCAAAGCTGGTTCGGGCCGAATGACGTGTATACGAACGGCAACTTTCGATCCTTGCTGGATATCGCCGCCGCGAATGGCTTCAAGGCGGCGGTCGATTTTGAGCCTGCCGTATACTTCGGCAGCAATGAAGAGCGAGCGGCGGGCATCAAGACCCTGCTGGAAACTCACGCTAATCATCCCGCCTATCTGCGTGTGGACGGCAAGCCGGTCATATTCTTTTGGGCGAACTGGTTGTTCAGCGTGCAGGACTGGGCCTACATTCGCAGTCTCGCCGATCCGAACAACACCAGCATTTGGATTGCCGAGGGCGGCAACACGGAATTCCTGGCTGTGTTTGACGGCCTGCACCTCTATAATACGGCCTGGTCAGCCAATCCGGCAGGCACTGCCGCCACATGGGCGGCAAACACCCGCGCGGCCGCCTCTACCTACGGAACCTTCAAGTACTGGGTGGCGACCGCTTCGCCCGGCTTTGATGACCGGTTATTGGGGCGAGGCGACAACAGCGTTTACCGGGATCGGGCCGGCGGGGCCTATTACCAGAGCAGCTTTGCCGGCGCGGCGGCGAGCAACCCGGACATGCTGATCATTACTTCGTTCAATGAATGGGCGGAAGGGAGCAATATCGAGCCCAGCCTGGAATTCGGCAGCACGTATCTTGACATGACGGCGCAAATGGCGGCCATTTTCAAGGCGGGTGGGATACCAGGAGCGCCGGCATTGCCGCAGCCGACCGTTGATCCGGCCCAGCCTCCCCCAGCTGATGCGCCGCCGGTGTTGAATCCGACGCTGCCCGCCGCCCCGACCATCGCCGCCAGCCCGACGTCGCAGGTGAACCCCACTCCAAACGCGAACGGGGAGCTGATCTATACGGCCGTTGAAGGAGATTCAGTCTACGGCATCGCCGCGCGTTTCGGTTTGACAGCGCAGGATATCTACCGGCTAAACAATTTTACGGTCGAGACAGTTATCAAGGTCGGCGATCCGGTGTTGATTGGCTACGGGTCAGTGACAGTAGTGCCGATCCCCAGCGGACCGGCGGCTGCCGCTGCTGCACCGCTCGCGAATGTGCGCGGCGACGGAGCGATCATCCATGTTGTCGTTGCCGGGGACACGGCGCTGGGAATTTCGGCGACATACGATATTACCCTGGAGGAGTTCTATTCGCTCAACGGCTTCACGGAAGAGACAATATTCCGGCCGGGCGATCAGTTGATCGTGGGCTACAATTTTGTCCCGATGCAGGTCGGGGGCTCAACGGACTTCCCTGCTCCGACTGCACCGCCGCCTACCCCGCCGCCGCCGGCTACTGCCGTCCCGCTAATGCCGACGATTCCCGTGGTAACCGCGACGCCACAATTTGCGGCGCCGGCAACCGCGAATCCAGGCGCTGTGGCTTTTGCTCAACCTACGAAGGATGTCGCGAAAGCCGTCACAGGCGCCGGCCCAACCGCAACGCCGACTCCAGTCGCTGAGGACACGTTCGAAACGGGCGAAGTGGGCCAGTCAGGGAGCGACGCCGGCGGAGCAAATCTGTTATTACCTCTGGCGGCGGGGCTGATCATGTTGGTGGTGGGGATGATGGGCCTGGCGCTGTATCGTCGGCAGTGAGCCGCCCGCCTGCTCCGGGCGGGTGTCCGCACTACGATCCTTCAGGCATGAGCGCCGCATCCAGGGCCTGGCTCAGCGTGCGACAGCCGATGACCTCCAACCCCTCCGGGTAATCACCGACCTGTTTGCGGGCGGTGCGGGGGACGAGACAGCGCCGGAAGCCGAGCTTTGCCGCCTCCTTCAGGCGTGTGTCTAGCTGAGACACGGCGCGCAGCTCCCCACTCAGACCCAATTCGCCGATGCAGGCCAGGTCCGCGTGTACCGGGCGGTCCTTGACGCTGCTGGCGATGGCGATGGCCAGGGAGAGATCGGCGGCCGGCTCGTCAATCTGCAGGCCGCCGATGACGTTGACGAAGATATCCTTCTCGTGCAGGCGCAAGTTGACCCGGCGGCTGAGCACGGCGGTGATCAGCAGCAATCGGTTGTAATCAATGCCGTTGGCGGTGCGACGGGGGTTGGGGAAGGTGGTGGGGCTGGCCAGCGCCTGGATCTCAACCAGCAGCGGGCGGGTACCCTCCACCGGCACGGCGATAGTGGAACCGGGCGCGTTGACCTGTCGTTCGGCCAGGAAGGCTTCCGAAGGATTGGGTACTTCCACCATGCCCTTCTCGACCATCTCAAAGACGCCGACCTCGCTGGTGGCGCCGAAGCGGTTCTTGACGCTGCGCAGGAGCCGGTAGCGATGAAAGGGGTCACCCTCCAGGTAGAGCACGGTGTCCACAATGTGCTCGAGCACGCGCGGGCCAGCAATCGCCCCTTCCTTGGTGACGTGGCCGACCAGGAAGATGGTGACGCCGCTGTTCTTGGCCAGCTCCTGGAAATAGCCGGCGCAGGCGCGAACCTGGCTGACGCTACCGGCAGATGAATTGTTCTCGTCGGTATAGGTTGTCTGGATGCTGTCAACGATGACCAGAACCGGCGTGAGGCTCTCGATGTGCTGCAGAATAGCGGCCAGGTTGGTCTCTGTCACCAGAAAGAGGTCGTTAGCGGTGATGCCCAGCCGGTCGGCGCGGAGCTTGATCTGGCGGACGCTCTCCTCGCCGGAGACGTACAGCACCGGTCCATGTAAGGTGGAGACCTGGGCCGCCAGCTCGAGCAAAAGGGTTGACTTGCCGATGCCGGGGTCGCCGCCGACCAGCACTAACGAGCCGGGTACGATGCCGCCGCCCAACACCCTGCCAAACTCAGCCATGGGCAGGGCCAGGCGGCGGAAACTGTCGAGGTCAACTTCCGGCAGGCGCTGTGGTTTGCTCAACGGTCGGGCAGTCGAACCGCCCCGTCCTTTGGAAGAGTCCGGCGGCTCAACGATCTGTTCGACCATCGTGCCGAACTCATGGCACTTGGGGCAACGCCCCATGTAGCGCGGGGATTGCCGCCCACAGGACTGGCAGATGAAGATGGTCTCGGTTTTAGCCATTTTGCTTCTCGCATACGCGGGGCATAAGGGGTGAGCACCAAGCCGGCAGATCGGAGTTAATCATATTGACTCAACTCCGCTATCGTCTGCATGACGGCATCCAGGGCCAGGAGCGCGGTCAGGTTCTGTAGGCCGTGACCGGTGCGAAAGGCTTCCGGCATCGTCCAGTCAAATTCGTAGAATAGGGTTAGGTGCACCCGATCCGGCAACAGGCCGTTGTCCGGCAGCGTCTGCGCCACCAATTGGAAATCCCACAACGGTAAACGGTAATCGCGGGCGATCTGACGCAGCGTTTGGTTGTTGGTATAGCCGGGATCGAGGAAATCGTCGGCCTTCGTGCCGATGATCGGAATGGTGCCTTTCTCCAGGGCATATGAGACGATGCGCCGCATTTCGCGCTCATAAAGGTCGGGCTCGCCATCATTGGAGCCCATACGCACCAGGACCACGCTGGGATTGTGCAGCCGCCATTCACAATCAATCATGCTCTCGCCGGAGTCACAGTATGCAGGATCAGCGAAGTCCTCGAGAAAGACCTGTCGCGAGTGGATGCCTTGTTCCACGGCAAAGCGCGGGCGGGAGAACGAGCCGGCATAATAGGCCAGCACGGGCTCCAAGAAACTGTATTCGCCCAGGTTGTAAGGCAGCGTCTCAAAGCCAGTCAGGAAATTGAGCATTTCGACCGTGCTGTCGCCGATGACGGAGAGGGAGTGCGGATCGCGGCCAAGGCTGAGTCCGCGCAAGTAAATATCCTGGACGTGCTCCTTCACATCCGGCGGCATGATGATGAAGGTATCCAGCCCGAGGCCGTTCACGGTAACGCCGGCCGGCTCGGCAGCCGGGGTGGAGCGCAGGACGGGGATGAGCAGCAATTGCCCGTTATTGATGGTTCCCGAGGATGACAATTGATTGCGGGAGATGATCGCCGCCACTGTGGAACCAAATCGTTCGGCAATCTGAACCAGGGTTTCCCCGGGTTGCACTGTATGGAAAAGCGTCTGATTGGAAGAGGGTTGCTCCGCAGTTGGAGCCGGGGTCTTAGTCGGGAGCGGGGCAGCGGCTGCCGCATCGCCGGCGGAATCCGTTGCAACCGGGCCGGGCGCGGTCGCTCGCGCAGCCAGCGTCGGCGTTGGACGGACGATGGTCGGCACCATCGAGAGCGGCTCATCAGTCGGAAGCGCTTCCGAGACGGATTTCTCGACCGCCGCCCCAAAGATAGTGCCGGCTTTGGCCAACTGGCTGAGAAACACCACCAGGAGAATGCCGGTCAGGGCGACGGCGATAAGGAACACCTTCTGATATTGCATGGGCGATATTGTACGCGAATTGCCGGATCAGAGCCGTGGTAGGCTGACTGCACTCACTTGACGATTAGCCATCTGTGGAGCGCCGATGACCTAGTCTATACGCCGGTGCCGATGGAGCGCAGGGCAACGCCGAACATGAAAAGCGTCGTCAACGCGTAGACCCATTGGGCGCGGTTGCTGTCGTCTCCGCGCATGTAGGCGAACATGCCGGGAAGAAAGACAATAGAGAAGATGCCGTACAGTATGTGAACGCCGGTGCGGATAGGCCGTCCGCCCTGTAGATACAGCACGCCGCCCAGCAACCCCTGCAACAACACGACGAGCTGGATGACGACCAGTGCTCCCAGGTAGCTGCCATCGACCGGCTGTCGTCGAATCGCCCGATAAAGGCCCCATAGACCCAACACCAGGTAGAACATCCAGATGGTACGGGCGAGTGCGTTGTGGATATCAATGATGCCCATTGCTGCCTTCTATCCTTCGTTGGCGTTTCGAAAAATCACCAGCCGACCGCCATGCCGTCGTTGCGCGGTTCGCTGCCGGCAATCAGAGCGCCGGAGGCCAGGCGGACGATGATCTGCCCGCCGCCATAATGAGTCGGGGGACCCAGCTCATGGCCGCGCCCGGCGAGCGCCTCAATTGTTGCCCGCGGAAAGCCGGCTTCCAGGGAGACTTGACGATCGCCCAGCCAGTTGAAGCGCGGCGCGTCCAGGGCGGTCTGGGGGTCCATCTCGCAATCAATCAGGTTCACGCCGACCTGCACATGACCTTGCGGCTGCATGAAGCCGCCCATTACGCCGAAACTGGCCCAGGCGCGATTGTGGTGGGTGATGAAGCCGGGAATAATGGTGTTGTATGGTCGTTTGCCGGGCGCGACTTCATTGGGGTGTCCGGGCTCTAGCGAGAAGTTTGCGCCTCGATTCTGCAGTTGGACGCCGCTGCGACCGGCGGTCAGCCCACTGCCGAAGCCCATATAGAGACTCTGGATCCAACTGACCATATTGCCGTCCCGATCGGCCACGGTAAGGTATACGGTGTCGCCACGCTGAGAGGGTTTGCCGGCGGCGGGTTGGCACGCGCGGGCGGGGTCAATCTGTTGCCGGCGGGAGCGAGCGTAATCTACGTCCAGCAGCCCCGCCAGCGGTATCCGCGTCTGCCGAGGGTCGGCGACGTAAGCGAGGGCATCGGTGAAGCCTAATTTCATCGCTTCAATGAGCAGATGCAACCGCTCCGGCGAATGATAGTCCAGACCGGTCATGTCGAAGTCGCGGAGGATGTTGAGCGCCAGAAGGGCAGCCAGTCCCTGACCATTCGGGGGCATCTCGTGGAAAGCAAAGCCGTCGCGATAGGGTACGGATAACGGTTCAACCCATTCGGCAGTACAGCCGATAAGGTCCGACTCGCTGAGCACTCCGCCGGCTTCTTGCACGCAGGCTACGATCTGCCGGCCGATGTCGCCGCTGTAGAAGGCGTCGTAGCCGTCGTGCGCCAAGGTCTGTAATGTGTCGGCGAATTCGGGGTTGCGGAAGAAGTCGCCGGCGTGGGGCGCGTGTCCATCTGGTAGCCACACCCGCCGTGAATCCGGGTGAGCGCTCATCTTCTCTTCGGAGCGCTGCCAGCTAAGGGCGATGCGCTGGCTAACCGGAAAGCCGTGGCGGGCATAGTCAATTGGGCGCTCCAGAAGGGTATCCAGGCCGAGCGAGCCGAAGCGATCCAGGGCCATTTGCCAGCCGCGCAGGCTGCCGGGAACGGTGACGGGGATGGGACCGAAAGCCGGCATCTGCGCATGGCCCTGCTCGCGAATCCAGTCGGCGGTCAGTCCGGCCGGGGCCGGGCCGCTGGCGTTCAGCCCGTAGAGCTTCCTATTGGCCTCAATCCAGATGAGGGCGAAGGCATCCCCGCCGATGCCGGTGGAGCAAGGTTCGACCACGCAGAGGGTGGCGACGGTGGCAATGGCGGCATCCACGGCGTTGCCGCCGGCGCGCAGGATATCGAGACCGGCCTGTGCTGCCAACGGCTGGCTGGTAGCGACGGCGCCGTTGCCGGCGATGACGTTTGAGCGCCGGCCGGAAAACGGGAAGGCCTCGAATTTCATGGTTGAGAGGCGGGGTCCGCCGGGGTTGTGTCTGTCGCTGCCATGTCGAGCAGAAGAGCGAGGGCCAATATCACCAGCGAGGTCTGTCTCCAGCGCCGGCTTGATAGATCGATCTGAATGTCGCTCCCATCATCTTCCTGCCGGTAGATCTCGGCCACCAGGGGGGGCAGCTCGTTGTCCAACATGTTGTCAAGCGCGAGGGGCGCCAGGGAGACCTGCCCATAGAGATTGAAGTGGTCTGGGGTATCCGCCGTCGGCAATATTAACCAGTTCGTGCCTTCGGCTTCGAGGGTGTAAATGATAGGCCGGGGCGTCGCCTGCGCATCCTGCTTCAACGGTTCGCGGCGGGTTATGATGGCATAGACGGCGAAATCCTGGATGATGACATAATCCAGGCAGGCAGCATCCTGCGTCTTGATGGGCTCTGACGCCAGTCCCATGGTCGCCAGCAAGGTGCCGTCCGGGCGGACGAAGCGGATGTGGGACTCTTGACCGGGGCCGGCGGTCGGCGGGAAGTCCGCGACCAACAACAGGCTGCCGGTCTCTGAGAGTAGCTGGTAACCGCCGGGGTTCCTGTCTTCAGTTTGTAAGCGCTTGACCCGGTACTTCATTGTGTGGACATTTTACTTGGCAATGAGCAATTGGCCAACGCACGTGCCCAAAGCGGGCGGCGGTCGCGCCGGTGCGGGCGCCCAAGTTCGCTCGATAAATTCCTTAAAACTTTACCGACTAAGGCCGGCAAGCAGGCGATTGTGATATACTCGCTGTGCGGGATAATGCAACAATTATCTCGAGGTAGCCCGACTATTCGTGTCCTGCTGGAATCCCAATGAACGAACAACCATTTGTCCACCTGCATGTGCATAGCGAATATTCGCTGCTGGACGGCCTGAGCCGGATCGACGAGCTGGCAGGGCGAGCGGCGCAGTTGAATCAGCCGGCCCTGGCGCTGACCGACCACGGCGCGATGTACGGCACGATGCAATTCTATCGCGCCTGCAAGCAGGCCGACGTCAAACCGATTATCGGCATCGAGACCTACCTGGCGGCGCGGAGCATGCAAGATCGTGATGCGCAGCATGACCGCGAACGCTTCCACATGTTGCTGCTGGCGCATAATCAGGCCGGATACCTGAACCTGCTGCAAATCGCCAGCGCGGCCCAGTTAAAGGGCTACTATTACCGGCCCCGCATCGATCGCGAATTCATGGCCGCTCACAGCGATGGGCTAATCGCGACTACCGGCTGCATGTCCGCCGAGATCCCCCGCGCCATTGCCGCGAAGAATATGCGTCTGGCCAACAAATTGATGGGCGAGTACGTGGACATCTTTGGTCGCGAGCGCCTGTTTGTGGAACTGCAGGAGCACCAAATTCCCCAATTGACCGCTGTGAACAAAGTGTTGCTGGAGATGGCGCGGAAGTATGAGCTGAAGCCGCTGGCAACTAATGATGTGCATTACACCAGGGCGGAAGACGCCGAATCGCATGATGTGTTGCTCTGTATTCAAACCAGCACGACCGTGGATGATCCCAATCGCATGCGCTTTTCAGATCGGGGCTATTATCTGAAATCGCACAGTGAGATGGCGGCGATGTTCGCAGAAGTACCCGGGGCATTGGAGAACAGCCTGCTGATCGCCGAGATGTGCAATGTGAATCTCGATACGGACGGCTACAGGCTGCCCGACTTTGACGTGCCGGCGGGCTACACGGCGCAATCTTACTTGCAGGAGCTGTGTGAAAACGGGCTGGGCCGGCGTTACGGCGAACAACGGGCGGCCAACGACCTGGCACTCAAACGCCGGCTGGAGCATGAGCTGGCCATCATCAATCGGATGGGTTTCGCCACGTACTTTCTGATCGTGTGGGACCTCTGCCAGTGGGCGGAGCGCAGCGATGAGTGGTGGACGACCTGGCAGGACCCTTATCCATACAGTAGCTATCAGGAGTGGAAGGACAACGACATCTGGTGGAATGTGCGCGGGTCGGGAGCCGGCTCAGTGGTGGCCTACACGCTGGGGATCACCGGCATCGAACCGCTGGAGAATGACCTCATCTTTGAGCGCTTTCTCAACCCGGGGCGGGTGTCGATGCCGGATATTGACCTGGACTATCCGGATGACGCCCGGCACCAGATGGTGGAATACACGATGCGCCGCTACGGGCGCGAGCGGGTGGCGCAGATAATTACTTTCGGCACCTTGGGAGCGCGGGCGGCGATTCGCGATGTCGGACGCGCCCAGGGTATGCCGCTGGCGGATGTGGACGCGCTGGCGCGCCTCATCCCGGCCATTCCCGGCAAGCCGGCCCACATCAATGACGTGCTGACGCCGGAACATGAATTCCATTCCACTGAACTGCTCGAGAAGTATCGCAGCGATATCCGGGTGCGCGAGCTACTGGATACGGCGCGCAATCTGGAAGGGGTCGCCCGGCATGCCTCCAGTCACGCCGCCGGGATTATTGTCTCTGACCGGCCCTTGCATGAGTATGTGCCGTTAAACCGGCCCACCAGCGGTGCAGCCGGCCTGGGTGGGATAGACCGGGTGACCCAGTGGCCGATGGAGGTCGTGGAGTCGATCGGGCTGCTGAAGATCGACTTCTTGGGGCTGAGCACATTGACGGTCATGCGCCTGGCGGCCCGGCTGATCGAAGAGCGTCACTGCGTGCGCTATACGATGGAGAATATCCCGTATGACGAGGGGCAAGTCGGGCCGGACCCGCACAAAGACCCGCGAGCGCTCTTTGATATCCTGGGCCGGGGGGAGGTGGCCGGGGTGTTCCAGGTGGAAGGCGCGGGCATGAAGCGGATGATGATGGAGATGAAGCCGCGACGCTTTGACCACATCGTGGCGGCTATTGCCCTCTATCGGCCGGGACCGATGGAGAATATCCCTGAGTATATCAGGCGAATGCACGCGGCTATCTATCAGGGCAAGGATACTGTCACCTATCACACGCCGGAGTTGAAGCCTATCCTGGAGGAGACATACGGTATCCTGGTCTATCAGGAGCAAATCATCCGCATCGCCTCTGAGCTGGCCGGCTACGAACCCGGCGAGGCGGACATGATCCGCAAGGCCGTGTCGAAGAAGAAGCGCGACCTGATGGACATGCACAAGCTGCAATTCACCGAAGGGGCCATGGCGCGCGGCTTTCCCAGGGAAGTTTGCGAGGCCATCTGGGGCGACATCGAGTTCTTCGCCCGCTACGGCTTTAATAAGTCGCACGCCAGCGACTACGCCATGGTGACCTGCCAGACGGCTTTCCTGAAGGCGCACTACCCGGTGGAATACATGACCGCCCTGCTGACGGTGGAGCGCGACAATACCGAAAAGGTGCGCCGCTATTTCTCGGAGGCGAAAAGCCTGCAGATCGAGATTGCTCCGCCGGACATCAACCGCTCAGGACTGGATTTCACGATTGAAACGAGCGACGCCCGGCCGATCATCCGCTTCGGCCTGGGGGCAATAAAGAATGCTGGCGAAGCCGCCCTGCAATTGGTGCTCGACGAACGGGAGCAGAACGGCCCCTTTGCGGATTTACAGTCCTTTTGTGAACGGGTCGATCTCCGGCGAGTCGGCAAGCGCGCGCTCGAATACATGATCAAGGCGCACACGTTTGATTGCTGGGGTACGCCGCAACAGATGCTGGATGCGCTGGATCGGCTGATCGGGTACAGCGGCCGGGAGAATGAAGCGGCGGCGGTAGGCCAGATGAGCCTGTTCGGTGCCCTGACCGGCGTGGTGGCCAGCATCTCGGTGGATTTGTTGCGTCCGGCGCAGCTTCTGCCGCCGGTGCAACATCAGGATGTGCTGGAATGGGAGCGAGAGGCGCTGGGCGTGCACGTGTCGGAACACCCACTGGAAAAGCCGCTGGCGCTATTGCAGTCTCAGACGACAACCACTATCGGCGAGCTGGATGCGACCTGGAGCGGGCGCACGGTGCGTCTTGCCGGGGTGCTTTCCCGCCTGCGCACGTTAACCACCCGAGCCGGCAAGCCGATGGCCTTCGGCACACTGGAGGATTTGGACAGCAGTATTGACCTGGTGTTCTTTACGAAGAGCTGGCAGGAATACCGGGATGCCGTGCGCGTCGATCAGGTGATGCTGGTCACCGGATCGGTAAAGTGGGAGAACGAGAAGCTCACCCTGTATGTGGACAATGTACAGACGAGCATAGTGCACGCTTCTGAACGGACGGGAGAGGATGTTGAACCAATGCCGGCGGACGGCGCAGAATCTTACCCGTGGGATGTATTTGATGAACCACCCCAAGGGGCGAGCCATCCGCCGGCAACGTTCATTGCCGAGCGGGCTCCGATTCCGCCTCCGCCGCCGAACTTTGACGACGAGCCGGCGGCGTTCCCGGCAAATGGGCGCTCGGCGGCAGATTATTCACTCCCACCGGCGCACGACTCTCGCCCGGCTGATGCAACCGTCACGATCGAGGTTGATCCGAGCGGCGACTGGCAGGAAGCCTTTCGACGGGTGGCCGGGGTTGCTGATCAGTATGGCGGTGAGGGGCGTCTGGTGATCAGGCTGGCCGATCGCGGATTGGCGATGGAGTTGCCCGATCGAAGTGTGCACTTCTGTCGCGAATTCGAGGGGGATGTGCGGGAGATCGCCGGCGTGCGGCAGGTCAGCTACGAATAGAAAGGCGCTGGATCCGATGGTCGGATCCAGCGCCGTCTAGCCTGTATGCCTGGTCCTGGGAGGACTGTGCTCAGGACAGGATGTCGCCTATCTCCGCGGCGCCGGCGATGAGCGTGTCGGCGCAATAAGCGAGATCCTCGAGTTCGTGATTGGCGGACACGCAGGCGCGGAGGCGGGCCAGGCCGGCCGGCACGACCGGCGCGACAATAGCCTGGACGAAAATGCCTCTCTGCTGACAGTAGCTGGCTAACCTGACGGCTTTCTCCAACGTACCGCACATCACCGGCAATATCGCCGTCTGCGTATTCATCAGATCAAAACCGGCTTCGCGGAGCCTGCCGGCCAGGAAATGGTAATTGCGCTGTAAGCGCTCGATCCGCTCCGGTTCCTCTTCAATAACCTCAAACGCCGCCTTGGCCGCTCCCGCGGAGGCGGGCGGCAGGGCGGCGGAGAAGATGAAGGCGCGGGCTTCATGCTTGAGGAAGTTGGCCAATTCCGCGCTTCCGGCCACGTAACCGCCGGCGCTGGGAATGGTCTTGCTGAGCGTGCCCATCTTGATATCAATGGTGTCAGCCGGCAGGCCGAAATGCTCCTCAACGCCCTTGCCGGTAGCTCCGATGACGCCGATTGAGTGCGCCTCGTCAACCATCAGGTACGCGCCATATTGACGGCAGAGCCGGCTCACTTCCGGCAGATTGATGATGTCACCATCCATGCTGAATACGGCATCGACCACTACCAGTTTGCGCCCTTGCGGATCGGCCTCGGCCAGCCGACGCTCCAGGTGCGCGGGGTCGTTGTGCCGGAAGCGGACGAACTTCGCTTGCGCCAACAGGCAGCCATCAACAATGCTGGCGTGGTTTAGTTTGTCGCAGATGACGGTGTCCCCTTTGCGCAAGAGGCTGGAGATAACGGACAGGTTGGTCACGTAACCGCTGGAAAAGGTGACCGCGGCCTCTGTGCCCTTGAACCTGGCGATCGTCTCCTCAAGCTCGCGATGAATGGTGAGCGTGCCGGCTAACAGGCGTACGCCATGTGTGCCGGAGCCATACCGCTTCACGGCGGCGATTGCCGCTTCACTGATCTTGGGATGTCCAATCAGGCCGAGGTAGGAATAGCTGCCCAGCATGATCATCTCGCCGTAGCCGGCGACAATTACCCGGCCGTTTGGCAGCAGTTCCTGCACCTCTTCCAGGTAGAAATAGAGATTTTGGCTTTTGTAAAAGTCGATGTCCCACAGCATCTCCGGTGTCAAAGACGGAACATCGGCGTCGGAAGGTCGACTCATGTCTTCTCCTACACCCGTGTTATATTGCAAGCGCGTTTTCACGAAGACCGATTCTATCTGAGGTACAACGTTTTCTCAAATTAAGTCTGGGTGAGCAGTCGGGCGCAGTGCGGCGGCAAACGCGCTGCGCCCGGCGTGCGCAAGGGGGCGCTCCAGCTGGGATGCTTGTCTTGAGTTTGACTTAAAGGCAAAATTGACGCCATGTCCAGGACAACCCGCATCCTCAGCTGGCGCCGCCGGCGGAGTAGCCGCATCGGACATCCCGGTCGCGTGATCCTTCAAATCGCCTTGCTACTATGCGCGGCGGCAGTGATCAGCGTGATGTTCGTGGTTGTGAGCAGTGTCAGCGGAGCTGTGGCATCCTACCGCTATCTCACGCGCGGTCTGCCAGATTTCACCGAATTGGAGCGCCTGGGACAGGACATTGACACGACCTTTGAGACGACCAAGATTTACGCGCAAGAGCGCGGCCCGGATGGCCAGATCCGACAGGTGTTGATCTATGAGGTAATCGACCCGCTGGGAGGGGATCGCGAATGGATCTCGCTGCAGCAGATGCCGCAGAACATCATCGACGCCACCGTCGCCGCTGAGGACAAGACATTCTGGACCAACCGGGGGTTTGACGCCGAGGGTATTGCCCGCGCTTTCTACGAATATGTCTGGCTGGGCGGAGCGGTGCAGGGCGGCTCGTCGATAACTCAGCAGTTGGTGAAGAATCATCTGATCGATGAGGAACGCCGGATTGTCGGCAGTGAGGTTGATTTTGGCGACTATCAACGTAAGCTCGAGGAGGTCCTGCTGGCGCAGAAGATCGCCGGCGAATACACTAAAGAGCAAATCCTGGAGTGGTACCTGAACAGCAATTTCTACGGCAATCTGGCCTACGGCATCGAGGCGGCCGCTCGAGTTTACTATGACAAGCCGGCCGCCGAACTGACGCTGGCGGAAGCGGCTATGTTGGCCGCAATTCCGCAATCGCCGGCGATGAATCCCTTTGACAACCCGGAAGAGGCCAAGTTGCGCCAGGAGTTGGTGCTGGATGCGATGTTTCGGGATGGCTACATTGATCGTGAACAGCTAGTTGAGGCGAAATTCGCTTCACTGGAAGTCTCGCCGGGAATTGAGGAGCGTTTTGACATCATCGCGCCGCACTTCGCCCTGTATGTACGGCAAGAACTGGAGCGCATGTTTGGGCCGGAACAGGTGCTGCGGGGTGGGTTGAGCGTGTACACCACGCTGGACCTTTCCTTGCAGGGGCAGGCGGAATGTGTGGCCCGAGCGCAGGTGGCTCGCCTGTCGGGAAGGACGGATGAGGAATTGCCGGTGGATGAGGCGGCGAACTGCGCGGCGCTGGCATACCTGCGCCCGTTACCGGCCGCCGATAGGGGCGTAGACCACCAGGTGGGCAATGTGGCGGTGGTGGCGCTTGATCCCCGCACCGGCGAGATCAAGGCCATGGTCGGCAGTCTCGATTACTGGAATGAAGCGAATGATGGCTCCTTCAACGTGGCGGTAGATGGGCTACGGCAACCCGGGTCCTCATTTAAGCCGTTTACCTACATGACGGCGCTCAGCCAGGGCTATCATGCGGCAAGCATGGTGCTGGACGTGGAAACGGATTTCGGTACGCCCTATAACGGGGTGGCTTATGTGCCGCAAAACTATGATCGTCGCTTTCACGGCCCGATGCGGCTGAGAACGGCTTTGGCAAACAGTTACAATGTGCCGGCCGTCGAGGTGATGAGTTGGGTTGGGGTAGACAATGTCATCCGTACCGCCCACCGGATGGGAATTACCAGCCTGAATGCCGGCCCCAACAGCTACGGATTGTCACTGACCCTGGGCGGGGGCGAGGTGAGCCTGCTGGACATGGTCTACGCGTTCTCAGTGTTTGACAACATGGGGGTGATGATCGGCCAACCACGGAGTGAGGACACGCAACGGCTGGGGCATCGCGTTCTGGATCCGGTCGCCATACTGCGGGTCGAGGATCGGCGGGGAGAGATTATCTACGAATACACGCAACCGCAGCGGCGAGATGTGTTGACGCCCCAACTGGCGTTTCTGATGAACGACATCCTGTCAGACACGACGGCGCGCTGTCCGGCCTTTGGCTGTCCGAACGCGTTAGAGATGCCGGACGGTCGCCCGGCGGCAGTGAAGACGGGCACGACCAACGATTTCCGCGACGGCTGGACAGTTGGCTATACACCGCAACTGGTCACCGGCGTTTGGGTGGGCAATACCGACAACTCGCCGATGGATGATGTGCCGGGATCGAAGGGAGCCGCCCCAATCTGGCAGGCGATCATGGCCTGGGCGCATGAGGGACTTCCGGTCGAGGGATGGGCGAGGCCGCCGGGTTTGACCGAGCTGGCTGTCTGCGACCTCTCCGGACAGCTTCCGAATGGACTATGCCCGACCGTGCGCGAGTACTTTGTGTCCGGCATGGAGCCGACGCTAATAGACAACATATATCAGGAATTCCAGATCAATCGCCAGACAGGGCTGTTGGCGACCGGCGACACCCCGCCGGCGCTGATCGAGACCAGAGTCTTCCGGGTCTATCCTGAACGGGCGGCCGACTGGGTGCGCGAGAACGATATCGAACAACCGCCGACCGGATATGACCCGATAACGGCAAGCGAAGGTGGCAACGCGCTCATCCTGCAGCCTCAACCACTTGCCTTTGTAAGTGGGCAGGTTGAGATTATCGGCAATGTCTCTTCAGCCGGCTTCACTTCTTATCGCCTGGAGGTGTTTGCCGGGCTGACGCCGGAGAACCCACAGCTGCTGATCGAGCGGGGTACGGAAGCTGCAAACGACGGCGTTCTGGGAAGCTGGGACACCGGCGAGCTGAACGGCCTGTATACGCTGCGCCTGACGGTAAGTCGGGAGGGCGGAGGTTCTGAGGTGATTTCCGTGCCGGTGACTGTTGACAATACCGCGCCGACCGCCCGCATTCTCTTCCCGCTTGCGGAGCAGGCCTTTCGAGTGGCGGACGAGTGGATCGTCATCCAGGCCTTTGCCGAGGATGAAAACTCCCTGGAGCAGGTATCGTTCTTTGTGGATGGCGGCGAGACTCCCTTTGCGGTCAGCACAGTGCCGCCATTCTCAGAAGTGTGGGCAATCTCCGGCCCCGGCTGCCGCTCGTTTCACATTGTCGCCCTTGACGCTGCCGGCAATGAGACGACCAGTGATGCCGTGCGCGTCTGTGTGGCCGGAGAATGAAGCGCCGAGAAGTTGTCCGATGACCCTTGCGATTGGAGGCGAAGTTGGCTGAGTCGGAATATCTGACTGTAGAAGATGCGCTGGCACGAATCCTGGCTCAGGTCAAGGTGCTGGATAGCGAGCGGGTTCCGCTGCTCGAGGGGTTGAATCGTGTTCTGGCTGAGGCGATTGTCGCCGGCGACAACTTGCCGCCCTTCGCGAATTCCAGCATGGACGGGTACGCGGTACGGGCGGCGGACGTGTTGGGCGCCGGCCCAGCTCGGCCGGTGCGCTTGCGTGTGGCGACCGATATCGCAGCCGGCGCGGTGTCCGACACGACATTGGTGAGCGGGGAGGCGGCGCGCATTATGACCGGCGCTCCGCTTCCAATGGGAGCTGACGCTGTCATTCCGGTGGAGGACACCAACGAACCCTGGCGAGAGCGTGAGCGTTCTTTGCCGGAGTGGATCGAGGTGTACCGGCAGGTGGCAAGCGGCGATTATGTGCGTCTTGCCGGCGAGGATATTCTGGCAGGGTCGAGGGTGCTCGAAGCCGGCCATCTACTACGGCCGCAGGAGATTGGCGTGCTGGCTTCTCTGGGCGTTGCCGAGCTGGAAGTTGTGCGCCGGCCCAAGGTGGGCATCCTGTCAACCGGAGACGAGTTGATTACTATTTCTGAAGCCCTGCGCCCGGGCAAGATCCGCAACAGCAACGGATACGCGCAGCGCGCGCAAGTGCAGCAGCTAGGGGCGCTGGCTGTTGACCTGGGAATCGCCGGCGATACGGAGGGGGACGTTCGCGAGAAACTGGCAGCAGGCCTGCGGGCCGGGGTCGATGTCTTTGTCAGCTCGGCCGGCGTTTCGGTGGGCGCGTACGACGTGGTAAAGGCGGTCCTGGAGGAGTATGGCGAGGTGGGTTTCTGGCGAGTACGGATGCGACCGGGCAAGCCGCTGGCCTTCGGCAAGTATGAGGGCATACCTTACCTCGGGCTGCCGGGTAACCCGGTTTCGGCGATGGTCTCGTTTGAGCGCTTTGTCAGGCCGGCGATCCTGCGCATGGCCGGGCATAGTCAATTGGCGCGCCCACAGGTAACCGCGACGGTGACCGAGGAGATTGCTTCTGACGGCCGGGAGAGCTATCTACGAGCCGTTGTGACCCGCGACGCGGCCGGTCAATACTGGGCGACTACCACAGGAAGCCAGGGATCGCACATCATGACCTCGCTGGTGAAAGCGAACGCGCTGCTGATTGTGCCGGAAAATGTGCGCAAGGTGGCAGCAGGGGACGAGTTGGTCGCCTTGATGCTGGACTGGCCGACAAGCGTATTTTGACGCCGGCGAGGGCTGAGACGTGTTGCCGGGTTACCGGCAGAAGTCAATCAGTTTTCTGAGCCGGATTGCAGTGTGCGACTGAGGATGTCTTCCTGCTGCGAACGGGCCTTTTGCTTGCGATGGCGTTCACGTTCCTGCCGGCGCGAGTGCTGTTTGAAGGAATCGCCCATTGCCCGGCGCAGGGCAATCTCCATGGCAGTCGGCAGCTCCTCCAGCTCTTCCTCTTCGTCATCAAACTGATCCTGGATGACCTGGGCCACTGGCGTCGCCTCGGTCTGCTCCGCGTCGACAAGCGCTTTGATGCTCAGGTCAATGCGGCGCTTTTTCTTGCTGAAGCCCAGGACCTGCACGCGCACCTCGTCGCCCACCGACACGACCTCTGACGGGTGCTTGACGTACTGATGGCTCAATTCGCTGATGTGAACGAGGCCCTCGCGCTCGGCGCCGATTTCCACGAACGCACCGTAGGTCTCCAGGCGGGTGACGGCGCCGGTGTATTCGTTGCCTTTCTGGAGATCACTCCAGTCGACAGCGAGGGGCTGGATCATGGTCACCATAATCTGGCCCCGAGAGGGATCGACTTTGTCCACCCAGACCACAACTTCATCGCCAACGTTGAGCACATCCGCGACGCGATTGACATGCTCCTTGCCAATCTGAGAAATATGTACCAGGGCTTCGGTGTCGAAACCAATATCGATGAATGCGCCGTATAGCTCCAGCCGGGTTACCTTGCCGGAGAGCTTCTGCTTGCGCTTCAGACCCCAGGCATTAGCCGGCTCTTCGGCCTCCTCGACAGCTTCGTCGATATCATCATACATTTCTTCACTCATGTTTCTGTCTCCAATACAGGGTTGCGAATTCCGCGTATGCCGCAAGCGTCAACGGGTCACTTGTTTGGGAAGGGAGTGGGGAGCGGAAAACCAACCATTTACCAGCCGGTATTATAGCAATGGGGCAGGGGCTGTCAACAAGATCGTGGACTGATGAAACCAGAAGGCGTCGTCCAATCCTCAGGAGGTAGAGCGTGCTGTCGAGCGTGGAAAAGGGAGTGACCCTGACATCGGGATCAAGGTCACTCCGAAAAGGCATCCCATTCGGCGTCGCCCGCGAACCGCTAGACGCGCAAAGCGGCGTTAATCACTCATCAGGTCGTCTTCGTCATAGTCACTGCCGCGAGGCAGGACTGGAACCTGACCGGCCTGCTGGCGTACCAGGTTCTCAATCTCCTGAGTGATCTGCGGATTCTCCATCAGGTATACCTTGGCATTTTCGCGGCCCTGGCCGAGGAGGATCTCGCCATAGCGGAAGTACGCGCCCCGCTTGTCGATGACGCCGTAGACGGCGCCCAGATCCAGCACATCTCCGACCTTGGAAATGCCTTCGTTGTACATAATGTCGAACTCGCATTCGGTAA
>CAZIKT010000014.1:26746-82984 GCA_964539885.1 uncultured Ardenticatenaceae bacterium | reverse complement strand
CCCGCCCTGCTCAGCGATCTGCAGCCCGCGCCATCCGATCTGGAGTTGCAGCGCTGGATGAACATCCAGGCACAGTGTCCGGGACAATTCGATGACGACGGCGCCATTGCGCTCTGCGTGTTGTCATGAATCCTCCCGTACTGGATGCCAGACACGCCGGATTGCAGCCGGCTATGTTGCTGCAATCCGGCGGCGAAGGCATGGTCTTTGCCCTCGACGAGCAGCGAGCCGTCAAGCTATATCACCAGCCCACGCCGGAGCGAGGGACGAAGCTGGAGGCGTTTGTCAGACGATATGCCGGTTTGCTGCCGGGAAACGTCCTGGGCCCGCAGGCGCTCCTCCGCGATCAGGCCGGCCGGATCATCGGCTTCCAGATGGCGCGCCTACCGATAAACGCCATTTCACTGAAGCAACTCGCTCAGCAGAGCAACCAGGGCTCAGGAGTCGATCTGCGGGCGGTCGTGCAACTCTTCCTTGAAATACACGCCACAGTGAGCAATCTGCACCGGCTTAGGTTGATTGTCGGCGACCTCAACGATCACAATCTCTACATAGCTGCCGGCCCGCCTCTTCAGTGCTATTGGGTGGATGTCGACAGCTACCAGTTTGCCGGCTATCCCTGCCCGGTCGCGCTGCTCAGCTTTCTTGACCCTAAGCTATACCAGGTAAAGGATCTCTCGCAGCGGCCAGTCTTTTCAGAGCAGACGGACTGGTACGCGTTCTTTGTGTTGCTGGTGAAGGCGCTGCTGCATGTGCATCCCTTTGGCGGCGTCCACCATCAGAAGAAGTCTTTGCAGGCGCGCGCCGTGGCCGGCATTACCATCCTGCATCCGGACGTGATCTACCCCAAGTCAGCCCGCCCGATTGCCATCCTGAGCGACGAATTGCTGAGTCAAATGGACCGCGTTTTCACACGCGGTGAGCGACCGCCTTTTCCCGAGAAGTTGCTGACCCGCTATTTGCACGACCTGCACGATTGCCGGCGCTGTGGAATCTCCTATCCGGCGGAGCGTTCGACCTGTCCTGCCTGCCAGCAGAAAACAGCCCTACCGCAACACCCGGCCCCTTCGACAGTCGGCATTCGCCCAATCCTGGAGACCGAAGGCGAGATCGTGCATATCGCCGTCGAGCGAACCGGCAGGATCGTGGCAATTGTCCGGCAGAACGACGGCTACGACCTGCTGCGGCTGGGCGTCGGCGGCCTGGCGTCTGAGCAACGGCTTTTCCAGGGCGCCGGTAACTATCGCTTCGGTCACTTCCAGGACCACCTGGTCGTTAATCCCGAAGACACCAGCCAGTTAATGATCTTGGAAATGGGCGCTGCGCCAAGGAAACTGGCGCTTCTGCAGACCGGAGAATTCCTGGGTCGGGCCGTTTTTGCGACGACGCCGGTTGCGCTCTATCGGCTGGCCGGCGGCTACATCATGCGCGGGATCGTCAGAAGAGGGCTTTACCTGGAGGAAGTAGTCGCTACGGCCCGCCCGAACCAGACGCAATTATGGGCGGCACAGAATATCGACCGGGTGGCAGGGAGCGCCCGCTTCTTCGCTGAGCATCACGGCCTCCTGCTGGTAGACGGCAAGCGCTGCTTGCCGATTAACCTGCCCCACCTACCCGGCGAAAGCGTGCTGGAGATGCACGCCGTTACTTCCTCGACCGCGACCGCCTTCCTGATCCTGATCCGGCGCGGCAGCGATCTGCTCTGCCGATACGCGCTCTACGATGAACAGGGCCGCCTTCTCCAGGAGGTTCAGCAGGATGCGCATCTGCCGCCGCACAACCGGCTGACCGGCAAAGCTTTGATCGGCTCCCATCTATATCACGCTACTGATACCGGGATCTTGCGCCAAAGTCTGCCCGACAGTACATTGTCAGTGAGCGTGGGACCAGCAGATGCTGGTGACTTGCTCGGCGCCACCGACTTGCTGCACGCGCATCCGGCCGGCCTGCTGATTCACCAACCCCACCGGCTCTTGTTTGCCGATAAGGTGTAGCAATTCAATGAAAGGCGCTTGACAAAGTGTTATAGATACACTATACTGAGTTGTATAGTGTTATAGTAACACTATTCACTTGAGAAGCGCTTAACTGAAGTCAAGCCAAGAAGGAGTATGCAATGGCTCAATATCCGCACTTCTATGACCCTCAGCGAATTGGTACGCTCTTCTACCCAGATATGCCGGCGATCGCGCTGGACGCCGCCGACGCCACCTTACCCCCGGCTTCCGGCGACCGGCGCAACGTGCACTTGGTGATCATCGACATGCAGGTGGATTTCTGCCACGATCGGGGCGGTCTCAATGTTCCCGGTTCGCTCGGCGATATCCAGCGGCTGATTGAGTTTATCTACCGCAATGCTGAGCACATCACCAACATCACTTGCTCGCTCGATTCCCACCTGCCACACCAGATCTTCTCCGCCAACTGGTGGGCCGATGCGCACGGCAACCATCCGGCCCCCTTCACCCTGATCACCTATCAGGACATCAAGGATGGGAAATGGCGCCCACTGGTCGACCCGGTCGGTTCAACTCAATACGTGAAGACGCTGGAGGATAAGGCCAAGAAGGTCCTCACCATCTGGCCCTATCACACCCTGATCGGCAGCATCGGCCATGCGCTTGACCCGGAATTGTGGTCGGCGGTTATGTGGCATTCCCTGGCTCGCAAGACGCAACCGACCTGGTTGACCAAGGGCAGTGTGCCCCAGACCGAACATTACTCCATTGTGCAGCCGGAAGTCCCCGTCCCCGGTCATCCGCTGGGCGGGAAGAACAAGGCTTTTCTGGACACGCTGGAAATTGCCGACTTGGTGATCATCGCCGGCGAGGCGGAGAGCCATTGTGTGCTGGAGAGCGTTGAGGACATTGTCGAGGATTTCGCCGGCAATCCGGAAGCGCTGCAGAAGATCTACTTCCTGAGCGATTGCACCTCGCCGGTGATCCATCCGGACATCGACTTTCACGCCATCGCGCTGGAGCGTTTCCGTGATTTCGCTGCCCAGGGCGTCAACTTCATCAAGAGTACGGACCCGTTGCCAGTGCCGCAAGCCGGCGTGTTGGCGACACGATAGATCTCAGGAGATAGAAATGAGCAACAACGGCCTTGGCAACCTTGACGACCTCTTCCGTTCAGCGCAAGACGACGGCCTGACTGATGACACCATGGCGCTGGTGATCTCCAACCTCAACAGCCCGACAATGATCGACGCGGTCGGCGTCGGCCTGGAGGAAATCGGAACCAACGAAGTGACCCTGGCGATGAACATCATTGACATGAGCGGCTCGATGCACGGCTATGCGAATGACCTGATTCGGGCCTACAACGAAGACTATCTGCAGGCGATGGCCGGCTCGTCCGTCGCCGACGACATCCTGGTCAGCACCGTCTTGTTCAATGACAGTATAGAACTCCTGCACGGCTACGTGAATCTGGCGGACGCGCCCCTCCTGACATCCCGGCGTTATGCGCCTATGGGGTCAACGGCGCTCTACGACGCAGTCGCCGCCGGCCTGACCAACATGGTGCTGTATACCCAGCAACTCCGCCAGAGCGGCTTGATGGTCAGATGCCTGGTTATCGTATATTCGGACGGCGAGGACAATGCGTCCAGGCAAGACGCCCAGACGGTCCGCCGGGCCGCGCGTGAACTGCTCAGGCACGAGATCTACACGCTGGCCTACGTGGGCTTTCAGGCGGGCGGCATGACCCCCTACAGGCTGCGGGCGCTGGCTGACACGATCGGATTTCCCGAGATTCTTGTCGCCGGCTTGAGTCAGGACGAATTGCGGCGCATCTTCCACATGGCGTCGCAGTCCACTATCCGGGTGAGCCGGCAGAGCGCCGCCGCCGGCATCTTCCCCTAGCTCCTCCGCTGCATCAAAAGAAGCCAGGCTGTTTCGGTCTGGCTTCTTACTTATCAGATAACGCGCGTTATCGCTTACAGTTTCAGATTTGTGAATGCCGCCATGCCGGGATAGACGGCTGAATCTCCCAGGCTATCTTCAATGCGCAGGAGCTGGTTGTACTTGGCGACGCGATCCGTGCGGGCGGGCGCCCCGGTCTTGATCTGACCAGCGTTCAGGGCCACAACCAGGTCCGCAATAGTATTGTCTTCCGATTCGCCGCTGCGATGGGAGACGACCGCTGTCCAGCCACGACGGTGGACCATATCCACCGCTGAAATCGCCTCGGTCAGCGTGCCGATCTGGTTCACTTTGCAGAGCAGGCTATTCACCGCGTTGCGCTCAATGGCCATCTTGATGCGGTTGACGCTGGTCACCAGCAGATCATCGCCTACAATCTGCAGCCGGTGGCCGAGCTTCTCGACCATGTACGCCCAGCTATCCCAGTCATCCTCATGCAGCCCATCCTCAATCGAGATTATCGGATACTGGTCCACCCAGTCGGCGAAGAAATCTACCATTTCCCGGCCGGTGAGCACCTTCCCCTCTGTCTTGAGATGGTACTTGCCGTCTTCGTAGATTTCGCTGGCGGCGGGGTCCATGGCCAGCATGATCTGGCTGCCGGGCTGGTAGCCTGCCTTCTCCACTGCCTCAAGGATGACCTCAATCGCCTCCCGGTTAGCCGACAGCCGGGGAGCGAAGCCACCTTCGTCGCCGACTGTGGTCCCATAACCCTTGCTTGCCAGCACTTTCTTGAGGCTATGATAAATCTCGACGCCCCAACGCAGCCCTTCGGCGAAGTTCTCCGCACCTACCGGCATGATCATGAATTCCTGAAAATCTGTCGAGCCGGCCGCGTGCTTGCCGCCGTTCATGATATTCATCATCGGCACCGGCAGGGTGCGCGCTGAGGTGCCGCCGATATAGCGATACAGTGGCAGACCTGTGCTGATCGCCGCCGCCTTGGCAACGGCCAGTGACACGCCTAGAATGGCGTTGGCGCCCAGGCGTTCCTTGTTGGGCGTCCCATCCAGCTCAATCATCACCTCATCGATGCCGACCTGGTCGGTCGCGTCCCACCCAACCAGGGTCTCCGCTATTTCATCATTGACGGCTTCTACAGCGGCGAGCACCCCCTTCCCCATGTAGCGACCAGGGTCGCCGTCGCGCTTCTCCCAGGCCTCATGCACGCCGGTAGATGCTCCGGAAGGCACGATCGCGCTTCCCATCGATCCATCGAGCAATTCGACCTGCACTTCAACGGTTGGATTGCCACGCGAGTCCAATACCTCACGCCCATAGACTGTTTCAATATAGCTCATTACTTTGCTCCTCGTGTGAAATTCGCCCGGCAACGTACCAATAATGGGTTCCGGGAAGCTGTCAACGTAGAAAAAGGGGCCCACTGCGAATCCGACCTGTGCATCCGCGGTTGTGGGTTATGCAACAGTTGAAAAGAGGGGGCGCGCCAGAATAGTCGCGCACCGACTTAATGATACTGGAGCGTGGTTATTCCCGCAAACGGTGGCGTGGGCCGGCTACTCGCGCGCACATGCCTCATCAATCGGGTTGCCATCTAATCTGCCCGGAGCTATAACAGGTTGATGATTCCGAACGAGACGCGCTCCGCGACGCAAGACATCCACACGCTGTGGGAGAGATTGACCGCTGAACTCAACGGCGTCCTGGACGGTCATGGCGTGTGCGCCGCCTGTGCTTACGAGATAGCCGTGTACACCGAGGTCGTCACCGTCATCGCACTCAGCGACCCGCCCGGCGGTTATTACGACGTCTGGATCTGCACCCCAGCCGGCAAACTTACCCAGACCCGTTGGCCGATCAGGACGACATATTTCGGGGATGTAACGGACAAAGAGCGTGCCCACCGGCAGGAGAAATACTCGTTGCCGCCCAGTGAGGTGATCAACAGCCAACTCTGGCTCCTCGCGCATGAGGCAGTTCTGGCAGCTCCCTTGCCGTTTCCGTCCGCAAATCACGATCTGGTGCCTGCGGGGGCGCTGTGCCTGATTGATCCGCCCGCGCACAGCTTGCTCACCCCCGAGAGCATCGAGCCCCTCGCCATGCACATCTCCACCTACCTGGATCGCGCCTTCCTGCGCCGGAAGGCGACGCAGCAGGAGGTTGAGTTCGGCGTGGTGTATGACCTGGCAACCGCGCTCACCGGCACCCTTGACCTGGAGCGCATTTACAGCCAGATCACCGATCCCATCCGGCGAATCCTGAACGTGGAGACCATTTCGATAGCGCTGGTTGAGCCGGTATCCGGCGAGGTCATATTTGTCGACTCGCTGATGGGGCCGGAGTTTGCCCATTTGCCGCCGATCCGGCTGCAGCCGGGCCAGGGGATTGCCGGCTGGGTAGCGCTGCACGGCGAACCGTTGATTATCAACGAGACCCGACACGACACGCGCTTCTTTGCCAACATTGACAATCAATCCGGCTTTCGCACGCAATCGGTACTATGTGTGCCGTTGCGGGTAGAACAGCGCGTCATCGGCGTCATGGAAGCAATCAATAAGCAGAGCGGCTCTTTCGGCGATGCCGATCTGCGATTGTTGCAGGCAATCACCGGTCCACTCGCCGCCGCCATTCAAAACGCCTGGCTGCACGCCGACGTCCTCGCCGAAAAGCGGCGGGTGGAAACCATATTTGCCAGCATGGCCGAGGGCATGTTGACGGTCAATGGCGCCGGCCTGATTGCCACGGTGAACGACGCGTTCTTAGCTCTTACCCGGCAAACAAGGGAAGAAGTCATCGGCCGTCCGGCCGAATCTGTCATGCGCATCAGCAGCAAAGACGGTTTTCGTGCCTTTATGCAGCGCGTTGTTCAGAACACAGCTGATACCTCACAAATCGCCGCCGATCTCCAGCATAGCGAACACGAGTGGACGCCCGTGCTGATTAGCGGAGCGCCGGTGTTTGATGATGAGGGCCAGCTCAGCGAAGTCATCTATGTGGTCAGCGACCTGCGCCAGATCCGCGAGGTCGAACGAATGCGTGATGACTTCTTTCATAATATCGTGCACGAGCTGCGCACACCGTTGGCGACTATCCTGATGTATGCCCGGCTCCTGCGCGAGGGCAAGGCGCGAGACGATCCACAGAAGGCCGATCGCTTTCTGGGCGTCATTGAGCGAGAAAGTGACCGCTTGCAGCGAATGGTGCGTCAGATGCTGCAAATGTCCAAACTGACCAGCCGCGAGATCCGGCGCAGCTCCGAGATGGTTGACCTGAACACTCTCTTTGCGGAAATTCTGCCGCCGCTGGCCGATCGCGCCATCGAGAAGGGTCTAACATTCAGCCAGCGAATCCCGCCCGACCTGCCGGAAGTGATGGGCAATGAGGAAACGTTGCAGATGATCTTCCTGAACTTGCTGGATAACGCCGTCAAGTTTACCCTGTCCGGGGCCGTCAGTATTCGCGCCGAAGCAGTTACCGGCGGCGTACAGGTTACAATCAGTGATGATGGAATCGGCATCCCCGCAGAGAGTATGCCCAATCTGTTCAAACGTTTCTTTCGCACCCGACTGGCTGTGGAACGCGGCATCGCCGGTACCGGCCTCGGTCTGTACATGGTCAAGGAAGGCGTTGAAAAGCACCACGGCACGCTCAAGGTGAACAGCGTTGAAGGCAAGGGGACCGTTTTCACCGTGCGTCTCCCGCGAACGTACCCGCTGATGGAGGCTTGAAATGGCCGACAATCACCTGATTTATATGGATCACAGCGCGACCACTCCCGTTGATCCGCTGGTTGTGCAAGCAATGCTGCCCTATTTCACAGAAGCTTATGGGAACGCGTCCTCCACCCACGCGCATGGTCGCCGGGCGCAGCAAGGGCTGGCGGCAGCGCGCCGGACAATCGCTGAACTATTCAACGCCTCGCCAAGTGAAGTGGTCTTCACCGGCTGCGGATCGGAAAGCGACCGCATCGCCCTGCGCGGCGTCATGTGGGCCGCCCGCCAATCCGGACGCGGCAACCACATGATCACCTGCAACATCGAACACAAAGCCGTCCTGGAAACGGCGCGACAATTGCGGGAACTTTCCGGCTTCGACGTGACCGTGCTGCCGGTGGACCATCTTGGCCGGATCGACCTGAACGAGCTGGAAGCCGCCATCCGCCCCGACACCGTGTTAATCAGCATTATGACCGCCAACAACGAAATCGGCGCTTTTCAGCCATTCCGCGCGATCGGCGACATTGCCCGGGAATATGGGGTGCTGTACCACACGGACGCTGTGCAGGCCGTCTCATCCATACCATTGGATTTCAGTGAATGGCCGGTTGATCTGGTAAGCATCGCGCCGCACAAGCTCTACGGGCCGAAAGGCGTCGGGGTGCTTCTGGTCCGCTCCGGCGTAGACATTCTTTCCCCGGCAGTAGGCGGCGGACAAGAGGGCGGGCTTCGGGCGGGAACGGAGAATGTCGCCTTCGCAGCCGGCGCGGCTGAGGCGCTGCGCCTGGCTGTTGTCAACCGGAAGGCCAACGTCGCCCATTACACAGCGCTGCGCGACCGCCTGATTGCCGGCGTGCTCAGCGCTTTCCCGGAGGACTGTCAATTGACCGGCCACCCTACCGAGCGGCTGGCTCATCATGCCAGTTTCGCTTTCCGGGATCTAAGCGGCAACGACTTGCTCATCCAGTTGGATGTCGCCGGCGTCTCTGCCGGTAGCGGCTCAGCCTGCAGCAGCGGCGATCCCAAGCCGTCCGCCGTGTTGGAAGCGCTTGGCCTGGGGCCGCGCTGGACGCTGGGCGGCCTTCGGTTGACAGTCGGCCGGCAAAACAGCTTCGAAGATGTTGATTACGTGCTGCAGGCGCTGGTGGAAGCCGTTACAACGCTGCGATCATTCACGGCTATGTTTGCCTGAATTCGGCCTAACAGCTGCTGCAGTGACGTTTATCCGCCGCAAATTCGCTGGATCATGACTGGTTTCAAGAACTCACACACAGGCCCTGAAGAGGCAGCACACACAAAAAGCCCGGCGCGGGTTGTCGTTGCCATGAGCGGCGGGGTGGACAGCTCTGTTGCCGCCGCCTTGCTCGTCGAGCAGGGATATGATGTCGTTGGGATGATGCTGCGGTTGTGGAGCGAGCCGGGCCGGGGAACTAACGCGCCGCAGAATCGTTGCTGTACGCCGGACCAGATCGCAGAGGCGCGTTATGTGGCAGGCTTGCTCAACATCCCTTTCTACGTGATCGACGTCCAAGACTTCTTCCGCCAATCGATCGTGCAGTTCTTCATTGATGAACACACTCTGGGCCGGACGCCTAACCCATGTATTCGCTGCAATCGCGTCATCAGATTCAACTATCTGATGGAGCGCGCCATCGCCATCGGGGCCGACTACTTGGCAACCGGCCACTACGCACGCGTCGAGCGCACCCGGGAGGGTGGCTTTCTGCTGCGCCGGGCGGTTGACGATAGCAAGGATCAATCCTATGTGCTGCACGTGCTCACCCAACGCGATCTGGGGCGCACGATCTTTCCCGTCGGCGGCTATATGAAGCACGAGGTCAGAGAGCTTGCCCTTCGCTTCGGCCTGCCGGTATCGCATAAGCAAGAGAGCATGGACCTCTGTTTTCTGGGAGACAATGACTACCGGCGTTTTCTGGGCGAGTATGCGCCGGACAAACTTCGGCCGGGTCCCATACTCGGCCCGGGTGGCGAGGTGTTGGGCCAACATGGTGGATTGCCGCTTTACACTATTGGTCAGCGCAAGGGGCTGGGTCTCATTCACAGTGAGCCGCTCTTCGTCCTGGGCAAGGATACGGATCGGAACACGTTGCTGGTCGGTACCCGAGCTCAACTCGGGCAGGCGGAACTGATCGTGCGGCAGGTGAACTGGCTGGCCGGGCTTCCGCCCGAGCTACCGATCCGCGCTCAGGTGAAGATCCGCTATCGGGCCATCGCGGTCCCGGCCCGGGTAACGCCGCTTGCAGCAGACGCGGCCCATGTACTCTTTGATGAGCCGGTATTGGGAGCCACGCCGGGACAGGGCGCCGTCTTTTACGATGATGATGTCTGCCTTGGCGGTGGGCTGATCGCGGACCACTTCCCATCCGAGCAACGCGAGCCGGAGGCCGTCGCTCGCGCCGATTCCGGAGCTGCCGGAACATGACCGCGCCCGCATCCGGACTCGTCCTCGGTTTCTTCCTCGCCACTGCCTATGGCGCGGGCTTCCACCTCTTGCTAGGAGGCCCCCCGCGTCGCCTGATCATCTACGTCTTCTTCTCCTGGGTAGGCTTTGCCCTTGGCCATATTGTCGGCGACTTGCTCAACATCGACACGCTTAAGCTGGGCGCGGTGCACCTGCTCAGTGCCAGCCTGGGCTCATGGGTTGCTTTGATCGTGAGCTGGCTGCTAACCCGCGATTCATAGCGACGCCCGCTCCGCGTTTTGGTTGGCGGTTGGATTCTGCTATACTCTGTACCAGAGGGAACAAGCATGGGTACACAGGCGTCAATCACTTCGGAACCTATAGTTGTGGAGCCCGGACCGGCCCGCATTCCGACCCGCTATGTCGTCCTGGGGACTATCGGGTTCATTCTTGTTTTCCTCGCGATTGCGGCTGTCACCCTTTACCTGGCGTACAAGTTTCCGGCTGAGATTGAAGCCATACGTGACATCTTCATTATTGCGCTTGCGCTGCAATCGTGCGTGTTCGCCGTGATTCTAGTGATCATGTTGCTCATGATTGTCCGCCTGGTGAACATGTTGGAATTTGAGATCAAGCCGATCCTGGAACGCACGAATGAGACGGTCGGAATGGTCAGAGGTACGACTACGTTCGTCAGCAAGAACGTTGTCTCGCCAGTGACCCGCGCTTCTGCCTATGCGGCCGGCGCCCGGCGCGCCATTAAAGTTTTGTTCGGAGACCCACGTAAGAACTTTTGACGAAAGAGCGCCCCATGGGGAGAGCCTTACTGTAGCAAGGAGTAGACGGCAATGAGCGATAACAATGGTAGTGATGTGGGAGCATTCCTGGCCGGCTTCATCATCGGCGGTCTCGTCGGGGCGGCGGCGGCGCTGATTCTGGCGCCCCAGTCTGGTGAGGAAATGCGCGCGCAGTTAGCGGCTCAGAGCGCGGAGTTACGGGAAAGGAGCGTCGAGCGTGCTCAAGAGTATCGTGACCGGGCCGAACACGCCGTAGCTGACGCACGCCTAACCGCCCAGGAGCAGGCGACCCGTATTCAGGAGCAGTCGCGGATCATCCTCGACCAGGGCAAGGCGCGGATAAGCGGCGCTCGCGCTGAAGGCGAGGTCAAGAGCCAGAACGCCGACGCAGCGCCGGAGGAAAGCGATGACGCAACTGCCGGCGACGCGTCTACCGACGATCTGACTGGATAGCTTCAAAGTCTGAGCAGTTTGACCCCATCTTCAGGCGTCGCTCGTTTGCGGACGCCTGTTTTTGCGCGCAAGTTGTCTTTCAGCCATGGACACTCAATCACCGATAACGCTTACTCAGCTAACTGATTTGCTCCCGTCCGGAACGCCGGAGAGCGTGCACATGGCCCTCCGCCGGGCGTACACTTATGCTCGCGACGTGCTGGGCGACCGGCAGCGCGAAACCGGCGAACATCTTCTAGAGTATGACCTCGCTGTAGCTCACATAATCGCGCAGCTAGGGTTGGATAGTCCTTCAATTCTGGCAGCGCTCCTGCACCACACCGTCGGACCGAAAGCCGGGAAAAGTGAACAAGATCTACGGAACAACTTCGGGTCTGAGGTCGCCTCTCTGGTCACCGGCCTGCACAATCTGTACACATACGCCGCAGATGTCAGTTATCGGGAGAAGGCGCAGAACGCCGACCACCGCAAGCTGGAGGAAATTCGCCGGGCCATTCTGACAATTATCGAGGGCGATATCCGCATAGTGCTGCTCAGAATGGCCGTCGTGTTGCAGGATCTACGCAAGGCCGGCGCGCTGCCGCCCGACGCCAGGCTCGAGTTGGCCACCGAGGCGATGCAGATCTATGCCCCATTGGCTAATCGGTTGGGCGTGTGGCAAATGAAGTGGCAATTGGAGGACCTGGCCTTCCGCCATCTACAGCCGGAAATCTACCGCGAGATCGCCCGGCAGATCGATCAGAAACGGCTCACCCGCGCGACAATGGTCAGCGACGCGGTGCAGCAATTGCAGACCACGATTGGCGAATTGGAGATCGAGGCATCCGTTGTAGGCCGGCCAAAACACATCTATTCCATCTATCGCAAGATGGAGCGCAAGGGCGTCGATTTTGAGCAGATCTACGATGTGCAGGCGCTGCGCGTCATCATTGATACAGCGCAGATAGAGGGCAATGCGACCAGAAGCCGCAAACAGAAAGATGACGAAGCCCGCTCGCTCTGTTATCAAGTTCTCGGAGCCGTGCATAGTCTATGGCAGCCTATCGCCCATGAATTCGATGACTATATCGCTTCGCCAAAGCCAAACGGCTATCGCTCGTTGCACACAGCGGTCATGGACGATAAAGGGAACACCCTGGAAGTGCAGATCCGCACCGATGTGATGGACGATGAAGCGGAGCGGGGCATTGCCGCTCACTGGGCGTACAAGGAAGGTGAAGCCCGCTCGAGCACCTCGCTAAATAAGCGCATTCACTGGTTCCGGCAATTACTGGCCAATCTGCAGGATGCCAATGAATCACTCTCCAACGGTGAGTTGTTGCAGCAGGAATTGTTGGGTGAGCGCATTTTTGTTTTCACGCCGCGGGGCGACGTCATTGATTTGCCGGCCGGCGCGACGCCGATCGATTTCGCCTATCACATCCATACCCAGGTTGGACATCGCTGCCGCGGCGCAAAGGTCAACGGCAAGATGGTCAGCCTGGACTATGTATTGCAGTCCGGCGACAAGGTCGAGATTATTACCGCCAGCCGGGGTGGGCCAAATCGCGACTGGATGAACGAGAGCCTGGGTTACGCAGTCAGTGGTCGAACGCGCAGTCGCATCCGGCAATGGTTTCGCCATCAGGAGCGGGAACAGAACATCGCTCACGGCAAGCAGGTCGTGGAGCGTGAACTCAAGCGGCTGGCGTTGTCAGAAACCTTCACCATCGCGGACATTGCTTCCGCCCTGCGCTACAGCGACGTGGACGATTTTCTGGCCAATGTCGGCTTTGGCGATATCCAGGTCTCACAGATTGGCGGCGCCATCGCCTCGTTGCAGCAGAAGCTCAGGCCGGACGATGAGCTTCGCCCCTTGTTGGAGCCGCCGCGAAAAGCGACACGGGGTCTGACTGTGCAGGGCGTTGCCGGCCTGCATACCAAGGTCGCCGGCTGCTGCAGCCCTATCCCTCCCCAGCCAATAGTCGGCTACGTAACCCGCGGGTCCGGTATTACCATCCACAAAGCCGGCTGCCCTACCCTCGAACAGATCACCGAACGAGACCGGCTGATTGATGTCGAGTGGGGAGTCGAGCAAGATACTTACCCGGTTCCAATCGTCGTGCGCGCATATCATCGCCCTGGGCTGGTAGAGGAGATCTCTAACATTCTGCGCGGCCGGCGGATCAGCGTACCCAAAACCAAAAAGACTACCTCGGACAGCATTACCACCATCTACATGGTCGCCGAGATCTCCAACATTGCCGACCTGAACTGGTTGATGCAGCGCATCGAGAAGTTGCCGAACGTCATGTCTGTGCAGCGGCAGAAGTGGGCCGATTAGCTTCCGGCGCTCCCACGTTGCCGTCATAGGAGCGTGTCGCGAATGAAAGCGTTGGTACTGTGGTGCCGCTGGCACGATGCCCGCTTGCGCCTGATGGGACGGGACGACGAAGCTGTCTGGGGTGAACTCGCAATGCCGGCTCAAACCGAACCATTCCGCTTCCAACTACGTGACAACATCCTCGTCGTTGGCGAAGGCGATGCGGTCCGTACGCTGTTGTTGGATGAAATGGGCGTGGAACGTCCCGCAGACAACTGAGAGGATGGGGTTATCAGGAGACCCACTACCATCGGGCCGCTATTCCTCTTCGTACATCTCAAAGATGCGCCGATAGGCTGGATACTCCGCCATCAGCCGGTCATGGTTGCCGATTGCCGCCAGTTGCCCCTGGCGAAGCAATATCACCTGATCGGCCCAACGGATCTGAGACAGCCGGTGGGTGATCAGGATCGTTGTCTGATTGGCTGCCGCCCCCACAATGGCCTGCTGAATCCGATCTTCAGTAGCGCTATCCACCGCACTGGTGGAGTCGTCCAGGATCAGGATACGCGGCCTGGTCAGGAAAGCGCGGGCCAGGGCCAACCGTTGGCGCTGACCGCCGGATAGCGTAACCCCGCGCTCGCCGATTACGGTGTCATATCCATCCTGAAAGCTAACGATGAACTCGTGAGCTTGGGCCGCTTTGGCCGCCCGCACAATATCCTCCTGGGTCGCGCCCGGACAACCGAAGGCAATGTTCTCGCTGATCGTGCGTGAAAACAGAAAGATATCCTGCTCAATGATCGAGATCTGCTGCCGCAGGCTGGCCAGCTGCCACTGTCGCACGTCAACACCGTCAACGAGCACGCGGCCCGCGCGTGCATCATAAGTACGGTTGATCAATTTGGCGATACTGCTCTTTCCGGCCCCGGTTTGACCCACAATCGCCACCGTTTGGCCGGGAGCTACCTCAAAACTAATCTCCTGCAGCACATCAACCCCGTCAACGTAACCGAAGGTGACATTCTCAAAGCGAACAGCCCCTTGAATAACACCCTGGTTGCCGGCGATGTTCTCATCCAACTCCGTTTGCGTTTTGATCAGCGTCAGAATGCGTCTGGCCCCGGCCATTCCCAGTGAGACCTGCGAATAGGCAAACAGGGACACAAAGGTCGGAAAACCAAACAGGCTCAACAACCCCATATAGGCCACCACATCCCCCACTTCCAGCGCGCCCTGTTGAAGCAGTAGCAGCGCCTGGGTAAAGCCAAGGGCGGTTGCTAAGCCCAACAGCAACATCGGCAAGAAGCGTGCTTCGATATAGCCCCGGGCCACTGAAGCATCGCGGTAGTCCCGGGCGTTCTCTTTGAACAGAGCGATCTCTTGCGCCTCTTGCGATGCCCCTTTGACGGTCTCTATGCCGTCTATCGCCTCGGCAAGCCGGCTGTTCAGGCTGCCAAAGGATTGCCGCACCCAGTCCGAAACCGGGTCCAAGACACGCAGATAACGCGCCAGTGCCAGCGCGTAGGTGATCAGGAACAATAGCGGGGCCAGCACAAGCGTCGGGTGGTAGCGCGGGGACACAAACACCGGCATCAACAAGAAGAACGCAGATCCCACGACCAGGTTGATGCCGGGATTGAACATCCGGTTAACCTCGCGCACATCGTTTGTCGCGCGGGCCATCGTATCGCCTACCGGCTGCAAGGCGTGAAAGGTCATGCTCTTTCCCAGCAGGCTGACGTACAGCTCCTCTCGCGTGTCTCGTTCCAGCCGCTGGCCCAGCAATTCGCTGGAAAAATTACGTCCCAGTTGTAGCACTGATCTCACCAGTTGGCTGCCGACAATGCCCAGCGCCGCCCATCCAATCGCTCCCATATCGGCCGGTGACGCCAGCGCAGCGTCAAAGGCCACCCCGATGAGAATCGGCACTACTGCCGCCAACGCCGCGTTGCCGAAAGCGCCCACCAGCATACTGATTATGTATACCCAGTTGTGGATAAGGTGAGAGAAGATCCACCGCAACGGAGAGCGGAGGTCAGTCTTATATGCCGGGCTGACGACAAACTCACTCACCGACGGTATCCTTTCCGGCTAGGCCACACCAGCAACCAACGGGGCGGTGTATCTATCGGCATATACCGGCCCATCCGGCAGCAGCCGGCTCTGCACCAGGTAAATCGCGGAGACCGCTACCGGCAATTTGCTTACGACCTCTCCCCAGGGAAGCCGGATCTGTTTGTGCTCGTCCTTCACCCGCCCAAGCGTGAGATGAGCGCGGAAAGGTCGATCTTCCGGCTGCCAGCCAAATGGCTCCAACACTTCGTCGATCTCTGTCTTGATACGCTGCAAAGCATCGGAGTCGCCGGCAAGACTGACCCAAATAACGCGCGGCCGGCTGCTGTTGGGAAAGCAGCCCAACTTGTCCAGGTGCAGGGTAAATGAATGGTATTTTGCGGCCACCTCCACCAGAGCCGCCCCAATTGCGGGCAGTCGATCCTCCCGCGTCTCACCCAGGAAGCGCAAGGTGAGGTGCATCCGATCCGGCATCACCCAGCGCACCGCGCCGTGTGGCAACTCCTTGCTGTAACTATGGCTGATCTCCCCCAGGTAGGCCTGCACTTCGGCGGGCAGATGTATCGCGATGAACGCGCGGATGGTCTGCATACGGCTGATTCTATCGGTGCGCCGGATTAGCGTCAACGCCTGCGGATGCTACAATTCAGCGTCTTATCTGGAGACGCGGATGAAAGCCACCGATTACCCTGTCTCAACCAAGATCGACGTTCGGTTTCGCGATCTGGACGCAATGGGGCATGTAAACAACGCCGTTTACTTCACTTACCTCGAGATAGCCCGTTTTTATCTCATCTCACGCATATTCCAGGTCAAAACTGTGCAGGAGTTGCCGGTAATCCTGGGAGAGGCCGCCTGTCGCTACATTTCGCCCGCTTTCCTGGGCGAGCAACTGACCGTCGGACTGGCGATCTCTCGTCTCGGCAATAAGAGCTTCGATGTCGTCTACCAGATTGATAATCAGGACGGTCGCCTGATAGCGAACGCGCGCACCACAATGATCATGTTTGACTATGCCCTGGGCGCCTCCATACCGATCCCCGACGCAATCAAGGCGCAATTGCGGGAATTGTCGCTGCCATAAGAGGCGGTCCGGCGGCCTATTCGTACAGCGGTCGAGTCTTCCTCAATACACTTTCCAGATAGGGGCCGAGCTCCGGGTCAGCAAAATGAAACCCGGCGGCCAGCGCCCTGGCGGGCAAAACTTCCTGGCTATCAAGGATCGCATCCGCGAAGTCTCCCAGGCCGAGGCGCATTGCCGGGCCAGGCAGTTGTCCCCACGCGCGCCGGCCCAGACCAGCAGCCACAAGTTCGGCAAATTCCCTATGCGAAACCGGATTGGGAGCCGCCAGATTGAGCGGCCCTCTGATCGCCTCATTCTCCAGGGCAAAGCAGATCAGGTTAATCGCGTCCCGCCGGCTGATCCAGGCCAGCATCGTCTCCCGCCCGGCGAGGGTGTAGATTGGCAGGAAGCGATACCCCCTCAGCAACGCCTTCAGATAGCCGCCGTCCGGATGCAGCACATTCCCCAGCCGCAGACGCACCACCCGCACCCCAAGCGCCTCGGCTTTCAGGGCCTCGGCTTCCCAGGCCAGCGTCACCTGCGCGCGAAATTTCCCCGCCGGGTCCGGCGCTGATTCCTCGGTCAACCTCTCCCCCGGCCTGTCGCCGTATATGCCGACCGCCGACATAGACAGGAATACAGCCGGCTTCGGCGACGTCTCCCGCATCCAGGCCACCAGCTTTCCGGTAGTGTGGATCCGGCTCGCCAGGATTCGTCGTCGCTTGGCTCTGGTCCACCAGCCGGCGACGCTTTCGCCGGCCAGATTCACCACGGCTGTCGCCATGGGCCAGGTGTCTGTATAGCCGCCGACCGTCACGCCAGCAGGTAGCAGACCGTCAGCAATCCGGGTCGCGCGGGTAATGACCGTACAGCGATAGCCGGCTGCGACCAGATTCTCGACCAGCGCCCGGCCGATGAAGCCGGTCGCGCCTGTCAACAGAATGTGTTCATTGCCGCTCATCAGCCGCCGGCTGCTTGCCGGATTCCGCGGCAACCGGCGCGAGCAGCCAGCCGGTGTGCCGTTGCACGGCAAAAAGCGCAAAGCCGCCGATATCGTGCAGGAAGTGTACGCACATCGCGACCAGCAACGAGCCGGTCAGCAAATAGACCAGGCCAAGCAAGACTCCCTCCCACACTGCCCAGAGCGCGAATGGCTCCAGGCCACGCTCTCGAAGCAAGTGCGTCAGGCCGAACAGGACCGCCGAGACCGCGATGCCGACACCGTTCCCCCAGGCAGCTGCCGCCGCCTGCAGAATGACGCCGCGAAAAAGCCATTCCTCCCCGCTGGCCAGGAGGCCGCCGGCCAGAATCTGCGGCCCTTTCTGCGGCGAGAAGAACCAAACCAGCCTGCTGTAGCGCTCCTCAAACCGTTCGGCCCATATCAGGCGCAACAGCCCAAACAGAACGACATCGCTGCCGGCTATCAGCAGCAAAGCCACCAGAACCTGCCCCCAGAACTCCTCCCCCGGTTCCAGGTTCCATGTCAGTCCCAGCGCCTGTTTGGCCAGCAAGGAGCCGGTCACGACAGCAACCCACATCAGCAGTGTGGGCATCAGGTAATTCTTGACGGCAAAGAGCATGTATCTACCTGATTGGCGTCCGAAAGCGACCGCTACAGAATATCATGCACCGCCGGCTGATCCAAACCTTGTTTGACGGCGGCGACAGTCAACGCCCAATATCCCCGGAAATCACTGCACCTGTCTCCGGCAAGGGTGGTTATAATAGCTTGGTCATTCAGGTTGCATGGAGACACACGTGAGCAAGAGCACTATCATCCTCACCGGCTTCATGGGCACAGGCAAGAGCACAGTCGGCCAAATGCTGGCCGACCTGTCCGGGCGAGACTTCATCGATACCGATGCCTGGATCGAGGAGCAGGTCGGGCGCACCATCAGCCGCATTTTCGCTGAATCCGGCGAGGCGCACTTCCGGCAACTCGAACAGCAGGCTTCCCGGGAGTTCGCCGGGCGGGAAGGATTGGTAATCTCCACCGGCGGGCGACTCATGCTCGATCCGGCCAATGCCGCCCTGCTCGCCGAAGGGGCGCATGTCTTCTGCCTCCATGCCTCCTCGGCGACCATCTTGCGTCGCCTGGAGAACAGCGCTGAACGGCGGCCATTAATTGCCGGCGATAACGCGGAGCAGCGGGTCCAACACCTCCTCGTTCAGCGGGCGGCGGCCTATGCCAGGTTCACCCCAATCAAGACCGAGAATCAGGAGCCGGTGGAGATTGCCCGCATCATACTGGCAGCCTTACCGGAGTATCCGATTCCCATCCCCATGACGCTGCCGGTCACACATCCCACCGGGCACTACGATGTGGTCATCGGCTATAACATCCTCTCGCGCTGGCGGGCGCTTGCCGGCAACTCAGCCCCGGCCGTGATCATCTCGGATAGCAATGTAGGGCCGCTGTACGCGGCGACAGTCGCTGCCGATGCGCCGGTCATTACCATGCCGGCCGGCGAGAAGCACAAAAACCTGGACACTGTGCGCGAGCTGTATGATCAGATGCTGGAAGCCGGGCTGGACCGCTCCGGCGTTGTGCTGGCCCTGGGAGGCGGTGTGGTCGGGGATGTAGCCGGCTTTGTTGCCGCTACCTATCTGCGCGGCCTGCCGCTCATTCAAGCGCCGACAAGCCTACTGGCGATGGTCGATGCCAGCGTTGGCGGCAAGACCGGCGTCGATCTGCTGCAAGGCAAGAATCTGGTGGGCGCCTTCAAACAACCCGAGCTGGTCATCGCCGATCTGACTTTGCTGTCCACCCTGCCCGCCGTCGAGTTTGCTGCCGGCATGGCTGAGGTGGTGAAGAGCGGGCTGATCGGCGCGCCGGCCCTCTTCGCCCAACTCGAACTGGAATCATGGATTGAGCGAGACATCCGTTCAGATACCGGGATGAGAGAGCTGCAAGAGCTCGTGGCCGGCTCCATCCGATTGAAACGGGACATTGTGCAGGACGACCCTTACGAGAAGGGTCGCCGGGCGCTGCTTAATCTGGGCCATACCTTCGCCCACGCTGTCGAGCAAGTCAGCCGTTTTCAGGTGCGACATGGCGAAGCGGTGGGGATGGGCCTGGTCGCCGCCGCCGACCTTTCCGCGCGCCTCGGTTTCTGCGCGCCGGACTTGCGCTCAAGAATCGTCAGGGTGCTGGCCCGTAGTCATCTACCCACGACCATTCCGGCCGAACTGGGGCCGGAAGCCCTGCTGGCTGCCATGCAGACAGACAAAAAGCGCGCCGGTGGGCGACTACGCTTCGTCCTGTTGCGCGACATCGGTGACGTTTTCTTGCAGGGCGATGTACCGCGCGAGGCTGTGTTAGCAACGTTGTATGAGCTTGCCGGTTAGGGGCCGCGTCTGGAAATTTAGCGGGCCGGCGCGCGTTCTTGCAGGTATTGATAGAGCACGCCCAACGTGGTCGCCGGCGCAGCCTCCCGATTCAGGCCGAAAGAGCGCGTGAAGCGGCTGCGGCTAATATGCAGATAGCGCCGCGCCCGCGTAATGCCGACATAGAGCAGGCGCAGGCGCTCACATATCACCGCGATGTGGGCGGACTCAGTCGCGGTGCGCCCAGGGTAAAGGTCGGCGTTCCCGGTCATCAGCCCTTTCAGTTGCGCGGTGGCCTCCGCGATCGGGTCCCCGCCCAGAAAATCGTAGCTGCCCAGAAACGGCGCGTCCAGGTCGCCGGGAATCCAGAAATTGTCTATCCCCACCAGGAAGACGGCATCCCACTCCATCCCCTTGGCCCCGTGCTGCGTCGTCAGGGTAATGCGGCCGGGCTGTGGTTCGAAACCCAATTCAGTTGGCGAGATCAGCGGCAGTGTGCGCCGGCCGGCCGCCACTTCTGCCAGCGCGGCAGCCATCTCCGGCAGCCGCCACTCAGGATGCAGATCGTGCCAACGACGCAACACCGCCGCAATACGATGCGCGGTCGAAAGGTCCGCCTCCCGCATGGGCGCGCGCGCCGGCTCCGTTGCTTGCCCTTCGCCGGGCCACAGACTTGCCGCAAAAAGCTCATCGGCCAGGGCCAGGACCAGGTCGTCAATCGGCAGCGGGCGCAGGGCGAATAGCCGACGGACGAACGACACGAAGCTATGCAGCCGGCGAATATCAGCCTCGGTAGCGACTCCCTCCGGCAGCCCCGCCACAAAGCTCTCACTGTCGCTGGGAAAGAGCAGTTGTTCCGGCCGGGGAATACTCTTCAAGAGCGCATAGAATCGGCTCAGGTCCCGGTCGCTCTGCACCAATTCTTCGACAGTGAAGGAGGCATAAGCGATGCCGTCTTCCGCGCTGTTGCCGGTCGGGGTCAGGCCGGTCACCGGATGCCCCAATTCAAATAGCGCCTGATGCGCGTGCGCCAACTGCCGGGTATCCAACGGATCAGCCAGCAGGCCCATCAGCCCATGTAAGACCGAGGCGATCTCGCGCTCCCGTCCGCCCCCACGCAACAGATTGTCATACGGCGCTTCGCGCATGTCGAGTTGTTCTGATAGGTCGTAACCTACCCGGTTGGTGGGGGTCAGAATCGCCACCGTGCGTTCCGGGTATTTCTCTGTGTACAGGTGCGCCAGTCGGGCAACCTCCGGCAGCTCATCCTCTTCGCGCTGAGTGTAGACGCGGATGCGCAGCCCTGCTTCCTCGTTCGGCGGATTGGGTTGCGCGTCCCCCGGCGGCGTAGGCAAGATCTCCTGCCGGCGAAACGCGCTCCGTCTCACTTCCGGAACAGGATGCTGGTCGCAAACCCAGTGCACCAGCCGATTGGCCGCCTCATAAATCAGCGGCGCGGAACGCCCGGAATTGGGCAGTGGGAAGAATGCCACCTGGGGAGCATCAATGAAGGCATTGAAGAAGCGCGGGTGCGCGGCCGTAAATGTGCTGGTAATCGCTTGATTGGGGTCGCCCACCCGCACCCAGTTGCCGGCCGGTCCCGCGGTCAGCTCCGACAACAGCTCACTTTGTAGCGGCACGCTGTCTTGCGCTTCATCCTCCAGGACATAGGGCCACCGCTGGCGCAGGGCTGCCGCCAGATCAGGCCGGGCGGACATCAGGTCGGCAGCCTGCCAGATCAGATCGTCGAAATCCAGCGCTCCTTGCCGGTCCAGAATTGCCTGGTAACGGGCATAGATGCCGTTCAGCACCCAGAGCAGCAGGTACGCCTCTTCCCCCTCGCCGGCCGGCTCGTTCAAGCGCTGCTGGATTGCTTCCGGCCGGTAGCGCTCGTTCTTGGCCGTCTGTATGTAAACACGCGCCGTCCGCTCCGTGATCTCGCGCCAGCGGGCCGCCGTGGACGGACTACGATCAGGCAGGAAAGCGCTCCACAATTCCGGATAGGCGTCAATCCAGTTATTGCCGGCGGTCTGCAGGTAGTTGGCGCTCTGAACATCGTCCAGGACGATGAGATCGTTTGCCGCGTCAGCGCTCCCCCGCGCCGTGCGCACAATCTCCAGGCCCAGGCTGTGCAGAGTGCGCACATCAAAGCCCAGCACCGGCAGATCCATCTCCTGCAACCAACGACGAATCTGCGCCTTGAAATGGTCCACGCTGGAGTTTAGGTAGGTAACAATCAAGACCTGTTGGCCGGCGGCGACGTTGATGCGACCGGATCGGATCAGCTCCGCGGCCAACAAGGAGAGGGTGAAGGTCTTGCCGCTGCCCGGCACAGCGCTGACAGCCATCTGCCCTCTGCGATAGGCCAGAATCTTCTCTTGCGCCGGACGTAACTGCATGGTTAGCAACCCTGCTTATCTGGAGCGTTTCCGATTCGTCGCAACGGTCAATCTGCCGGGCTGTTTTCGACTCCGGCACAGACCGCATTATGGAACTGGCTTCAAGCGGAGATCAACTGAACTGTAAGCCGGCTCGCAACTGCTTCCTGATCTTGTTCACCGTAGACAAAGCGCCGGCCACAATCGGGACAGCAACCCTCAAATTGCGTCACAGTGGAGTCGATGTCAAAGCCGTAGGATTCATGCAGCAGGCGGCGCGCGCTCATATCCCAGGGCAAACTCAACAGCTTACCGTCGCCGGCCCGCATGTCAGCTTCCAATGCATCCAGACCATATGAGACGCGACAACCGGCCAGGAAAAAACTGCACCGGCCGCACAACACAAACTCATAGATAATGCGCTGCAATTCCGGCGACTCGGTCCTACCGGCGGTCGCGTCGCCCGCATATCTGCTGTTGGATTGACCCGCCTGCCGGCCGCCGCGCCTACGCCGGCGCTTGGGCGGCCCGGCGCTCTGTTCGCCATTCGTTGTCATGCCGTTTGTTCAATACAATAGGGTGCAATTGCCATACCAGGTATTTGCCTGGCTCATTGCCGATTGTAACTGTCCACCTTCGCTAGTCAAATCACGCGAGTGGAGCGTCGAGGTAGTCATGGAGATTCGAACAGTAACGCTCTTTTGCGAACCGGATTACCCGGCTGCCGTTGCCGGCCGCTTCTTCGCAGCGGTGAATTCGGCGTTTGCCGTGCCGGTTCAATCCAGGCGGGTTGCCTTACCGCCGTTTCCGGAGTGGTGGAACGTCTCCCAGGGTATCGGCGCGGAGACCGAGAAGGTGGCGGACAAATGGCTAGCCGCCGGAGCCGACTTCATCAGCCTCGGCCCTGTGCAATTACAGCATGAGATAGCCTGGCTAAAGCGGTTGCCGGCGATGATCGGCGCGTCCGGGGCAATCTTCGGATCCGCCGAGATTGCCGATTCTCGAGGCGCGATCAATGTCGAGCGCTGCGCTTCGGTCGCCCGGCTGATCCTGGAGATCAGCCGGCTGGACGAAAGGGGGTTCAGCAATCTCTATTTCGCCGCCCTGGCCAATTGTCCTCCCGGCTCGCCGTTCTTCCCCGCCGCTTACCATGCAGGCGGCGCAGCTGGCTTCGCCCTGGGCGTGGAGGCGGCCGACCTCTCGTTAACCGCGGTGCAGGGAGCCTCAACCCTGGATGAAGCCCGCTCCGCTCTCATTCAGAGCATCGAAAGCGTTGCCGCTACCTTGACCGAGGCGAGCCGGCGCCTGGCTGTCGAGCAGGGTATTCCGTTTCGGGGCATCGACTTCTCGCTCGCGCCTTTCCCGACGGTGGAGCGCAGCCTGGGCAGCACACTGGAATCGCTCGGGCTTTCCTGGTTGGGCGCAGCCGGCAGCCTCTTCGCGGCGACCTTTGTCGCCGAGGCGCTGGGTCGGGCTGACTTTCCGCGCTGCGGCTTTTCCAGCCTGATGCTGTCGGTACTCGAAGACAGCGTCCTGGCGGAGCAGGCTGCCGCCGGGCGGCTCTCCCTGGCGGATTTGCTGAACTGGTCTGCGGTGTGTGGGGCCGGCCTGGACACTGTGCCTCTGCCCGGCGACGCCAGCGTGGCGCAACTTTCCGCCATCTTGCTTGACGTGGCCGCCCTGGCAACGCGGGTGGACAAGCCGCTCACCGCCCGGCTGCTGCCTCTGCCCGGTCTTCAGGCGGGCGACCCGGTCAGCTTTGACTTCACTTACTTTGCCGACAGCCGGGTCATGGCTGTTCCCGGCTCCGGCGTGACCGGATTGCTGCAAATCCCGACTACTATAGCAATTGAGAGTCTCGCCAAACAACGTCAGATTCGTTAACTGACGCCTTGTGTGAAGAGGAGACAGCGTAAATGCAGGCAGATAGCAAGAAGGTGAAAGGCGACCTCGGCATATCGCTGAGCGAATTGCTGACTGCCTGGCGGCAGGCGGTCCACGGTACTCGCCTCCCTCAGCCGCCGGCTTACGACGGACCGGATGTGTGGCTGACCTCGATCGTGGAGCACACCGATGCCGTCACGCCTGGCGCATGCTTCGTGGCTCGGGTCCGCAGCGGCAGCGACGGACACCCCTACATCGGCCAGGCAATCGCGCGCGGTGCCTCGCTGATCGTGGGCCAGCGCCCATTGGCCGAGCTGCCGGCCTTGCAGGGTGTCGCCGTCCCTTACTTGCGGGTCCCCGACAGCGGCCTGGCAGAAGCCTGGCTGGCAGCTTCTTGGGAGGATTTCCCGGCCCGCGACCTGGTAATGATCGGCGTGACGGGCACCGACGGCAAGACGACTACCGCCAACCTACTCTATACCGTATTGCAGGAAAGCGGCATCGCTGCTGGCTTGCTCAGCACGTTGCGGGCCGTCATCGGTCCGCAGGAAGAGCCGCTGGCCTTGCACGTCACCACGCCGGAAGCGCCGGTAATTCAGCGCTACTTGCGACGCATGGTGGACGCCGGGCTGACCCATTGCGTGCTGGAGACCACTTCACATGGGTTGGCGCAACACCGGGTGGCAGCCATCGACTTTGACGTTGCCGTCGTTACCAACATCACGCACGAACACCTGGACTACCACGGCAGTTGGGAGGCTTATCTTGAGGCCAAAGCGCAGTTGTTCCGAACACTGGCGATGGACGCCGGCCTCCGGCGATCAGCTAACCCTTTCAAGGAACAGGTGACCAGGACCGCCGTCTTGAACGGAGACGATGTCTCGTTCGCGCACTTGCGGGAACTGCCAGTCGCTCGCCGGCTCGTCTATCGGATGGGTCAGACTGCCGATGTCTCCGCGATCGATCCCCACTATGGCCCGGACGCCACCCGCTTCATGCTGCATATCTCCGCCGGCCCGAGCGAGTCGGAGGCCGGCGAGGTCGTTTCCCCCCTGGTGGGAGACTTCAATGTCTACAACATGCTGGCAGCGGCGACGGCGGCCCACAGTCTGGGGCTTTCTTTGCCGGAGATCCAGCGTGGTCTGCGGCGCTGTCAGCCGCTCACCGGGCGCATGCAACGCATCGCCGGCGGACAGCCTTTCCTGGTCATTGTGGACTTCGCCCACACCCCCAACGCGCTGGCGGAGGCCATTCGGGCCGGCAGGCGCATGGTCAGCCGGCGGGTGATCACCTTATTCGGCAGCGCCGGCAAGCGAGATGTACAGAAGCGCCGGCTGATGGCCGAGATCTCCGCCCGCGAGTCCGACCTGACCATTCTGACCGCCGAGGACCCGCGCACGGAATCACTAGATGAGATACTGGAGATGATGGCCGCCGGCTGCCGGGAGATGGGAGGGGTTGAAGGGAAAAGCTTCTGGCGCGTGCCGGATCGTGGACAAGCAATTTACTTCGCCCTGCAACTAGCCCGGCCCGATGATCTGGTCCTGATCTGCGGCAAAGGCCATGAACAGTCCATGTGCTTCGGCGTCACTGAGTATCCATGGGATGACGCTGTCGCCACCCGCACCGCCCTGGAAGCATTGCAGACCCGCCGGCCCATGCCCGATCTGGGGTTGCCCACTTTCCGCATACCCCGTTGATCGGTCTTTTACGCTTTCGAGCATACGTGCTATAAAAGCAGGGGATGCACAATGATGAGGATGTCGCATGAGTAGTACGAGCAGCTTGAGCAGCATAAACAGCGCAATTGGCAACATCATCAGCCGGACGCGGCGCAACCATGCCCTGGAACACGCCACGATCCATGTGCTCAGCGAGCATCACCGCAATTTCAGCGCGCAAGGTAATTCCACCCCGGCCGGCTTTCACTTGAACATCTACGGCGACCTCAACGAAGAGACCATAACCGCTGCTGTCAACGAGGCCTATCGCCGGATGCAGGACGGCGAGCGCCAACTGGCCGTACACCCCAACTGCGGCACCGTCTTACTGACCACAGCCACTATGGTGGCCGTAGCCTCGCAACTGGCCTTTGTATTTGAGCAGAAACGGCAGCATCAGGAACAGGCGACAATACTCACTTCCCTGGCCGCATTGCCCTCGGCGGTGTTGGCCGGTGTTGTGGCCCTGATCCTCTCCCGGCCTCTTGGCATGGCATTGCAGGCCAGATACACTACCGACGGGGATTTGGGCAACTTGCGCGTGGTAGGGGTAAGCAAAGTCGCTCCTTCACCCGTGACCCGGCTGTTCAAACTCTTGCTCGCTGCCGGCAGCGATAGGAAGATGACCGCCTATCGCATCGACACCAGCGACTGAGGTCGTATCTGTGAGAGCGCTGATCCTGTGGGCCGCTATGCCTTGTTAGGCATGAGCTGACGGTAACCTAAGCGCCGGTATTTGATGTTCTACGTATTTCACGGCGACGACACCTTTGCACAGAAGGAAACCCTGGCCGATCTGCTCAGGAAGATGGGCGACCCGGTAATGCTGGAGCTGAACACGACCCGCTTCGAGGGCATCATGCCCTTCGGCGCGTTGCGACAGGCCTGCGATGTGGCTCCTTTCCTTGCCAAACGGCGGGTAGTAATCGTCGAGGGACTGTTGGCGGCCAAGCCGGATGAAGCGTTCCTGGGCAAACTGCTCACCTATCTGCCGGACATGCCCGACTCGGCGCGCCTCTTCTTCCTCGAGTCCCGTGCGTTGCCGGCCAATCACCGGCTGATCAAACTGGCCGAGAAGGCGGAAAACGGCTTCGTTCGCCTCTTTGAGCGGCCGGAAGGCGCCGCCCTCAATCGCTGGATCCAGCAGCGCGTGCAGGCCCAGGGCGGTCAGATCTCGCCCCGCGCCACGCATGTGTTGGCCACTAACATCGGCAACGACCTGGCTGTACAGGAGAATGAGATCACTAAGTTAGTGCTATACGCCGGCGAATCGCACACGATCAGCGCGGAAGATGTGGTCTCGCTCAGCCCGTACGTGGCTGAAGCCAGTATCTTCGACTTGGTCGACGCGCTGGGCGGGCGGGATGCCCGCCGGGCGGCGCAATTGCTTCACCAAAAGCTCAGCGACGGTACGGACCCGTTCTATCTGTTCGGCATGCTGATCCGCCAGTTCCGGCTGCTGATTCAGGTGAAGGAGCTTGCGTTGCAGGGCGACCGCCCGCCGGCGATTGCGGATACATTGAAACTCCATAGCTATGTAGTGACCAAGCTGTACCAGCAGTCTCATGGTTTCAGCCTGGAGCAATTGGAGCAAATCTACAGCCACCTGCTGGATATTGATGTTGACGCGAAGACCGGCAAGGCGGACATGACGACATCACTGCACCTGCTCATGGCAGCGCTAATCGATTAAGGCGCCTTCTATCCGGCTATTGCGAGGGTTTTTCATTGCGAACGGACCAGCCAAACGGTCGATACGGCATCGAAGCGGCTGAATCAGCGACCATTCAAGAGGCGCTGCTTGAGACCGTCGCCTACGTTGATGTCTTTGACTACCCGCTGCGCAGCCTGGAGGCGCACCGTTATCTGAGCGGTCATGCCGCTACTCTTGAACAGGTACAGCATGAGCTGGACGTCCTATGCGCCGGTTCCGGCCGGCTGGCGCAGCGCGACGGCTACTACACGCTGCCGGGACGCGAGCTGATTGTCAAAATCCGCAAGACCCGGTACAAAATCGCTCAGGCGCTCTGGCCGCAAGCCGTTTTCTACGGTCGCCGCATCGCCGCCATGCCGTTTATGCGTATGGTGGCCGTTTCCGGCTCACTGGCGGTGGACAACGCAGAGCAGGGCGCGGATATTGATTACTTCATCATCAGCGCGGCGGGACGTGTGTGGCTCAGTCGGGCATTCGCCATCCTGATTGTGCGCCTGGCCGCCCGAAAGGGTGTTCAACTTTGCCCGAACTACATCCTCTCCGCCGACCGATTGGCGTTCAGTGAACACTCCTTCTATTCAGCCCATGAGTTGACGCAAATGGTGCTGGTGACTGGGCAATCGATGTACGATCAATTGCGCCAGGCAAACGCCTGGTCAGCGTGCTATCTACCGAACGCAGTCGGCCATCCCCGCCGGATTGAGTTGGTCGACCTTTCCTTGGGTCAGCGCCGCTTGCGCAGTATGTCGGAAACGATTCTGGCTACCCGGCTGGGCACGCGGCTGGAAAAGTGGGAAATGGATCGTAAGATCGCCAGACTCAGCCGGCAATTGCCGGATCAGGCCCATACAGAAGCGGCCTTCTGCGCCGATTGGTGCAAGGGCCACTTCGTCAGCCATGGAGAGAATACCATGGCTGCCTTCAGCAAGCGGCTCAGCATTATCAGTGAGAACTGATGTGGCTCACGGCAGACCTTCCATGAATCGCCTGTTTGAATGAAGTGATCTAGTCTCCATGAGCGCGATTCTCTTCGGCCAGTCATACTATTTGCGATTCGATCCCAAGCTGTGGGAGGCGATGCAGCCTTACCCACCATTGGGCACGCTCTACGCTGCTGGCTACATGCGCCACCGCGGCCATGAAGTGGCGCTCTTCGACGCGATGTTGGCAGAGTCCGAGGCGGAGTGGCAGACCACGCTGGCGAGGGTCAGGCCGCGCTTCGCGGTCATCTACGAAGACAACTTCAATTACCTGTCCAAGATGTGCCTGCTGAATATGCGCCAGGCGGCGTTTACCATGACGCGCATGGCCAGGGATGCCGGCTGCAGGGTCATTATCTGCGGTTCAGATGCCACCGACCACGCCGAGCAGTATTTGGGGCAGGGCGCGGATTATGTGTTACTGGGCGAGGGCGAGGAGACGCTGGCTGAACTCATCGCGGTTCTGACAGGGGAATTGAAGCGGCCGATTGAAGACATTCTCGGCCTGGCTTACCACGGGGACGACGCCGGCCTGTCTCCTGAGCGCGGCCAATCGAACGGCGCTCCCGCCTCCGCATTCAGGAGAAACCCACGCCGACCCGACATCAAGGCACTGGACGAAATGCCGTTCCCGGCCTGGGACCTCGTCGATGTCGAGCGCTACCGGCGCATATGGCTTGAGAAGCACGGCTACTACTCGATGAACATGGTCACCACCAGGGGCTGCCCTTACCACTGCAACTGGTGCGCCAAGCCCATTTGGGGCCAGCGGTATAACTCGCGTTCACCCGAGAACGTGGTCGCCGAACTGAAATGGCTGCGACAGCATTTTGCGCCCGATCACATCTGGTTCGCCGACGACATCATGGGTCTGAAGCCGGGCTGGTGGCAACACTTCGCCGATCTGGTCAAAGAAGAACAGGTGCGCACGCCTTTCAAATGCCTCAGCCGGGCGGATCTCATTGTGCGTAGCGAGAGCAACGTCAGCGCCCTAAAGCGCGCCGGCTGCGACATTGTCTGGCTGGGGGCCGAGTCCGGTTCCCAGCGTATCTTGAACGCCATGGAAAAGGGCACTACTGTCGAGCAGATCTACGAGGCTGCCAGACAGCTCCGCGCTGCCGGCGTCAGGGTCGGTTTCTTCCTGCAGTTCGGTTATCCGGGCGAGACGCGCGAGGAAATCGAGATGACGCTGCAAATGGTGCGCGATTGCCGGCCCGATGACATCGGCATGTCCGTCTCCTACCCGCTCCCCGGCACCAAGTTTTTCGAGAATGTCCGCCTGCAGTTGGGCGTCAAACAAAACTGGCAGGATTCGGCGGACCTGGCCATGATGTACCAGGGGCCGTTCACGACCTCGTTCTATCGGCAGTTGCACAACGTTCTGCATAAGGAATTTCGCAGCCAAAGGGCTATCATCGCCTGGAAACAGGCGCTGCGCCGGCCCGGCAGCTTATCTGCCTATCATGCGCGTGAGTTGGTCGCCACGCCTTACCGTCTGCTCACCTTACCGGCCGCGCGCCGCAAGCTGGACAGGCTGGCCCAGACAACTCACGAGACGATTCACATACCAACACATATGTCGCTTCAGGAAGCGGCAAGCCCAACGTCGCAGGATGGTTGAACCCGGCCGGACGCCCGCCGGTTTGACCCGACTGTGAGCAGAGAATAACGGCAGGACTATCGGTGGACATACTTCTCTCACACGGCTATTTCATCGCCGAGGACGAGCACGAAAAAAAGATCATGAAGCCCTATCCTACGCTAGGGCTGCTGTATATCTCGTCGCACTTGAAGGCCGCCGGCTTCTCCGTTAACCTGTGGGACAGCACCTTCCAGACAATGTCGGACTTCTCCGCCCATGTGCAGCAGACTCGTCCACCGCTGGTAGGGCTTTACTGCAATCTAATGACGAAGTTCACCATCTTGAAGATGATCCCGCTATGTAAGCAAGTCGGTGCCACTGTGATCCTGGGCGGGCCGGAGCCGGCATCCTATATTCCGGAATATCTGGAGGCCGGCGCCGACATTATCGTCATCGGTGAAGGCGAAGCGACCCTGGCGGAGCTGATACCTCATCTCTCCCGGCATGGCTTATCCGGCTTACACATAATCAACGGCATCGCTTTCCGCGACGATGAAGGCGTACCCGTTCGCACCCCGGCCCGTGCGCTTTTGCCCGACCTGAGCGCCCAGCCCTGGCCCGATCGAGCAGCCATCCCCATGGAGAGGTACCTGTCTACCTGGAAGGAGCATCACGGCCTTAGCTCCGTCTCGCTGATCACGGCCCGCGGCTGCCCATATACCTGCACCTGGTGCAGCCACTCAGTTTTCGGCCACACGCACCGCCGGCGCAGGCCGGAAGAAGTAGCCGACGAGGTTGCCTGGATCCGCGACGAGTACAATCCCGACCAGCTGTGGTACGCCGATGATGTGCTCACCATTGCGCCGCGCTGGTTCTTGAGCTACGCCGCCGAGCTGAAATCCCGCGGCATCCGTATTCCGTTTGAGTGCATCAGCCGGGCAGACCGGCTCGACGAGAAGGCCGTCGATGCGTTGGCGGAGATGGGCTGCTATCGCTTGTGGATTGGCTCGGAGAGCGGTTCTCAGCGCATTCTGGATGCCATGCAGCGTAAAGCGGACGTCATCGACGTGCAAAGAAAGACAAAGATGCTCCAGGCGCGGGGTATCGAAGTCGGCATGTTCATTATGCTGGGTTATGACAGTGAGGAAATCGAGGACATCCAGGCGACCGTCGAGCATCTGAAGGTTTCCTCCCCCAACGTATTCCTGACTACCGTCGCTTATCCCATTAAGGGAACGCGCTATTACGAGGCAGCCAGGGATCGGGTAGTCACCCACGCCACCTGGGCCGAACGCACCGATCGCGACCTGGGTGTCGCCGGGAGACATTCGCGCCGCTTCTATGACCATGCCACCCGCTGGATGGTCAGCGAGGTTAGCCTGCACCAGGCCGTACAGCGCCGAGAACGGAACCCACTGCGCCTGGCCCGGCTATACGTGAACGCCCGCCGGGGATGGTGGGGAATGCGCCGCACTCGCGGGGAGCAGGAAGAGGATCAGCAAGCGCAGGCCGGGCGCGGCTGGCAAGCTGAAGGGCGGGCTGCCGAGGGCTGGTAGCGCCGGCGCGCTCGATTTCCTGAGACCGCAGTCAGAATAATCAGCCGGAGTGGGAGTTGTCCAGATGGTCCAGCAATGCTTGCAGGCCGAGCAGGTAACTGCGCACGCCGAAGCCGGTAATCTGACCGATGCAGACCGGCGCAATAACTGATTTGTGGCGGAAAGCCTCCCGGGCGTAAATGTTCGACAGGTGCACCTCCACCGCCGGCAGCGCAACGGCGCTGATCGCGTCCCGCAGCGCGTAGCTGTAATGCGTGAAGGCGCCGGGGTTGATTAGCAGGCCGTCACTTTGATTTGCAGCGCTGTGGATTGCGTCTATCAGGGCGCCCTCATGATTGGACTGCAGCGCTGAGAGCTCGGCGTTGCGCGCGCCGGCATACGCCTGAAGCAGCGCGTCAATCTCGGCCAGAGTCTGCCTGCCGTATACTTCCGGCTCCCGTCTGCCCAACAGGTTCAGGTTCGGCCCGTGCAATACCAGAATTCTCCACATACTATGGCTCCATTCGCGCCGGTGGTCCCGTCCGCGGTTGTACAACTACGGTTGCCGGCGGATGATGATTAACCATTGCCTGAATCCTTTTACCTTTTCCTGCTTCCGCTCTACAATAACGAGCCATGAATGTGGACAATCCATTCTACCATCGCGGCGCGATCCGGCATCCGGAAATGTTCCATGGCCGCAAGACTGAGATCAACCAGATTCTCGGGCTGTTGCGCAATGGACAGAGTGTGTCGCTGATCGGGCCGAGACGTATCGGCAAGAGCTCTTTGCTGCTGCATCTGGCCCGTCCGCAGGTGCATGCCGCCTATGATCTCGCACCCCCGGCGGCGCTCTTTGTGCTTCTTGATTGCCAAGAGTTCGGCGGCTCTCCGCCGGAAGAGGTATATGAAGCCCTGTTGACGGAGCTGGTAGAACAGGCGGAAGCCGCCGGACTGCAGACTGGCTCTGTTAACCGTTTCGACACCTACCGTTCTCTGGACCGGGTATTGAGCCGCTTATATCGCCAGGGAGCCGGCGTCAACATATTGCTTGACGAGTTTGAACTGCTGGCGGCCAACGAGCATCTCACCCCTTACTTCTTCGCGCGCTTGCGTGGCCTGACCACCAAGTATGGGCTCGCTTTCCTGACCGCCAGCCAGCGCCCGCTGTTTGCGATCACGGCTGACGAACAAATCCTCAGTTCTCCCTTCTTTAATATATTCGTCACCCTACCACTGGGATTGTACCCGGAGGAGGAGGCGCGCGGCCTGCTCTCCGTGCGGTTGGCCGGCACGGGCATCACCTTCTCGGAGCTGCTGCGAGATCATCTGCTACAACTTGTCGGCGCGCATCCATTCTTCTTGCACATTGCCGGTTACCATGCCTTCAATGGTTGCCAGGAGAACACGCTGGATGGATCCAGCGCTTACGCCGCTCTTGATGAAGCCGTGGAGATCGAGGCCGATTCCCACCTTAGCTACTTATGGCACAATCTTTCCCCTGAGGAGCAATACACCCTGGCAACGCTTACCGGCCCGATCGACAGCCTGCGTTTACTCGAACAGCAGTGTCTGATCGTGCCGGCGAACAACGACTTCCGCTATTCCAGCGAGATGCTTCGTCGCTTCGTCCGCCGCCAACAGGTCACCGGCCTGGTGCAGGGCGGCCCGTTCGTTATGGACTTGCAGAGACACACCGTGCGCGCCGGCGGCGATGAGCTGAGCCTGACCACATCCCAATTTGCCTTGCTCGGCTGTCTCACCCGGCATGCCGGACAGGTTGTGCACAGCGACGACCTGGAGATCGCCGTCTGGGGCGAGATTCTTGTCGACGACCCCGACCGGCTGAAAACCCTCATTAAGCGGCTGCGTCGCGCCGTTGAACCTTTTGACAACTGGATCGTGAGCGAACGTGGTGTTGGATATGCCTTGCGGCCCCCAGGCTAGTTCGAGGCAAGATGTCACGCTTCTGCAGAATCTTCGTTCCCGCTCTCATACTGGCATTCATATGGGCAGTTTTACCCCCTCGTGAGTCTGCCGCTCAAGATGCCTCCCTCTCAAATTACTGGACTTATGACGCCCCCGGCCCGATTACCCTGGTCGCCGAAGGTGACTTCGATGGCGACGGCACCGACGCATTTGCCGTAATCACCCGGGACAACACCGTCATACTGCTTAGCGCTACCGGGCGACCTCTTTGGAGTCGGGTACTGGAAGAATCGCTGCCAGCTGTATTGCTGACCGCCATGCGCGCCGGCGCAGAGCTCCCTGGGAACCGCAGTATCCTGGTGGTCACAGAAGATGAACTGCGCCTGCTTTCCAGCGCCGGCCAAGCTCTTTGGCAACAGCCTCTGGCTCTGCCGGTAGACCCGGACTCTATTGACCCAGATAATCCCGCGCAATATGCCGCCTTGCTCGAGCAACATAGACCGAAAGCGGTCAGTGTCTTTGACAGCGATGGGGACGGCCTTGACGAGATCTTGCTCCTCCTGCGATCAGGCCTGTTGGCGCTCTATGACAGTCAGGGCAACCACCTTTGGACCTACGCGCCTGAAGACCCGCCGGACGCTAACGGCGGGTCATTCTTCGATATCGGTGATATCAACAGGGACGGCGTGCCGGAAATCGCTTTTGCCTATTTCGGCGGTCGTTTCAGCAAGCTGGCTCTCCTGGACGGCGAAGGCCTCAGCCTGTGGGAAGGGGAGCGTCCGATTGACGGGCAGGTAACAGCCCTTTCGCTGGCCGACTTTGATCCGGCCGATCCCATGAGCATCGCCGTTGGCAACAGCCTGGGCCGGGTACATCTGTATGATTTCGGCGGGCAGGAGCGCTGGTTCCGCACCCCCAACAAGCCGGTCACCAGCCTGACGCCGGTTGTCCTGCCCGCAGGCCCGGCGTTGTTAGTGGGCACAGAGGTGGGGGCAGTCGCCGCCTATGACGATGAAGGGGATCGCTATTGGCGGACGATCGTTTCGGATTCCCCAGATCGTAGAGTCATCGGTCTCAGCGCTAGTCCATCGACGCCGGCAGCCGGTCAACCGGCGGTCGCGGTAACGCTGGCGGCGGGCGCGGCCGAGAGCCAGGAATTGACAGAAGTCTTCCTGCTTGACGCCGATGGTCGCCGCCTGCAGGATGAGCCGCTTGTCTCAGTACCCGGAGCAACCCGGCTGGTTGATGTCAACCGGGATGATTTGAACGAGCTACTGCTGGTCAGTTTCGGCACCCTGGCCCTGGTAGATTCCGGCACAAGCGCCCGCAAGAACGCGCCGGCCTGGGATTATCGCCTATTTGTCGCACCGCAAGTGGTCCTGGCTGCCGATATCACCAACGATGGCAGGGACGAACTTCTGTTGGGTGCCGGCGACGGTCGCCTTCATATGTTGGAAAGCGACGCCGGCCAACAAGCCACGTGGATTCAGAAGTTGGGCGACGAAGTGCCGTTGCTCGCTATTATGCAGCCGGCCGAAGGGGAGCAGCCGCTGATCGTGGCCGCAAGCGCTGTGCGGCGGGCAGGTGCCGCAGGTCAGGAGGCCTTTCAGAGCACGCTGCATCTTCTTGATGCCAATGGCCGTGACATATCGGACCCGCTTATCCTTTCTGATCTGGCGACTGCACTCGCCGTGGCCGATATCAATGCCGACGGTCTGAGCGAAATCGTTCTTGGAACCGCCGGAGGTGAATTAAGCGCCATGTCAGCCGGCATGGAGATCCTCTGGCAGGTCGCATTGGGTAGTCGGGTGACGAACCTCCTGCCGGTAACCGGCGGTAGCTTGCTGGCCTCGACCTCAGATAGTCAGATATTTGCTATTGATCCCGGCGGCAATGCCAGACTGCTCGTGAACTACAATTTGCATGACATCTTGCACATGTTACTCACATCACCGGGTGAGAGTGACCGGCCGAACGTCCTGATTACAACCGATGACGGGGTTGTGCGCATCGTCACATTGGAAGGTCGAGAGGTTTCGCGCCTTGACCTGGGAGGCGGCGTACCGACTGTGGCCCTGCAGGCCGGGGAAAACCTTCTGATCGCCACTGACGCCGGGCGCATGTTTCAGATTGACCCGGCGTTGCAGCTAACCGAGTGGGTGCTGCCGGCCGGTGCCGGGATTAGCGCTCTGAGTTGGGGAGACCTCAGCGGCGGCGGTTCAGAGGATCTGGCCGTGGGCAATCGGAGCGGCAGTATCGCCCTCTTTGGACCAGACGGGCGCATCTGGGATGAGCAAGGGCTGACCAGCGGCATTTTTGCCCTGGTCGGCGTGGAACGCGGCCCATCTGCGCCGTTGGAGCTTGCCGCGGTCAGTGACCTGGGCGTCGTGCAGTTGTTTGAGGCCAAGCCAAATCGCCCGCCTCTGCTTGCCAATCCCCGCGTCGCGGTGGAGCCGGGTCGGTATGAGATCAGTGTGGACATTCTGGACGAGGAGGGAGACTCGGTACAGGTCACACTCGAGACCTGGGACCGGGCCACCGGCCGATGGGTCGTGCAGGGCGCGCAAGACAGCGACGGCGCTTCGCGACTCTCATTCGCTATTGCGCCAGCGGACGCAGAACCTGTGCGCTATCGCCTATTGTATAATGATCAGTCACAAGCCGGGATAATTGAGCCGCCGGTGGGACCAGCCGCGCTACGCGTAAACCGCGAGCTAAATGCCGTCATGGGTATCGCCCTGGCCGCGTTACTCGGCCTCAGCACGCTATTCCTTGCCCGACAGGCCCTGTCGCCGGAATCGCGGGCCAGGCGATTGTATGGCCGCATCCGGCAACAGCCCGCTGCCACACTGGAGCTAATCGAAAAGGGATATCAGCGTTCATCCGGTGAGCCGGGGTTGCTACTCAGTCTGGCAAACCGCGCCCGCGGCGATCAGAATCTTGACCTAGCCAACCTTGTCGACGGTCTGTTCTTGCTCTCAGCCCGGCCGGAAGCGGGCCTGGCGATTGTCAATGGCGCGCTGGAGAACGCGCAACACCAGGAGCCGGTATGGCGTGGCCTGGAACACTGGCGTCCTGTTTTCCGCATAAGCCAGGCGCTGTATGAAGTTCCCAATGTGACTGAACTCAGTCTACTGCGTCCTCAGCTGCTCGAGGTGGTCAAAGTGCAGGAAGCCGCTGACAAGACAGTGCCCGGCATGAGTCTACTGCTGAGGGTACTCGCCGGCCTGCGCGACAGTGAGCGCGTTGACCTGGTTGAGGATCGCTTATATTACCTTCATGAATCCACCGTGCTCTTGCGGCAGCTGAGGCAGGACCAGAAGCTCCAGCCGGCGCAGGTGATGAGCCGGTTAGTCGGGGTAATCGCCGCTCGCTGGCTGGGGCTGGTCAATGCCGCTATCGAGGAGCTGCGTGGTCAGGCGCAGCCCGTAGTCAAGCTAAAGACACGCCGGCTGGTCGTCAAAGGGGAAGAGACTACGGTGGCCCTCGAGATCACCAATATGGGTCGCGCACGCGCCGAAAACCTTGAGATCCATCTGGACCTTAGCGCCGCTTACACTGTCATCGTCAAGCCCGATGACATCCCGGTCTTGCCACCTGGGCGCAGCCGAGAAATCAGCGTAGTGCTCAAGCCGCATGTGCCGGATAGCTTCCGACTTACCTTTACGATTCGCTACAGCGACCGCAGCCAGGAAGATCGTCAAATGGTCTTCGGCGACATGGTGCACCTGTTGGCTCCGGTACGTGAGTTCACTCCCATACCGAACCCTTACCTGCCCGGCACGCCGTTGCGCGAGTACAGCCCGTTATTCTTCGGGCGCGAAGAACTGTTTGACTTTGTTGCCCAGAATGCTGACCGGCTCACCCAACGGAATGTATTGATCCTGATCGGCCAGCGACGCACCGGCAAGACATCGGCCCTGCTGCGCCTGGGTTCGCACTTGCCGGAATCGCTCGTGCCGGTATACATTGACTGCCAATCGCTGGGCGTGTTGCCGGGGATGGCTTCTCTATTTCATGACCTCGCCTGGATGATTGCTGACGCGCTGGCGCTCCGCGATATCGAGCTGGAAGTGCCGGAGCCAAACACCTGGCGCGAAGACCCGGCCGGCTATTTCCAGCGGCGTTTTCTTCCGTACGTGCGCGAGCAATTGCCGCCGGAGTCCACGCTCCTGCTCGTCTTCGATGAGTTTGAAGCCTTTGAGAACTTGGTCAGGGACGAGATCCTCCCGCCCACTTTCTTCACCTATCTGCGTCATCTGATGCAACATAGTCGCGGTCTAAGTTTCGTCTTTGTGGGCACGCGCAGGCTGGAAGAGATGAGCACCGACTATTGGAGCGTGCTTTTCAATATTGCCCTCTATCGGCACATTGGATTTTTGAGCCGGGAGGCGGCGACCAGGCTGATTTGCGAGCCGGTCGCTCCTCACCTCGTCTATGACGATCTGGCCCTGAACAAGATCTGGCGGGTCACTGCCGGTCATCCCTATTTCTTACAGCTCGTCTGCTACACGCTGGTCAATCAAGCCAATACCCGGCAGGACGGCTACGTAACGATTTCGGATGTCAATGCGGCAATCTCCGAGATGCTACGCCTTGGCGAAGTGCACTTCGCCTATCTGTGGCAGCGCTCCAGTTTCACTGAGCGCGCGCTTTTGGCCGCTGTCGCTCACCTGATGGATCGGGATGTACCCTTCCACCCGGCGGACCTGGCACATTATTTGGAGCAATTCGGCTTTCAGTTCGATCCGGCTGAGCTTACCGAAGGGCTAAATCGCCTGGTCGAGCGCGAAATCATGCAGGAAACAACGATTGAAGGCACGACATTGTATGAACTAAAGATTGGCCTGGTAGGTCTGTGGGCCGAGGAAAACAAGAGCCTGAGCAAACTCTATGCCAGCAGCAAGGAAGGCCTACCCACCCCAACCTATGCGTGATCCGGATCGCCTCTAGGAAGGACCTAGACCGCGCGGGTGCCACAGGTTGACCAGCCGGCCATCGGTCACTTCAGAAAGCTGTTTCCAACTATCAATTGCGAGTTCGATTTGCGCCAGCGCCGCGGTGGGCAGCCGTTCGTAGTGGCCGGTCAAGTCTGCCACCAACTCCTCCATTCCCGGGTTGTGCCCCACGATCATCACCCGCGTCAGATTGTCCGGCGCCAACCGTAAGCGTGCGAAGTAGTCGTCAGGGTCCCCCATGTAGAAATCCTGCGACACGGCGATCTTCTCCTCATAGCCGCACGCCTCGGCTACCAGCTTAGCGGTCGCCATGGCGCGTTTCGCTGAAGACGAGATGATCAGCTCTGGGACGAGTTCTTGCCCGCGCAGTAGTTCACCCATTACCGGGGCATCTGCCATGCCTCTTTTATTCAGCGGGCGCTCGTGATCTGATAGTCCCTCATGTTTCCAACTGGACTTGGCATGTCTCAGAACCAGGAGTGTCTTCATCTGCATCCTTTGCGGTTGCCCGGGGTTTTGTTGGTTACATCAGGCCGATGCGGTAACATTGCCGACGCAAGCCTGTATCATGATGGAGGTAGTATGCGACAATTGGTCGGGCTTTACAAGATCTCGCGGCCCTTTAACGCCCTGAGCGGCGGCCTGGCAGTGTTTCTGGGAGGATATGTGGCCGGCACCGGCGCGTGGTTGAGCGTATTTGCCGCGGCCCTGGCAACATTGCTCGTGACCGGCGCGGCCAATGCCTGGAATGACTACCTGGACATCGAGATCGACAAGATCAACCAGCCCCAGCGCGCCTTACCGTCCGGCATGATCAGCCCGCGCGCCGCCGTCCTTTTCTCATTTTCGCTCAATGCGTTGGCCCTGTTCATCGCGGCTCTGATCAATCTACCCGCATTCCTAATCATTCTCTTCTTCAGCGTTCTGCTATATATCTACTCCTGGCGCTTGAAGAGCACAGTGTTGCTCGGCAATCTGACCATCGCCCTGGTGACCGGCATGACGGTTATTCTGGGCGGTGTAGCGGTGGGCAACGTCTGGCCCACGCTCTGGCTCTCCGTGATCATCTCCATTTCAATCTTCAGTCGGGAAGTGCTGAAGACCATTGCCGACTACGAGGGCGATCAGAATCAGCAGGTTCGCACCGTGGCCACCGTTTGGGGCAAGCGGGCGGCCCGCCTGATCTTCTATGTGTCGGCCGGCGCGGCCGTTATCGCGATGATGATGCCTTATTTGCGCAGCGTCTACGAGGATCAGATGGCGCTCTGCGACGCCAACCAGGGGATTTGCCTGGTCTACAACCAGTTTCTTGCCTTGCTGCCGACCTATCAGCCGGCATATGCTTACATCGTCGCCCTGGGCGTATTCCCGGTCGTAGTCTATATCCTCTTGCGCCTGCGACGGGATTCGACCGGCCCCCAGATAGAACGCCTCAGCCAGTTGATGAAGTATGATTTCCTCATCTGGTTTCTGGCGGTTATTCTCGGCTCCGCGGTTTAGCCCTTCAATCCGGGTTAGCTTATGCCGGCGCGATGTCCAGGCGGGGCGCCGGTTGAGGCTCCGGCGAGCGCCCATTGAGAAACCATAGCTGGCTGTTCAGCAACGGCTCACCTGCCGGCAGCATTGAGGCAACCGGTACGTAGCTGCCGTCAGGCATGAGCAGATGCCCTTTTGCAGTATCTCGCAGCTGCACCTCCAGTATCTCCTCAACAATCTCCTTGCGCAGCCTCTCATCCTCGATGGGGAATATCACCTCAACCCGGCGGTCGATATTGCGCGGCATCAAATCAGCGCTGCCCACATATACCTCCGAATTACCGCCGTTGCGGAAGAAGTAAACGCGCGAGTGCTCCAGAAAACGTCCGACAATACTCCGCACCCTGACGTTCTCGCTAACGCCAGGCACCCCCGGCCGCAGGCAGCAGATGCCGCGCACGATCAGATCGATCTGCACGCCGGCTTGCGAGGCGCGATAGAGCGCCTTGATCATCTTCCTGTCCACCAACGAGTTGAGCTTGAAGATCAGCCGCCCTTCCGGACCGAGCAATGTCTCACGCTCAATGTATTGTGTCATTTGCTCACGTAAACTGACCGGCGCTACCAAAAACTTGCGATACTCCGTCTGCCTCGAGTAGCCGGTCAACACATTGAACAGCTCGCTCGCATCCCGGCCCATTGCTTCGTCCGTCGTCAGAAAGTCGAGGTCGGTGTAGATGCGGGCAGTCATGGCGTTATAGTTGCCGGTGCTGAGGTGCAGGTAGTGGCGCAGACCGTTTTCTTCGCGCCGGACAATGAGCAGCATCTTGCAATGAACCTTCAGACCGATCAGCCCGTAGACGACATGCACCCCCGCCCGTTCCAGTGCTCTGGCCCACTCGATATTACTCTCCTCATCAAAGCGCGCCTTCAACTCGACCAGCGCCGTCACCTGCTTACCGTTCTCGCGCGCCTGCATAAGCGCCTGCACAATCGGCGGCTCGGGGCCTACCCGATAGAGCGTGATTTTGATACCCAGCACGGCCGGATCTTCAGCCGCCGCCCGCACCAGCCCGATCACCGGCGAGAAGCTGTCGTAAGGGCGATGCAATAAGAACTCCTGCCGGCGCATGGCCGTGAAAATGCTCTCCTCCTTTTGAAGCGCCGCCGGCAGATCGGACGTGAAGTAAGGGTCCTTCAAATGCGGGTAGTCCAGCTTCACCAATTGCATCAGACTGTTCAGACCAATGGGCCCATCCACCGCATACACATCGTGATGGCTGATCTCGAAGTTTTGCAGCAACATGCTGAGGATGGAATCCGGCATCCCCTGATCGATCTCCAGCCGGACGACCCGGCCAAAGTGCCGCTGACGCAGATTTTGCTCGATGGTCAGCAACAGGTCGTCGGCCTCTTCCTCCTGGATCTCCATGTCTGTGTTGCGTGTCACCCGGAAGGGATGGCATTCGACAACTTCCATGCCGGGGAAGAGCCGATCGAGATTGGCAGCCACAATTTGCTCAAGCCAGACGAACTTCTGCACCGACGGCAAGGCGTATTCGTCAGGGTCCAGTGGCTTTAGCGGAACAAGTCTCGGCAAGCTGGCCGGCACCTTAACCCGCGCAAAATACGTGTGAGTCGTCTCAGGATCGCGCAGCAGTATCGCCAGATTGATACTGAGATTGGAAATGTGCGGAAATGGATGGCCTGGATCAAACGCCAGCGGTGTTAATACCGGAAAGACCTCCCGCTCGAAGTAATCCCCCAGCTTCTTTTGTCTGGCCGGCCGGAGATCACTGTAGTTCAAGACATGGATACCTTCCTCGACCAGCTCCTCCTGCAACTGCCACCAACAGTTCATCTCGCGCTCGACCAATGAGGTCACCGTGCGATGAATAGCGACCAGCTGTTCCCGCGGCAGCAAACCATCGGGCGGCCGATCGGTGACGCCCAGCAACACCTGTTGCTTAAGGCCCGAGACCCGCACCATGAAGACCTCGTCGGTGTTTGACGCGAAAATGGCGACGAATTTGACCCTCTCCAACAAGGGGTGCCTGTGATCCAGGCTCTCATCCAGCACCCGGCTGTTGAACTCGATCTGGCTCAGCTCACGATTTATGTACAGGCTGGGGTTATCCAGGTCAATTGCAGTCGTGGTATGATTGCTCATCGTCCTTACCGATAAATCAATAGTCCTCCCCTGCACCCGCAGGATGTAGCTAATACTTTAGTGATATATGTGGTCAATGTCCAGTGTCTTCTATCATAAGATGCGCGCACTCCGTTATCTGCTGTCGCCGGCCCAACTGAGGGACCGCGTAAAGACCAGTTTCAGACGCCCTTCCGGCCACCTTGTCCCGCTGATCTTTTTGGCGTTTCTCCTCGCTGCTTGCCGCCCGCCAGAACCTGCGCGCCTGCCGGCGGCGGCCGTTGGCGGTACAATCCCACCCCCGCCGACCTCTCCCGTCACACCGGCTGCCTTGCTGGACCTGCCGGCGCTGACCCCTACCTTGGCCAGCGCGGGGGCTTCCATTGCCGCCGCGCCGGGAGTCGTCACCAGGGCGAGTACGGCGACCGCCACGCCGCCGCCGACATCTCCGGTTACACCCGCCGGTATGGTCCACCTGGCAACCATCACCTCTACTCCGCCGCCCGGCAGTTGGCGCATCTATAGCGATCCGGCGATTCCCGCCGGCGTTCGCGCGGCTGTCGACCAGTTGCTGGCGGCGCAACCAGGTCGCTTTGGCTGGACAGCGGACGCGGTCGAGGCGGATTTGCGCCTAACCGTTGGCGAGGGAACGCCGATGGCTTCCTGGACATATGCTCTGGCGGCCCCATTCCCGACCATTACGGATTCCGTTTCTTTGGAGGAACTGCAACAAAGCTGGCAGTCCGGCATGCCGACGCCGCTTCTCCTGACCGAGCAGGATGCAGCCCTATTGGCGACACTGTGGGGCCCCTCTGAGTCGGTGCAAATCGCGCCGGCTGAGGAGCTGGTTGAGCGCCTGTGGGAGATGGGAGACGGCTGGACTATCCGTTCATTTGAGAGCTTGACGCCGGACCTGAAGGTATTGCGCCTGAATGGACAGTCGCCGCTTGACGCGGAGTTCGATCCTTTGTCCTACCCTCTACAGTTCACCGCCGGCCTTGAGGGGGACGAGGCGGCTGTTGCGGCCTTCCAGGCCATGCAGCCAACTCCGATGGTCAATCGTGATCCGGACCGGCTTACCACAGTTGCCATGACCGGCGTCACCGCCCTGGTTCGCGCCACCGCCTACCAGATGGAGCTTAGCGGCATCCTCTATCCCGGCGAAGAGGTCTCCCCGGTGCTTCAACAGGCCGACATCGCCCACATCAGTAACGAAGTCGCGTTTGCCCCCGATTGCCCGCCGCCCAATCCGGTTGGCGGCACAACCTTCTGCTCCAGCGATTCCTACTTCGCCCTGCTGGAGTCGCTGGGCACGGATGTGGTGGAAGTCACCGGCAATCATGTCAACGATTGGGGGACAGAGAACTTCACCCACACGCTGGATATGTACGATGCCGCCGGCATGGCTTACTTCGGCGGCGGCAGGGTCGTCGACGACGCCGGCGCGGAGACGCTCCTCGAACACAACGGCAACCGCATCGCCTTCCTCGGCTGCAACCCGGTTGGGCCGTCATATGCCTGGAGCGGGCCGAACAGCGCCGGCTCCCAACCCTGTGACTTTGCGGCTATTTACGAGCAGATCGCCGAGCTAAGGGATGAAGGTTACGTGGTCATCGCTACCCAGCAATACCAGGAGATTTACAGCTACGCTCCCAGCGGGCAACAGGAGATCGATTTCGCGCAATTGGCGGAAGCCGGGGCGGCGGCGGTGAGCGGGAGCCAGGGACACCATGCCCAAGGTTTCGCCTTTCATAATGGCGCTTTCATTCATCACGGCCTGGGAAATCTCTTCTTTGATCAGATGGACATGCTGGGCACCCGGCAGAGTTTTGTGGACATCTACACGATTTATGACGGTCGGCTGCTCAGCGTCGAGTTGTGGACCGGCTTGATCGAGAATTTCGCCAGACCGCGCCTGATGACGCCAGACGAACGCGCCGCGCTGTTACAGTCGGTCTTCGCGGCCAGTGGCTGGTAGCGGTAGCCGTCAGGGCGCTACCGAGATTATTATGAGCGAGAATTACTTGACATATTCTTCTACGCGCGATACGATGCACCCTGACAACTGATTAGCGGGCAAACGAACTAGCGCATGGCCCCTGAACATTCAGGGGTGACGAGGCTGGAGGATCTCCACCGCGAGGTGGAGCTAAGGCGCAACCAACGAGAGTGTTACGCCGAAAGTCGAAAGATCAGCGGATACCTCCCAGGGCCGGCCATAGCCCTGCGTTTCGCCCCAAGCGAGCAATCTGACAAAACAGCCGGGTGACCGGCCTCACAAAACAGATTGCAGTGGCCACGACCGAAGTCATATAGACCGGTCGGTACTCTTATTGGGGCACCTCCCATGCTAACTGTCAACGCGCGTGGGTACGTGCCGAATATATCGCGAACGGTCGCTGAACGAGCTTCGCCGGCGGCTGTAGCCGATTCACTATTTGGAGGTAACCATGTGTGGAATTGTCGGTTATATAGGACCACGTGAAGCGCCGGCGGTCATCCTCAGCGGCCTGAAGCGCCTGGAATATCGGGGGTACGATTCAGCCGGGGTAGCCGTCTTGCAGCAGAACGGTCATTTCGCCGTCCGGCGAGAAGTCGGTAAGTTGCACAATCTGGAGAGAATAATGGCCGAGAGCCCCCTTACCGGCAACATCGGCATCGGTCACACTCGTTGGGCGACACACGGCAAGCCCAGCCAGCGAAACGCTCACCCGCATGTCAGCATGGGCGGTCGCGTGGTCATCGTGCATAACGGCATCGTCGAGAACTATCTGGCTTTGCGGGATGAATTGGAGGCGGAGGGAGTCCGATTCGAATCGGAGACTGACACAGAAGTCATCGCCCAGTTGCTGGAACGCCATTTGCAGGCCGGCCTCGATTGGCTCACCGCCGCCCGGCGTACCTTCAAGCTGCTGCATGGCGCTAACGCCGTCGTGGCGATGACCCTCGACCACCCGGACACCCTGATCTGCACCCGCATCGGCAACGCCGGCGGCATCACCCTCGGCCTGGGCCAAGGCGAGATGTTCATCGCCTCCGACGTTCCCGCCATCCTGGAATACACACGCGACATGATCTTCCTGGAAAACCGGCAGATGGCCCTGATCACGCGGGATCATTATCAGGTCACGACATTGGACGGCGAACCGGTGGACGCCAATGTTCATGTCATCCCCTGGGACCCGGTCAGCGCCGTCAAAGGTGAGTACAAGCATTTCATGCAGAAGGAGATCTTTGAGCAGCCGCGGGCGATCGTCGATACTATGCGCGGAAGGGTAGCCTTTGACACCAAGCGGGTCGATCTGCCGGAGATGAACCTGACTCCCGAACTGGTGCAACGGCTGCATAAGATCTATCTCATTGCCTGCGGGACCAGCTACTACGCCGGCCTGATCGGTAAGTACATGATCGAGTCGATCGCCCGCCTGTCTGTCGAAGTCGAATACGCCTCGGAGTTCCGCTACTACTGCCCGATCATCGACCGGAACACGGCGGTGCTGGCCATCACACAATCTGGCGAGACCGCCGACACCCTGGCGGCCAGCGAGTTGGCCCGCCAGGAGGGGGCGTTGCTCTGGTCCATCGTCAATGCCGTCGGCAGCCAGTCCATGCGCCTCTCTGACGGCTACATCGCCATGCAGGCCGGGCCGGAGATCGGCGTTGCCAGCACGAAGGCCTTTATCGCGTCGCTGGTAGACCTCTATCTGCTGGCCTGTCTCCTGGGCGAACTGCGCGGCGAGTTGTCACCCCAACGCCGGCGAGCGCTGATAGACGACCTCACCCTGTTACCCGATTTGGCCGGGCGCGTGCTGGACCACGATCATGAGTACGAGGAGCTGGCAGGGCACCTTTATCGCGCCCAGAATTTCCTCTTCCTGGGACGCGGCATCAACTATCCGGTGGCTATGGAAGGAGCGCTGAAGCTGAAGGAGATCAGCTATATTCATGCCGAGGGATACCCGGCAGGCGAGATGAAGCACGGCCCTATCGCCCTGATCGATGAGACGATGCCGGTGGTCGCTATTGCCACGCGCGGAGACAATCTCTACGATAAGATGGTTAGCCAGATTGAGCAGGCGCGCGCGCGGGGCGGCATTGTTATTGCCGTGGCCAACGAGGGCGACGAGGCGATCGCCGCCAAGGCCGATTACGTCATTCGTGTGCCGGAGACGCCCCCCCTGTTGGCGCCGATTGTGAACACCATCCCGCTGCAACTACTCAGCTACCATATAGCCGTTCGCCGTGGTTGCGACGTCGACCAACCGCGTAACCTAGCCAAATCCGTCACCGTCGAATAGCGACGGGCAGCCGGCGATCGTATTCCCATTCCAGCAGGGTGTTCGCCGCCTTGGTGGAAGTGAAATTCAGTCCAATTCACTTGCAGGGTTGACATGCTGACGCCTTTGGGTATATTGCGGCTAGTCGTCCCTCTGCAGGCCAATATGTGCACGCCAGCAGGGGCACCGGCTTCATGAGTCATTGTCCTACTTCTACGAATCATTGTTACTTGCCCCGTGCGGAATTGAGAGATTGGAGGGATAGAAATGTCGAAAACACCGGTAGTTGTTGTAACGGACAGCACCGCTTACCTGCCTGAAGAATTGGTTCGCGAGTACGAGATACCTGTTATTCCGCTGAATTTGAACTGGGAGGGTAGCACATTGCGCGATGGAGTGGACATCTCGCCGGAAGCGTTCTACCAGCGATTGGGCACGGCGCGCGAAATGCCCACCACGTCGCAGCCGTCCGTCGGCGAGTTTCACGAGTTGTTCCAGGAGGTGTCCGGCTATGCAGAGTCCATTGTTGGCATCTTCATCTCCGACGCGCTAAGCGGCACCATGGACTCGGCCCGCTCGGCGGCGAAGATGCTGCCGGATGTCAAGATTGAGCTGGTCGATTCTAAGTTCACATCCATGGCGCTGGGCTTCATGGTGCTGGCGGCGGCGCGGGCGGCGCGGGCCGGCGCTTCGGCGCAAGAGGCCGCGCAGGCAGCCCTCCGCGTACGCGATAACGTGGAGTTGGTGTTCGTCGTCGATACGCTGGAGTTTCTGCATCGCGGCGGTCGCATTGGAGGCGGGCGGCGATTCGTGGGCAGCCTGCTTTCGGTCAAGCCCGTGCTTCAGTTGGCCGACGGCCGCATCGAAGCGCTCAAGTCCGTCCGCACTAAGAGCAAGGCATTGCAGTTCGTCCGCGACTACGCCACCGAGAAGCTCGGTTCGCATGCCGGCGTCCGCCTGGCAGTCGCCCACGCCAACGCGCCGGATGAAGCGGCCTCGTTCAAGCAATTGCTGGACGCGCAATTCGATCCCGTGGAATCCTATCTGGTGCCGCTCAGCCCGGTCATCGGCGCGCATGCCGGCCCCGGCACCGTCGGCATCGGCTTTTACGCAGACAGTTCCGGGTAAGCCTAAGCCATTTCCAGCGGAACCCACCCATGGGTCAGCTTCGGGCGAAATAGGTAAAGTGGAGGGCGTAATGAATACTACATTGATCTTTTTGGCCTCAATCTTTCAGCAAAGTAATGCTGACCGTGTGGCAGACTTGTGGCGCAGTTTCTACGCGCAATGCTGCGGTTGCATCGGCATGATTGTATTCATTCTGGGGGTAGTCGGCCTGTGGAAGATCTTCGTCAAGGCCGGCGAACCAGGCTGGGCGGCGATTATCCCGCTGTACAACATCTGGGTATTGTTGCGCGTCGTCGGCCGGCCGGGCTGGTGGTTGATTCTCTTACTCATTCCCGTCGTCCAGATTGTCGCCTGGTTTATGGTCGCGCTTGACCTATCCAAGGCGTTCGACAAGGGAACCGGCTACACGATCGGCATCTTCCTCTTCCCATATTTCTTCTTCCTCATCCTGGGCTTCAGCGAATCGAAGTACTTTGGACCGGGCGGACCAGCAACCGCCTAGATCAATCTCCGATGTGCTTGCAGTAGCGCGCCGGCCCTGGGCTGAACGGAGAGATGGATGCAGTCGCCCGGAGATCTGACCAAGTTCTGCGGCTTCTATTCGACGTTCGGCTTCCTACTGGAAGTTAAGATCCAGGAGGGGGAGCTGTGCGCCGTTGTGCCGGGTGTCCCATCGGGATATGAGATTATCCTGCAGGTTACCGACAACAGCCGCTTGTTTCGGATGCTAGGCGGACCGCTCGATGGCGCGCTGTGTGAGTTTCGTGGGCCGGAGGGCGAGCAGGCGGCGGCAATCGGGGCCGGCGAATTCGAATTGCAGCGGGTCATGCCGGACGCCCTGCCCGGCCTGGAAGTGGTTGAGCGGCTCACACTGCCGCCGGTCGTCTGGGACCCGGCGAAACGAGCGGCATTCGACGAGCTTCTGCGTAAGGTAACGGCCGGGAATCGCGACGACTGGGTCACGTATGATCTGCCATATCCCCGGCACGAATTCCTGCAGCATGCGGCGGACTCGGACCGGTTCATATTTCACGGCTCGAACAATACCGAGATAGAGCGTTTCCTGCCCTTTCGTAAGTCATTTGAGCTGCGAGACGCGACGGGTCGGGGAAACTTGCCCGCCGTCTATGGCACTCATGACGGCATCTGGCCGATGTTCTTTGCGATAGTGGATCGCGAGCGTCTGTCGGGCAGCATCCGCAACGGCGTCATGTACTTCAACAACCGGCAGGGAGAGCGTCTGGCCGTTTACAACTTCTCCATCAACCGCGAAATGCTGGCGGAACGCCCATATTGTACGGGCGCGGTTTATTTCCTGCCGCGGGATTCATTTCGGCGGCTGAAGCTCGTAGGCGACGCCTGGTCGAACGAATGGGCCAGCCAGGAGCCGGTGGACCCTATCGCCCGGCTGCTACTGCGCCCCGAGGATTTTCCGTTCCTGGAGCAAATCGGCGGGCATGATGACTCCACGATGCTGCGGCACAACCGGCTGTTCCGGGCGGTCTTGGCGGCGGTACAGGGCGTTGCGCCAACGGAAGACGGCTTCATCTTGACATTGCGTTGGGACTCCGAGACCCGCGACGACATCAACGCGTTTCTCGTTGTTCGACGCGAATTGGACGCTGTCGGCGAGTACTCCCTGCAGCCGGCGGGTGACAGCCCTACCGCGAAGTTGACCATGAAGTTGCCGCCGGCCTTACGTCAGGTGCTGGAGAGTTCGCTGCGCGAAATTGCCGGCAAGCAGGCCGACGTGTCCGGCCCAGATTCGACTCTGACGCCGGCGGCGAGTTCCGGGTAGCGGCCGGCAGCAAGCCCCACGACAACATGTGTTGAGACCGGCGCATGATGGCCTTGCCAGGTCATCATGCGCTGTGCTTTGTCCAACCGCCTATCATCCAGGAAAGCCGCCCCAAAAGCCCAAGCGTCAGAGCCTTGTCCATTCCCGCAACTGCGTTACAATTGCGAATATTCGCAATTGCGACAGATTGCAATAAGGAAGAATTATGTCACACCGTGAGCGAGAGGTCGCCTACCAGATCCGCGGAATGGGCTATCGCATGACGCCCCAGCGCCAGCTAGTGTTGGACACTCTATGCGAGCAGGGCGAACACCTATCCGCAAACGAGATCTACGCGGCTGTGCACGAACAGGCCCCGGCGCTCAGCCGGGCCACCGTCTACCGCACCCTGCAATTCTTGTGTGATCTGCAACTGGTAACACGCACCGAGATCTCCGGCCTGGCCGTATACGAGCTGGCGCAAGAGACGCCGCATCATCATCTGGTCTGCCGGATCTGCGGTAAGGTGTTGGAGCTACCGGATCGCTACTTCGAGCCGCTGGCAGAGCGGCTCCTTGACGATCTATCGTTTCATGCCGAGATCAAGCACATGGCGATCTCCGGCATTTGCGCTGACTGCCGGGACGCCGAGCAGCTTGATGCCGGCAGCCGCCAGCAACTGATTGGAGGAATATCGTGATTGGGCCAATGTTGCTTGCATCCGTGCACTATTTACACATCCCCGATGGTTTCCTGGATACAACCGTTTCTCTCCTGTGTTGGGTGATCACACTGATCATTCTGGCGATCGCAGTCCGCCGCGCGCAGGCTGACTACGACGAGCGCCTAGCGCCGCTTGCGGGAATCATGGCGGCCTTTGTGTTCGCAGCCCAGATGATCAACTTTCCCGTTCTGGGCGGCACTTCCGGCCACTTCATCGGCGCCGCCCTGGCATTCATCGTGCTGGGTCCCTGGTTGGGTCTGCTGGTGATGACTGCGGTGATTGCTCTGCAGGCGCTACTGTTCCAGGACGGCGGCCTGATCGTGATGGGCGCAAATATCCTGGTGATGGGCATTGTGCCCGGCTTCGTGGCCTACGGGCTGTACGGACTGGTCAGCCGGCGTGGACGTGGGATAAGACTGACGATGGCCGGCATAGCTGCCTGGATGTCCGTCGTCCTGGCCGCGCTTGTCGTATCCCTGCTGTTGGGACTCAGTGGGACCGCGAATATGGCCGTCGTCGTGCCGGTGATGGTCGGCGTTCACATGTTGATCGGCATTGGCGAGGCCCTGGTCACGGTCGCCGCGCTGGCCTTCCTGATGGCTACCCGGCCGGAGCTACTGGGCGAACAGCGGTCTGTTGGAGGTGGTCGTTGGGCGGTGGCCGGCCTGGGCATCGCCTTGCTCGTGATTCTGTTGGCGCCCTTTGCCTCCTCGCATCCGGATGGGTTGGAGTGGGTGGCTGAACAGCAGGCGTTTATTGGCAGCGCGTTGGACAGCCCCTTCGAACTGCTGCCCGACTACACGATACCCGGACTCGGCGAAACCGGTCTTTCCACGATTCTCGCCGGCTTGATTGGCGCGCTGATTGTGGCCGGCGTGGTCTATGTCGTCGGTCGTGCCCTGGTCCGCAGCCGGCAAGGGAAGCATGGCGCAAACGCTTGACCGCTATCTGCACCAGGAAAGTCGTCTCCACCGGCTTGACCCGCGCATCAAGATTGTGGTGACTTTCGCGTTTGTGCTGGCAACGCTGTTGTTGCCGGATGGCGCATGGGCGGCTTTCGCGCTCTCCTGGCTTTGCATTTGGTGGGCGAGTCGACAGGCAAATCTGCCGTACCGGGTCGTCTTCACGCGTTCGCTAGTTATCCTGCCCTTTCTGATCACCGCCCTGACACTGCTGATCAATACTCCAGGGAACGTGCTCTTGCATTGGTCGGGTGGGCCGGTAACGGTGGCGATCAGCGATGCCGGCCTGGTGCGGTTTGCCAGCGTCATGACTCGCGGTTGGCTGGCGGTACAGGCAGCCATTTTGCTCACCGCTGTCACCCAGTTTCCTGACCTGATGCACGCGCTCAACCATCTGCGTGTGCCGGCCATTCTGGTGAGCATAGTCAGCTTCATGTATCGCTACCTCTTTGTGCTGGGTGAGGAGGTGCAGCGGATGTTGCGCGCGCGGCAGGCGCGTAGCGCCCGGCTTCCTGGGTCCGGCCAAATTGGCGGTTCCATCGGGTGGCGGGCGCGCATCGCCGGCCAGATGGTGGGCCAGCTCTTCTTGCGCAGTCTGGACCGCAGTGATCGCGTTTATCAGGCCATGATCGCCCGCGGCTATCAGGGGCGGATGCTGACCATGAACCCGCATGAGTTGACCCGGCACGATTGGTTAGCCGGCGTTGCCGCCCTGGTCTGGATCGTCCTGATTCAGCTGATCGCCCGCATCTCGTAACGGATCACAACCTTATGCCGGTTACTCACCCTGCGACGACAACGCATGCCATTCCGACGGCCGATGTTCCTCATATGCTGTCCGTGCAGGACTTGCACTTCACCTATCCCGATGGGCAGCAGGCGCTGCGCGGCGTCTCTTTGCAGGTCGCTGCCGGCGAGAAGGTAGCCCTTGTTGGTCCCAACGGCGCCGGCAAGAGCACGTTAATGTTGCATCTTAACGGGCTATTGCTGGGAAAAGGCGTGGTGGTAGCCGCCGGCCTGCCGGTCATCAAAGAGAATCTGCCCGTGATTCGCGGGCGGGTCGGTATGGTGTTCCAGAACCCGGATGATCAGTTGTTCTCGCCCACCGTCTTTGAGGATGTGGCCTTCGGGCCGCTGCACATGGGCTTGCCGGAAGCGGAGGTACGCCGGCGCGTCGCCGACGCCCTGGATCAGGTGGGCATGGCCGACGCCGGCAAGCGTCTGTCACATCACCTGAGTATCGGCCAAAAGAAGCGGGTGGCGATTGCCACGGTGCTGGCCATGTCGCCGGAGATTCTGGTCCTGGACGAACCCACAGCCGGCCTGGACCCGCGCGGCCGCCGACAGTTAATCAATCTGCTGCACGAGTTGCCGGTAACCATGTTGGTCTCCACCCATGACATGTTGCTCGTGCAGGAGCTATTCCCGCGGATGATCATCATGGATGAAGGGCTGATCGTGGCCCAGGGCGACACCTCCGTCCTGCTGAATGATGATGCCCTGTTATCAACGCATGGTCTGGAACGACCCGCCTGTATATAGCCCGGCATTCCCCCCTGATTTGGCTCCCACCAGGAAATGAAAATGGCCGCGACTTTCGGCCACGGCCATCAACTCTGTCGGGGCGGCGGGATTTGAACCCACGACCTCACCGACCCGAACGGTGCGCGCTAGCCAAACTGCGCCACGCCCCGAACAAGTTTGAATTATAGAGTAAGACGCTGAGTTTGCAAGGGCGAGCGCGGATGAGCGCCGCATTACCGGCGTACACACTCCCAAGAGCGCTATGATATAATTGCGGCTTTGTTTGCTCGCCAGTGTATATGGTGTGCACAATCTGCCGATTACCCACGCCAATCAAGGTGGGCGGCCATTTCTACCGTGAAGTCAATCATGATGATCGTCGGGAACTCTTCTTGAAGCGCTGGCAACTCTGGCTGGGCATTCTCATCAGTGCCGTCTTCATGTGGTATGCCCTGCGCGGCCTACATCTGCAGGAGGTGTGGGCCGCTCTGCAGGCCGGCAACTATTGGTGGCTGATCCCCAGTGTGGCCGTTTATTTCGTGGCCGTTTGGGCACGCACTTGGCGCTGGGACTACATGTTGCGGCCACTAAAAAAGATCAGCGTGCGCCGCCTTTTCCCGGTCGTGGTGATCGGCTATATGGGCAACAACATCTATCCGTTTCGCGCGGGCGAGCTCTTGCGTTCTTACGTACTCTACCGGCGGGAAAATGTAGCGGTGAGCGCCAGCCTGGCGACGGTGGTGGTGGAGCGCGTTTTTGATGGGCTGGTCATGTTGGTTTTTGTCTTTGTCGCGCTGCCCTTGCTCCCCAACCTGCCGGACTGGGTGCGCTCCATGGTCATTATCGCCAGCCTGGCCTTTTTTGGCGCACTGATAATCTTCTTTGCGGTGGCAGCGGCCCCAAGCCGCGCCTACCAGATGGCGGTGTTGTTCAGCCGGTTATTCCTGATCCCATTCCTGGCTCTGGCGCGCGTTGGGCTGCGGCTGGCGGCAGCGATAGCGTCCCCCGCCGGCGCGCTTCCCGGCAGCGCCGGCCGGTTCATGCGGCGCCAGAGCGCGCGTCTCTCGCAAGCTTTGGCGCGTACCATGCAGCCCGATGCCCTGGCGCGCGCGCAGGCCCCGATCCTTGGCTTTGCCGAACGCTTCCTCACCGGGCTGGAGTCATTGCGCAGCTTCCGTAATGTACTGATGATCTTCTTCACCTCCCTGCTCATATGGCTGCTGGAAACGCTGAAGTACTGGTTCGTCATGCACGCTTTCCCGTTTGAAGTGAGCTTCTTTGCCCTGATGCTGATGAACGGGATCGTCAACTTGGCTACCACGTTGCCTTCGGCACCCGGGTACATCGGCACATTTGATCTGCCGGGTATCAAGATTCTCAACGAGCTGTACCGGGTGCCGGCTGCCGTTGCCACCGCTTACACACTGGTGCTTCATGCCGCGCTCTGGCTGCCGATTACCCTGTTGGGCGGCTACTACATGCTGCGCGAAGGGCTGCGCTGGGCGGACTTTGAGCGGGCCGGGCAGGTGAGCGAAGGCGAGGCGGTCGCGTGAAATTCGGCATTGTGGGCGCCGGCGTTACCGGCCTGGCTGCCGCCTACGACCTGCTGAAAGCCGGTCACAAGGTGACCCTCTTTGAAGCCGACAACCGGACCGGCGGTCTGGCCAACGGCTTCCGCGACGAGAATTGGGAGTGGCCGCTGGAGAGGTTCTATCACCACCTCTTCACCTCTGATCGGGCTATTCTGCAACTGGTAGACGAGCTAGGCATCCGCGACAAGGTATTCTTTCCCCGGCCCACCACGTCAGTCATCTATCAAGGGCGTATTGTCCCCTTTGACTCGCCGCAGCGCTGGATTACGTTTCCCGGCTTCAACCTGCCGGATGTGGCCCGCTTTGGATTGGTCAGCGCGGGGCTACGCTTCACCAACCCCTGGCGCCGGCTGGAAAAGGAGACTGCCGATCACTGGCTGCGACGCTGGTACGGCGACAAGATCTACGAGATGGTCTGGCGTCCACTGCTCATCGGCAAGTTCGGCCCTTATTATCAGCAGGCGAACATGGCCTGGATGTGGGCCCGGCTAAAGGTGCGCAGCCCGCGTCTGGGCTACTTCGAGGGCGGCTTCCAGATGTTTGTGGATACGCTGACCGTCGCTGTCGAGCGTGGTGGGGGGCAGATCCGTTTGAATTGCCCAGCGCAGGAGATCACCACGCTCGATGACGGTCGGATTGCGCTCCAGGCCGGCGGCCAACTGCACGAGCTGGATGGATGCCTGGTCACCACTTCACCGGAGCTGCTCAGCCGGATGGCTCCGGACCTACCTGCCGGTTACTTGGAGCAACTGGCAGAGCTGAAGAGCATGGGCGCCGTCGTTCTCACCCTGGCCCTGAAGCAGCCTCTCATGGCGGAAAGTCACACCTACTGGCTAAATGTCCCGGCTGCTACGCCGGATAAGAGCAGGAACGAATATCCGTTCCTGGCTGTCGTGGAGCATACCAACTACATTGACCGCCGGCATTATGGCGGCGATCACATCGTGTACTGCGGCGACTATGTAACTCCGGACCACCAGTACATGAGCATGCCCCATGATCAGTTGGAGCGGCTCTTCGTGAGCAGCCTGCCCCAGGTGAACCCGGATTTCCGGCCGGAGTGGGTGCGCAAGAGCTGGCTTTTTCGGGCGCGCTATGCCCAGCCGGTGCCGGAGGTCAACCATTCGCGGCACATCCCGGACATCCGCACACCGTTGCCCAATCTATTCTTTGCCAGCATGAGCCAGGTATATCCGTGGGACCGGGGCACAAATTTCGCGGTGGAGATAGGACGGCGCGCAGCCGGCGTCATGTTGGCCTGAGCTGCGCCGCCCTGGCATGGGCAAAGCGTTTGCGGAACGTTGTGTTTAATCAGCTTTGTGCGGTATAAAGGCCGTCTAAAGAGTTCAGTTTCCCGGAGAATGGTTGATAGATTCTTACCGTCGTTTTCAAAACGTCCTCTGTTTAGCGGCTCACTTTCCGGGTAACTATCTGAACGGTAATCATTTCTAAGCATGCCATCCCAGTTTGGCTGGAGGAGTAAGATGCCATGAAAATCATTGTCATTGGAACCGGATTTGTCGGCCTGCCCCATGCGGCTGTGCTATCCGAGTACGGACACGAGGTCTACGCCTACGATATTGACGAAAAGCGAATCGCCGCTTATGAATCGAAACAGCGCGTGCGCATCGAGGAGTATGTCAATGAACCCGGTCTAGTGGAAGCCATCGAAGAGACTCACGGGCGCTATCTCTTCTTCACCACGGACCTGACCGGGCTCGTCGAGGGCGCTGACGTAATCTTCCTTTGCCTGCCGACGCCGCCCAAGCGGGACGGCGCCACCAACATGAGCACCTACATGAATGCGGCTCATGATCTGGCGCAGCTGTTGGCCGAGCGCGCCAACCCCAAGCGCGTCGTGTTGGTGAACAAGAGCACAGTCCCGATCGGCACCTCTCGCATACT
>CAZIKT010000014.1:0-26646 GCA_964539885.1 uncultured Ardenticatenaceae bacterium | reverse complement strand
ATGGCCAACACGCTCCTGCTGACTTATATCTCTTTCTGGAACGGCGTGGGCGGGCGCCTGGGCGAGACCTTCGCGAATATCCGCATGGAGGATCTGAAGATCGGAGTCACTTCCGACACGCGCATCAGCACGTGGGGCTCTTACGTGAGCAACGGCGCCGGCGGCAGCTGCTTCGGCAAGGATATCCAGTCATTGATTTCGCAATTGAACAGTGCCGGCCGCTCCACTGACCTGCTTCAGGCGGTCTACAACATCAATGAATACCAGAAGCGCTACCTGGTTGATCGGGCGGTGCACGAAGCCGGCTTCAACTTCAATCACAAGCGGATCGCCCTATTGGGGCTGGCGTTCAAAAAGCGGACCAACGACATGCGTGACTCGGCTGCCCTGAAGGTGGTGGAATCCTTGCTCGCTCGCGGTGTTGCCGAAATACGCGCTTACGACCCGCTAGCGGTCCACGAAGCGAAGGCGCGTTGGTTTGACCCGGATCGCAACCATCTCTTTGAACGTATCAGCTACCACGAGTCGGCAAAGAGCGCTATTTCCGGCAGCCACGCGCTGTTTATCTCCACTGACTGGGAGGAATTCCGCGGGCTTTCCAGCACCATCGCCAATACGGTTCAGCCGCCGTATTTGATTATCGACGGCCGGCGCATGATCCCGGACTTCGATACGCTCGTGCAGCAGGGTTATGACTACCTGGCAGTGGGTGGAACGTTGTTGCGGGCCGAGCCGGTCGTTGAGTCTCAGCCGAACGGTCAACATCAGGGCCAGATCGCCGCGAAGGAACGGGCCAGAACCCTGGGCGACTGACCAGGCTCGAATTGCTCCTTGCCGGCCTTATTAACGGCCTGCAATCTGCGAAATTACGGGACGCTGCGCCCTAATAGTGGGCCAGCGTCCCTTCGCTTCGCGCGCGACTGACCGCAAAGCGAAAGGACCATAGAGATATCGGGAAGAGGACAATGCAGAACAGCGCCAGGATCAGCAGGTCCGGCAACAACTCCGCCCAGCCGGCCCCATTCAGCAACGCCTGCCTCATCGCGCGCAGCGCATATGTGATTGGCAACAGCGCCGCCAGCGCCTGCAACCCCGGCGGCAGGATCTCCACCGGATAGAGCACCCCGCCCACCAGCGTTGAGACGCTGCCGAACAGGCTGGTAACCGGGTCGCCGCGCTTGATCACCATGATCACGCTGGCCGCGATGATGCCCAGGCTGGCAAAGGCGACGATTGATAGGACGAGAGCCACCAACGCCCCCAGATAATTCGCCCCGCTAAAACTCAATCCTAATAGGGTCGTGCCGACGAGCAGATAGACAAAGACGCGAAAGGTTGTGAAGGCGTAGCTCCAGGTGGCGGAGCCGACGATGATCCGCGACAGGGAAGCCGGCGTCATCAGCATCGCCTCCAGCGTGCCGGTCGTCTGCGCCTCGCGCAACGCTCTGGCAAAGCCGTTCAGGCCGAGGCCGAAATAGCCGCCGAAGGCCACCCCGATAATCACAAATGCGAAGTAGTCGCCGCCGTAACTCGCCAGGGCCGGCGAATCGCTGCCTATCAGCAGCGAGACAAAGTAAAACGTCAGCGAGCTGAAAAAGACGCCCACGATACTCATAATGAACGAGAGGCGGTAACTCAGCTCCGTGTGCAGATCGCGCAGGAAAAATGCCCACAGCAGGCGCATCAGGCTGCGTGACTCCCGTCGTCTGAGGTTCCCGGCTCAATGGTCCTGGCGAAGCCGGTGTGGTGTGCGAATACTTCTTCAAGCGTAGGCGGCGCGGCCACAATGTTCAATATCTGCACATCCGCTTGCCTGAGCGTGTCCAGTACCCGCGTCAACGTGCCGTCCGTCTCGCTCGCCTGAAAGAGCAGTTGCAGCCGGCCCGCCTCGTTTGACACTTCCAGGTCCGGCAGCAACGGTTTCAGCGCCTCGCCGGCTTCCGCCGGCAGCTCCAGCACCTGCACACGATACTGGAAGCGGCGTGACAGCTGATGGCGCAATTCCGCCGGCCGGCCGATTGTCTGGATGCGGCCCTCGTGCATGACCGCGACCCGATCACACAATTTCTCCGCTTCCGCCAGATCGTGCGTGATCAGAAAGATGGTCATCTCCTGTTCGCCCGCCAGCTCGCGCAACAGGTCGTGTAGCCGCTGGGTAGCAACAGGGTCCAGGCTGCGACTTGGCTCATCCAGAAAGAGAATCTGCGGCCGATGCAGCAAGCTACGCGCGATTGCCAGGCGCTGCCTCATGCCGGAGGAGTAACTGCTGAAGAGGTCTTCTGCCCGGGCCGTCAGGTCAACCGCCGCCAACACCTCTTCCACTCGCTGTTCCGCTGCCCGGCCAAACATATCGTGCATGGCGGCGAAGAAGGTCAGGTTCTCCCGCCCGGGCAGCCGCCAGTAAAAGCTGCGCTCATCCGTCACCACCAGCCCGACAGCGGCGCGGATCGCCGCGTCATTGCCCAACGAAAAGCCGGCTACTGTGGCGTGACCGCTAGTGGGCAGGATCAGGGTGCACAACATCTTCACCAGCGTCGTTTTACCGGCCCCATTTGGGCCCAGCAGGCCAAACAGTTCGCCGCGCGGCACGGAGAAGGTGACTCCCTTCACAGCCGTCACCGGCGGCCGACGGGCGATACGCCGCCAGCCGCGCGGCTTCTCGAATTGCTTGCTCAGTTCCTGTACATCTATCGCCAGGGTCATGACGCGTGGAAGTCTAGCGATAGCGCTCTGAACAGGCAAGCTCAGGAAGGCGGCTTCAGCTTGACATACAGCGGCTCCGGCCTGGGGAGCGCTTGGCCGGCGGGGACACGCGGTAGGCTCCAAGATCCGCCGGCCGCTGTTCTGTCGTAGATCAGCGCCTCGTGGTACTGCTCCTTCTCCGAGATGGTCACAATCTCCTGCCGGCCAAAGAGCGGCGGCTGTCCCAGGTAACCTCGCACCTGCTCAGCGCCGAACGGAAGGAATGGGGACAGCAATACGTTCAGCCCGGAAATGGCCTGGATCGCCGTGTAAACGGTGGTGGCGGCGCGTTCCGGCTGTTGCTCAATGACGCTATACCAGGGCGTTTCGCTGAGATAGCCGTTCACCCATTGCGCCAACCGCAGCGCCTCCTGCAGAGCGGCCCGCAGTTTGACGGCCGCGATCAACTCGCCAACACGATCGAATGCTGCGGTTGTGGCGTTGATGATCTGCTGGTCGCCGGCAGTCAGCGACCCCGGCTCAGGAACTCGGCCCCAATGCCGGAAGGCAAACGACAGCACCCGGTGAACCAGATTGCCCCAGGTGGCGACCAGCTCGCCGTTGTTTCGACGCACGAATTCAGCCCAGGTGAAGTCGCTGTCGCTGTTCTCCGGCAAGGTGGCTGCTACGGCATAGCGGACCGCATCCGGGTGATACGCCGCCAGGGCGTCGTTCAGCCAGACAGCCCACCCCTTGCTCTTGCTGAATTCCCGGCTCTGCAGGGTGTATTGCCGGTTGGCCGGGACATCATAGGGGAGTTGCAGCCGCACACCCGGCTCCCACTGGTAGAGTTCTGCCGCCCCGAGCAACTGCGCCGGCCAGGTCACGGCATGAAACGGGACATTATCCTGTCCCAAGAAGTAATAGCTGCGCGCCTCCGGGTTTGTCCACCAACTTCGCCAGGCTTCAGGATCGCCGTTGTTCTCGGCCCACTCGATAGCGGCAGACAGGTAACCGATGACGTTCTCGAACCAGATGTACAGCTTTTTTCCCTCCCAGCCCGGCAGCGGCACCGGAATGCCCCAATCGAGGTCGCGCGTTATGGGTCGCGGTCGAAGCCCATCCAGCACATAGCGGCGGCTGAAGTTCAGCACATGCGGTCGCCAGTGATCCTGGTGGGCGCCGTAGTAACGCAGTAGGTCATCCGCGAATTTGGGCAGGTTCAGGAAGAAGTGTTCCGTTTCGCGCAGCTCCGGCGTGGAGTAGTCAATTACGCTGCGCGGGTTTATTAGTTCCGTGGCATCCAGCAGCCGGCCGCACGCCTCGCATTGATCGCCGCGCGCGCCCGGCTGTCCACAGTGCGGACAGCTTCCAACAAGGTAGCGATCCGGCAGAAAGCGCTGACTGCTCGAGGAGTAAAGCAGTGTCTGTTTGGCAGGGAAGATATGCCCAGCGGCATGTAGCCGTAGAAAGAGATCCTGCGCAACTCGAGAGTGATTCTCCGTATCCGTATGGGTATAGAGATCAAAGCTGATGCCGGCGCCCTTCAGCGTCGCCAGAAAGCGACGGTGGTAGTGTGTGAAAAGCTCGCGCGGCGATAAGCCGGCGGCGTCCGCCGCCAGGGTGATCGGTGTGCCGTGTGCATCGGAGCCGGATACCGCCAGCACCCGATTGCCGGCCAGACGATGATAGCGGGCGAATATGTCAGCCGGCAGAAACGCCCCCGCCAAATGGCCCAAGTGCAGATCGTTGTTCGCGTATGGCCAGGCAACGGCCACAAGAATGTCCTTGGTCATGATAGCCTCCATCAAATAGAAACAACGCAATCAGTTTGACGGGAAGAATGGCGGTTTCTACCTGGGGCTATCGCCGGACAAGAAAAAACCGCCAGCGAGGCTGGCGGTTGAGAATGGCTACCGGAGCTTGCCTGATCAGCAGAGGTGCGCAGGCGCAGCCCACGCCGCCGGGCCTCGCGCCGGCGGCTGCGGTAGCCTCCGCATCAACATCTGCACTGATAAGGATTGCTTCAATGGCATGTCGTTTCTTAACACCTGATTACAAGCTATTCTAGCCGACCTCACTTCTCCGGCTATTAATCGCTTTACACCATATCCAGGTCGGTGTAATGCCCAGCAGCGCACGCCGTTGGCATAAACGCCATTAACGATCACTACTGCGGCGAGATGATCACGAAGATCGTGCCCTCGGAATCACTCACCGTAACCAGATAGGTCACGTCATCGCGGGTGAAATACAGTGTGGCGACCGTATCGCTGATGAAGGTATTGGTCGTATCCGCCGTGAAGCCGGCAGCCGGCATTTCCGCCTGATAGAAAGCGACGACATCGCTGAGGGGCTCATCCGTCTGATAATTGACGATGTCATTCAGAATGAAGAGCTGCTGCGCGCTTTCCATCACCGGATACGGAGATGCTGCCGCATCCGTATCCAGGCCCAGGTCCGGGATCTCGAAGTCAAAGGAGGTGCAGTTTTCCGGCGGCAAGATCTCAATCGGCTGATTGACATCGCTGGTATTCACCTCGACATGCAAGTTGCCTTGCTGGGGCTGGCCCGTGCCCATCAAGTCTATCTGGCCGACGCCGTCCATCACCAGACGCACCAGATAACCTTCTTCTTTTGAGACAAAGATATGGCCTTCTACCGATTCCAACTCGTTATTCGGATCGGTAATGGCCGACTCATCAAAAGTGAAGTGGTAGGTCTCGACCCCGTTGATAGTTTCGTCCGGCAGCACCCGCGTCGCGCCGCTGACATCACCCAGGATCTCACCAGACTCCAATAGACCCGCAAAGGGATTAAGGTCAGCGCCCAGGTCGGCCGCGCTTCCCGACACACAGCCGACGCCAGGCAAGGTGGAATAGCTAGTGTCGCCAATCTGGATAATCTGTACGCTGCCCATGCCGGCCAGCGTCTCGTCGCCCTGAATAGTGATGTCACTCTGAAGAGCAGGCGGCTCGACCACCGTCGCGGTTTCCATGGTCATACTGAGCGGCGGTATGCCGCTGTCCTCAGGCGCCTGAACGGTCATCTCCACCCGCAACCGATAGCTATTTGCATCGGCCAGCCCGGCTGTGATGCCAGTCAGGTCCAATGTCTGCGGCCCTTCGACCACCGCATCAGAGCCCGCGGCGGCATCGCTCGCCTCTGATCCGCTCCCGCTATTATCGCCGGAGCCCGAAGAAGCTCCGGAGCCGGCATTGCCGCTGCCATCGTTGTCTCCACCCGTGATTGCATTACAGGCTAGGCCAACCAAGCCCAACAATGCGATCAGCACGAAAAGCCACTTGAACTGCTTATTCATGTCGTCTCCTTAAGACACTGTCAGCGCATAAGGCGCACGATCTCGTAGTCTCCGCGTACGCGCCGTCCGCGACGATTGAATCCAGATTGGGCCTGCAGAAGGAACGGAGAGCCGCCGCTTCTTAAGGAACGACGAAAGTCCCCTCTACCTCAAGCACAACCGGCCGGCTACCCGTCTTTTCCGCGACCTGTCTTGCCCACGCTTCTGCATCAACGGCGATAAGCGGCCAGGTATTGTAGTGGCAGGGGATCGCCGCCTTGGCCTTAAGATACTGCAATGCCCGCACCGAATCATCCGGCCCCATGGTAAAGTTGTCCCCGATGCAGAGCACAGCAACATCCAGGCCGGCTTCTCCGATCAAGGCCATATCTGAAAAAAGCCCCGTATCGCCGGAAATGTAAATCCTCTTGCCGCCCACCGTCAACAGAAAGCCGGCCGGCATCCCGCCATCGCTTCCATCCGGCAGCATCGATCCGTGCAGCGCAGGCGTGAACTTCACGTGCCCGCAATCATGCAGACATCCGCCGCCAATATGCTGGCCATGACAATTCTCATACCCCTTGCCGGTCACCCAATTCACAATCTCGAAATTCGCAATGACCTTTGCGCCGGTGCGCCGGGCGACCGGCAGCGCATCAGTAACGTGATCGAAATGCCCATGCGTCAAGAGGATGAAATCGGCCTCCACACTCTCGGCCGAGACCTTGGCAGCGGGGTTGTCATCGAAAAACGGGTCTACCAATAGCTTCAATCCGTCAACATCTACGGTAAAGGTGGAATGGCCGTGCCAGGTAATCGAAACAGACATAGCAACCTCCTTGCGCACTCCCCAACGACGCCAGTGACCACAGCAGAAGTATAACGGCTAGCGAGTGTGCGTCAACAGCAAAGGAGCGCGGCGACTGCCGCGCTCCTTGCTGCTAAAGAGGTGTTGCCGGAGGAGGACCGGCAACCAGAACGCTTGCCGGTCGACTACAAGCCCAGGCGATCAGCAGCCTGGCGGCATAGACCCGCGCCGCCGGCCGCCAGCCATGCTTCCAACGTCGGGCTGGGGTTTAACCCTGCCTGGATGTCCTCATAAATGCCGGTAGTCCAGGTATAGTAACGCTGGGTCTCGCTGGGCCAGAGGCTCCAATTCTTGGCAGATGTGCCGTGACCGCCATTGTAGCCGGCGAACGTGCGCCCGATGTCGCCGTTGTGGTAACGCAGCCCCTCCACGAAGTAGTTCATTCCTCGCCGGGCATTCGTATCCGGATCGGTCATATTCTCGCCGGCGGTGAAGTGAAACGGCATCACCTGGAACAGTCCTTGAGCGCCGGCGCTCGAAACCGCGCCGGGGTCTCCACAGGACTCCACCTGCATGATGATCGCCACCAGGTTCGGGTCCAGGTCATAGTCGGCCGCCCACTGCGTTATCTGCGGCGTCCAGTGCAGCACTTCCGGCGCGAAAATCGGTGCCAGCGCGCCGGCTGCCGCCAATGAGGTCGTGGCAGCGCCGCCTACGCCGCCTGTTTCAGCCGTCTCTTCGGCAATTGCTTGGGCAGGCGGCGCGCTACCTTCTTCTGCCGGGGCCGCGAACGCCGTGTGCGTGCCGGAATGGCCGAGAGAATACAGTCCCAGGACTGTCAACGGCATCACAATCATCAGGGAGAGAAGCAAGACGAGAACGCGCTTCTGCAATGGATCGGCATCATACGCTTCTGCTTCCACTCCAAATGGGAGGGAAATCGCTATAGGCTGAACATTGTTCTGGTACTTGGTGCTGGCTGCCATGTTCTTTCCTCAGATCTACTACTACTAGGAGCGCGGAGTGCGGCTGCTGGCATTCAGGGACGATGGACTCATGCCGGGGCGCGGCGGACGCTGCTTAACGCGCGTTGGATCGGGGACCGGCTGGCGCGTAACCGGGGCGGCAGGGCTGACCGGCGGCTTCGGGGGCACGGCCGTGCTCCTGGTCGCCGGTGCGACTGCCGGAACGGGAGCCGGTGTGGGACGCGGAGCCGGGCCTGGCTGACGCGCTGGAGGAGGTGTTGCTTGGGCGGGCTGCCTCAGCGGCGTTTGATTGGTCTTTGCTGCGGGCGCTCTTTGATCCCTGGTGACGTTCTGGCCGGCGGAGTTTGCGACGGCAGATACGCGCTTCCCGCCCTCTCCCTTGCCAAAGATGTGCCCGCCGGCCATCGACAGGGAGCCAATGAACAGGATGCGCGTCAACCAGACTAGGATGGCCACAAAGATCGGCACAAAGCGGACCAGTTGCTCTCGGCTCAGCACTTCGTTGCCCAGATTGTGATCCAGCAGCGTCAAAGAGACGGCCCACCACGTCATCACCGCGTTCATGGTTGCCCCCAACAGCCAGGCTCCCATCAGGTACCACACTTCTTTCGGCTGCTCTTTGCCCTGCTGCGGCGAGAAAAGACGCACCAGTCCCGCAAGATCGATGCCGCAAAAAGCGATCGCCAGGATAGCAGCCCAGGCGATTCCCATGAAGGTCACGTCGCCGAGCAAGTTCTCGAGCGCGAATCGGGTCGTATCAAAGTTGAATAGCTCAAACGCTATCAACGCTACTACCAGGATGCCGGCGATTACCAGCTGCCTGGGCCGGATACCGGCGCCAGCAAAACGCCGCTGCAGATTGACGCTCATTGTAGACATGTAGACCTCCTCTTCTAGAACACAATAGAACAAACGTTCGTATCCGGATAATAGAACATCTGAGCTAATATGTCAATACCAATTTGCTGCGTTCTTCCTGGAACCGTTTTCGGCTGGCGGACGTCTGAAGTATGTGAGGCCGCAGTATCAGATACCCCAATTCTCTAGAAGGAGTCGTCAGCATGAAACGTCAGCAATCTCTTTCACTATTGATAGTAGTCGCCCTGCTCTTCCCGTTGTTGGTGGCCTGTGGCCTCGCTGAAACGAAGCTCGCCAGTCTGAGCAGCTCGCAGGATACGGGCGCGCCGGTTGAGTATCATATAGTGGCGGCAGAAGCCTTGTCCGAAGGGGTCTATGCGCCGGTTCCACCGATGACAAACCCCTCCGGCGAGCCATACGATGATGTCTTCTTTGAAGATTACGGCGTCAACCCGTTCATTGACACGGCCGAAGACAATCTCTCCACCTTTGCCGTGGACGTGGATACCGGCGCGTATGCCGTCATGCGCCGCTATGTGACCGATGGCTTCCTACCGCCGGACGAGAGCGTGCGCGTGGAGGAGTTCCTGAATTACTTTGACCAGGAATACCCGTTGCCGGATAGCGGCGCGTTCAGCATCAATCTTGAGGGCGCGCCGGCACCTTACGGTGAGAACGAGCGCTATTATCTGGTTCGGGTGGGCATCCAGGGTTTTGATGTGTCTGAGGAGGAGCGCCCGGACGCCATGCTCATCTTTGTCATTGACGTCTCCGGCTCAATGGATATGGAGAACCGGTTAGGCCTGGTCAAGCAGTCTCTATCGATGCTCACCCGCAGCCTCCGTCCCTCGGACCGCATCGGGATCGTGGTTTACGGCAGCGATGCCCGCGTAGTCCTCTCGCCTACCGAGGTTGCGGAAGCGGATCAGATCTTGCTGGCCATTGACACCCTCCAACCGGAGGGCAGCACGAATGCAGAGGCCGGCCTGCGCGTGGCCTATGACATGGCCGGCGAATTCCAGCGCCCCGGTGAGATCAGCCGCCTCATCCTGGCCTCTGACGGCGTTGCCAATGTCGGCAATGTGTTGGCGGATGAGATTCTGCAGCACGCGGAAGAAGGGATCGCGCTAAGTACCTTCGGTTTCGGCATGGGTAATTACAATGACGTGCTCATGGAGCAGCTAGCTGACAAGGGCAACGGCGCTTACGCCTATATCGACACCATTGACGAGGCAGAGAGGGTCTTCTCACAACACCTCACCTCCGCCATCATGACGATCGCGAAAGACGCCAAGATTCAGGTCACCTTCAACCAGAACGTGCTGGATCGTTACCGGTTGCTCGGTTACGAGAATCGTGACGTGGCCGACGAGAATTTCCGCAACGACGACGTTGACGCCGGCGAGATTGGGGCCGGGCACAGCGTCACCGCCCTCTACGAAGTCCGCGTCGCCGAGAACGCGCCGGCCGACGAAGTGGCCATGACGGTCGCCGTTCGCTACGCTGACCCGGAGACCGACGAGGTGCAGGAGATCTCACAAAGCATCTCCTTCAGCGAGTTCGCGCAACGCTTTGAAGATGCGTCGCCACGCTTCCAGCTAGACGCGGTGGTGGCTGAGTTTGCCGAGGTTTTGAGGAACAGCTTTTGGGCGCAGGACAATAGCCTGGACGCCCTGGTCACAGACGCGCGTCGCATCGGCGAATATCTGGTGGACGACAGCAGCGTGCGCGAATTTGTGCAGCTTGTTGAGTTGGCGGCGTCGCTGTCAGAGTAAGCGACGCCCGCAGCAGTATGTGGAAGGGGGAGCCACCATTCTCAATCCAGGTGCGCCTTAACCGCCTCAGCCACAACATAAGGAATGCCGGGTACGGTGGCAATTTCCTCCACAGTTGCGTGCCGTATATCTTCCAAGGAGCCGAAGCGTTCCAAAAGGGCTTTGCGTCGGCCCGGTCCAACGCCGGGGATGCTGTCCAGGATGGAGGCTGTGCCGGCCTTGCTTCGTTGCTTGCGATGGCCCTCATTGGCGAAGCGGTGCGCCTCATCCCGTACCCGCTGCACGAGGTAAAGACCCTCCGAACGGCGCGGCAACAGAATGGGCTGCATCTGGCCGGGCACAAATATCTCCTCCTCGCGCTTGGCAAGGCCGGCCAGCGGTACAACGCCCGACAGATCGAACTGCTCCAGCACTTCCATCGCCGTCGCCAATTGACCCTTGCCGCCGTCTATGATAAGTAGGTCCGGCAAGAGGGACCAGGCCACCTCCTTCTTGATCTTCCCGATCTGACTGAGATCTACCAGCTCACCGTTGGCTGACTCCTGGTAGCGCTGGAAACGGCGGGTCAACACCTCTTTCATCGCGCCGTAGTCATCATTGCCGACCGTCTTCACGCTGAAGCGACGATAATCGCTCTTACGCGGCGCGCCCTGCACAAAGACCACCATTGAGCCGACTGTTTGCGTTCCCTGCGTGTGGCTGATGTCGTAACACTCAATGCGGGCCGGCGGTTGGGGCAGGCGTAGCGCCTCCTGCAATTCGCTGATCGCTGTCACATGCCGGGAGCGATCGGCCGCCCACTGCTGCCGCAAGGTCGCCAGCGTGTCGCCGGCGTTGGTCGTCGCCATTTCCACCAGCTCCTTCTTCTTCCCCCGCCGCGGGACGGAGATTGTCACCTTCTGGCTCCGCTTTTGGCGCAGCCAATGCTCGATGATCTGCGCTTCCTCAACCTCGTGCGGCAGCAGCACCTCCCTGGGTATGTGCGCCGCCTCGTCGTAGAACTGAGTCAGGAACTCCTGCAGCACGGTCGCGTCCGACTCATGCTCCGTTCCTTCCAGCAGAAAGTACTCCCGGCCGATTAGCCGGCCATAGCGGATAAAGAAGACCTGTACGCAGGCATCTCCCTCATCGCGGGCAAATGCAATTACATCCTGATCAGTGTGCTCGTTGGAGATGACTTTCTGCTTCTGCACCACCTTCTCGATCGCCATGAATTGATCGCGATAGTAGGCGGCCTGCTCGAACTGCAGCGTCTCCGCTGCACTATTCATTCTGGCTTCGATGTCTCGAATGATGTAGTCGGATTTGCCGTCCAAGAAGTCCATTAATTGCTGGATCATGGCCCGGTACTGTTGCTGGTTGACATTGCCGATGCAGGGGGCGTTGCACAGCTTGATGTCGAAGTAAAGGCAGGCGCGCTCGTCCTTGCCGGTGATCTCGCGGTCGCATGTCAAGTATGGGAATATCTTCCGCAGCAGGTCCAGCGTCTGATGCACGGCCCAGACGGATGTGTACGGGCCGAAATAACGCGAGCCGTCCTGGACCATGCGCCGGGTTACAGTCAGCTTTGGGAACGGCTGGCCCCAGTGCACTTTGATGTAGGGATAGCGCTTGTCATCCTTCAGCCGGATGTTGTACTGGGGCTTGTGCTTCTTGATCAGCGTGGTTTCCAGCAGCAGCGCTTCCAGCTCTGAATCGGTGGTGATGATCTCAATGTCGGCGATCTTCCTGCGCAGTTGGCTCGTCTTATACGAATCAACCGTGACAGCGAAGTAGGAGCGGACGCGCGCCCGCAGATTGACCGATTTGCCGACATAGAGAATCTGGCCGTGTTCGTCCTTGTGCATGTACACTCCGGGACGAGCCGGCAGGTTCTGTAATATCTCTGTAACGCGGACAGGAGGTGAGTATGACATCCGTTCTATTATACCCGCATTGAGCGTTAGTGATGACGGGCAGCTTCCTCGCCGCCGGTTTCCGGCGCCAGATCGCGCCAGCGAAACATAGCCAACCACTCGTTCGGCTTTCCTTCGACCGCATCGGCAATCAGCGGCCCAAGCACCGGCGCAAACTTGAACCCATGCCCGCTGCCGCCCGTCGCTACCGTCAGCCCGGCGTACTCGGGATGCCGATCGATCCAGAAGTGCTCATCCAGCGTGTCTGCGTAAAGGCAGCGCCGGGTGTAGACGATCGGCGCGTCCACCAGCGACGGGAACGTGTCGGCCAGAAATGCGCGCAGACCGGCCACGTCATCCGCCGTCACCACCCGTTCATCTTGCGTCGGGTGCAGCCGCACGCCGATGCCGTGATTGGCGATCTTGACCACTTTCTCATAAGGATGATAGGGGAACCCGTACCAGCCGGTGCGATTGATATCCGCCGTAAAGACGGCGAAATTCGGCGACGCGAACAATCCAGGATTAGCCGGCTGCAGGTGGAACACCGGGTGTCCCGTCGCCTTCATGAAGGGAGCAAGCTCCGGCACCAGCAAATATGTCCAGCTCCCGGCAGCCACCAGCACATGCCCGCCGGCGATGCGCTGCCCGTCCTGGCTGACCACGCCTTCCACCCGGTCTCCGTTCCTGATCAATGACGCCAACGCCTGCCCCTCCAACAGCGTCACGCCGGCCTGTTGCGCCCAGGCCACAACCGCGCTGACTACCTTGCCGGACTCGGCGAAGCCGCCGCGGGCGTGATAGTAACCGTCCACGTAAGCGCCCGGCCTCCAGGCGGGAAAGCGGCGGGCAATCTCGTCCGCGTCCAGCCGGTCGGGCTTGTGGCCCCGCTTCAGCAAGAGCTGATAGCTCTCGTACTCATAGCTCCCAGGCTGCATTGGCTCGCGGGTCAACATGGAGACGCCGGTCTCATGGTAGAGCGGCGTCGTCCAGGCCGCATTCCAGCTATGCCACATTTCAATTCCCGCCTCGACCATGGCCATGTATTGCACGTCCGACCCGTACTCCATGCGGATCACCTTGCTGATGTCCGTCGAAGCGGCCAGCGGATGGGGTATCGGGCCGGGATCGAGGAGGGCTACGTTGTGCCCCCGGCGGACCAACTCCAGCGCCGCCGTCGCCCCAAAGATGCCGGCTCCCACCACGATCACGTCATAATTCTCGCTCATCACATTCTCCTGCGTGTGTACCCCATTTTAGAACCCAGGCCGGCATCACACAAGCGTCGTTTGGGCATTCGGTTGTCCTGCGCTGCCTTCCAGGCCATGCTACAATCAACGCATGGCTGTCATGCTGCCCGCACTGCATCTGGATAGAGCCAGTGATGTGCCGCTGCAAAAGCAGATATATCTGCAATTGCGCGACGGCATTTTGCATGGCGCGATCCCGGTGGGCGCGAAGCTCCCCCCAACTCGGACGTTGGCTGAGCAGTGTCAGGTAGCGCGGATGACCGTCGTGGATGCTTACCGGCAATTGCATGAGGAGGGCTACGTAACCTCCCGTACCGGCGCGGGCACATTCGTCAGAACCGATCTGCCCTCGCCCGATCATTCAGCCCGTCAATACGAGGCCCGGCTGGCTCCCTGGGGGCGGCGCGTGATGGAGAGGCCGACAGCCGCTTCACAGGGCGAAAACCGCCTCGGCGCCAGCGGCGGCATAATCGACTTCCGCTTCGGCCGCTCATTTCCACACATTTTCCCCTACGATGTCTGGCGTCGTTTGCTGGCCCGCTACCTCAGCACCGACGACGCTATGCTCTCGCGGTACGGTTCCGTCGCCGGCTTCGAACCGTTGCGCACCGCCGTCGCCGGTTATCTGAACCATGAGCGCGGTGTCGTTTGCGGGCCGGAGCAGGTGATCATCGTCAACGGGGCACAGCAGGCGCTCGATCTCCTGGGACGACTGCTCCTTCGCTCCGACGATGCTGTGCTCGTCGAGACCCCCGGCTACACCGACGCCTATGAGATCTTCACCCTGCAGGGCGCGCGGTTGATCCCGTTGCCCGTCGACGCGCACGGCGCGATGGTAGAGTTGATTCCCCCCAACCTGTCCGCGCGGCTGGCCTTTGTCACCCCGTCCAACCAGTTTCCCGGCGGCGGGACCATGCCGGCTCAACGGCGACTGGATCTGCTCGCCTGGGCGCAACGCGCGGACGCCCTGGTCATCGAGGATGATTACGACGGCGAACTGCGCTATGAATCCCATCCGGTGGCGGCCATGCAGGGGATGGACAGCGAAGGTCGGGTTTTGTACCTGGGCACCTTCTCCAAGGTATTGTTTCCCGCCCTGCGCCTGGGATACATCGTCCTCCCTCCCGGCTTCATCGAACCCTTCCTGCAGGCCAAGCGAATCGTTGACCGCGGCGCGCCGACGCTGACCCAGGCAGCGGTGGCCGATTTCATCGCCGAAGGCCACTTCCAGCGGCACCTGCGCCGGCTGCGCAGGGCATATGGTCGTCGCCGGCAGGTGTTGATTGAAGAGTTGCAGCGTCGCCTGCCCGAGACCATCCGTTTTTCGCACGAGCCAGCCGGATTGCACATCATGCTCTACCTGCCGCCTGATTGGAGTGAGAACAACGCCATTCAGGCAGCGGCCGCTGCGGGCGTGCGCGTCTATCCGGGCCGGACCTATTATCTGAACGAGCCGGCCCCGCCTTCCGTCTTGCTTGGCTACACCGGCCTGAGCGAAGAACAGATACGCGAGGGCATCCTGCGCCTGGCGAACGCCTGGGATACTCCACCCTTTGCCGCGAGAAAGTGACTCTGCGATGAGCGCGCCAGACCTCGGCGGCAGTCAATCCGAGCCGACCGCATTTGACGCCTTTGCCGGAGACTACGACCGCTCATTCACGGACTCAGCGCTCGGCCGGATGTTGCGTGCCCGCGTGTGGGAGGAACTGGCCCGGCAATTCCCACCCGGCAGCCATATCCTGGAGCTGGCCTGCGGCACCGGCGAGGACGCTGTCTGGCTCGCCCGGCGCGGCGTGCACGTAGTCGCGACCGATGGTTCGCCACAGATGGTTCAGCAGGCGCAACGAAAAGTCGCCGAGGCCGGGCTGGAAGACCGTGTCCAGGTATTCCCCGTTCCTTTGCAGGCTATCACCGACGACCCGGCGGCCCTTCCCATCCCGACATACTATACCGGCGTGCTCAGCAACTTCGGCGGCTTGAATACAATCAACGCCTGGGATCAGCTCGCCGCCGTCCTGGCTCAGCTCGTCGTGCCCTGGGGCAAACTGGTGCTCGTGCCGATGGGCCCCGCCTGCCCCTGGGAGATTGGCTGGTACTTGCTGCGCCGGCAACCGCAAATCGCCCTGCGTCGCTTTCGCCAGCCCGCCATTGCTCAGATCGGCGAATCGCACATTCCCATCTGGTATCCGTCAGCCGGTCACTTGCGCCGCGCCTTCGCGCCCTGGTTTAGCCACCTCAGCACGCGCAGCCTGGGCCTGTGGCTGCCGACCAGCAGCCTGAGCCGGCTGGTGGACAAAGCTCCCCGTCTCTTCACCCTGATCAACCGCCTCGAACGTGCTACCGCCCGACTGACCATGGGGTGGGGCGATCACTATGTCATGATTTTGGAGAGGCGATAAAGCGGCATAGTTAGCGGGCTATGCCGGGATAGCGCTCCCGCTCACCCGTCGTCGAGGACCAGGCCGGCGAAGAAGTCGCGCTCATGATTCCGGCCCTCATATGGCGGAAAGGCTCGCAGGTAATACTCCACCCCGAACAACCGCTTCTGGAGCCAACCCGGAAACCAGCTTACCGCTCCACCACCGCCCTGGCTCCGATGGTGAGCGCTGGCCTCCTGTTTCGTTGCCCAGGTATCGGCAATTGAGATGCGAGTGGTGATATCTTTCATCGGTCGGCCGATTTTCGTGAAATCCACGTCGTTGTTGCGCCCCATCTTTGTGGGGTCCTGTCCGCGCAAACGGAGCATGAACAAGAAGAATTTCACCCAACGACTGGGGAACACGGTGTAGTAGAGGCGCGCCGGCTGGTAGGGAGCGCCGCCAAGACCCGGGGCATAGTCCGCGTCGCCCGCCTTGTAAAACGCCGCTCTCGTAATCTTGTAGCAGTGAATGTGGTCGGGGTGGAAGTATCCGCCCGTCTCATCGTGAGTAATGACTACCTGCGGCCTGACTATGCGGATCAATTCCACCACACGCCGGGCTCCCTCCTCCAGATCAATATTGATGAAGGCCTCCGGATGGTCGTTGGCCGGGTCGCCGAGATAGCCCGAATCGCGATATCCCAGTGAGTGCAGATGCGCGCCGAGGACGTCGACCGCGCCGCGTAGTTCCTCGGCCCGGATAGCCGCCAGATCCTCGCGCTTGTCGGCGTATTCATCGACCACCGAGCCGGCAATACCGTCCGTGGCGATGGCGACGTGTACCTCGACTCCCTGTTGGGCATATAAGGCCAGCGTCCCTCCAAGGCCGAAGGACTCGTCATCTGGGTGCGCCAGCACCGCCAGTAATCGTTTGTCAGCCGTCATACGCTGCGATGCTCAGTCCTCGAAGATCTCTTCAAAGGCGTCATCGAGGAGCGCCAGCGACTCTTCAATCTGCTCTTCCGTTACCACCAGGGGCGGTATCCAGCGGATCACATTTCCGTACGTACCGCAGGTGAGCAGCAGCAATTTGCGATCCAGACAGGCCAATTGAATGCGCCGGGCCAGGTCCGGATCAGGCCCGCGACCCGGCACGCCGATCTCGAGCGCCACCATCAACCCCAGTCCGCGCACGTCGCCGAAGAAGGGATAGACATCTTTCATGGCGGTCAACCCGTTCAGCAGTTGCGCGCCACGCGCCGCGGAGTTCTCCAGCAGGTGCTCGTCGCAGATGACGTCAATCGTTGCCGCCGCAGCAGCGGCGGCGACCGCATTGCCACCATACGTACCGCCGTGGCTTCCCGGCATCCACGCCGACATCAGCGAGCGTGAGGCGGCGATGCCGCTCAACGGCAGGCCGGAGGCCAGCCCTTTGGCCATCACCAGGATATCCGGCTGCACACCGAAGTGCTCCATGGCCCAGAAGCGGCCCGTACGTCCAAAGCCCGACTGAATTTCGTCAAGTACCAGCAAGATGCCGTGCTCATCACACACCCGGCGCAACCCACGTAGGAATTCCGCCGGCGGGATCACGTAGCCGCCCTCGCCCAGCACCGGCTCAATCACCATCGCCGCCGTCTCGGAGGGCGCGCTCTGGCTGTGCAGGATAAAATCCAGCTCACGCAGGCAGAATTCGGTGGTGGTCTCGTCGTCCCAGCCGTAGCGATAGCTGTACGGGAACGGGGCGACAGTGACACCGGAGGCCAGGGGCTGATAGCCGGCCCGATAAATGGTCTTGCTGGTGGTCATTGCCATGGCCTGGTTGGTGCGACCGTGGAAGGAGCCTTGAAAGACGATCACATTCGGGCGTTTCGTCGCGTGACGAGCGAGCTTGACGGCTGCTTCGATCGCCTCCGCGCCGCTATTGCTGAAAAAGAAGCCGTCCAGCTCAGCCGGCACGACAGTGCGCAGGCGCTCAACCAGGTGCAGGACAGAGGGGCTGTATACGATGTTTGCCTGCCCATGCAGCAATTTGGCTGCCTGCTCCTGGATCGCGGCGACCACTCGCGGGTGGCAGTGACCGGTATTGGTCACCCCAATTCCGCTGGTGAAGTCCAGATACTGCTCTCCGTCCTGGTCATACAGGTAACAACCCTCGGCTCGTTCGACCACGATGTCCGCAAGGCGCGTCCACACCGGCGACAAATGCTCTTTCAATTCCGCGTACTCGCTCATCTCGTCTCCTGGGATTGCTTCAAGGATCAGGTTCTGTCAGAAATCTCGCCGGTTCTTAGACCAGCGCCGCCTACGCTCCGCGCAGGAACATCTGCATGGTGGGCAACAAGGGCATAAGCTTGACGGACGCCAGCCGGTGCCGAGTAGCCGGCAACACCAGCAATTGCCCCTGCGGCAAGGTGCGACTCAGCCGGTAGGCCTCATGCACCGGCACCAGTTCATCCCGGTCGCCAACGGAAACCAGGACCGGCAGCGCGGCCTGGCGGACCATCTCTTCTGTCAGACCGCTCTCTGTAGTAAAGGCGACCAGATCAGCCGCCTGCCTCACCAGCGATCGCCAGCGGCTGCCGTGTTCCTGCTGCAGCGTCTCGGCATATGCCGGGACCTTGGCGGCGATTGTGTCAGGGTCCAGTTGCTTCTGCATACCCGCCAGCGCCTCCGGCGTCCAGTAGAACTTGGTCGCGTGCATCAGCAGGGTAGCGATCCGGCCGGGCTGATTGAGCGCCAGCATCAATCCCAGATACCCGCCCAGGCTGTAGCCGGCGACATGCAGCTCACCTACTGCCAAATAGTCAAGCAGGCCGATGATGTCCTGCAGCATCCGTTCCGGCAGCAGCGTGGCCTGTTTGTTCTCGGACTGCCCGTGCCCGCGCAAATCGGGGTAGATTATCCGATAGTCCGTCGCCAGCGGCTGAAGAAACGCCTGCCACTGACTGCTCATCGCGCCGAGCAAGCCCGGCAGCAGCAAGAGCGTCGCTTTGCCGGTGCTGTCGCCGTAAACCTCATAATATATGGCGGAGTCGTCGGCGGCGACCCAGTTAGCCACTTCTCGACTGCCTTCCTGTGGCGACCGCAAAACCGATAGCGTGCGTATTGGTGTGGCTCAGGCTGATAGACCAGTTGTCCAGCCCCAATGAATTCGCCAGCGCCCACGCCTGGTTATGCAGCACCAATTCCGGCTTCCCGCGCCCATCGCAGACAATCTCGATATCCGTCCAGTTGACATCGCCGATGCCGGTGCCCATCGCCTTGGCCACCGCCTCTTTCACCGCGAAGCGACCGGCCAATCGGTCAGGCCGGTCGGCGCAATAAGCCCTCTCCCGCTCGGTGAAAAAGCGACGGTAGAAGCGCTCGCCGTGTCGGACGGCGGCTCGCTCGATGCGCGCGATCTCAATCATGTCCACGCCCGTGGCCAGCATAAGTGCTGCCTCTCCGCGCCTAAAGCGGCGGCCCGACCACCGCAATCGAGACCGTTTCCAGCGGCATATAGCGCCGGGACGCTTCCTGTAAATCGGCCGGCGAAATGGCGTTCACAATGTCCGCAAAGCGGTGTAGATAATCCAGCCCCAGGTCATAGAGCACCATGTCGGAGATAATGCCGGCGATGCCGTCGTTTGTCTCCAAACTGACCGGCAGAGAGCCCGTCCGATACGCCTTGCTGTCGTTAAGCTCCTCGTCCGGCGTCAGCTCCTCCCGCATCCGGCGCACTTCTTCCAGGATGCTGTCAATCGCTGTTTCCACATGCTCCGGCGCAACCCCGGTGCTCACCAGCCAGGGCCCGGGCCCCAGGCCGCCCTGCAGCCGGCTATAGGCGTAGTAAGCAAGGCCCTGCTCTTCGCGCACATTCTTCCCCAGCCGGCCCATCATCCCGAACACGCCCAGGACGGTATTGGCCATGCTGGCGGCCATGTAATCAGGCCGGGCGCGCTCAGGCCCCACCCAGCCCAATACAATATCCGCCTGGGTCTTCTCAGGGATGCTGTGGTAGATGCGCTGTTTGGCGGTCGGCAGCTCGACCGCGGGCAGCGCCGGCAACGGCTGCCGGTTCGGGTTGCGCCAGTCGCCGAGTACGGCCTCGATCTTGCTTACCGCCTCCTCGGCCTGCACCGCGCCGACAACGACAATGACCATGCCGGTAGGGCCATAGTGCAGCGCATGGTAGCCTACCATGTCCTCGCGAGTCACTCCCGTGATAGTCTCAGTATAGCCCTGCGCGCTCTGCCCATATGGGTGATTGCCGTATAGCAACTCCCGAAACTTGAGCCCCGCCATCTGACGGGTGTCGTTTTCCCTGATCTGCAGCCCGGTCAGGATTTCGCCGCGCTCCTGTTCGACCTCGTCCGCCGGGAAGGTCGGGTATCGCAAGGACTCCGCCAGCAGTTCCAGCGCCAGGTCTAGGTCTTCGACCAGACTGGCGATGGAGAAATCGGTCGTGTGCCGGCCGCTGTCGAATTCCAGCGTTGCGCCGACAGATTCCAACGCCTCATAAATCTCCGCGAAAGTGCGTTGCTTTGTGCCGCGCATCAACATGCCGGCTGTGAATTGGGCCAGGCCGGCCTGCTGTCGCTGCTCAGACAAGGCGCCTGCCGGGAAATAGCCTTCTACAACTACCGACTCGGCGGCGAAATTCTCGTAAACCAGGACCGTGATGCCGTTTGTCAGTTGGCGCCGGTAGATAGACTCAGGTCCCGGAAAGGTGGGATTGGACATGAAGACGCTCCGTGATTCTCGCGGTTCAATGAAGAGCCGGCAGCCGCCAAAGCAGTCCGCGCCGCCGCTCATGGGCTGTCCGGTCAAGAGTGGCGATTGTATTCACTCTGATTCGAATTCGCAACGCAGGCTGAATTCTTTATTCCGGCGTCATCCACTTCACAACCACCAGCGTGAAGTCATCCCACTGTCGCCCGGCAGCGTGCTCGGTCACCGCGTTCACGATCCGCCCGACGATCTCATCGCATATCGTCCCGCCATGTTCGCCAACCGCGGCAAGGATACCCTCCACGCCGAACTCCCACCCCTCGTCATCGCTTGCTTCGGTGACGCCATCTGTATACAGGATCAACGCATCTCCCGGCTGTAGCATCTCATGGTGCTGCCCTAGCTTGATGTCACTCAGCACGCTCAACGCCATACCCGGCACGCTAAGCAGGCGCGATTGGCCGTCCTCCCCGACTACCAGCGGCGGGTTGTGGCCGCCGTTGGCGAAGGTCAGCCGTCCTGTCGCCGGATCAAGCACACCGTAAAAGGCAGTAAGAAAGAGGTCCGATTGCTGCTCCTCGTAGATCAGCCTGTTCACCATCTCCAGCGCGGCCGCCGGCTGAGGCACGGAATGAGTTACGCCGCGCAACGTTGTGCGGGAAAGTGCCATGAACAGCGCCGCCGGCACCCCTTTGTCCGCCACGTCGGCAATGACCACTCCCAGGCGCGCCCGGCCATCCCCATCCTCACCAGGCAGCCGATAGAAGTCATAGAAATCTCCTCCCACCTGGCGCGCCGCTTGATAGTGGGCAGCCACATCCCACCCCGGGATCCGGGGCGTGGTCGGCGGCAACATGCTCAATTGGATGCGCCGGCCAACATCCAGTTCGCTTTCCAGTCGCTGGCGCTGCAACTCCTCCTCGTGCAGACGCGCCGTCTCTATGGCCAGGGCAGCCTGATTAGCCATCAGCTGCAGGAAATGCAGCTCTTCGCTGGCCATCCGGCGGGACTGGCGGGTATCCACCACCAGAGTGCCGATGGAGCGGCCGGCGCAGATCAACGGCACGATCACCGCTGCCTGAAACTGCTCGGCGGTCAGCCACTCATACATCCATGGAAACCTGGTGCTGTTCGAAAGATCTTCCTCGACGATCGGCTCCTGAGAGCGCATCACGCGGCCCGATCCACTCTCCGGCCCGGCCGGCACTCGCCTCTGGTGTGCCACGGGATCTTGACGCCAGCCCGAGGCGGCGGCGAAGCGTAGATACTCCGAATCGGCCTGATCCGGCAGAAGGACGGCGCAGGCGTCTATTTGCAGCAGCCGGCGAACTTCGTCAACCAGAAAAGTCAGCAAATCGCTTGACCGCCGGTTGCTCAACAACTGATTCGTGAATTCCAACAGCGCCTGCTGCTCGGTGACCCGCTGTTCACGCAGCAGGTCAAACAACTGCGCCCGCTCCAGGGCCACCCCCATCTGGTTGCCCACGTTGGTCAATAGCGCCAGCGCCCTGGGCGAAAAGGATGACCAGTCCGGCGCGGCGACATTCAAGATGCCCAGCGTCGTTGGCCCGGATCGCAGGGGGACGGAGGCATGAACGACCAGGCCGTCAATCTCCCCGGATACCTCGGTCAGCCGGCTACAGCGCACCTCGTTGTATGCGCCGCGCATCTTGTGTTCGCTGAGGAGCGCCTGACAATCACAGCCGCGCCGCCATGCTTCCTCGCAGTCCGGCGCCATGCCCGGCGGCAATCGGTGATGAGCCGCCAATCGATAACCCCGCCCGGCCCATAGGCTGGAATCGCTCTCGTCAACCAGGAAGATCCAACCCACCTGCAGGTCGACCAGCTCCAACAGCCGATGCAGCGTGGACTCCAGCATGCCGCTCACGTCGACTGCTTGATTTAGCGTTTCGCCAATCTCGTTGAGCATCAGCAAGTCGGCGATTTCTGTACGGTCGGTAGCGCTCATTGCCGGTAAGCTTCCAGGATGCTCCGTCACTTGCAGAAGAGGATCCCCGTTGCGCCCACAGGGTGACTTGCCTGATCATGGGCCACAGGTAACCTTGGAACAATAACTCTAGTGGAAGAGGGAACCAGTCACCTCTCCGGCAACACTACGCGGTCCCATTTTCGGACGGTACATAGCGACCGGTCGTCCGGTTCTCCGCCCGCAGATATGCCTGCTGCACGCGCGCGATATCCTCCAGGGACACCTGTTCGAGCCGGTCCAGCGTCTCTTCAAACCAACGATAGTCGCCAGCGACCATCTCCGCCAACCCCATCATCTGCGCCTGACCGGTAACACTCTCGCCGGCAAAGACCAGCTCCGCGCGGGCGCGCTTTCTGGCCCGGGCCAGCTCGGCTTCATCAATCGGATTCTCCACCAGCCTGCTGAGTTCCGCGTCCAGCGCCGCCTCGATCTCGTCCAGCGCGCGCTCCGGTCGAGCTACCGCGCTGATGGTATACAGGTAGGGGTCAATGGTGGGCGTGATGCTTCCCCTGGCGCTGGCGGCCAGGCCGGAGGTGACCAACGCCCGATAGAGCCGCGAGCTCTTGTTCGAGCCGGCGCCGGCAAAAAAGCCGAGGCTGCTTCCCCCGGCAAATGCCGCATTGAGCAACACCAGCGGATAAAAGTCCGCGTCGTTCGCGCCCGGCACGCGATAGGCCTGCACCAGGTACGCCGTTTGACCAGGGCCGGTGACCGTTACCCGCCGCTCGCCCCGTTGCGCAGGTTCGTCTCTCCGCACCGGAGGCGTGGGACTGCCCGATGGTATCTTTCCAAAAAGAGAGTCAACCCGGGCCAGCATCGCCTCCGGCTCAAAGTCGCCCACCACCAGCACAACCGCGTTATTCGGCGCGTAATACTGCCGGTAATGCCCAATGAGGTCGTCCAGAGTCATCGTCTCCAGGTCAACTTCATCGCCTATGATCTCGTGATGATAAGGGTGCACGCGAAAGGCGGCGGCCTGGATCTCCTCCTGCAGCAAGAATAGCGGCTGGTTTTCGTACATATGGCGTTCGGAGATAATCACCGTCCGCTCTGATTCCACCCCTTCCGCTTCCATGATCGCGTTCACCATCCGGTCCGCTTCCAGACGCAGGGCTAGATCGATACGGTCCGAGGGCATCGTCTCGAAGTATGCGGTGAAGTCGATCCAGGTAAAGGCGTTCCAGCGCCCCCCTTCTCGGGAGACCGCCCCATCCAACGTGCCGGCTGGAAACTCCGGCGACCCTTTGAACATCATATGTTCAACCCAGTGCGACGCGCCGGTGATTCCCGGCTTTTCATTCCGGCTGCCCACCCGGTACCAGACCCAGAAGCTGGTAACCGGCGCGTGGTGCATCTCCTTCATCACGACAGACAGACCATTGTCCAGGGTCACTTTGCGGACCGGAAAATTCATCCCTGACTCCTTGCAGCAGTACGTTTAATAGCGACGGGCGCATAATGCCGGCTCCACAGAGCGGAGCGGCTCTGATTATAGCGTTGTCTTGACCAGCCGCTAGGCGCTCCACAGAGCGCGCAACAACTACAGGCCGGTTCCACTGAGGTACAGTAGATACAGCCCCGCCAGATACACAACAATAATGGCGAGCGCGTCCAATTCGATGAACAGCACGCGCCGCTCTACACGCGCCAGGTTAGCAGACAGCGCCATGATCGTCAGCAGCAGGCCCAACAGGCCCACAAGCGCAAAACTGTCGTCTATCGCGCCCAGAAAACGACCGTCCACGTAGAAGAAATCGGCTATGCCGACGCTCAACATGTTGAATACGGTGGATCCAAAAAGGTTGCCCACCGCCAGGTCGGTCGCGCCGATACGTACTGCGGCAATTGCCGCCAACATCTCCGGCAAAGAAGTCACAAAGCTCAGCAGAACCGTCCCTACGAACGTCGCCCCCAGGCCGGTAATCTCCGCGATATCAGCGCTGGCCCCCACCAGGACCGGCACCACGGCGACCAGAATAGCTGCCGCTACGACAAAGCCAATTAGACCGCGTCGCAACGACGGGAAACCGGGCGCCGGCGCGATTTCCGGCGGCTTCCCTCCGCCTCCAGCTAGCTTCCCCTCCTGTTGCACCAGCCAGGTGCCACCGAAGTAAACCAGGATCAGCAGAATGCTGTCCACACCCACCCAGCCGATGGTCAGGTCAATATCGGCAAGCATGAAGATGACGGCCAGTGTGATCATGACTGCCCCCAGAGTCGCGGTCAGCGTATGCGTGATCGCCACCCGCCGCAACAATGGCACACGGAAGCTCAGCAGATCCACCAGCGCCAGAATGCCCATGTTAACCATGTTGCTGCCAAAGAAGTTGCCGGCTGCCAGGTCGGGCAGGCCCGCCCGAAAGGAACTGATCGAGGCGACCAACTCAGGCAGTGAGGTAGCTCCTGCCAGTAAGATCGTGCCCACTAACAGTCCACCCAACTTCGTACGCACGGCGATAACATCGCCATACTGAGCCAGCTTACTCGCCGCCGCCACGACGATCGCGGCGCTCAGGACAAACGCAATCCAGGGCATGAGTTCAGCTCACGAACAAACGGACAGGCCCAGCGATCTTGCCCAGCCTGCCGGATGAGTGCTCACCGCGGAATAATGCATCATATTTCATCGGCATAAGGCTCAGCCAACCCCCAAACTTTTGTGACCGGCACAGCAACGACGATCCCCGTATTAGGCTGGTCCAGACTGCCAATCACCGCTTCCGTCGCCTTTACCGCCGCCTCGGCCGTGTCGAGTCCTTCAATGACCGCCAGTAACGTGTGATGTCCAACCCGGCCAGAGCCGAATATCTGGCTGAAACCCAGGTACATCGGATGCGCCTCATCGCGCATCAAAAGCCGGTTCAGGCCGGTGCTCTCCAGAATGGTTATGCCCGGCACTCTGGCCTGCTTCCAGGCTTCCAGCACAGCATTCAGACTCCCGGCATCGTTCAACACCATGATCAGTAGGTACATAGCGCCTCTCACACAGCGTCCCCGGCTTAGCCGGGGCAGCCGCATTACCTCCGTTGTCGCAGGGTTGTATGCTCCTGCTGCCGGGCAGCGAGCCAATTCAGGAGAGCTGCCTCGTCGGCGAACTCGACTTGAGCGATCAGGTCATCCAGCACCCGGCGATATTGGCGTAACTCGCTCAAGATTGCTTCGCGGTTCGTGACCAGAATATCGGCCATCATGTGCGGGTCTGAGCCTGCCAGCCGGGTCATATCACGTAACCCGGTCCCACTTACCGGCCAGACGAGCGCATCCTTCTCCGCCCGCACGGCGACCTGGGCCATCAACATAGTTGCCAACAGGTATGGCAGATGGCTGGTCAGGGCAACAATCCGATCATGTTCATCGGCGGGCACAACCAGGGCAACCGCGCCGATTGCGCTGATCAGTTCCATGGCGACTGTCTGTATTTGCCCCGAAGATCGCTCACCCGCCGGGCAAAGTACAAAACTTCTCCCCTGAAAGAGCGTCGCTTCCGCCGCGGTTAAGCCGGACATCTCCTTGCCGCACATCGGGTGCCCGCCTATTGCCTGAAAGCACGCCGGCAGCGCAGCCAGCGCAGCGCAGATCTCTCGCTTGGTGCTGCCCAGGTCCAGCAACATGGAGCCCTCCGGCCGCAGTCCGGGCATTGCCCTGACCAACTCAAGGATCGATCGCACCGGCGTGGCCAGGACCACTAGGTCGGCATCGGACACACCTTCCGCCGGGTCGCCGGTAATGAGATCTGCCACGCCACGTTCCCCGGCTAGCGCCAGCGTGGCCGGGTCCCGATCCACAACACACATCCTCCTCACCCGGCCGCGCAGCGCCAGCGCCAATGATCCGCCCATCAGCCCCAGGCCGATAATGGTCACCCGCAGTTCCGCCAGCCGTCCCATGCCGGCCATTTTATACCGGCCTACCGCCCATGACGCCAGTCAACCGCCACCCCGAAGACGCCGGGGCTGCGCCGCGCCCCTGTCTAGCGGCGGGACAGACAAAGCTGTCTGCTTTCATGATCCATGCTATAATCAGGAGTGT
>CAZIKT010000013.1:0-88138 GCA_964539885.1 uncultured Ardenticatenaceae bacterium | reverse complement strand
TCTGCCGGATTAACAGATCGTCGCGTTGCGCCTGCATGGGCCAACCCTGTTCACTCAACCAGACGACCCTCATCTGTTCGGCCCAACGAAATGTCAATGGGCGCGCCATATTCGGCCGGCCCTGAATCACGATCTGCTCCGGCGTGCCCGTTTCTCGTCTCAACTTCGTAGCCAGCAGCCCGAAATCAGACGCTTTATCAAGCGTCAGTCCCGGCTGCTCGTCGGCCGAAAGACAACCCGCCAGCCATCCCAACCCGGCCGTCGCCGGAAACCAGAAGCAGAAACTGTCCGCCGGCGTCCATGCCTCATCGCGCCGTTCGCCGTTCACCTCCCGGCTGAGCGTGACCTGTTCCCGCTCGAAGAGCACGTTGCCCTGCACCCGGTAGCCGGGCCGGAAAACGCGGAACATTAATCGCTCCGGCGCGCCGGCCGGGTTCGACAGCAAGTGATAGAGATAGCTGTCGCCGCTTTCCGCCGCCCGGGCGTCCAGGTCCACCCGCAGTATCCGGTAGCCGTCCATCGCTTCCGTCAGTCGCCAGTCCTCTACCGCGCCGGTGGGTTCATCCTGCCGGTAATAGTGAAAGCGCCCGGCTGCCACCGGCGTCTCATAAACCAGTTCACGCACCAGAAAACGCATCTTCTCCGACTGCGCCTCGACTACTCCGCCAATCTCACATAGATACGCTTATTGATCCGCCCTTTGCTCTTGTAATCGGATATCTCGATGCGCCCGACTTCTCGAGTATTGGCCACGTGCGTGCCGCCGTCCGCCTGCAGGTCCAGGCCGACGATTTCCACTGTGCGCACCTCGCGGATGCCCTCCGGCAGCAGGTTGATCTTGGTGCGAATCAAGTCCGGTATCTGGAACGCCTCCTCGCGCGGCAATATCGCCGTCCGCACCGGTCGCTCGGCGGCCACTTCTTCATTGACCATCCGCTCTATCTCCGCCACCAGTTCCTGGCGCATCGTCTCAAACTCAAAATCCATGCGCCCATTCAGCGGGTCCATGTTGCCTCCGGTGACCTGAGCGGCGTAGACTCGCCAGACCACGCCGCACAGGATGTGCATCGCCGTGTGCGTGCGCATGAGCTGATAGCGCCGTCGCCAGTCCAACTGCCCGCTGACCGATACGCCCACTTCCGGCATTGACTCCCCATCGATCAGGTGCACCGGCTGACCCTGCACCCATCTCACGCCGGAGACGGTCCAATCCTGCCCGCCGGCAGTCAGCCGGCCGCTGTCGCTGGGTTGCCCGCCGCCGCCGGGGTAAAAGGCGCTGCGATCCAGCACAACCCCGCCTTCAACATGGTCCTGTACGCGAGCCTCAAACGTTTGCAGATAGGCGTCCTGTAAGTAAAGCTTCTCGGTCACTGTTTGTCTTCCCTCATCCAAAACAAAAAGCCTTCGCCCACTATGGGACGAAGGCGCTGCTTCGCGGTACCACCCATATTCCCGGCTATCGTGCCGGGCGCTCTATCAACAACGCCGCGTCAAAATCCTTTGCGCGGGATTGTCGCGCTCCCGATAACGTGGGACGAATCCGGCCCGGCTTACTTAGTATCGCATCATGCCGATGCTACGACCGTTCGGTGGGCAGCTCCAGAGGGATTTTGGGCCGGCAATCTGCGCCTGACTTTCACCGTCTCAGGCTCGCTATGCAGAAACGCCCAGCCTACTCGTCTCTTTCAAAGCCGTTCAGGGGCAGATTATGCCAGAGGAGACCCAGCGTGTCAATAAACCGGCTTACATGATCAAAAGAGGCCGCTGATTGTCTCAGCGGCTCGCTTTCGTAAATGTGCCTGTGTCAAATCCGCTCCGGCGGTTGCCTAAAGCCAATTACTCAAACCAGTTTTCCACTTTCAAGCCGGAGAATTCACCGAAGTCAGCCACATTACGGGTCACCAAAATCAAACCATTCGTGGCCGCAACCGCCGCGACGTGTCCATCAGGATAGGACGGGGAAAGACCGCTGCCAGACAGTCGAGCGCGTTCCCGGGCAAACCAGGTAGCTGCTTTCGCATCATAAGGCAATATTGGAATCTCCGTTCGTATCGAATGGAACAAGTATTGCTCCAGAGCCGTACGTCTGAGCGAGGCAGACATCCTCAGGACCCCAAACAACAATTCGTGCCAGGTTGTGGCAGCAATGGCGATCGTATCTCCGGCCTCTTGAATATGCGCCACAACACCAGGATTGGGGGACCTTCGAACGGGTTCCGAAAGGACGTTGGTGTCAAGCAGATACTTCATTGCCATGGATCGATATCCGGCGCCGGCGTTCGTTCGCGTACATCACCCCAGATCTCCTCGGGGTCTATGTCAAGTCCAGAGACATCCCATTTCTGCCGCCACTCTTCACATGCCGCCCAAAAGTCTCGTTCAGGCTGATTGGCCAGCAAACGAGCGTATTCTTCAGCGGAGATAATGACCGCCACCGGTTGACCGCGCCGCGTGACTTGAACCGGTCGATTGCTTTCCTCTGTATCCCGAATCAGTGCGGCAAACTGGTTGCGAGCTTCGGCGATTGAATAGGACGTTGTCATCGCGTTTCTCCCTTATAGCCATCTTCATGGCCATTTTACACGCGGCCTGGAGTGACTGTCAATGGGAAACGGCTGTCGCTCGTCGACCACGCTTTACAACGCCTGGCGCTTGTGATAACCTCCCACCAGAATTGCCGGCTCATAGGGTGGGTCACATTCCGGCCAGGGCTCAGTCGACACAAGTGTATGGCACAACGCGCGACAGTTGTCTGCATTGAAGACGAAGTGGAGATCATCGAGTTGATCAAGCAGATCCTGGGTCGCCGGCGCATCGATGTCGTAGGGGCCTACGGCGGCAAGGAAGGGCTGAAGCAGATCGCGGCGGTCAAGCCGGACCTGGTCTTGCTGGACCTGATCATGCCCCAAATGGGTGGCTGGGAAGTGTTCCAGACCATGAGGGCGACCGCCTCGATGCGCGACATCCCGGTCATCGTGGTGACCGCCAGGGCAGAGGCAATTGACCGGCTGCTCGGCCTGCATATCGCCGGCGTGGATGATTACATCGCCAAGCCCTTCAAGCCGGAGACGCTGGTGCAGAGCGTGGAGAACCTCTTACCGAACCGGCAGAACTGATGTTAAAGAAGACCCCTTTCCACTCGCGCATCGAACCCCTGTGCCTCAGCTACGACTGGCGGCGCTGGGCCGGCTATGTCGTGGTCAGCAAATATGAGCTGACCCACGAACGCGAATACGCGGCCATCCGCAACGCCGCTGCCCTGATTGACGTTTCTCCCCTGTACAAGTACCTGATCGCCGGCCCTGACGCCGGCCGCTTCCTCGACCGTGTGCTCACCCGGCACGCCAGCCGCTGCCCCGTCGGGCGGGTCATGTATACCGCCTGGTGTGATGAGCGTGGGCACATCCTGGAGGACGGCACCGTCTCCCGGCTGAGCGAAGACAGTTACCGCGTCACGGCCGCTGAGCCCAATCTGCGCTGGTTCCAGAACAACGCCGGTCGCTTGAATGTGACCATCACCGATGTCTCCGACGAGACAGCCGCCCTGGCCATCCAGGGGCCACGTTCCCGCGAGATCCTGCTGCGCGTCGCCGGCGAGCAGCTTGCCGGGCTGCGCTATTTTCGCTGGCAGCCGGCGGTCATCGCCGGGCGTGCGGTCACTGTCTCGCGCACCGGCTACACCGGCGATCTCGGTTACGAGATCTGGTCGCAGGCCGCCGACGCCGAGGCCGTCTGGGACGCGCTGGTAGAGGTGGGCGGGGACTATGGGCTGTTGCCGGCCGGCATGTTGGCCCTGGACCTGGTTCGCCTGGAAGCCGGCCTCATTCTGGTTGACGTGGATTACACTCCGGCTAACAAGGCCATCATCGAAGCGCAGAAGTCATCCCCTTTCGAAGTCGGGTTAGGTTGGACGGTTGATCTGCAAAAGCCGGGCTATTTCATCGGCCGGTCAGCGTTGGAGGCGGAAAAGCGGCGCGGGTCGGAATGGGCGCTCGTCGGCCTGGTGATTGAATGGGAATCGCTGGAAGCGGCCTACGATCGGGTCTCGCTGCCGCCGCAGGTGCCTCACACCGCCTGGCGACAGAGCATTCCCCTCTATGACTCCCGAGGGCGCGAAGCCGGCTATGCCACCAGCGGCGGTTTCTCCCCCATGTTGAAGCGCTATCTGGCGCTGGCCACCGTGCGTAGCGCATACAGCGCGCCGGGAACCCGCCTGGAGATGGAGATCACCGTCGAGCACATGCGCCGGCGGGCGCGGGCTACCGTCGTTAAGACCCCCTTCTTTGACCCGCCGCGCAAGAGAGCTGTCCCGGCTGCGGCCGGCGAGAGAACGCAATGACGAAAGCGTATGACGCCATCATTATCGGCGGCGGGCACAATGGACTGGTCGCTGCCGCTTACCTGGCCCGCGCCGGGCTGGACGTGCTGGTGCTGGAGCGCCGGCACGTATTGGGCGGCGCAACTGTCACCGAGGAGATCTACCCCGGCTTCAAGTACTCCGTCTTTTCATATGTGGTCAGCCTGCTCAGGCCGGAGATCATTCGTGAACTCGACCTCCCTCGCCACGGGCTGCAGATCCTGCCCCTGGAGAGCACCTTCACCCCTATGGAGAACGGCGACTACCTGGTGCGCTGGGCTGATCATGACCAGACGGTGCAGGAGCTGATCCGTCATTCCCGCCGTGACGCGGAGGCGTACGACGAATATGGGCGGTTGATGGCCCAGATGGCGAAAGCGGTCAAGCCGATTCTCTCCACCGTCCCGCCGGACATCACCTCCTTCGACCTGCGCCAATGGCGCGACCTGGCCGGCCTGGGCCGCCATTTCCTCTCCACCGGCGAGGAGAAACTCTACGCGCTGGTCAAGTTAATGACCATGAGCTCCGCCGACTTCCTGGACGAGTGGTTCGAGACCGAAGCGTTGAAAGCGACCATGTCTGCCAGCGGCATTATCGGCACCTTTCTGGGGCCGCGCTCGCCGGGCACCGCTTACGTGCTGTTGCATCATTACATGGGTGAGCTGGACGGCGTCTTCCGCGCCTGGGGCTTCGCCCGCGGCGGCACCGGCGCGATCAGCAACGCCATCGCCGGCGCCGCCCAACACTTCGGCGCACAGATTCGCACAGAAACCGGCGTGGAGTCGGTCCTTGTGGAAAACGGACAGGCTACCGGTGTCGTATTGACCACCGGCGAGGAGATTAAGGCCAGGGTAGTGCTCTCCAGCCTCGATCCCCGGCGCACCTTTCTTGAGCTGGTCCCGGAGCGTTGGCTGCCGGCTGAGTTCGTGCGCGCGATCAAGAACTTCCGCTTCCAGGGCTCTTCCGCCAAGGTGAACCTGTCGCTGGACGCGCTGCCCAATTTCACCAGCCTACCGGGAGCCGGCCCCCACTTGCAGGGCGCGATTTCGATCAGCCCAACGTTCGACCATCTGGAGCAGGCCTATGACGACGCCAAGTATGGCCGCTTCTCCCGTCGCCCCTATATGGACATCATTATTCCGTCGCTGATCGATCCCGGCATGGCCCCGCCCGGCAAGCACGTCATGTCCATCTTTGTGCAGTACGCCCCTTACCACCTTGCCGAGGGTCACTGGGATGATCAGCGCGAGGCGCTGGGCGATGCCGTTTTGAACACGCTCGCCGAATTTGCCCCCAATATCAAGGATATTGTGCTCCACCGGCAGGTGCTCACCCCGCTGGATATTGAGCGCATCACCGGCCTGAGCGAAGGCAACATCTTCCAGGGCGAACTCTCCCTGTACCAACTCTTCTTCCTGCGACCCGCTGCCAAGTGGAGTCGCTACCGCACACCGATCGCCGGATATTACCAGTGCGGCTCCGGCACGCATCCCGGCGGCGGCATCATGGGCGCGTCGGGCCGGCTGGGCGCGCTCGCTGTACTCAGCGATCTGTCTGGAAGTCGTCGGCCGCCGGCGATGCCCGAACACGCCAATTGACTCGATAGGATTCGCTATGCGCGTTCGTTTCTGGGGCGTGCGGGGTACTATTCCGTCGCCCGGGCCGGATACAGTGATCGTCGGCGGAAATACGGCCTGCGTTGACGTGCTGACTTCGGACCGGCAGTTGATCATCCTGGATGCCGGCTCAGGAATTCGCCTCCTGGGAAAAGAGTTGGTCGCCGAGAACAACGCCCGCGGCGGTAGCCACGGCGGCAGCCGCATTAGCGGCGCCCGCGCCGCGACCGTCCGCATAGCGGGCGCGATTCTGATCAGCCATACCCATTGGGATCACATTCAGGGCCTGCCCTACTTCCAGCCCATCTTCACCCGTAACAACCGCTTTGTGGTGGTAGGACAGAAGCGCGTCGGCCAACGCTTGGAAGAAATCCTGGCCCGCCAGATGGTCGAACCCTATCTGCCCTTCGACTACAAGGCCCTGCCGGCTGATGTGCATGTCAAAGAAGTGGAACATGGGGAGCGATTCATCATTGGCGATGAGACAGTCGTCCGCGTGGCAGCGCTAAACCACCCCGGCGGCTGCCTTGGCTATCGCATCGAGAATGCCGGGGCGACGCTGGTCTATTGCACGGACACCACCCACCCCGGCTCCATGCCGGACCCCAATGTGGTGGAGCTGGCCGGCGGGGCCGACCTGCTCATTCATGACGCCCATTTCTCGCTGGAGGAACGGGCCCGCCTCGCCCATTGGGGTCACAGCAGCTGGTTGGAAGCGGCCGAGGCCGGCGCAGCAGCAGGCGTGAAATGCCTGGCTCTCTTTCATCACAGCCCAGACGCCGGCGACCGCTACCTGCAAGAGGAAGTCCTCCGGCAAGCGCGGGAGGTCTTTCCCAATACCATCCTGGCTCAAGAGGGGATGGCGCTGGAGTTGCCTCTTACCGGCGCGCCGGGCAAACTATGGTGAGAACCGGCGTTGTCCGGCACAGTCAGCCGAATTGCGAAAAGCGGATAATGGTCTAAAATTGCCGGTACTGAGCGGCTATCGCCTGGAGAGAGGATTTTTGACGCAGTCGGTGCTTGTCGTGGACGACGAACCCATGGCGCGGATGTTGCTGCGCCTGATGCTGGTGCGCGCCGGCTTCGAGGTCATCGAGGCGGAAGATGGGGCCAGCGCTCTCAGTTTGGTGGCGGCTCGATCGCCGGATGTGGTCATACTGGACGTGATGATGCCCGGCATGGACGGCTTCGAGGTCTGCGAGACGTTGCGCCGCACCAGGAGTAAGCGAGAATTGCCGATCGTTATGCTCAGCGCGAAAACCGACCACCAGAGCATCCGCCGGGGTCTGGACATCGGCGCGAACAGCTATCTCACAAAACCGATTTCCCCGGAAGTATTGACCAACCATGTGCTGGAGGTCTTGAGTTCCGGGGCTGAACACGGGTCGGAGTATAATACAAACTCAGTTTGATTCTTGGTTGGGAGGAATCTATCGGATGTTGGCCAAACGGATCACTTTGATCGTCGTCTCCATGATTCTCGGCGGCTTATTGACCGCCGGCATCTGCGTCTTCGCCCTGGGCACAACCGTGGCGGAGTTCGGTATTTACTATTTCACCTACACGACTTTTTCCTTCGGCGTGGCAATTGCCCTCGTGCTGGATAAGTTCGTCGGGACAAACCTGCTGCCGAAGTAAGGAATGTGACCACAGGGGGTTAACATGACTGCAACAATTATTGACGGCAAGGCCATCGCCGCCAGGGTGCGCGAGGAAGTGCAACACGGCGTGGCCGCCATGAAAGAAGAACACGGCTATACGCCCGGCTTGGCCACTGTGCTGGTCGGCGAAAACCCGGCTTCCACCACCTACGTGCGCACAAAGCAGAAGATGTGTGAAGAGCTGGGCATCCGCTCCATCGGTCACAAGCTGCCCGCCGAGACATCACAGGCGGATCTACTGAAACTGGTGACCGAGTTGAATGCCGATCCAGAGGTGAACGGCATCCTCGTACAGTTGCCGTTGCCCCGGCACATCAACGAAGAGGCGATCCTGAACGCGATCGATCTGGAGAAGGATGTGGACGGCTTCCACCCGGTCAACATCGGCCGGCTGGCGATGAAGGGGCGCGACCCGCTCTTCATCCCCTGCACGCCCTACGGGGTCATGGTGCTGCTGGAAGAAAGCGGCGTAAAAATCAGCGGCGCCGAAGCTGTAGTGCTCGGGCGCTCAAACATAGTCGGTCTGCCGGTGGCCATGCTGCTACAAAAGGCCGACGCCACCGTCACCATCTGCCACAGTCGCACGAAAGATCTCATAGGCCATTTGCGGCGCGCCGACATCGTGGTGGCAGCCATCGGCCGGACCGAGATGGTCACCGGAGACATGTTGAAACCGGGCGCGATCGTCATTGACGTGGGCATCAACCAGAAAGAGGACCCCACCAAGAAGAGCGGTTACCGGCTCGTCGGCGATGTAGACTTTGAATCAGCTTCGCAGGTCGCCGGGGCCATCACGCCGGTACCCGGCGGCGTTGGCCCGATGACCATCGCCATGCTGATGCGGAACACGCTGCACGCCGCCGAGATCGCGCTCTCCCGGCGCTGACAACATCTTTTCGTCAGTTACATGAAGCGATAAAAGACCTGGTTGCTGAGGAACCAGCCGCGCTCGGTCAGGAGGAGCCGCTGATTCTGCACCTGCAGCAATCCCCAATCAGCTAACTGCTCCACCGTCGGCCCGTAGACTTCCAGGAAATCCACCCCGAAGCGGGCGGCGAACGCAGCCAGGTCCAGCCCCTCCAACAGCAGGCGCAATTGGGTGATTACCGTGTCTGCCATCGCCTCCGGCATGGTTAGTCCCCGGCACTCAGCTACGGCCGCCGACAGGGGAAAATGGCCGGCCCGCCCCTCCGCCATGCGCCGAATGTAAGTGCGCGGCTGCCGGATCACCGCGTAGCGGAATCCGCCGGCGTGCCCATGCGCCCCCGCGCCCAGGCCTAGGTACTCCTCGTTGCGCCAATAGGTCAGATTGTGCCGGCATTCGTAGCCGGGCAGCGCCCAGTTCGATATCTCGTAATGCGCGTAGCCGCGCTCGCCCATCTGAGCGCATGCCAGTTGATATTGATCCGCCGCCAGGTCCGGGTCCGGCGGATCAAAGTCGCCGCGCGTTAACCGGCGGTGCATCGGCGTGCCCTGCTCAATGGTAAGGCAATAAAGGCTGATGTGCTCCGGCATCAAGTCGAGCGCTGCGTGCAGGCTATCCGCCCAACTGCTTAGCGATTGACCCGGCACGCCATAGATTAGGTCCAGGTTGAGGTTGTCGAAGCCGGCGGCGCGCGCCTGGGCAACCGCATCCACAGCGGCAGCGAAGTCGTGCTCCCGCTCCAGGAAGGCAAGCTCCGTCGAGATCGCGCTCTGCACCCCGAAGCTGAGTCGATTCACGCCCAGCGCCCTTACCGCTTCGAGATAAGCGCGGTCCACAGTGCCGGGGTTGGCTTCCATCGTGATCTCAGCTTGCGGTTCGATAGCATAACAACCGCGAACCCGCTCAAGAATCAGCCCGATATCGGCCGGCTCCATCATCGAAGGCGTGCCGCCGCCGAAAAACAGCGTGCGCGCCGCTGGCTGACCCTCATTCCGCCGGTCAAGCCCCGCCACCTGCATCGCTTCGTGCGCCAGCGCCATTGCGTACCGTCCCTTCAGATCGTCCAGGCTGGTATAGGTGTTGAAATCGCAGTAGGCGCAACGATGCCGGCAGAAGGGGATATGCAGATAGATGCTGAGTGGCATAGTCATTGAATTAACCGCCGGCGCATCCAGTGAGGCGATGGGTATGAATGTAGCCTATGCGCTGCTTGTACACTGGTTCAGCATACCGTATCATTGCAGGTGAAGCAACTCGCGGCCGGGTTACAGGGCCGCATATGGACCCTCTGCAATGAACACGCGACTGAAACGGACTTCTCTTTCAAGGCCGGCCTGGTGGGTTGTCGCCTTCCTGGCAGCCTGGCTGTTCGCGGCCGGCAGCCTGGCGCATGCGTCCGCGGACGACCAGGTGTTGGTGCTGGAGATCGAAGGGCCGGTCACCCCGGCCATGCGCGACTACTTCGAGCGCGGCATATCGGCCGGCGTCTCCCGCGACGTGGAGGCGGTGGTCATCGTGCTGAATACCCCGGGCGGCTCGCTGGATGTCACCCAGGAGATTATCCGGTTGTTGCGCAACGCTGAGTTGCCGGTGATCGTCTATATCGCCCCGGCCGGCGCCCAGGCCGCCTCCGCCGGCAGCCTGATCACCCTCGCCGCCCACGCCGCGGGCATGGCTCCCGAGACGGTCATCGGCGCGGCCTCGCCGGTTGACGGCTCCGGCGCGGACATCGATGAGACGCTCTTCCGCAAGATCGTCGAGGATTTGAAGGCGCAGGTTCGCAGCATGGCCGAACGGCGCGGGCCGGAAGCCGTCGCCGTCGCTGAGGCGATGATCGAAGAGGCGCGCGCCGTAAACGCCAACGAGGCTTTGGCGATTGGCCTGGTTGACGCTGTGGCGACCGACCTGCCCGATCTGCTGGAGCAACTGGACGGGCTGGAGGTGGAGGTGGATGGTTCCACGATTGAATTGCAGACCGCCGGCGCTCAGCAACTCCCGTTCGACCGCAATCTCATCGAAGGCGTATTGCACGCCCTGGCCAACCCGCTCCTGGTAGGCATCCTGCTGACCATCGGGGTACAGGCCATCCTCTTTGAGCTATCGTCCCCGGGCGGTTTCGTCGCCGGCCTTATCGGCGTCATCTCGCTTGGCCTAGCTTTCTATGGTCTCGGTCAGCTTTCCGCCAACTGGCTGGGGCTGGGTCTCGTGTTGCTCTCCTTCGTGCTGTTCATCCTGGAGGCCAAGACGCCCGGCGTCGGCTTCCTGGCTCTGGGCGGCGCGCTCGCCCTCCTGGCCGGCCTGCTGGTGCTATTTAACTCCCCCTCTTCCCCGGCATTTGCCCGGATTTCACTGGCCGGCGCCTTATTGATCACCGCCGTAACCAGCAGCTTCTTCATCTTTGCTGTCGCCAAGGTCGCCGCAGCGCAGCGCAGACAGCCGATCACCGGCAAGGAAGGCCTCGTCGGGCAAACCGGCGAAGTGCGTAAGTCATTTGTCTCCCGGCCGGACGAGACATCCGCTTTCACCGGCTCCGTCTTCGTGATGGGCGAGCTGTGGCGCGCGCAGGCCGGCGAGGCGCTGGAACGCGGGGATGAGATCGTTGTGCAGGGCGCGGACGGCATTACCTTGCAGGTCTCCCGGCAGGCGCATCCCGTCGAGCGGATGGAGGCCGGCGCAAGCAGATGAGAATCACGGTTGAGTTGGCAGGCCGCGAGCTGGAGCTGGAAGTTGAACAGCAGGGAGACAACCTGCGGATCCTTTTCGAGGGCAAAGAAACAGTGGTCCGGCTGGTCAATGTAGAGGACGCCGGCTTTGTCCTGGAGTACGACGAAGCCCACGGCGATCATGTGCGCCGCCGCCGGCTACGCGCGGCCGGCTATGCCTCCGGCGATGCGCGGCAGTTGTGGGTCAATGGCAGCCAGCTGCAATATCGACGGGTGCGCCGGCGTGACGCCACAGGGTCCCTTGCCGGGAGTGGCTCGCTGGCTGCCGAAATTCCCTCGGTCGTTTCCGAGATACTCGTTGCGCCGGGTGATGTCGTGGTCGCCGGCGACAAACTGTTATTACTGGAATCAATGAAGATGATCCTGCCCATCCAGGCGCCGTATGCCGGCACAGTCGCCGCCATTCATTGCGCGGCCGGCCAGGCTGTCCAGCCGGGAATTCCGCTGGTAGAAATCACGCCCCTGGCTGGGGCAGATTAGCGATTGCGCAGCAGGCTGGTCCAGCGACGGCGCGACCGGCCAACGCCTGCTACACTGCCCACACAACAATGAGTGAGATGCGATGAACAGTCAACGCTTGGCCCGCCTGCAAGAAGAGATCCCCGCCCACGGTCTGGACGGTATGGCCCTGATGCCGGGACCCAACATGGTCTACATCAGCGGCATCCATTCACACCTGAGCGAGCGCCCGATCGTGCTCTTCATCCCGGCTGACGATGAACCGGCTATCATCATCCCTACCCTGGAAGCCATGAAGGCGGAGGCCGCCGGCATCCTACCGGATCGCATCTTCTCCTGGAGCGACCAGGAGGGGTACGCGGGCGCGTTCCAACAGGCATGCGCTCACCTGGAGCTCTCCGATTATTTGCTGGGCGTGGAGGCGCTACGCATGCGTGTGCTGGAGTTTGAATTGTTGCACCGCTTCGCGCCCGGCGTGCAGATCACCCACGCCGAGCCGGTGATGGACGCGATGCGCCTGCGCAAGGACGCCGGCGAAGTGGACGCCATGCGCCGGGCGGTTGCGGTGGCTGAGCAGGCAATGGAGCAATTGCTGCCCAATATCGAGATCGGCCAGACGGAGAAGCAGATCGCCGCCATGCTGGTGCAGGAGTTGACCCGGGCCGGCGCACAAGCCATTCCCTTTGGGCCGATTGTCTCCGCCGGCCCCAACGGCGCTTCTCCGCACGCTGTACCCACCGATCGCCCCATTCAGAACGGCGATCTGCTGGTGATCGACTGGGGCGCGCTGGTAGACGACTATCCGTCAGACATCACGCGCACATTTGCGGTTGGCGAGATCAACGCCGAATTTGAGCGCATCTATGGGATCGTGCGCGAGGCCAATGCCGCCGGCGTCGCTACCGCCGCGCCGGGGGCCAGTGGGCAGACTATCGACCGCGCTACCCGAGCCATCGTCGAAGGAGCCGGCTACGGCGACTACTTCATTCACCGCACCGGCCACGGCCTGGGGCTGGAGACTCACGAGCATCCTTCTATCGTGGAAGGTGAGACAGAGGAACTGCCGGCGGGCGCAGTGTTCACGGTCGAACCGGGCATTTACCTGCCCGGCAGGGGCGGCGTGCGCATCGAGGACAACGTCCTGATCACGGCTGACGGCTGCGAAGTGCTGACCGGCTTTCCGCGCCATCTCATTCGGGTGGGTTGACCTGCGTAGATCCCCGATTCTCTCGATGTGCATATCTCGCGGGACTTGGACGGCGCTGTCGGCATTGCTGTTAGCGCTGCCTCTGCTTGTCGCCTGTGGGCTCTTCTCATCCGACGCCGACTACACGGCCACGGTGACCCTGCCCCCGCCGCCAACCCAGCCGGTGAGCGCCACGCCCCTGCCCAACGCCTCTGTTGAACAACTGACGACCACGCCGCTACCAATTGGCTCGCCGACAACCGCGCCGCTGCCAATAGCCACGCCCACGCCGGCAGACGAGCAATTCCTGCCCATCGCCATCGGGCCGCCGGCTACTGCCACCCCTACCGCCTCGCCCACCCCGCCGCCCACGCCCACGCCGGTTATTGATTTCCCGGCGGTGCGCGCCGAGTTGAACAGCCAGGGGCAGGAGCTTGGCTTCGTCAAGATCGGCTTCCACGTCGGTCCCGGCGGCAACCGGGACGGCCTGGGCGAATGGATGCGCCGCCTGGACGCCGCCGGCGTGCCCTTCTTCTTAAAGAGCGTGGATGACGCCGGCCCGCTGCTCGAAGGCATACAGCTTGCCGAGCAGAGCGGGCTGCCGCACACCTTGGTCTATCGAACGACCGGCGACCATCTGGACGTGCCCGATTACAGCTTGCCGGCGACTGAAGCCGCACGTCGCCACTGGGAGGTGCACAAGGCCGCCTTCCCGCCGGAGCTGGATGCCAGCCGGGTCTGGTTGGAGACGATCAACGAGGTGGACGCCAATCGCTCGGAATGGCTGGCGGAGTTCGCCCTGGCTACGGCGCAAATGGCGATGACGGACGGCTATCGCTGGGCGGCCTTCGGCTGGGCTTCCGGCGAGCCAGAGCCGACCGACTGGGAATCGCCGGCGATGCTGGAGTTCTTACGATTGGCGGCGGCCAATCCCGACCGCCTGGCTGTTGCTCTCCACGAATACAGCTACACGATCAACGAGATCGGCCACGAATACCCCTACAAGGTGGGCCGCTTCCAGCAGCTATTTGAGGTGGTTGACCGGCACGGCATCCCCCGGCCAACCGTCCTGATCACCGAGTGGGGCTGGGAATACCAGAATGTGCCTGCACCGGACCAGGCCATAGCCGATATCGCCTGGGCGGCGAACCTGTACGCCCCATATCCGGAGATCATCGGCGCGGCCATCTGGTATCTCGGCCCCGGCTTTGCCGACATTGCCGACCAGGCGCAGCGGTTGATTGGGCCGGTCACCGACTACACGCTCGGCAACTACTTCGTCATCCCCTTGCCGCCGGCGATCGCCCCGATTGAGCCGGGGCGTTATCAACCGTAGCGACTCTAACACAGCAGAACACCCAGCCACCCAACGCTACGAGAGGAAGGCCAACTCCTAGGCGTCAGCTGAAAGCTGTCTGTTGAGCTTGCATTCTGTAGCTTTTATGCTACACTCGCTGTTGTGAGCGACACCCCGATCGAGTTGCTTGAATACTTGACCGAAAGTGGTCGAGACCCTTTTCGCGACTGGTTGGAAGGATTGCGAGATCGACAAGCACGGGCACGAATCCGTATGCGCCTCAATCGACTGCGCCTTGGTTACTTCGGCGATTGCAGGAGCGTGGGTGAAGGCGTCAGCGAGCTACGGATACCTCATGGCCCGGGTTATCGTGTTTACTTTGGTCGACACGGCAGTGCTGTAGTGCTTCTACTGTATGGTGGTGAAAAATCGACACAGTCTGGCGACATCGCTATGGCTAAACGATACTGGAAAGACTATTTGCGGAGGATAGCATGAAACAAATTACGGCAAAGTATGAGGATGGACTAGCGGCATCCCTGGCAGATCGTGATGAGGCGGCTGCCTATCTTAACGCGGCTCTCGAGGAAGACGACCAGGAAGTCTTCCTGCTGGCATTGCGTGACATCGCAGAAGCGCGGGGCTTCACTCAGGTAGCACAGGATGCGTCTCTGAATCGAGAAAACCTGTACAGAATGCTGTCGGCGACGGGGAATCCCCAGCTTTCCAGCTTAAATGCTTTACTTCGGAGCGTGGGGCTACGCCTGGCTGTCGAAGTCGAACCTGCGTAGCTGTGGGCGCCCTCGCCCGGCCTGCCTTGACGCCCCATACTGCTGCCAGTACAATCCCAACCATCATTCACAGGAAGAGAGAGATGCCGCTCACTCATACATACTCGAGTGACCCCGGTAAAGAAAGTACATGAAAGAAACAGCCCGCAACGATTTCAACTACGGTGGCCAGGCGGTCATCGAAGGGGTGATGATGCGCGGCTCGCAGGCGCTGGCCATTGCCGTGCGCAATCCGCAGGGCGAAATCGTCGTGCACACCGAGCCGCTGGACAGCCGCATCTACGGCGGACGGGTCGCCCGCATCCCCTTCCTGCGCGGCCTGACCTTATTGTGGGACGCCCTCGGCCTGGGCATCAAGAGCTTAATGTTCTCGGCGGATGTGGCCCTTGAAGAGGAGCAACAAGCCGGCCAGGAAGCCAAGAAGCCCATGTTCGATGGGCCGGCCGGCTGGGCCACTGTCTTACTCTCCTTAAGCTTGTCCATCGCGCTTTTCTTCCTGCTGCCGGCGTTTGTCGGCGGCCTGTTTGAGCGCTGGTTGGGCATCAGCCATGTGGCCGCCAATCTGATCGAAGGCGTCGTCCGGCTGCTGTTGCTGATCGGCTATATCAGCGGCATCAGCCTCATGCCGGACGTGAAACGACTATACGGCTATCACGGCGCGGAACACAAGACGATCAACGCTTATGAGGCTAAAGCGGAGTTGAACCCGGCTACAGTCGCCCGTTTCTCGCTCCAGCATCCGCGCTGCGGGACGGCCTTCTTACTCACGGTTGTGGTCATCTCCATCCTGGTCTACAGCCTCTTTCCCCCGATGGGCATCGGCTTGCGTCTGCTGTCGCGCATCGTGCTCCTGCCGGTCATCGCCGGCATCGCCTACGAGTTCATCCGCTTCACGGCCAAACACCAGGATAAGCGCTTCATCCGCTGGATTACGGCCCCCAATCTGGCTCTGCAGCGCTTGACCACGCGCGAGCCGGACGAAACCATGCTGGAGGTAGCCATCGTGGCCTTCGAGCGGGTGCTGGCCTATGAGCGTGGCCTGGCCCCGACCTACCAGCCGGCGGCAACCATTGTGCCCGCGGCGGCGGACTAAAGAGGCCGAATCGGGTTGGGCGAGCAATAGCGCGAAAGCAGAGGCGAAGGGTGTGATGACAGGCGGAGCGAAAGGAAATCAACCCACAGCGCAAGCAAAGAACTACGCCGCCGCTCGCAACATCGCCGGCCTGGAATATTACGCCGGCTGGGAGATCGATAAGGCTGTCGCCGCCTTTTCCGAGGCATCGTCCGCCGATCCCGACAATCCCGAGTACCACCTGAATCTCGCTCGAACCTATGCCCGGGGAAACAACTATCAGGAGGCCGTCAAATCATTGGGGGAGTACCTGCGCACGGAGACCAATGAGAACATCGCCGAGCGCTTCGAGCGCCTATTCTCGTCTGCTCTGGATGAAGTGGAAACCATACTGATTGATAAGACGGCCGAGCTGGGTCTGCCGGTGCAGCAGACCGGCAAGGCCATCCAGATGTGGCTGGAATACCGCATCACCCTGGGCCGGCAGACGCTGGACATTCAGCAGCCGGCCGAATGGGCCGCCGCGCTCACCCTGGCCATCTGCAAGATCAACTTCCTGCCCTTTTCGCGCGCTCAGATCGCCGCGCTGTACGCAGTCTCTGAGGATCAGCTGAAGCAGAAAAGTAACGAGCTGGTGCGAGTGTTGGACCTGATGCCGGCCGATTATCGCTATTTCACCGGCGAGAATAACCCGCTGGACAAGTTAGTGGAAGCGGCGCAGATGCTGGATGACCTCTATGACCGCTTCCAGGATCAATGATCAACGAGTAACCTGGCAGGTCTCACCGGCTATCCAGCCTGGACTGGCAAACGTAACAAGACCTGTCAGGTTTCAGGGTCAGTAAACAGTACAACCAATAGACAGGGTAAGGAGAAATGGCTAGAAACAAGATTGCGCTATACGGCGCCGGCAACGTCGGCGCGACGACGGCTCACTGGCTGTCACAGATGGAGCTTGGCGATCTGGTGCTCTTTGACATCTTCGGTCAGGTGGCAGCCGGCAAGGCGCTCGACCTGTATGAATCCGGCCCGGCCCTCGCGTTTGACGGCTCGATCACCGGCAGCAATGACCCCGCCATCATCGAAGGCGCAGATATCGTCGTCGTCACTGCCGGCGTGCCCCGCAAGAAGGACCCGGTCACCGGCAAGTTCCCCAGCCGGGACGAGCTGGTGAAGATCAACCAGGACGTGATGACCGAAGTGTCGGAGAACATCAAGAAGTACGCCCCGGACAGCATTATCGTCCTGGTGACCAACCCCCTGGATGCCATGTGTCACGTGGTGAAGCATGTCACCGGCTTCCCCCGCGAACGCATCATCGGCCAGGCCGGCGCGCTGGATACTGCTCGCTACAAGACCTTCATCGCCATGGAGTTGGGCGTCAGCGTAGAAGATGTGCACGGCATCGTCCTGGGCGGTCACGGGGACACGATGGTGCCGCTGCCCCGGCACACCTCCGTCGCCGGCATCCCCATCCTGGAGCTGATCAGCCGCGAGAAGCTGGATGCCATCATCCACCGCACCGCCCAAGGCGGAGGCGAGATCGTCGGCCTACTCGGCTACAGCGGCTATTACGCCCCGGCAGCCGGCACCGCCATCATGGTAGAGTCAATCCTGAAGGACAAGAAGCGCGTCATTCCCTGCGCCGTCTACACCGAGGGCGAGTACGGCTACCACGACCTGTTCATCGGCCTGCCTTGCGTGTTGGGCCGGGGTGGGGTTGAGCGCATCATCCCCATGGAGTTGAACGAGGAGGAAAAGGCCATGCTAGACCGCTCGGCTGATGCGGTGCGCGTAGTGGTAGACGTATTGGGTTACGATTGAGAGCTGCTTACCGCTGACTGCCCATAGCAGACGATACGCCCGGTCCGAGATTCGGCCGGGCGTTTTCATTTCAGAAGGGCCAGAGCAACAACACGGCAACCGCCGCAGCGGTGATGGTGATGTTGTCCAGTCCCCAGATAGAGACCGCCTCAATCAATGTGGTGACGCTCATGATCAACAGCGCCGGCAGGATGGCGGTCAGCGGATCGATCGGCGTCGGGCCGGGGATGAGCCATAGCGCCAGCCAGGTGAAGAACAATCCGAAGACGAAGAAGGCGGCTGATCCCTGTAACGTGCGCGTATGGCCGAAGACCGTGTATTGGTTCTTACCGAAGGCGCGCCCGATCACCGGCGCGATACCGTCGCCCCAGGTCAGCGGCATCAGCGCAGCCACCATCAGCGGCGGGTTGTCCCAGAAGATGATCGCCACTGCCGCCGCCGCCAGCGGAAAGTAGACCGTGCCCAGGTTGGAGGCGTCGCTACTCGCCATGGCGGCGAACAGCTTGAAGCGCCAGTCAAAAAAGGTCAGGCCGGCGAAGAACAAGCAGGCCGTCACAAAATACCACGGCGCGTCAAAGATAAAGGGGACGATCCAGCTCAGCATCCCCACGCCGATGTGGATCACCTTGCGCGTAAAGCCGGGCTGAAATCCTCGCCACCGGCGCATCACTTCGGCCAGGCCGATGATGCCGAAGATGTACAGGGTGCAGGCCAGCAGCGCGAGCCAGTTGTTCATTTCACACTCAGATTCCCGCTCAATCAGATTCCCGAAAACTGCCTCCGGCAATACTTGGTCTGACGCGCAGTTTCAGGGGATCTATCGCAGTTTCCGAGAATCTCGGTTTGTTAGCGCTACACGATCAGATGCTCGTATAGCATATCCAGGCTCAACCCCGGCACAACGGTCTCATTCGTTTGCAGGGTCAGCCCGGCGGCAGCGGCGCCCAGGCGCATACAATCAGTTACCGGCAGATCATTCAGCATGCCGAACACGATCGCCGCCGTCAGCGCGTCGCCCGTACCGGTGCTGTCCACCACCTGGCTGTACCTCGGGGGAATGTAGCCGTATTCATCTGGCGCGGCGTAAACCAGGCCGAAGTTGGCCAGGGTCACCACCGCAATTTCAACCCCCTGTTGCATCAGTTGCAGGGCCAGTTGTTGCCCGGCTTCCAGGTCGTGGCCGGTGAACGGTCGCCGGCACAACACCGCTGCCTCACGTTCATTCGGCACCACCAGATGCAATTGCGGCAGGTAAGGCAGCAGCCGGTGCGCCAGCCGGGTGGAGGAAGGGTCAGCAGAAATCGGTTTCTCAAACTGGCCGGCCAGCCGGATCACCGTTTTCATGCTCTTCGGCAACAGCCCTCCGTCAAAAATGACCATCGCCGCGTCACGAAATAGGCTGCGCCGCTGGTTTAGATATTGGGGCGTGACCATCTCCATCACGCCCACATCGTCGAGGGCCATCGCCAGCGAACCATCTTCTTCAAGCACGGCGATGTAGGTGCCGGTGCGCGCCCCCGGCACGACCAGCACCTCCTCCACGTTGACGCCGGCTTCGGCGGTCTGTTGCAGCAGTTGTCGCCCTATGCTGTCGTCGCCGACGGCGGAAATGAGCGTTACTTCAGCGCCCAGGCAGGCCAAATTCTCAGCCACATTGCGGGCCGTTCCCCCGCGACTTGTGCGTATCCTGGCCGGATTCGAGGTACCCGGCTCGATCCCTGATATCGGCTTCCCCTTCACATCCATGAGCGTGCCGCCAACTACCAGGATATGACCATCCATCTCCTCTCTCCTCGGCGCGGGGAGCGGCGCACGGGTCGTCATGGACAACCCGATCGCGCTTCTCCGACTACCGCACCAGATTGCGGAAGAATCCGACTACTGTTCCCACCACCGACTGCGATTGCAGTAGGACACGCCGCTCTTCAGCCACTAACAACGCTAACTCGCCTGTCTCCGGCTCCTGTATTACCTCGCCAACATACATATTCATGCCGTCACCGGCCTGTACCTGGATGCTGCCAGCTTGCTCATCACGAAAAACGACCGGATCATGCTCTGCAGGATCTCGCGCTGCCGCGTCGGTCAACAACCAATCCCCGGCCATCAGCTCCGGCAAGATGGTATCGCCCTCCCTGCGCGTCACGCAGTAGACAGTGATCCCTTCCCGGGAGTGAAAATAATGCGGGTCCGGCGCGTCCGCGCAATCGGAAGTAGTGGCCGGTATTCCAGCCGGTGGCAATACAACCGGCGTCCCGGGCTGAGAAGGTAGATAGCGAAAGAAACCGATGACCTTGCCGATCTGGATGGGTTGCTCAGGTCCGATCAGGTGCGGCTCTTCACCGCCGGTGTCAACCTGCACCTGATTACCGGCTACTCCGGAAACCCGGCCAAGAAAGAAGGTCGGCCTTGCGCTCGGATCGGCGCAATCTTTCGCCAGCCTGACATCGCCATCGAGTTGGACCTCCCTGCTGACACTGCCGATAGCGACCAGGTCACCCATATTGTAGTTGCTTTGATGCCTTTTGACGATCAGCCAGTCATGCGCGGCGAGTTCGGGCGCCAGGCTGCTTGGCTCGCCGGCGTGCAACACACAGACGAGATCGTAGCCAATGCGCAGCTGGAAGTAATAGTGATGCGGCTTAGGCCGCAACGCCCTGACCAGCGCCGGATCCGGTGACCGCTCGCCCGCGCCATCGGCATGCAGACTATCGGCGTCCATCCGGGCGATGGGGGCGCCGGAAGCCGGCTCAGCAACCGGCCTGGTCGCCGAAAAATTGACCTGCGGCGCCTGCGGCTGAGTCGCCCGCAGGGTAGGGCTGACAATGGGCGTCCAGTCCTCCACCACCGGCTCGGCCGGGGAAGATGATCCAGGATCGGCTGGGGGTGGCGGCGCGGAACCGGTTGCCGGCGGCGGGGTCGCCGGCAATGGAAAGGTATGCCGCCTCCGGTCGGTAGGCATAGTCTCCAGCCGGATAGTCACCTCCTGCTCCAGATCAGCCTGCAGGCTGCGCTGCGCCTGTTCAAGCTCCAACTCGAGCTCGTCCAGGAACAGGTGATCGCGATTCTCGCGCGCGTCGAATCCACGGACGCCCAACAGCCGGCGCATGGACCGGACCTTGGCCTCTACCTCGGAAAAGGCGGCCAACGCACCCTCGAAATCGAAGTCAAGTTGATGCATAAGGCCCAGCGCGAAGAGCGACAGGCAGGCGAGCCGGCGGTTGTTCCCCCGCAGCGCTTCCCGCTGCGCCCGCTCAAAGTGCTGGCCCGCCCCCGACCACTCCTGCCATTGAGCATGATAGAGGCCTGTGTGGAACTCGACTACCGCGATCTGTTCCCGGCTGCCGGAGTTGGCCGCGATACGCCGCGACTGCTCGAGTATGCGCCGCAACTCGGGCGCACGCTGCCGCGACGCGAAAGACGGCAATCCGGAAACGACGGGCAATTCCAGCATCTCCAGTAGCTGCTGGAGTTGCGCATCCGGCATGCCGCCCTCGATCGGAACCTGTTCCACTATGCTGTCCCCTCTGCGGGATTCGGAGGAACAACCTGTCCCGCGCGGGTGGTTGCCGGGGCCTCGGCGCGGATCGAGTCGCGCAGCTCAGCCAACTGCTGGATGAGCGCCGCCCTCACCGGCCCGCTGGCCTGTTGCGATCGGCTCGCCAGCCGGCCCAGGGTGTCCACGATACGCAGAGCGACCATCCGCCGGGTCACTTCCTCGCCGTACTGCTGCTGCGCCTCTTCGATACCCTCAATAATGGCGCTGATAATCATCTGCTCCGCCTCGCGCCGGGCCCCCGCCATTTCCGTCATCGCCTGCGCCTCGCTCTCCGCGGCCCGCATCCGGCCCTGCTTTTCCCAGAACGCGCGCCATGTCATGATATGTTCGCCAGTCATCTCGGCGTCGACCGCCAGCACCGGCCCCAGGCGCACATTCAGCAGATGAATGCCGGTGCGCCCGCGCTGGAGAGCGAGCTGTGTGGCGTGCAAGACCTCCGCTACCAGCTCCGGAAGTGGCTGTTGATCCGGCTGATCAGGGGCGAACAACTCATCGTAACGCAGGGAGCTGATCTGTTTGCCCAGTTCTCCCTGGGCGATGATCAGCGGTAACTGCTGCCATTCGTTGACGGTCTTGCCCCCGTCATCCAGCACCGTCTTGACATAGGCCGCCATCTTGACTGCTTCCGGCCCGTATGGAAAGAGCGCGGTCGTGGTGGGCCGGGTTACATTGCTCCGTTGGATAGACGACTGTTCAAGAGCCGGCGGCGTCTCCAGCGCGGCATCGTTGCTGGCAATGCGAAATGTGACCGCCACACTCAACTCAACTTTCAGACCATCGCGGGTAACAAAGCTCTGCCGGCCCTCGCGATCATGTTGGCGTAGATCAAGGAGTGAGTGGACATATTCATAAGCGCCAAGGCGCTGCGCGCCCGGCCCCAGCACGCGACAAAAGCGACCGTTTGATTCCGTTACCGCCGCCAGGTAACCACCGCCAATCACGATACCCCCCGGTCCGCCCACTCGCAGCCAGGCGTTTTCACTGCGCAGCTTCTCCAATTCTTCTCGGGTCACCTTCAGTGGAGGATACGTCTTGGGCGCCAGGAACTGCAGCACCACAATCGTCAGCGTCGTCGCCACAAAGACAAACAACAGGAAACCGAAGAGCAGTTCAGCCGTTGCCACGCCGCTGCGCAACACGAAATAGATGAGCGCCATCCAAAGAGCCGGGAAGACAACTAACACTATGGCGAGCACGCCATAGACCAGCAGCCGTTGGCCGGCTATTCGCGCCATCCGGCCCGTGCCCTGTTGCTGGCGCTGTAAATAGTCGCGCGTGATTGCCAATGATAGGCCGATAAAGACCACCCACAGAATCAGTAAGAAGATGATCAGGAAGATGTAATAGAGCTGCGCCGTGCTGGTAATGGGCGGCTGCGTGATCTCCACAATGACCACAAAGAGGGCCAGCATGCCGAAGAACGCAATCGGCGCCGCCAGGAACAGCCAACGGATTGAGCCGGAGAGCGGACGGCTGCTGGTCGGCGCGGCGGCCGTCGGCGCTCCCTGGCGCTCGGCCGCGCGTAGCCGGCGTAGAAAGCCGGCTGCCTGTTGTCGCGTCGAGAAGCTGTAGAACTCCTGCAGGAAATCGGCTGCCGTCCGGCCGGCAAAGTAGCTGCCAATCAGCAGTGGAACGAGAATGTGCAATAACACAATCGGGTTCAGCAGGTTAATAATGAAGCGAACTAACGGCAACTCCGGCTGTGGAATGAACGGAATGAGAAAAAGTCCATTGAGCCGTTCGATCCAGGTGACCGGCCCCAGCAAATTGATGTTCTGCACCAGTACCCCAAAAAACCAGTAGACGACCACATACAGCGCCAGGGCGGCGCCAAGCCAGGGTAGCCGGTAAGGCCGGTAAGGGTCCCGGCAAGAGCGGGTATCTGTCCGTTGGGCGCCGTCAGCCATGCTCTCTACCCGCTTTCCTGCTCCCCATCGCTGCCCATATACTGCTTCAGTTGGCGGGTCAGCTCCTTGATCACCGCCGCCGATTCGGCCGCCCCCGCTGAATCCTCTTTCGGCTTGCCGCTCGATGGTTGAGTGGCGGAAGCCGCCAGCTGGACGCCGTCGCCGGCCAGTTGGTCCAGCGCCTCGCTCAGGCGCATCACGATCACATCGCTCAAGTCGGAGCCGGTCGCCTGATGTATGGTGTGGATCATCTCGGTCAGATCGTGAATCAAATCCAGCTCGGCTCTTGCCCGGGCCGCCTGCTGCGTCAACAGCGCTTCCTTCTCCGCCTCAGCTTCGTGCTGGCGCTGGCGTTGCCTCCATTCCGCCCGCCAGCTTTCGATACGCTGCTGCCGGACTTCCGGCGGCGGCTCCAGCTCCGAGAAATCAGCGCTGAGTACCTGCAATGGGTTCTCCGACTCCCGCTCGAACTCAAAAATGGTGTGCATGTCGCGCTGAAATTGAGCGGCAATCTCATCGCGAATCTGGACGATTGGTACGACAGCCGTCTCCTGCAGTGGTGCGCCGGCCGGCTGGTAAAGCTGGTCTATCGTGTATTGTGAGACCTCCCTTACCAGGGCAGCGGCGACCTGCGGACAGAGCCGCTCACTCCAGGATTTTTCGGCGTCGGCATCCAGGCTGTTAGCGTAAAGCAGACGGAAGATCGTCTCCGGCGAATAGGGATACGGGTTGGCATCGCTCGTGATCTCGTCGCTATGGGGTGGCCGGCGCACACGAAAGAGGGTGGAGACGGAGGTGTTCAGGGGGATGCCGTCCCGCGTGACCGCCTGCGCCGGCTGCTGCCGGAATTGCAGGCGCAAGTCAATCGTCTTCAAGATGTGCTCTCCGCGGTTCAGTCGCACATAGCCCGGCCCGGCGGCCCGCGTGACGCCCAGGCCGCGCCCAATGGCCAGCGCCAGGTGGCTGGGCACAATGCCCGCTCCGTACACACCGAAACTCTCCGGCACAGGGGCCGGCGGCGCGCGGAAGGCAAAGCCCAGCCGCGCGCGTAGCCCAGCGGGAAGCCAGCGGACAGCATGGAAAAACAGCAGTCTCATTCCCTCTTTGGCGGCAGTGTAGCCCTCTGGCAGCGTCTCCGCTTCATCGCCGGCTTCGTGTTCCGCGCCCGGCGGCAACACATTGCGGCTCGCCCCAAAGAGGTACAGACAATATGTGAAGAAAATGCCGGTCAGCCATACGTAGCAAACGGGCAAGCTGAACCAGAACTCCCCCTTGTACCCCAGCAGCAGGCCGGCTGCCAGACTGATCAGCACGCTGATCAGCGCGTATCGCAGTTCCGGCCGGGAGCGCGGTTTGGACTCACTCGCGGCCTGGGTGCGCTTCTTCCTACGCCTCCGCCTGCTCAAATCTGCTCCAAGTCGGCCAAGATACGAACGTTGACTGGCCCTTTAAGGCTGGTATAATAAGTTGCTTACTGTGGGCGGTTAGCTCAGTTGGTCAGAGCGCTACGTTGACATCGTAGAGGTCACAAGTTCAAGTCTTGTACCGCCCACCAGACAGGTCGCTTCGGCGGCCTTTTTTGTTGCCCTCGCAAAACCCCGCAGGTCTTTCCGCGGTCATCTGCGGAGCCAACGTGGTCAATGAGACCTGCGGGGTTTTCTCCTTTTCGGACAGCTGGCGCACTATATATGAATGGCCTGCCCTTCCACATCGTGCGCCGCCTCCACTAAGGCTTCGCTCAACGTGGGGTGGGCGTGCACATTACGGGCGATTTCCTCGGCGGTCAATTCCGCGAAGCGGGCCAGAGTCAATTCCGGCAACAACTCCGTCACATCCGGCCCGACCAGGTGCGCGCCCAAGATCTCGCCATACCGTGCGTCAGCGATGATCTTCACGAAGCCTTCTCGTTCGCCCAGTCCCAACGCCTTGCCGTTCGGCTGGAAGGGAAAGGTGCCGACGTTGATCTCGTAGCCGGCTTCTCTGGCCTTGGCCTCGGTATAGCCGAAGCTGGCCACCTGCGGCACGCAGTAGGTGCAGCGCGGCAACATGCGGTACTCCAGGGTAATTGTGGGATGCCCCGCGATCGTCTCCGCGGCGATTAAGCCCATCGCTGACCCGTGGTGGGCAAACATATACCCTTCTGGGGCCACCACATCGCCGATGGCATAGACTCCCGGCACATTGGTGCGCATGCCGCCGTCTACATTGATGCCGCGCCACTCGTTCATCTCGACGCCCATCTCTTCCAGCCCCAGACCCTTCACGTTCGGCGTAAAGCCGGCGGCGACCATTACCTGGTCCACCTCGAGCACAGTACCGTTGCTCAGCGTCACCCGCACCCCATCTTCCGTGCGCTCCGCCTGCGTGACCATCGTTTCCAGGTGGAAGTTCACCTTCAGCTTGCGGTAAGCCTTCTCCAGGACCGCGCTCACATCCGGCTCCTCATTGGGCAGCAGACGGGGCAACATCTCCACCAGCGTGACTTCGACGCCGTAATTGACCCACACGTAGCTGAACTCCATGCCGATCGGCCCAGCCCCAATGATCACCGCCTTCTTCGGCAATGTGTCCGACATGATCGCTTCCAGATAGGTGATGATCCGCTCGCCGTCTTCCTTGATACCAGGAATGCTGCGGGTGCGGGCGCCGGTGGCGATGATCACGTTGTCGGTGGTAATCTGTTTCTCCTCGCCGCTGTTCAGCGCCACATGGACCTGTTGCGGGCCGGCCAGTCGAGCCGTGCCCTCGAGTACATCCACGTTATTCTTGCGCATCAGGAAGCCCACGCCTTTCACCAGCCGGTTGGACACCTGCCGGCTGCGCTCATAGGCCGAGACATAGTCCAGCTTCAAGTTGTCAAAACTGAAACCGAACTCTCGTCCCCGGTGTTGCAACGTGTGGGCGATCTCCGCGTTCTTCAGCAGCGCCTTGGAGGGGATGCAGCCGACATTCAGGCAGACGCCGCCCAGGGCATCCTTCTCGATGATAGCCGTTTTCAGTCCCAGTTGAGCGGCGCGTATCGCAGCCACGTAACCGGCCGGCCCGGCTCCAAATACCACCACGTTATAATCATTTGCCATGAGATTCTCCGTCGATTATGCGTCTTGGGGTCGCTGAAGATTAGCCCGAGATGAGCAGCCCGATTATGTCAGCGGATTATACCCATAACCAGTTGATGTTGCGAAACCGCCGGTACAGGCGCGGCGGCGGCCCCTCAACCGACCGGCGGATTCAGCGGTTGGGAGAGAGGCTGGATAAAAGCGACGTGAAGCGTCTAACACCCCGGTTGCATTCTCGTTATAATGCTGCGCATGGGTTTTCCAGCATGGACCTTGTGGGGCATGGGTCTGGCTGCCCTGGCAGCGCTATTACTCATCGCCCTGGCCTACATAGCCCAGACGCCCAGCGTCCTGCACCGGCTGGGATTGGATGTCTACCGGCTGGATCTGCGCGTGCGCGCCTTCACCGGCTACGCATTCGCCCTGCTGCTGCTGGCTTTTGGCTTCTTCCTGGCCGGCGTGCCCATATCCCCCGGCTCCACGGATAGCCCGGATGCCGGCGGCGCGGTCGATGTGACAGAGATAGCCGCGGCCTCGACTATATCCAACCTCGCCAGTCCGCCCGCTTCTTCCACAGATGCAGCCCGGTCCCCGCTGACCATTACACCAGCCGCGACCTCCTCCACGCCGGTGAGCGGCGCGTTTGGTGGACCGCCGCCGGCTATCGCCACCAGGGCCGCGGAGCAAACGGCTACCGCCGAAAGCGAGTCAGGAGAGGCGCCGGCGGAGAATGAGACCCCCGCGCCGGAAAGCGAGGAAACTGTAGCCGCGGAGACGCCCACTGCCCCGGTGGCGACCAACGCCTCCCAGGACACGCCCACCGCAACGCCGACCATTACCCCGTCGCCAACACCGACCTCTTCCCCGACCCCAACGGTCACCCCCACACCCACCCAGACGCCCACGCCCATCGTCGGTGAGACAGCGGAGGTCAACGGCGATGGCGGGAGTGTCTGGATCTATCGTTCACCCGGCGGACAACAGATCGCGCTCGTAGCGGACGGCGATGTTGTCATCTTGCTGCCGGGGCACGCCAGCCAGGGCGGCCTGCTATGGCAGGAAGTGATGACGGTCAACGGCGTCAAAGGCTGGATAGACGCCGGCTTCCTGATCTTCGAAGAGACCCCGTAACCCGCGCCAAGGCAGCCGGCATGACCGGCGCGGCTATCGCCAGCCTTCGATTAACTCCTTGAAGGTGGTCACGAAGGCATCAGCGGATGCACCATCCAGGATGCGATGATCAAAGGTCAGGCTGACGTAGGCCATGGGCCGGATAGCGATCATATCGTCTATCACGACCACTCGCTTCTGAACCTTGCCCACCCCGAGAATACCACACTGCGGCTGGTTGATGATCGGCGTCGCAAACAGGCTGCCGGAAGTACCGTGATTGGTCAGTGTGAAGGTTCCGCCCTGCACGTCATCCGGCAGCAGCCGGTTGGTCCGCGCCCTTTCGGTCAAGTCATTGATATTGCGGGCCAATCCCAGCAAGTTCAGACCGTCCGCGCCCTTGATCACCGGCACAATTAGCCCCTGCGGCACCGCCGCCGCCATACCCACATTGATCTCTCGCCGGAGCACAACGCCCTCGTCGCTCCAACTGCTGTTGACCATGGGATGCTTTTTGAGCGCCTGCGCGATCGCTGATACGATGTACACTGTCAGGGTCAGCCGGGCGCCGTCGCGTTCATAGGCGGCCTTGTTCGCCTGCCGGTGGGCGGTCACCACCGAGAAATCAACCTCAAAGACGGTAGTCACATGCGGGCTGGTATGCTTGCTGCGCACCATGTGTTCGGCAATGGCCCGGCGCATGTTGGTCATCGGCAGTAACTCGCCGGGGATGGCGACCGGCGCGGGTGCGACCGGGGTGGGCGCGGCCGGTCGCTGCGCCGGCGGAGTGATCACCGGCGGCGCTTTCGGCTCTGCGAACGGCGTTGGGGCTACTTGTTCCAGCTTCTCCAGGTGCGCCAGCACATCCTGCTTGGTCACCCGCCCGTCGCGGCCGCTGCCGGCAATCCGGCTCAGATCCAGCTCGTGCTCGGCCGCCATCCGGGCCACCACCGGGCTGACCCGCGCCGGGAAGGGACCGCGCGTCGTGCCGGATGGCGCAGGGGACTCCGGCGCCGCCTGTCTCGCGCCGCCGTTGGCATGCGAGACTGCGCTCTCCAGCTTCTGTTGTCCACCGGCTTCTCGAACCGCCTCATCCGGCTGACCGATATAGGCCAGCACTGTCCCTACCGGCACCGTCTGGCCCTCAGGAACCAGGATGCGCAGCAGCACGCCGGCCGCTTCCGCCGTCGCTTCCGTGGTCACCTTGTCAGTTTCGATCTCCAGGATTGGCTCATACTCTTCAACCCGGTCGCCCTCCGCCTTCAGCCAGCGGGCGATCAGCCCTTCAATGACGCCCTCACCTAGGCGCGGCATTACGATCTCAATCGCCATGGTTACCCTCGCTAACGATAAAAGAGCGGATAGCTGAGCGGATCAGCTTCGTGCATGATCTCATAGATGGTCTCAAACAGCTCCTCCGTGTTCGGCTTGGAGAAATAGTCGCCGTCCGTGCCGTAAGCCGGGCGGTGCGCCTTGCCCGGCAAGGTGCGCGGCTCGGCGTCCAACCAGTGATAGCCGCCCTGTTTCTCGATCACTTCTTGCATCATATAAGCCGTCGTGCCGCCCGGCACATCTTCGTCCGTAAAGACGATGCGGCTGGTCTTCTTTAGCGATTCCAGGATCCGCCCATGAATATCAAAGGGGAGCAGCGATTGCACATCAATGATTTCGACGTCAATGCCCACCCGCTCCAGCAGGCCGGCTGTCTCCAGGGCGATGCGGCACATCGCCCCATATGTCACCACGGTAATGTCCTTGCCGTCGCGCAACATCTCCGGCACACCCAACGGCGTACGGATCTCGCCGATGTTTTCCGGCAGCTTCTCTTTCAGCCGGTAGCCGTTGAGCACTTCCACGATAATGCCCGGCTCTTCCGCCTCCAACAGCGTGTTATAGAAGCCGGCGGCCCGGGTCATATCGCGCGGCACCAGCACGTGCATGCCGCGCACCAGGTGGACCAACCCGGCCATCAGCGAGCCGGAATGCCAGATCCCTTCCAGCCGGTGTCCTCTCGTGCGCACAATCACCGGCGCTTTCTGCCCGCCCTTGGTCCGCCAGCGCAATGACGCCAGGTCATCTGATAGGATTTGCAGCGCGTATAGGATGTAATCCAGGTACTGAATCTCGGCTATCGGGCGCAAGCCGCGCATTCCCAGACCGATCGCCTGCCCGATAATAGTCGCCTCGCGGATGCCCGTATCAGCGACGCGCAACTCGCCGTATTTGGCCTGCAACCCGGCGAATCCCTGATTCACGTCGCCCAGCCGGCCCACGTCTTCGCCGAAGGCGATCACCCGTGGATCGCGCCCCAGCATGGCGTCAAAACAGGCATTCAGGATCTCAAACCCGGCCAGCACCGGCGCGTCTGGGGCATACTGCGGCTTCACCTCGTCGACTACCAACGCGGAGTCGGCATGCTCGCTGTACAGGTGAGAATTGTAGCGGTCAATGTTCAGCCGGTCCTGGGCCTGCTTCCACTCCACAAGCACCTGCTTGGTCGGATGAAGCTCGTCGCGTAATACCAGGAACACCTCCCGCACCGCCTGCAGGACATCCTTGCGTACCGGCGCTTGCAGGCGCGCGAGTGCACGATGAATCCGAGTCAGCTCCTGGGCATGCTTGGAGGAGGAGGCAATCTCATCAATGATCTCGCCGACATCCTGCACCTCCTGCAGGATAGGAGCCTGGTAATCGTTCCAGGCGCGAATGCGGATCGCCTCCACATCCTTGCGCGCCTTACGCTCCATTTCCGCCAGCTCGGCTTCATCGGCGATGCCGTTGGCGACCATCCACTCGCCCATCTTCTTGATCGGGTCCCATTCATGTTCCCAGGCGAGACGCTCGGATGACTTATAGCGCTCGTGGCTGCCGGAGGTGGAGTGGCCTTGCGGCTGCGTCATCTCGATCACGTGGATGATAGCCGGCACGTGCTCCGTGCGCGCAACCTGCGCCGCCTTCGCATAGACTTCCACCAGCGCCGGATAATCCCAACCACAGACGGTATAGATGTCAAAGCCGCCCTCTACACCATCCTCCCGTTGGAATCCGCGCAGCAAACTGGAGAGATCTTCTTTGGTCACCTGATGCCGGTTCGTGACCGAGATGCCGTAGCCGTCATCCCAGATGGAGAGCACCACCGGCCCCTGCAGCACACCAATCGCATTCACCGCTTCCCAGAATAACCCCTCGGCGCAACTGGCGTTGCCGATGTCGCCAAAGGCAATCTCGCTGCCCCCTCGCGAGAAATGGGTCATATGCGCCAGCTCCGGCAGCTCCCGGTAGAGGCGCGAGGCGTAGCCCAGACCGACCAGCCGCGGCATTTGCGCCCCGGTAGGCGACATATCCGCCGCCACATTGATCATCTCCGTCTGCTTTCGCCAGGCGCCGTCCGGATTCAGCATCCGCGTCGCAAAGTGGGCATTCATCGAACGCCCGGCTGTCGCCGGCTCAGCCTGTACATCCGCGTGCGCGTAAAGCTGGGCAAAGAACTCGTCCAGCGTGATCACCCCCAGCGCCAGCATCAACGTCTGTCCGCGATAATAGCCGGAGCGATAGTCGCCCTTGCGGAATACCTTCGCCAGCGCCAGTTGGGCCACTTCCTTGCCGTCGCCGAAGATGCCGAACTTCGCCTTGCCGCTGAGCACTTCCCGCCGGCCGATCAGGCTGGCCTGCCGGCTTTCCAGGGCCAAGCGGTAATCTCGCATGACTTCATCGTAACCGAGTGTGATCTGTTCGAGTGAAATTTCCTGGTCTGCTTTCTCGCCTATCATGACTACTCTCTGCGCAGCACTGAATTCACCTCGTCTTGCTCATCGCCGTGGGACAACGGCTATACAGCACGCGGTATTGCCGGCGTCCGAACGCAACCTGCGCAAGCGCAGCTGGGGCAACGCTCAACACAGGTATCAGACACCCTCAAGATTCAGTACGGACCGCTCAGTTGTTCTCTTGCCGGCTCTCGCGGCGAGGCCCGGCAAAAACACGGCTCAGCGCCGGTGTGGGATAACTACGTGATAATCTTGGATCACTCTATCTAGGACATGCCTAATGTGCGTAACTGTCACGTTTGGAAGCGACGGTCACCTCTCATTCCAGCGGCGTAACGGTGAAGTTGTCAAAGCCGATCCGCACACCACCTTCACCCAGGGTCTCAACCAGCAATCCGATGTCACCCTCGCTCAGGGTGGTGTCGGACACCCGGCCTACTTCTTGTCCGTTGACCGAGAATATCATATTGCCGCCTTCCGCCCTTACCTGCAGCGTGTTTGTCTGGTTCAGGCCGGTGCGCACAGCCGAAGATTCCAGCCAACTCTCGCCAACCAGGGGGACTACCTCTCCCTCACAGCCGGCGGAGCACCGGCCAATCCACACAAATCCGTCGCCGCTGACCTCAAAGAGATAAAAATCATCGCTATCCGGATTGGCGCGAAAGACCATGCCGTAGCCGTTGTCCAGTGGCCCTTCCAGCTGCGTGGCTTCGACTTGGTAAACGCCGTCGCCAAAGGATTCACCCGCCGTGGACCAGAAGAGTCCCAGGTCAGACTTCACGAGGAGTTGGTATTGCCCATTGCTTACGCTCCCTTCCGCATCGGCATCACTGCCGGTTCCCCATCTACCTTCAGAATCGAAGGTTTCCTCATAAGGACCACCGAAAGGTCCACAAGCCAGCGCCGCCAAGGTCAGGAAAGCCACCAGCGCCAACGGCCATGTAAACAGGCGCAAACGCGCGTGTAAGGACTGCATTGGGACTCCTTCTGCAAATGACCAACCAGGGTGGGTTGCCACCCGGCACAACTATACCACAACCCGCCGAAAGCGTAATGGCGGGCGCGTTCAGGTGGCCGGCCGCTAAGCGAGCGCTTCGACAATTACCTCGGCAACGTCCTTGATGGCCATCGCCTGCCCGGCTTCCTTGTTGGCGTCGTCCAACATCCGGGCGCAGAAGGGGCAGCCGACCGCCAGCGTCTTCGCGCCGGTGGCCTGCGCCTCTGCGTAGCGGTTCAAGTTTACCGCCCCCGTCCCATGCTCTTCCTCCTTCCACATTTGCGCCCCGCCGGCTCCGCAGCAGAAGGAGTTATTCTTGCTACGATCCATTTCCAGCAGGATCGTGCCGGCTTTGGCCAGCGCGTCGCGCGGCGCGTCGTACACGCCGTTGTGGCGACCCAGGTAGCACGGATCGTGATAGGTGATCTGCTCCAGGGCCTTGCCGTTCAGGCGCAGCTTGCCCCGGCCCACCAGATCGCCGATCATCTGCGTATGGTGCATCACCCGGAAGTTCCCGCCCAGGTCAGGATACTCGTTGCGGATAGTGTGGAAGCAATGCGGGCAGCCGGTCACAATGGTCTTTTGCTCCGCGCCCACCTCTTTCAGCAACTCGATATTACCCTGCGCCATTTCATAGAAGAGATATTCATTCCCGGCTCGCCGCGCCGTGTCGCCGGTGCAACTTTCGCTCTGGCCCAGGATGGCGAAATTGACCCCGGCTGAATGTAACACCGTGGCGATCGCTCGCGAGATCTCCTGCGCTTTGGGATCGAACGCGCCGGCGCAGCCCACCCAGTAGAGCACATCAAATTCCGGGTTCTCCTCAACTGTCGGCACTTCGAACGGCAATGGCTTCGTCCAGGTCAGTCGATCTTCGGTCGTGCCCCAGGGGTTGCCGGTGCGCTCCATGCCCCGGAATGCGCCCTGCAACGCCTGCGGGAAGTCGCTTTCCATCAGCACCCGCTCCCGGCGGATGTCCAGGATGTCGCGCATCGGCTCGTTACCCACCGGGCAGACCTCCACGCATCCGCCGCAACTGGTGCACGCCCATAGCGCGCTCTCGCTGATGGCATACTCCATCAGATGCGGAATGTCCTCGCCGCCGTTGCCCAATGCGCCCAGGTTGTTGCGCAGATAATAGCGCTTGTTGATCTCCAGCGCCGCCGGCGACAACTCTTTGCCCGTCGCATAGGCCGGGCAGGCATCCTGGCAGCGATTGCACATGATGCAGGCAAAGGCATCCAGTATTTGCGTCTGCGTCAGGCCGGTCAGCCGGGCGACGCCGAATTGCTCGATAGATTCATCTTCGAAATTGATCGGGTCCAGCGCGCCCATGCTGCGCCGGTCAGGCCGGGTCATGAAATTGAGCGGCCCCATGAACAGGTGGGCGTGTTTCGTATAGGGGAAGTATGGCAGGAACAGGAGGATCAGGCCCAGCGCAATCCACCAACTGGCGTGCACTCCGGCAACCAGCGCCGACTCCGGCAATCCGCTCCAAACACCCGCTACCGCATTGGCAAACGGCTGCCAGGGGTCCGCGCCACTCTCGGCGATATGGAGAGTCTGCCCCAGGAAGCGAAAGCCGACATGGAACAGGATGAACAGCGCCACCACCAGTGAGTCCCGCGGAATGCCGACGCGAGCGCGCTCGTCCACCAGAACGTTGTCCCGAATCTTTAGGCGTGGGTCCTGAAAGCCGAACCGGCGCACAATGAAATAGACCACCCCCACAAGCACGACCACGCTGAAGATGTCGGCTGCCAGGCGGAAGACGTCTCCCACGATTCCGGGAAGCTCAAAGCCGGCGAACATTCCCTCGGCAACATCGTAGGCGTTCACCAGGAAGAAGAAGATGAAGCCCCAGGCCACGCCCAGATGAATAACTGAGGTCAATCGGCGATGGCGCGTGATCCGCCCCTGGTTGAACAACGCTACTAGGCCGGTCCACATCCGCCGGGGCAGCTTCTCGAAATAGAGCCGATCTGCGCCGCGCGTGATAATCGCGTACATATCGCCAAAGGTGGAGATCGTGGCGACGATGGAGATGAATACCAGGAGGGTAAACAGGAGTTTCTCAGTGATGCTCAGCATGATGGGCCTCTCCGCCAACTGCAACTTATGTCCATGTGATTTTCCCGGAAACTTCCCCCATGACTTGCCAGACGAAGGCAGTATCAAGTTTCCGGGAAAATGTCATTATCTGACATGGTGCGTCATAAAGTTTAACAGATGGCTAGCGTTGAGACAATTGCGACCAGATTGGACCAGTCTTGAGACTCGCCCAATTTCGCCGGCTTTGCAGCCGCAGGTGTGCATGTATAATGCCCCGCATGTGGAAACGGGTCATCATGCTTGCGGCTGCCCTGGCGCTGACCATCGCCCTGCTGCCGCCCACTGCCTCGCTCTACAAACTCACCGGCGAAGAAGCCCTCAGCGGACAACTGCGCGGCGTCTTGCACTGGTTCAACAGCGCTATCCGGCCTCAGCCCGATCTGGCCCCCGACGCGCAGATCGCCCGGCAACCAAGCTCTATCTTTGGAGCCAATACCTTCCTCCAGCAAGAGGTGTTGCCGGAGGTGCGCGAGGAAAGCCTGCGGCTATTGGATGAAGCCGGCTTCTCCTACATCCGCCAGGAATTCCCCTGGGAAGATATCGAGATTCACGGCAAAGGGGACTTCACCGACCGGCGCAACGATCTGGACGGCGATGGGCAGCCGGACGCCATAGACGCCTGGGCCAAGTATGATGACATCGTTGAGCGCGCCGCCAACCACGATATCGAGATCATCGCCCGCCTGGGAAACCCGCCGGCCTGGACACGCGCCATGACGGATACCATCGGCACGCATGCCCCGCCGGACAACTTCGAGGATTACGGCGATTTCGTGGCGGCGGTCGTGGAGCGCTACCGCGGGCAGATCCGCTATTTCCAGTTGTGGAACGAACCGAACATCTACCCGGAATGGGGCGAACAGCCGGTTGACCCCGAAGCATACACCGAGTTGTTGTGCACCGGCTACCAAAGAGCGAAGGCCGCCAACCCCGACGCGGTGATCATTGCCGGGGCGCTCTCCCCGACAGTGTCCCTCTCCGACCGCGATCTCAACGATCTCATCTTCTTGCAGCGCATGTACGCCGCCGGCGCCGGCGACTGCTTCGACATCTTCTCCGCCCAGGGTTACGGCCTGTGGTCCGGCCCCACCGACATGCGCCTGCGCCCGACCGTGATCAACTACCCGCACAACCTCTTCCTGCGCGATATCATGACCCACTATGGCGACGCCGAGCTACCCATCTGGATCAGTGAAATGGGCTGGAACAGTGTGCCCGAGGGCATCTTCCCAGCTTACGGTCGGGTAACGGAGGAACAGCAGGCCGCTTACGGCATCCAGGCTTACGAGCGGGCGCAGATCGAATGGCCCTGGGCTGGGGTGGTCAACTACTGGTTCTTCAAGCGCCCCTCCGACCAGGAGCGCGATCAGGCCTGGTACTACTTCCGCATGCTGGAGCCGGACTTCACACCGCTGCCGGTTTGGGAGAGCGTCTCCGCCTACGCCGCCGCCGATCCCCAACCGGCGGCGCAGGCCGGCTGGCTCTACACCTGGCAGCAATTGCGCCCGGCGCTGGCCCTCCTCGGCGGTTCGCTGCTCTTCTTTGGAACGTTGCTTTACCTGGCCCCGGACGAGTGATCGCCAATGAAGCGGGTGCGCTTTTGGGCCGGCGTCATCCTCATCCTGTGGCTGGCGACCGCCCTCAACTTCCATACCTTAGCCGGCCAGTCCTTCTGGAATGACGAGGGAAACAGCGCCCGGCTCAGCGAACGCACCCTGTCGCTGATCATCGCCGGCACAGCCAGTGACGTCCATCCGCCGCTGTACTACCTGCTCCTGCGCGGCTGGCGCGAGATGCTGGGCGAGAGCGAATTCGGCTTGCGCGCTCTCTCGGCATTTGCCGGCGTTGGGGTTGTCGCCGCCACAGTTGCCGTTGCCCTGTCGCTGGCGCGCCGGCAAGAGGCGGTAAACAGACATCTGCCTACCCTCGTTGCCGGCCTGCTCGCCGCCCTGAACCCTGCCCTGGTCTACTACGCCCAGGAAGCCCGCATGTATGCCCTGCTGGCTCTGTGGGCCATCCTGAGCACATTGTTGTTGGCGCGCCTTCTCCGGCAGCAGGCTTCCATCGTGATCGCCGCTGCTTACGTTGTTGTCTCAGTCGCCGGCCTCTACACCCATTACTTCTATCCGGCTGTACTGCTCTGGCAGAATGGGTTGGTGCTACTCTGGCTTCTGGTCAGCGGACGCTATCGCTTCATCCTTCGCTGGATAGTCGTGATGCTGGTCACGTTTTTGCTGTACCTCCCCTGGTTGCCCATCTTCTTTCGTCAGGTCGGCGGGCGCGCGGGCGCGGACACGCCGGCGTTATTGTTTCTGCGCGAGGCGGCGCAATTCATCGTCCTCGGCCCGGCGGCTGACCACAGCGCCGCTTCTGTGGCGATGGCGCTCGCCGCCGTATTGCTGCTCTTCTTCGGTATCAGCGCCGCGCAAATTGCCCGGTCGCCTCGCGCCGACCACCTGCCGGCGGTTGCCGTTCCGACACTGGGCCTCATCGTCCCCCCGCTTTCCATGCTGGTCGCCGGCATCACCAACCCCGCCTTTTACAAGTTCCTGCTGGTCGCCGTACCGTTTTTCGCCCTGGCGGCGGGGGCCGGTTTTACGGCCGCCTGGGGCGTGACTCGCCGGCTGAGCGGCAGGCAAGCCCCGGCTCAGGCCCTGGCGCGCGTCGCGCTGCCTGTCGTATTGGCCGGCCTGGCCTTCAGCAGCATGCTGGCAGCAATTGCCCTGCAGAGTGATCCGGCCTTTGCCCGCGCCGACTACCGCGGGATAGCCGCCCGCATCGCCGCGCAGGGTTCCGGCTCTGCCATCATCCTTAACGCCGCCAACCAGTGGGAGGTGTTCACCTATTACTATCAGGGAGACGCGCCGGTATTCCCCCTGCCGGCCGGCCGACCGGATGAGGCCCGAATCGCCGAGCAGTTGACGGAGATCGCCGCTGCCCACGACCGCATCTACGTCGTCTTCTGGGGCGAGGCCGAGCGCGACCCGCAGCGATTGGTCGAGCGCTGGCTGGACGCCAACGCTTTCAAAGCCGGCGACGAGTGGGTCGGCGATGTGCGCCTGGTCACCTATGCCGTGCCGGACGCGCCGGCGACAACAATGGAGACAGCCCTGAACGCCCGTTTCGGCGACCTGATCACGTTGCCGGGCTTCACACTGGCCTCAGACCGGGTGGCGCCGGGTGAGATCCTGCAACTGGCCCTCTTCTGGCAGACCGAAGTTCCATTGGATAGCCGCTATAAGGTCTTTCTGCATCTGGTAGATGAGCAGGGGGCCATTATCGCCCAACGGGACAGCGAGCCGGGCGGAGGGTTGGCGCTGACAACTACCGGGGAACCCGGCGTGCTCATCACGGACAATCACGGCGTCTTGCTGCCAACCGGCACGCCCCCCGGCGACTACCGGCTCCTGCTCGGCCTATACGATGCGGGCGATCCCAGCCGGCGGCTGCCGGTCTTCGATGCCGGCGGCGCGCCGCTGGGTGACAGCCTGCTGCTGGCGACGATCAGCGTCCGTTGATCAATCGCTCGGCAAAAGCCGGTAACGCCGCCGTCCCGCCGGTGTGCCAGAAGAGGACAGTCTCGCCGCGGCTGAACGCCCCCCAGCGGATCAGATCAATCAGGCCACCCATCGCCCGGCCTGTATAGACCGGATCAAGCAGGATACCTTCCATCCCCGCCAGCAGCTGGATCGCCTCCCGCTCCGTCTCGCCCATCACCGCGTACCCCTCGCCCAGATAATCATCATTCACTTCCACCCGCTCGCTGACGGAGGTGGTCTCCAGCCCCAGGTGGGTGGCTGTCGCCGTCGCCAGGGCGGAAACCGTCACGCCGAGCGCGTCAGCCGGGTGGTCAATGCTGATACCCAGGACGCGCCCCCGAAAGTCAAATATCTGCGCCCCCAACACCAGCCCGGCCTGCGTCCCCCCGCTGCTACTGGCTACTACGATAAAATCAACGTTCAGGCGACTCTCGTCCAGCTGGCGCAGCAACTCTTCCATGGCCAGCACATAGCCGGCCGCGCCGACAACATTCGATCCACCCAGCGGGATTACGTAGGCCTTGCGCCCCATAGCGCTCAACTCGGCCACCACTTCCGGAACCATTTCCTTGGGCTGACGCTCGCCGGTCCAATAGAGGTGTGCGCCGAGCAACTGGTCCAGCAGCAGGTTGCCGGTCCAGCGCTCCGGCGGCGATCCTCTCAGCACCAGGCTGCAGCCCAGGCCATATTTCGCTGCCGCCGCCGCCGTCTGCCGACAATGATTGCTCTGAGCGGCGCCGGTGGTGATCAGGTGGTCGCATCCCTGGGCCAGCGCTTCCGCCACCAGGAACTCCAGCTTGCGCGTCTTGTTGCCGCCGGTGGCCAGGCCGGTCAGATCGTCGCGCTTGATCAACAACTCCGGCCCGCGCAAATGCTGACTGAGTCGTTTGAGCGGCTCCAGAGGGGTCGGCAAGTAGGCCAGTTGCACGCGCGCCGGATATTTGGGCTTCATCATTATCCATTCCTACCTATTGCGCGGCCCATTATAAACCAACTGGGCATTACCACCATCTTGGCAGTAATGCCCAGGAATAAGATTGGTCCAATCTCGGAGATTGGACCAATCTACGCCAACTGAATCAAGGACGATCTCTTAGCCGGCGTCCCGCTCCAGGCGTCGCTGGTAGACGTACACAGCCATCCCGATGAGGATCACCACCGGCAGCAGCCACAGCACCCAATCCGCCGCCCGCTTATCGCCGGTGAACTGGCTCAGCTCCACGTCGGTAGCCTGGGGAGTGGGCGTCGGCGTAGGATCGCCTTCGCAGTCCAGCTCAACGGCATCCACCGCGTATCCGGCTGCCCAAAAGCCGCCGTCATTCGAGTGGAAGCGCACTTGAACGTTACTGTTACCGGCGTAAGCATCCAGGCTCAGGTTGTATGATTGCCAGCTGTCGCCGATCGGGACGATGATCTCCGGATCCCACGTTGCTCCGCCATCATCGCTCACCTGGACGCCGCCCGCCGCATGGCCGAAGGTGCCGTCGAAGTGATACCAGAAACCCAGCGTAGCGCCGGTGGCGGCGGACAGGTCGATGACGCCGGTGTACAGGTAGTCCATGCTGCCGTCGCTGCCTGAGCCGGGCAGATCGTCATTGGCCGAGGCATAGTAAGTACCTTCAGGGGCCGGTCCCGGATCCCAGAAGGCGCTGCTGTTATCGGTCGAGACAACCCATTCGCCGCCGGGCAGCGCGTTCGTCTCGATATACCAATCGGGCGGGAGATTGCCGTCCTCAAACCCGACCACACCGGCGTTGCAGGTCAGTGTGGAAGAGCCGGTAGTGAAACTCCAGACATCCGACGTGTTGCCGCCGCAGACGTTGCCCGCAGTCACCCGCCAGAAGTAGTCTGTATTCGGGGACAGTCCGCCGCCGTTGTAACTGGTCGTTTCCACCGTGGCAGAATCAACCACGTTGGTGAAACCCTCGTCAGTAGCGACTTCGATGAAGTAACTGGTTGCGCCGTCGACGCCGCTCCACTGGTAAGTCGGCGTCAGCGAAACATCCGTCGCGCCGTTTGGCGGCGACGTCAACGCCGGCGCATCCGGCGCTTCGTCCGACACTTGCAGCGTCATATCAATATTACGGCTGATGGTACCGTCGTCGCCGTTTACCACGAAGGGATACGTGCCGCCAGCCACCCCGCTGGTAGTCAGCTCCATATCGCTATCCCCCGGCACGACTACCGGATTGGGCGTGAAATCGGCCGACGCGCCCGCCGGCAAGCCCAGCGCGCTCAGGGTCACGGAGCCGACATAGCCGTTGTTGTCTGTCAGCGTGATCAGCGTATTGGCGGAACCGTCGCCGCAGATCGCCAGGGAATCATCGGCAGCGCTCATCGTGTAGTCCACGCCCAGAATTGGCTGCAGGATGAACAGCCCATAGGACCGATCATTGGAAATGACCACGCCGCTCTCAAAGTACGGATAGTTGCTCCACTGGCCCTCGAAGCTGGCGTTATTGTTAGGCGGATACGTGTCGAAGAATCCTACCTGCACCGGATTACCGCTGGCAATATCTGAGATATCCACGATCCGCGTCCCGCTGGAGTAGTTGGACTGAAATGCGTAGTTGTCCCGGACATACAAGTTATGGTCGCTTGCCGTCACCGGCCCGAAGTAATTGTCGAAGTTGACCGGGTTGTTCAGATCGCTGACATCCCACAGATAGGTCTTGGTGTTATGACCGAATGTCTGTTCGTCCAGCTCGTCGTCGATGAGGAAATACTCCTGGTTCTCGGTCAACCAGCCCTGGTGCGTGTAAGCGGAGCCGCTCATGCCCACGCGAGCAAGCTGCACCGGAGCTGCCTTGTTGGTCACGTTGACAATCGTCAGCGTGTCCTCGTTGGCGGCGAAGCAAATCTCGTCGCCCTGATAGGTCACGTCCGGCCCGCTGTAGATGACGCACTGCACGTCATGCGTATAGCCGTCGCCGCTGTAGCAGCCGGCAAAGGTGGGGTTGACCGGATCGCTGATGTCAACCATGTGCAACCCGCCGGAGCACTGGTTGGAGCCAACAATATAGGCGTAGCCGGTGTCTTCATTGATGGCGATGTTGTGGGAGCTACTGACCCCCGGATAATGCGCCGTATTGCTGAACGTCGTCGGGGGAACCGCCGTGCGCAACTCCGTCAGATCAAAGACCTGCATTCCATGTCCGGTGTTGCCGTCCGCCACAATGAAGACGTGGTCGGCATAGGTCTTCATGTCACGCCAGATGGAGGAATTGCCGGTGTGCGAGGGCAGCCGGCCGACGTAGACCGGATTCTCCGGGTCGGTGATGTCTACAAAGGCGGTGCCGTTTGTCTGGCCGACAATCGCGTACTCGGAGCCGTCAAGCGGATCCGTCCAGCCCCAGATATCGTTGCCGGTGCCGCCGCCGATGGTGTTATGCGGCATATTGGCCAGCAGGTTGACGTTCTCACAGGGGAAACTGCCGGCCATCCCGCCCACGCAAGGTATGGCGCTGACAAACGGGTTGTTGGCCGCCGGGCGGGCGTCCCGGTAATGGCCGAACATGGCCTCCGTCCAGCCGGTGGTATCTAGCTTGTCTTCAATCTCCTGGGCGGCGAGTTGCGGCTGGCGCCAGCCGATTGCCAGGGCAAAAATGCCTACAATTGCCAGTAGCAACAGCAGACGCATACGATGTTGGCGAGCAAACTGCTTCATCTCTTCTTACCTCTCCTATGGAACATGTTCACAAACGGCAACGGGAAGCGGCGCGTTCGACAAGGAGCTTTAGGGCCAGAAAGTGTGACGGGTCAACGGGCTGCGTACAACCGGCCTGACTAGCTCGTCGATTAGACAATCGTCAAACGACGCGGCGCATTAGTATAGTCATGGCGCGCCGGATGCACAAAAAGTGGTGCATTGGAGATAAGCACTCCGCCGCGCCCCGAGCGGATGACCGGCTCGATCGGCTAACGGTTCACCCAGGCGACGAATAGGCAGGCATCGTATGGGTGCGGCGCCAGCCGTTCGTAATCATGGGTCGGCGCGATCAGCCGCAGGTAGCCGTCTTCCACAATCGCAAGCCACTCGCCGTTCGCGGACCAGGCGGTAAAGGGATATTTGGCGGGATAGGGTGGGTATTCCACCTTGTACGCGCGGCGCAGGCCGGTTTGCAGGTCATACAGGTGCATGGTCCAGCCGGCGGTCGCTGGTTCCGCCGCCGAAGATACCATTAGCCAGCGTCCATCCGGCGAGAAGGAGAAGGGTGGATAGCCGGTGGGAGTCAGTGCGCCCGGCACACCGCGCAATGTATCCGGCAGGCGCGCGATCAGCCGCAGCGTCTCCGGCCGATGCAGTTGCAGCGACAGTATGATGTATTCATTCTCATTGGACTTCAACACCGGCCCGGATACCAACAACTGACTCGGGGAGACCGGGTTCACCGCCGCATAGTCGATGAAGAAGAGGCCGCCGCCGGACAAAACAAAGCCGGTCGATCGCAAAGCCACCTCCACACCGGCCCGGCCGATGGTCCCCGTGACGATCTCCACCAACGCTGCGCCCTCATCCGGATAGTCATAGCGGGCGTAGCCGTAGTTGACCTCATCGAGCCAGAACGGGCTGAAACCCGGTTCCAGCGGTTGTTGCGGCTCGCCGTTCGCATCGCCGAGCCATAGCCCATCGCGCCGCGACACGATGGTGTGATCGCCGGATGGCGACCACTGCGTGTAGCCGGCCAGTCGCTGCATCGCACAGCCGGCGCCATCACAACGGTTCGCGTCCAACAGGCTATAGAAGATATCCGCTCGATTGAGAGCCGAACTATATACCAGCAGTCGCGGATCCTCCCCCGGCCCGCTCCAACCCACCGGCAGCGACAATCTGTCCGGATTCTCACCGCTGAAGAGCAACTGCTCTCCCGATGCTTGTGACCAGATCAGTCGCAGATGACTCGCCGCCTGCCCACGCTCGCGCTCTTGCAACACAATCCCGTCGCCGCCCGGCGCTGAACTCAGGTAGCGAAAGGTCCGCCCGGGCAGGGCGTCCCACCAGGCTTCGTTGTATGCATCATAACGAAATAGTCCCAGCTGATGTTGCTCTTCAGGGAAACAGAGTGTGGCGATATCTTGCTCCGGCAATGGTGTGGGCGGCAACAGATTGTGCTGCACGGTGGCCAGAATTTCCGCCGCATAACCATGGTACAGCGCGTCGATTGCTGTCTCATCCGCGGGTAGTCCCACAAGCGACGGCGACGGTAGCAGATATGCCGTCCCGCGAAAAACCGGTTCATCCGCCGGCCGGTCAAGCAGCGCCGGGTCGGTCTCAAATTGCAGCACAATGCGCATGCCGGGTGAGCAGGGGGAGCTGGCGGCCAGGCCGGCGCACAACTGCGTCAACTCCGAATCCAGTCTTTCGTGTAGCCGGCCGATAAGCGATTGGTCTCGCTCGGGTACAACTGCCGTCGTCCACTCCCCCTCTACGCGCTGCGTCACCCCCCAATAATCATCCCCCAGCGGTGCATAGCGCCAGCGATCACCCAGGCGCTCATAACGGGCGCTATGTTGCAGCCAGACTGTCTCCGTGACTCCCGCCGGCCCCAGCACGTGGTAGGCGTAATCGGTGTCCACCAGCGCCGACTGCCAATCCGGCGCAATTTCCACATGCTGGATAGCCGGTTCCGCCTCCCGGTCAAGCTGAAATCCCAGCGCATCGCGCCCCAACAGACGCTCTGACGAGAAGAGCCGTTGTTGCGCCTGGAACCATGCCGGATCCCCTTTCAACAGCAGGTTCTCAAACAGCTCCTGGTCGCCCTCCAGGACGGCGCGCGTCCACAGCCGGTGGTTGGCGCTGACCTCCTCAGCCAGCTCGGCCTCTTGCGCCTGCACGCGGCTCATCTGTCTGCCATAGAGCGCCAGCATCCCGGCCAGCGCCAACAGCAGGATCAGCCATGTCCACCGACGACGCGGCCCGCCATCCCGGCCGTTCCCGCCTTCGGCCGGCGCCGTACCGTCTTCGTCTTCAGTGATCCATTTCAGACTCATGCTAAACCCATGCCGGCATCGCGCCCACAGTATAGCAGGAAAGCCGGCAGCGCGATTAGCGATCGCCGCTCAGATCAAAGATTGGCTGCGGCTGATTTATCTCCGCCAGCAGCTCGCTCTGCCCCTCGATACTCCCCAGGCGGAGTTCCCACGCCCCGGCGTCGTCGCTTACATACACAAAGCGATCAGGGTCAGCCCATCTGAGCGTTTGCCAGGTCATGCCGTGCGCCGGCGCCGGCGCGAACGCCGTCCGCGGCGCGCACAGTTGGCCGACATAGGCGGTCGCTGGGCCGCCCTCTGCCGGCAGCATCTGGTAGGTAAACGTAACCCCGTCGGGCGACCAGCCGGTGAATTCCAACGCCAGGCCGGCATCGTAGACGATGTCCCAACTACCGTCCGGCGCTGCCAGGTGCAATTCCCGCTGTTCGAATTCGCCTGGGCCGGGGCGCAGATAGGCCACTACCGCCAGATTGGGGGAGATGGCCACGCTGCCCGGCAGGCCGATCTTTTCATCAACCATCGCCGGCGCTTCCCCAACATCCAGCCTCCACACAAAGAAGACGCCGATTTCGCCCGGCAAGGCAACCATCAGGGAACCGCTATCTGTCGCCCAGACCGGCTGCGGCGGCTGTTCCAGTTCGATCGCGGACGCATAGCTGATCACGGGCGTCGGCGAGTCTTGCCCATCGGCGCGCGCCAGGCTCAATTGCTCCGGCTGCCGGAGGATTACCTGCCGACCATCAGGTGAGAAGCTGAACGCGCCGCCTTCCCCGGCCGGCAACCACAGCGGTCGCTCTCCGCTGTCGACATTGATCAACCGCAGATCATTGTTCAGCCGCTGCGATACGCCGGAGATGACCGTGCTGCTATTGAAAGCCAGTGTGTGCGTCCCCGGAACCCAGTCCAGCTGTTCGACAAGTACGGCATCCACCAACGGCCCGCTGACCAGTTGCAGCATCGCCTCAGTGTCCATCAGCAACTGTTCTCCAGCCCCATCACGCTCGATGACCCACAGTTCCTCGCCGGCGCCTATCTGCCGGACAAGGGCGATCCAACGCCCGTCGCCGGAAATCCGCACATTCCGGATGCGATCCAGAATCGCCAGCGGCGCAGCCCCGGCGTCGGCCTCACTCCACAGCCAGGCGTTGTCCTCGCCAACAAAGACGATGTCCAGGGGGAAGGCCGGCGCGGTTAACGGCTGTATGGTTGCGACTTCCAATGGGCAGGCGACAGGCGTCGGCGGTAGGGCGGCGACCGCCGTGCTGGTGGGGGGCATTGAAGTCGGTTCAACCGGCGTCGCCGGCGCCGGCTGAGTGGTCGTGGCCGGCGCGGCGGCGGTCGCCGCCGAGGCCGTGTGCGTGGCGCTGGGGGCCGGAGATATTTCCGTCGCCGGCATGGGCGTAGGCTGCCCTATGCAGCCCGCCGACAACAGCAGGCCGGACGCGACAAGTAACGCCCGGCAAACCTGCATTACTGCTGAAAATCGCCGAATCTGGCTCATTCTTCTGTCGCCACAAAATCCATGCCTACCCAGCCGGTTTCTCCAGTGGCGGCCATCACCCGTTGCCAGGTCACGCCGCCCGACAGCACCGGCTGTTCAGGCAATAAGTACAATATCATCCCTTCCGGCAACACCGCGATCTCTGCCCCGGCCGGGCTTTCCCTCAATGTCAGACCCGCGCCGTGCGTGTTGGCCACCCGACCCTGCGGGAAATCCGGCGTGGGTGACGGCATCATCAGCGGCGGCAGGGGAACAGCCAGCTGCGCAGCCGTATACGCGCCGGGATCGTTGAAGTGCGCGTACGTCAGTCGCGCCAGTTCTCCGATCAGCGGGTTGCTGACCTCCCATTCCAGCCAGCCCGGCTGGTAGAGCGCTACCGCCAGCGCGTAGTCGCCGCCTGGCGAGTAGACAATCGCGGCATCGCCGTGCGTATCATCAACCCAACCGTGCTTGTGCGCCAGAGTCGCTTCCGCCGGCGTGCCCAACTCCACAAAGGCCTCGATCCGGTTGGCCTCGAAATCTCTCAGCGTCTGGCCACATTCCTCCGCCGTCAGTGAATCAGGGAACGTCTCCAGCAGCAACCCGCGATTTTGCCGGCATTCATCGATCATCTGGAGCAAGGCGGCCAGATCGCCGGTGGTCGTCTGCCGGTGCGGGTCAGGGTTGGTGGTCACGCTCTGCTGCTGATTGGCCGGCGTGAAGTAAGTGGTCGGATAGGCCGCCACCGGCTCCTCGTCATAGGGTACCGCGATGAACGTGTTGTATAACCCGATCTGCCGCAGATCGCCTGTCAGGACCAGCGCCCCGGCATACGCGTCAGGCCGGCCGGCGATCAACTCCAGCAACAAGTTGGCGGTGAAATTGCCCGACAACGTTGTCGTTTCGACGATCAACCGCCTTTGCGCCACATCCGGCGGCCCGTCCAGCACTCGATAGACATCCAATATGATCGGGATTTTCAGCATGCTGGCCCCGGCGATGGCCAGGTCGGGATTGTGGGCGATACGCTGCCCACTGCGCAAATCAATGACCGTGTAACTACTCAGGCCGGTAAACGGTTCAAGGGCCGCGTCCAGCACCGTCGCCAGATGGCGCAAGTCCGGCGGCGTAAACGGCGTGGCTGTCGGCAATGGTTCCGTGGGTGTCGGTGCGCTGGTCGGTATTACAGTTACCTCGGCGGTGGCCACAGACCCGGCCTGCTCCGGCGTGGGCATCGCCGTCTCGGTCGGTGTCATGATCACCGGCGCGTCCGGGGTCTCCGCCAACACCCGGCATCCGGCAAGCGCCGCCGGCAGGATGAGGAACAAGAGCAACGGGCATCGGACCCTGTCGATCAGCTTTCGCACAGTATCGATAACGATAGCCCATCATCGGCCGGCGGCAAGTTGTTATTCCGACCGTGCAGCCCTCGTACACTTGCCGGGTCGCCGGATGAGTTTCGCGCAATTGCGCTTGCGCCCTCATAGCGTCCTGGTTACAATGTTCTTATAGCTAACTCATTTCACAATTGAATAAGCCAAGCGATCGGTGGGGAGAGGGTCTGTTTTCCCAGGCCGCCGAAGGGGCAAGCTGGTCACATTGCTGAGTTGGCCGGCGAAACTCTCAGGCAAAAGGACCCGTCGATCGGGCGCTTCTGGAGAGTTGGCCCGGCGATCGCCGGGCAACACCGACGGGGCAAGCCGGCGTTTCCGGTGAATCTCTCAGGTCAGGGACAGAGGACGGCAGCAATTTTTATCGATTGCCAGAGCCGTCCTTTTTTGTTGCTTCATCCGGCTGACTTCGGAACAGCGGCGGGCTCCGGCCCATACTATGTAAATCTGGCCCACGCAAATGAGAAATATGGAGGATTACCAATGTCCAAGGTAGTTGACGGTCTGTATTACACCAACGATGACGAGTGGCTGCGCGTCGAAGGGAAAGTAGGGGTTGTCGGCCTTACGGATTACGCGCAGGATGCCCTGTCGGATATCGTCTATCTGGAACTCCCGGCCAAAGGCGATACGTTTTCCATGGGCGAGGCGTTCGGCGTCGTTGAATCGGTCAAGGCGGCAGCCGATCTGACCATGCCGGCTACCGGCGTGGTGACGGAGGTAAACGAAGCGCTGGTGGATACGCCGGAGTCGCTCAATCACGATCCCTATGGCGCCTGGCTGATCAAGATCGAGCTTTCCGACGCTTCCGAGATAGAGATGCTGATGGACGCCCCCGGCTACGAAGCATATCTCGCTGAACGTGAATAAGGCCCCCTGAGAGGATAATAATGGTCACACTCCCACACGCCAGGATGGAGGACAACCTGATCCTCCTGAGACCCACTGATCGTTTTCAAGAGCGCCATATCGGCCCTCGCCCGGCGGACATCGACCGCATGGTGTCCCTCCTGGGACTTGGCTCTTTAGCCGAGCTGATCGACGAAGCGGTGCCGGACGCCATCCGTTCCCGCCGCGCGCTGGAGCTGCCGGAACCGTTGAGCGAGTCCGAGCTGCTGGCCGAAATGCGCCGGCTGGCCGGGCAAAACAGGCTCTATCGCTCCTTCATCGGCATGGGCTACTCTGACTGCGTCACCCCGCCGGTGGTGCAGCGCAACGTGCTCGAGAACCCCGGCTGGTATACGCAATACACCCCCTACCAGGCGGAGATCGCGCAAGGCCGGCTGGAGGCATTGCTTAATTTCCAGACCATGATCAGCGATCTCACCGGCCTGGAAATCGCCAACGCCTCCATGCTGGACGAGGGCACGGCAGCCGCCGAAGCGATGACGCTCTGCCAGCGCATGCTGCCCCGGCGATCCAACGCCAACATCTTCTTCGTCTCCGATCGCTGCCATCCGCAGACCATCGCTGTCGTGCAAACGCGCGCCCGCGCTCTGGGCATCGAGGTCGTTGTCGGTGACCACGAAGCGTACGATTTCGCCGGCGAGACATTCGGCGTGCTGCTACAGTACCCCACCACTGACGGCGACATCCTGGACTATGGCCCGTTCTGCGAGCGGGCGCATGCCCTCGGCGCGTCGGTGGTAGTTGCCGCCGACCTGTTGGCGCTGACCCTGTTGCGCGCGCCGGCCGAATTCGGGGCGGACATCGCCGTCGGCAACTCGCAGCGCTTCGGCGTCCCCCTTGGTTTCGGCGGCCCGCATGCCGCTTACATGGCCACCAAAGAAGACTTCAAGCGCCAGTTGCCTGGTCGCATCGTCGGCGTGTCTGTTGATTCCGCCGGCAACCCCGCCCTGCGCCTGGCCCTGCAGACCCGCGAGCAACACATCCGTCGGGAACGGGCCACCAGCAACATCTGCACCGCGCAGGTCCTGTTGGCGATCATGGCCTCCATGTACGCCGTCTATCATGGGCCGGACGGCTTGCGCCGGATCGCCTCCCGCGTGCACCTGCTCACCGAGATCCTCGCCCGCGGCCTGACCGCTCTGGGCTATGAGTTGAACGATACGCCGATCTTTGACACCATCAGGGTGTACGGCGGGCCGCGCAGTGGGGACGAAATCCTGGCTACGGCGCTTGATTGGGGCATCAATCTGCGCGCCTATCCCGACGGTTCCGTCGGCCTCTCGCTGGACGAAGCGACCGGCATGGATGACCTCCATCAGTTGCTGGCCGTTTTTGGGGCTACGCCGGATGAGTTCGATATCGCCGAACTGGCCGGGCAGGTGGATCTCGAATACGGCCTGCCGTTCGCCCGGCAGAGCGCCTATCTCACCCACCCGGTCTTTAACAGCTATCACTCCGAAACAGAGATGCTGCGCTACATTCACAAATTGCAGGAACGCGACCTCTCCCTGGCGCACTCCATGATCTCCCTCGGCTCCTGCACCATGAAGCTAAACGCGACCGCTGAAATGCTGCCCATCACCTGGCCCGGCTTCGGCGGTTTGCATCCCTTCGCCCCATTGGACCAGGCGCAAGGGTACCAGGAGCTATTCGACCGGCTGGAGCGAGCGCTGTGCGAGATCACCGGCTTCCACGCCGTCTCCTTCATGCCCAATGCCGGCTCGCAGGGCGAGTACACCGGCCTGTTGACCATTCGCGCCTACCATGAATCGCGCGGCGAACAGCATCGCAACGTCTGCCTCATCCCCAGCTCGGCCCACGGCACCAATCCAGCCAGCGCCGTGCTGGCCGGCATGGAGGTGGTGGTTGTCGAATGCGACCACGAAGGCAACATCGAGGTAGCCGACCTGCGCGCCAAAGCCGAGCAACATCGCGACAAGCTGGCGGCCCTGATGGTTACCTATCCTTCCACGCACGGCGTCTTCGAAAGCGCGATCACGGAGATCTGCCGGATCGTGCACGACAACGGGGCGCAAGTGTACCTGGACGGCGCCAACATGAACGCGCTGGTCGGGTTGTGCCGGCCGGCTGAGTTTGGGGCCGACGTCTGCCATCTGAACCTGCACAAGACCTTCTGCATTCCGCACGGCGGAGGCGGCCCCGGCATGGGCCCCATCTGCGTCACCGAGCATCTGGCCCCCTTCCTGCCGACGCACCCTGTTGTGCCGGGTGTGGGCGGCGCGCAGGGCCTTGGGCCGGTCTCCTCAGCCCCCTGGGGCAGCCCCGGCATCTTACCCATTTCATACGCCTACATCGCCATGATGGGCGCGGAAGGGTTGACCCGGGCCACCGAGGTAGCCATCCTGAACGCTAACTACATCGCCGCTCGCCTCGATCCCTACTACCCGGTACTGTACAAAGGGGAAAATGGGCGCGTGGCCCATGAGTGCATCATCGACCTGCGCCCGCTGAAGGAGCAGACCGGCATCATCGTCGACGACGTCGCCAAGCGGCTGATGGACTACGGCTATCATTCGCCGACGATGTCCTTCCCGGTGGGCGGCACGCTGATGATCGAACCCACCGAAAGCGAATCCCTCGCCGAACTGGATCGCTTCTGCGAAGCAATGATCTCCATCCGGCAGGAGATCGCCGCCGTTGAGCAGGGCGAAATGGACCCGGAAGACAACCCGCTGAAACACGCCCCGCACACCGCCGCGGCCATTGCCGGCGATTGGCCGCACGCCTATTCCCGCCAGACGGCCGCCTTCCCCACCAGCTGGACCCGCGAACGCAAATTCTGGCCGGCTGTCGGGCGCATCGACAATGTGTATGGCGACCGCAACCTCTTCTGCATTTGTCCTCCTATCGAGGAATACGTCAGTTAGCCTAAACGGGGACGCGGCGCATAACAGCCGCGTCCCTGTTCACCCCCATCATGAATCTCCCCGAGAAACGCCATGCCATTCGGCCGCTGCTTGACGAGCGGGCCGCGAAAGATGCGATTGACGCTTACTACGCCTTCCATCACGCAGACCGCAAGACCCAATTGATCACTTATCCGGCAGACGCCAACCCGGCGGAGGGTTACATCTGCCTCTCACGCACCGGCCTGGACCTGTTCCGCCCGCTGATGACCTGCCGGCTGCCGGCTGACCATGAGCGCGCTGCTGAATTAGTCTATCAGTCGCTGCCGCCTGGGGCCGGGCTGTTCATCAGTGCGCCGGAAGCCTATCACGATTTACTGCTGGCCTTCTTTGATGTGCAGCAGGAACAGCAGTTGCTGTTGTATCAACTGGAAGCCGGCAGTCTTCAGCCGGAGATCAACGTGCTGGTCATTGAAGAGATGACGCCGGATGCTTTGCCGCGCTACATCATTCGGGCGACCAACGCGGAGTTCCCGGGGGAAGCGGCGGCCTGGGCCGGGTTGAACTGGCAATCGCCCTTTTTCGCGGAGGTAGCCGTCGGCACGCGCCCGCAATACCGCCAGCGGGGTTGGGGGCGTAGCGTCGTGGCGGCCCTCAGCCAACACGTGCTGCGCGAAAGGCGAACGCCGCTTTACCTGGTCGCCGAGGAGAATCACCCTTCGATCTCACTGGCGATCAGTCTGGGCTTTCACTACACCGGCGCTCGCCGGCTACTTCTGGAAGCCACTTTGCGCCCGGCGGCGTGAAAATTCCGGGAATTCGCCCCCAGCCCCCGCTCCCCCAATTGACATCACACTTCCCCTTCTTTAGTCTTACTCTTGTCCATTAGCTGTCTACTATTCTGATTGCGCCCGCTCGAAGCGTGCACGTCGTTACATCCATCTCCTGTCGTGGTCTCCGTCTGCGGCAGGAAGCGAACGACCAGAGTCTGTCGGTTGTGAGGGTGACATATGATGAGGAATACGGGTGTCGTGAAGTGGTTTAGCCGGATGAAGGGCTACGGCTTCATCTTGCCGGACCACGGGGAGAATGAAGTGTTCGTCCATTACTCAGCTATTGATGGGGACGGCTATCGCAACCTGCTGGAGGGAGATCGGGTAGAGTTTGACCTGGTAGATCGCGGGAAGGGGCCGCAAGCGCAGCGGGTCATTTCACTACACGCGCACTAACCATCGTTGGCGCGGAGGTATCCGGCTCCCGGCATGTGATTTGTGCGCGGCAGCGGGGTTAGCCATTATAACTTCTCCATGAAGGTTCTTGCGAACTGCCCGCCGTCCGCGTTGGCGCGCCGGATCAGGACATCAACCAGGACAGGCAAACGCAACAGCCAGCGCTGAATAAGGTAAGAGCGCGATAGGCCGCTCCACAGCTCTTCCCGGCACGCCCGGTCATACTCCTGCAGGACCTGGCGGCTGTAATCCCCTTTGGTCAACGCCTTGTGCGCGACATCAGCCGCCAACTGCGCGCTGATCATGCCGTTGTGAATCCCACCCCCTGTCAAGGGATTGATGAAATGGCCGGCATCACCCACCAGCATGGCGCCATCAAAGGCGCGCTGTAAGTTCTTTTGAGAGCCGAAATTGAGCTGCCAGGTAGCGATGCCCGAGACCCGGTAATCATCGTGCAACCGCTCCTTGATGAACGGCAGTTCCAGAAAGGCCTGCAACATCGCCTTCAAGTTCTCCTTCCGCCGACGAAAAATATCCAGACGCATGCCCAGCCCCACATTGGCCCTGTTCTCGCCCAGGGGAAAGATCCAGCCATAGCCGGGCAAGATGTCCTGGTATAGGTGAAACTCTACCTCGTGTGGTAAGACATCGATCCCCTCCACATAGGCTCGCAGGGCAACAGCCCGATGTCTATCTGCCAGGCTCTCCTTTTCCAATGCCCTGCCGACCGCGGAGGTCACGCCGTCGGCGGCGATCACGATATGCGCGCGGATGTCTTCCACCTTTCCGTTCAGGCGTGCGCGCACTCCTTTCACCTGACCGTCCTCCACGATCGGTTCTTCCACTTTGGCCCGGCAGAACTCTGCGCCCATGTCGACCGCATGCTCCCGTACCAGCGCGTCGAACTCCTCGCGGGTCGCGACCCGCGCGACTGCGCCATGACGCGCGCCGGGGATCAACGGCCCGTCAAAGGCATGGTTGCGTGGGGAGACGATGCGTACGCGGGTGACCGGGTAAAGGCCCGCCTTTTCGACCTTCTCCCGCATACCGTAGTCATAGAGGATTTCGAACACGCCGCACGGTATCCCGTCTCCACATACCTTGTCCCTTGGGAAGCTCTGGCGATCGAGCAGCAAGACATCATGCCCCAATTGCCTCAGCGCCATAGCAGCCGTTGATCCGGACGGCCCCGCGCCCACAATGATCACTTCCCGCTCCATACTTTCCTCCTGAATCCCTGATCGCCTACCCGTGGCAGCCGAAACTGCCGACCATCTACGCCCGGACAAGTCGCCGGCTGCCCGCGGCAGCCATTATAGCCTGAGGTGTGGGTACCGGCGGCGCATGGCGGTGACGGCGATGGGGTATACCAACTTGTGTAGTGTGCTGAAATTGTACAGAAAAGAGAGGTCAAAACCTCGCGCAGTCCCTCTCGAGAAACGCTCGCTGACCACCAGCCCGTAGTCGCGTACCCGGGCCAGTTCCCACAGGAAGCGACCGTTCAGTGTGGCCTTCTGCCGGCCGCTGAAACGCTGCTGCGCCTCCTGCTCATAATCGCGCCCGTGAATGATGCTCTGGGCCGCCAGATAGCCGGACTGTATCGCGGACCGTATACCGAAGCCCCACAACAGGTCCTGCAAACCGGCAGCCTCGCCCACATTCAGCGACTTACCCTCGCGAAAGACATTGCGGGTGGAGAAGCAGCCCACGCCGGCAACCGGCCGCGGATCGCGAACATCGAAGTCGAAATTCTCCTGAAAGGCATGCAGACTGGCCTCGAAACAGGCGTCCAGTTGCTTGAAGCGATCGAAGAGTACGGTGCACAGGCAGCCATACCCCTTGGTGATCAACAGGTAGGAATACCCCTTGTAGGCCACTTCATCGCTGAGCAAGAAGACGTTCAAATCTTCCGCGTCCGTCTCGAAGACAATCCCTTTGTCGACAGCAAAGAGTTCCCTGGATATCGGGCCGGTGGCCACAATATCCGCCTCCTCCAGCGGGATTGTCTCTTTGAAATGGATCGCTACCCCGGCCCCCAGCGCCTGCTCCTTCAAGCCCTGGTCCAGGCTGCCGGCCATTGCGCCCCGCTTGACCAGGTAACAGAGCGGTTTGTCTGCCGGATAGCGGGCTGTGCGCGATGTTTTTCCATTGGTGATCACCTGCATCAGGTATGGGTCGCAATTGAAGTTGACCCGGACACACATCTCCGCCAGCTCATCCAGCACGTTCGTCGGGCTGGACCAGTTCTCCAGCCCCTGCAGGTCGCCGTGGAAACGCATGCCCGTGTCGCTGCGCTTCTCGTACACATGCACATCAAAGCCGGCCAACGCCAGGTTGATGCCCGCCGTCAGTCCGGCCGGCCCGGCGCCCGCGATCTGGATACGTCTTGCGTCGTTCATCCCTGCCTATCCTGCCCGGTTACTTGCGCGGGCTTTAATTCCATCTCCCGCACGACAGCCGCCAGTAGTCCCTCACAGCCGGCGCGCACCAATTGGTAGACCTCCTCAAAGTTACCCGCGTAGTAGGGGTCCGGCACGTCACGCACGCCGGCATCCGGCGCATAGTCCAGCAGCAGGCGCAGTCGCGGGTGCGCCCCAAAACGCCGCCGCAACTCGCGCAGATTGTCGCTGTCCATCGCGATCAGATAAGTGTCCGGGCGAATATCCGCCGCCCTGACCTGCTTGGCGCGCCCGACGAACTCAATCCCATGATCGCGCAACACCCGGCGCGTCCCCCGATGAGCCGGCTCGCCGACATGCCAGTCTCCTGTGCCGGCGGATCCGATGGTGAAGGAGTCAGTCAGGCCGGCCTCGTCCACCAGGCGGCTGAAGACGGCTTCCGCCATCGGCGAGCGGCAGATATTGCCCAGGCAAACAAACAACACATCAACCATCGCGATTCCCCAGCCAGAATCCCGGAAACTCGGAAATTTCCGGGATTCTTACTTAAGTAAAGAGGGCAGATACCAGGCCCTAAGACAATCTGATACCTACCCCCTGACAAATGAAGTTGGTCTATAAGCCGCATTCTGTACCCGCGTTCGCGGCGCGCACGCCGCCGGCGCGGGCGGTGATCATCTATCTGGGGTTGCCATTACTGGCAACCTCGTGCAGCCTACCCGGGCGTCAGGCGGAGCGAGCCGCTCCATCCGCCCTGCTTGGCCTTGCTCCCGGCGGGGTTTGCCTGGCCAGCGACATTACTGCCGCTGCCGGTGGTCTCTTACACCACCGTTTCACCCTCACACCCCGGCCGTTGGCCGCGATGCAATGCACCTCTCTGTTGCACTTGCCGTCGGGTCGCCCCGCCCGGCTGTTAGCCGGCGCCGTGCTCTATGGAGTGCGGACTTTCCTCAGCCGGACCAGCCGGCCGCGATCACCCAACCAACTTCGCCCCTGATCCTAGCACCGCCCCTGGACAGCGTCAAGCGCGGGCGGACCACAAGCATAGCCGGCAGTCTCGCGCGTGCTATAATGCATGCACAGCAGGCAGGCGCTGCCCGATGAGCGGTTATGGCCCAGAGTAGATCTCCATATGGAAACCACCGGTAGACAGCTATTCCCCGGCATCCCCTTGCGCCGCTGGTGGCTGCTGCTCATCGTCGCCGGCGCGCTGCTGATCATGGGCTTCTACGCCGTCACCAACCCGGAACATCTGACGCACGATCCCCTGCTGGCAGGCTCCGACATTGCCGCCTACGCCTTTTGCCACCGCCTTACCGATCGCTCGTTCACCGTCGCCGGCCGGCAATTCCCTCTTTGCGCCCGTTGCACCGGCATGTACCTCGGCGTCTTTCTCACCTTCCTGGTGTTGCTTATGGCCGGACGTAGCCGTTGGCGGGAGCTGCCGTCACTACCCATCATGCTGATTCTGGTCGGCTTCGTCGGGCTGATGGGCGTTGACGGCCTCAATTCCTACGCTCACTTCTTCCCCAACGCCCCCCATCTCTATGAGCCGAGCAACTGGCTCCGGCTGGCCACCGGCATGGGCGCCGGCCTGGCGATGGGCCTCTTCATCTTCCCGGCGACCGTCCAAACGCTGTGGCGCTTCAGCGAGCGCCGGGCGATCATCTCCGGGGGAGTTGAATTTGCCGGCCTGCTGTTATTAGCGTTTCTCACCATTCTGCTTGTGCTGAGCAACCAGCAAACGTTGCTTTACGTACTGGCTATTGTAAGCGCGGCCGGCGTGGTGATTATCTTGACTTGTCTGAACTGCATTTTGATGCTGATTCTGTTAAGGCGAGATGCACGGGCCAACAACTGGCGGCAATGCGCCGGCCCGCTTCTTTTCGGTCTGGCGTTCGCGATAATGGAAATCGGGTTGATAGCCTTCGGTCGCTTCAGCCTGACGGGGACGATGACCGGGTTGCCCGGTCTGTAGTGAGGAAGTAGCCGGAGCCTATTGCTCCGAGGGGATTGAGTTCATGGACGCAATTGCCGCGCTCGGCGGCATCGGCACCGCGCTTGGCCTATCGTCGAGCGCCGGCCTGAATGCCTACATACCCTTGCTGGTGGTGGCTCTCGCCGCCCGCTTCCCGTTGGACAATCCGCTGCTCAAGCTCTCGGAGCCCTACGATTTGATCAGCAGTTGGTGGGCCATCGGCGTGCTGGCTGTCCTGCTGGTCATCGAAATGCTGGTGGACAAGGTCCCGGCGGTAGACACGGTCAACGACGTCATCCAGACCATCGTGCGCCCGACCGCCGGCGCGCTACTCTTTGCCGCCAGCGCCAACGTGATCACTGAGATGAGCCCGGTGCTGGCCCTGCTCTGCGGCGTGTTTCTAGCCGGCGGCGTTCACACAGTAAAGAGTGTCGTCCGGCCGGTTGTCACTACCACGACCGCCGGCACCGGCAACTGGGTGGTCAGCATTGTCGAAGATGTCACGGCCTTCTTCGTCTCGCTGCTCTCCCTGCTGATCCCCATCCTGGTGGGCTTCTTCCTGCTGGTGGTGTTTGTCCTGCTCTTCGTCTGGTGGCGGCGGCGACGCAGCCGCCCGGCCTACAGCAAATAGCTGGATACTTCGGACAATCTCACCCGCCCAGCTGTTGCTGCAACCCTAGGATCTGCCCTTCCAGATCGTCCAGCGCCTCCCGCCTGCTTTCGATCTTGCCCCGTTCTGCGCGCACAAAGCGCGAGAATGGCGCCACGGCATCCTCCAGTCGCTGAGTGCTGCGCCGCATCTCCCGGTCGAACTGCCCTGAGAGACTGCTTACCAGCTCCTGGCGCAGCTTGGCCAGCTTCTCCCCCAACTCCTGCTTGGCCTTGCGCTTACGCGAGGGCAGGATAAACAGGCCGATGGTCATGATAGTCACTCCGGCCACGATGCCGGTGATATCGAAGGCGCTGGCCCCCAGGGCGGCGATGATCGCGCCAAGTCCCAGGCCGCCGATCTCCGCCAGGGCGGTGCCGGCGACCGCCATCCGCGCCCCATCGGCCATCTCGGCCGCTTCCTTCTCCCGGTCATAGGTCGCCACCGCCTGTTGCGTGGCCCGGCCGATGGAGTCGATCAGCCGCTGCCGGTCATAAGCCAGCGTGCTCTCCTGCGCGCCACCCTGTCCCACGATGCGGTTCTTGTAGGCCTGCTTGCGCGCCGCCAGGTGCTCGGCCACCGCCGACCACTGGCGTAATTCCTGCTCAACCAGCCAGTCAATCAATTCGCTGACCCGCAGCTCGATCTGCTTGGGCGCATCGGCCACGACTTCCTGCTCAAAGGCGCGCTGAATGCGCTCCGTGCGGATCAGGTCCGGTATCCGGCCCAGGCGGATAGTTTCATCGAAGAAGGCGTCCCCGCGCTTCTCCATTTCGTATAAGACGTTGTCAACTTCACTCATCCGCGCCTGGAAATTGCGCTGCATGTCCTGTTGATAGTAGGACATCTGCTCCTGGATATCGCCTAGCAGTTGCGCGTCATCCCGCAACTCTGTTAACTCGGCGTCGGTCGCGTCCAGTTGGCGCTTGACCAGCGTCCGGCCCACCCCCAACGGATTGCGCAGCTTCAGCCGGAAGCGCCCCTCATCATCCAGCGTGTCATGGATGTAATTCTCCAGTGGTTCAAAACCGCTCTCGTCCCACAGGCGCGGCTCGCCCCCTTTCGCGCGTTGCGCCAGCCGGGCGGAGACGGGAAATACAGCGGCGATGTCTCCGATCAGTTTGTACGCCGAGCCGGTGACAAAGGCCACCACGGCCTCAATATCGGCCGGGCCGGTGAGGATGTCGATCTTGTTCACCACCAGCACGATCTTCTTACCCCATTCACGGATGCGTTCCAGGAAGGCGCGCTCGCTTTCGGTGAAGGCCCGATCGGCGGAGGTCAGAAAGAGCACCAGGTCGCTGCGCGGGATGAACTCGGTGGTCAGCGCTTCATGCTCGCGCAGGATGGCGTTGGTCCCCGGCGTGTCCACGATATTGATTTGCTTCAGCAACTCCACCGGCGCCGTGTGTAACCAGACCCCTTTTTCTTGCGGCGTCTGCCCGGCCTGCTCGCCGAAGCGCAGCAAATGAATCTGGCTGGTAGTAGGCGTCACCCCTTCCTGCAACAACTGCTGGCCCAGCAGGGCGTTGATGAAGGCCGACTTGCCGGCGTTGAACTCGCCGGCCACGACCAGCAGAAAAAGCTCGTCCAGTTGTCGAATCGAATCGGCTAAGGCCGCCCGATCGCTCGCCGGCGCATCAGCTTCAGCGAGCGTATCGCGCAAGCTGGCCAGCGTCTCTCGGGTCTGGCGCAGCAGCTCCTCTTGCGCGGATGTCAAAATCGCGTCCATTGCACCTCATCTTCATTCCTTGTCACCGGAGAAAGTATAGCATGGAGTAGGGGCGTATAAAAAGAGCCATTAGTTCTACTCACTCATTGGTAGACGACTGGACGCGGTACCTGGATGAAGCGTCCGGCTTGATGTCGGATGAGAACGCCGCGCCGGCGCAATGCGCTGGTTGCCGCGCCAAAATGCCTGCTTTATAATGCGGATGTCACAGCGAAAAAAGCGGACAGTTCGGTATCAACGACCATGGCCTTTGAGGAGTCACCCACAGCTCAGCCAATCACTGCCGCTCCGGTTCAGCCGGAGAGGCGCACGTACAGCCAGCCTCCGTCTGTCGTTATCCGCGAGATCATCGAGACGCTGCTGTTGACCTTGTTTATCTTCTGGCTGGTGAACACCGCCACCGGCAGATACCGGGTACAGGGCCACAGCATGATGCCTACCATGAAGGAAGGGCAATACCTGATCATCAACAAGCTGGCCTACTATCTGGACAATCCGGAACAAGGGGACATCATCGTGCTGCACTATCCCCGCGATCGCACGCGCGAATACATCAAGCGCGTGATTGGCGTGCCGGGCGACACAGTGGAAATCGGGAACGGGCAGGTCAGGGTGAACGGCGCGCTCCTCGATGAGCCATACATCGCCGATGACCCCAATTATAACGACACCTGGATTGTGCCGGAGGACAGCTATTTCGTCCTCGGCGATAATCGCAATAACTCCAGCGATTCCCATAGCTGGTCTTTCCTGCCGCGCTCGGACATCGTCGGCAAGGCCTGGCTTGTCTACTGGCCCTACACCGACTGGCAACTGGTGCCCCACTATCACCAGTCGGCGCTGGCCAGCCAGGAGAGCTGACTGCTGACCAAACCACGCAGGTCTTTGCCGCAACCATTGTAGAGTGACCATGCTCGATAACCTGCGTGGTTTCCATAGTAATGTAACCAGTAATTCAAATAGGCATTTCCCCAAAAGCCTCTACAATAGAGTTTCATGACCTCTGACACGCCGGACATCGAGGCATTGGTGCGCCAGGTGGTGCAGCGCACGCTCGATTCGCTGGAAGCGACAGCGCCGGCCGGCTCTGCGCCGGCTGTCGCCATCCTGGGCGAGGACGACCTGCGCCGCACGCCGGCTAACTCCACGCTGGACGTCGCTCCGGGCACCGTGATCACTCCCCTGGCCCGGCAGCTTGCCCTGGAACGGCGGATCGTCTTGCGCGAACAATCAACCGATGCGCCGGTCCTGTCCACACCCCTGTTGCACATTGCGCCCACCGGCGATAGTCGAGTGATCGCCCTCGGCGCGGATCATGGCGGCTTTGAGATGAAGGAACGCCTGAAACAAATACTCGTGGCGGATCACCAGATCCTGGACTGCGGCACATACAACACGGCTGCTGTTGACTACCCGGACTTCGCCTATGCCGTGGCCCGGGCGGTAGCAAGCGGCCGGGCCTGGCGAGGCATCCTGATCGATGGCGCCGGCATCGGTAGCTGCATGGCGGCTAACAAGGTCCCCGGCGTGCGCGCCGCCATGTGCTATGATCAGGCCACCGCCGTCAACAGCCGCGAACACAACGACGCCAACGTGTTGACCCTCGGGGCTGGACTGATCGGATATAATCTCGCCCAACAGATAGTCACCACCTGGCTGGGTACGGAGTTCGCCGGCGGTCGCCATGCCCGGCGGGTAGCAAAGATAGACGCCATCGGGGCGCGTTTCTCGAAATAACCGGACCACACGAAAAGTAGATGCCAAAGTACGATCAGGCCACCATTGAGCGCGTCATCGAGGCAGTCACTCGCGAAGTCTTGCTGCGCCTGAACCAGCCGGAGCACAGCACGCCCGGCTGCAATTGTACCGACGGCTCCTGTGTGCAGCATTGCCGGGAGCACGTCGCGCAAGTGGTGCAGGCCGGGGCCAGCCGGGTCACCGCCGTCCTGGGCGCGCGTCCGGCTGACACCAATTTGGCCGGCATGATCGACCACACCCTGCTGAAGCCGGACGCCAGCCAGGACCAGATCGCCCAGCTCTGCTACGAGGCGCGCACCCACAGTTTCGCCTCGGTCTGCGTCAATCCGGCCCATGTGCGCCTGTGCGCTCAACTGCTGAAGGGCAGCAACGTCGACGTCTGCACGGTGGTCGGCTTTCCCTTGGGCGCTACCCCGGCGACCGTCAAGGCCTACGAGACGCAGCAGGCCATCCGCGACGGCGCTTCCGAAATTGACATGGTGATCAATATCGGGGCGCTTAAGTCGAGAGATTACCGGGCGGTGCTGGAAGATATTGGCGCGGTGGTGCGCGCCGCCCATGCCGGCAACGCGCTGGTGAAGGTGATCATCGAGGCCGCCCTGCTGACCGACGAGGAAAAGGTGATCGCCAGCCAGTTAGCGAAGGCCGCCGGCGCGGACTACGTGAAGACATCCACCGGCTTCGGTCCCGGCGGGGCGACGGTAGAAGATGTGGCCCTCATGCGCCGGGTGGTCGGGCCGGATATCGGCGTCAAGGCAGCCGGCGGGGTGCGCAATCTCGCCGACGCCCGGGCCTTGATCGCCGCCGGCGCGACCCGCCTGGGGGCCAGCGCCGGCGTGCGCATCGTCAAGGAGGCGGCCGCATGATTATGTGTCCGCAATGCCATATCGGGCGCATGCACAGCGCCAAGACCACTTACTTGCAGCCGCTGGGCGACCTGATTCTGGTGTTTCCCTTCGCCCCGTCGCTCGTCTGCGACGTGTGCGGCGAGGTGCAGTATGATTCTCTCTTTACCGATCTGATGGATGCGCTGATCAGCGACCGCATGGAAAGCGATCGCGCGCCCAACTTCTCGCGCGCGTGGGCCGTGGGCGAACAATACGAGAGCGGCCATCGCAATCGAATGATATGAGGCGATATTGTGACCGTTGATCTGCGCAGCTACGTATTCCTGGATAGTCTTCAGCCGCAACACGCCGCTTTTCTGGGCACAGTCGCCCGCGGCTTCCTGCCCCTGCCCGGCGACGCCTCGCTATGGGTGGAGATCTCCCCCGGCATCGAGATCAATCGCATCACCGACGTGGCTCTCAAAGCCACCGCCGTCCGGCCCGGCATGCAGATCGTCGAGCGGTTGTACGGCCTGCTGGAAGTCCACTCCACGGAGCAGGCCGATGTGCGCGCCGCCGGGGCCGCTATCCTGGCAGCCTTGGAAGTCTCGGCTTCCGACCGGCTGAAGCCGCGGGTGGTCTCCAGCCAGATCATTCGTAACATTGACCCCCACCAGACGCAGTTGATCAACCGCATGCGCCACGGGCATATGATATTGGCCGGCCAGACGCTGTACGTGATGGAAGTGCAGCCGGCGGCCTACGCGGCGCTGGCCGCTAACGAAGCGGAAAAGGCGGCCCACCTGAACATTCTGGAGGTGCTCGCCTTCGGCAGCTTCGGCCGCGTCTATCTGGGCGGTGAGGAGCGCGACATCATGGCCGGCTACCAGGCGGCGCTGGACGCCATCGAGAGTGTGGAAGGGCGCGTCGTTAGTGGCGGCAAGGTTGAGTAGTTGCTACCGGGTGGCTGTCACTTGCAGAAGTGACAATCACCTGCGGCGAGGGTATCAGGGACTGGGTGCCTATTTTGAGAAAGCAAAGGAGATAGTCAATGACAGATGCGTTGGGAATGATTGAAACTCGCGGTTTCGCGGCCATGGTCGAGGCATCGGACGCGATGGTGAAAGCCGCCCGCGTCGAGCTGGTCAGTTACGAGAAGATCGGCGGCGGTTATGTGACCGCCATCGTCCGCGGCGACGTCGCGGCGGTGAAGGCGGCGTTGGAAGCCGGCGCGCGCGGCGCTGAGAAGGTGGGCGAAGTGGTCTCCGTTCACGTCATCCCGCGCCCACACGCCAATGTCGACCGTACGCTACCGCTGGGCCGGCAGCCGGCAGAATCCTCGGCAGAGCCGGGGGAAGACCTCACCTAGACCGATGTTTCTGGGCAGAACCGTAGGCACGCTCGTCTCTAGCCAAAAAGAGGCTTCGCTGGATGGGCTGAAGTTCCTGGTGGTGCGCCGGCTGACCATTGACGGAGCGGACACCTCCGGCTATGTCGTCGCCGCGGACGCCGTCGGGGCCGGCATCGGTGAAGTGGTCATGGTCGCCACCGGCAGCTCCGCCCGTCAGACCATCTACACCGACCGCCGACCGTGCGACGCGGTGATCATGGCGATTGTGGACACCTGGGAAGTAGGCGGCGTGGTGAAGTACGAGAAGTTTTCCCCGGAATCGGCGGCAATTGAGACTGAAGGCGCGGCCGGTTCCTGACTCCACCGACCAGGTAGATAGCGATGGACGACAGCCAGATTCAGGCCATCATTGAGCGCGTCATGCGCGAGGTGGGCAGCGCGGCCGGCTCAGCACAGACAAGAGCGCCGGCCGCCTCGCCGCCCGCCGGTTACGCGCAATACGCCGCGCCATCTCCTGGCGCGCCATCTCCTGGCGCGCGAACCCCGACCGCCCCCGGCGAGTCCGGCGTCTTTCCCACCCTGGACGCGGCGGTCAACGCCGCCACAGACGCCTTCCGGCAATTGAACGCCTTGCCGCTGGACATCCGCAAAGACATGGTCGCGCACATGCGCCGGGCGGCCCGAGAAGAAGCCGTCCCGCTGGCCGAACACGCCTGGCGCGAGACCGGCATGGGCCGGGTGGAAGACAAGACCCTTAAAAACATCTTGAACGCCACTAAATCAGAGGGGCCGGAAGCGCTGGAGACCACCGCCTGGAGCGGCGACGGCGGCCTGACGGTCACCGAGTACGCCCCTTACGGCGTGATCGGTTCCCTCACCCCCAGCACCAACCCCACCAGCACGGTCATCTGCAACGCCATCGCCATGATAGCGGCCGGCAACGCGGTGGTATTTAACGCCCACCCCAGCGCCAAAGGATGCTCCAACCGCACGGTGCAAATCCTGAACCAGGCCATCCGGCAGGCGGGCGGCCCGGCCAACCTGCTCACCTGCGTCGCTGACCCCACCATCGAGAGCGCCCAGGCGCTCATGCAGCACCCGGGCATCCGCCTGCTGGTAGTCACCGGCGGGGCGCCTGTGGTGCGCGCCGCCATGCGCAGCGGCAAGCGCGCGGTCTGCGCCGGGCCGGGCAATCCGCCGGTGGTGGTGGATGAGACGGCCGATATCGAGCAGGCCGGGCGCGATGTGGTCATCGGCGGCTCCTTCGACAACAACATCGTCTGCACCACCGAAAAAGAGACCATCGCCGTCGCCGGCATTTGCGACCGCCTGATGGATGTGATGGCCGCGCACGGCGGCCTGCGCCTGAATAGCTGGCAGTTCAATCGGCTCTGGAAAGCGGTGACAGTCAAAGATCGCGGGCCGGGCCAGTACGCCGACATGAACAAGGAGTTCATCGGCAAGAACGCCGGCGTGCTGTTGCAGGAGATCGGCATCTCCGCCGGGCCGGAAGTGCGCATGGTCTTCGCCGAAGTGGAGCGCGATCACCCGGCGGTCTGGTCGGAGCAGATGATGCCGTTGATGCCGGTGGTGCGCGTGGCCACCGCCGATGAAGCCATTGACTTGGCCATCGCCGCCGAGCACGGCTTCCGGCACACCGCCGTCATGCACTCCAAGAATCTGGACAATCTCAGCCGCATGGCGCGCGAGATCAATTGCAGCATTTTTGTTAAGAACGGGCCGTGTTTGGCCGGCCTGGGCTATGGCGGCGAGGGCTTCTGCTCCTTCACCATCGCCAGCCCCACCGGCGAAGGATTGACCGGCCCGCGCAGCTTCAGCCGTCTGCGCCGCTGCACGCTGGTGGACTCCTTCCGCATTGTGTAACCCGGCCTTGTGAACGAATGACTGAACCCGCGCTCGCCCTCCTGGAATTCAGCAGCATCGCCGCCGGCATTGAAGCCGGGGACGCGATGGTCAAGCGCGCGCCGATCAGCAAGATTCACGCCGGCACGGTGCAGCCCGGCCATTACCTGGTCATGGTCTCCGGTGAAGTGGCGGACGTCGAGGAAGCCGTCAACGCCGGCGAAGAAGTCGGGGGCCATTGCCTGCTGGACAAAGTATTTCTACCCAACGTTCACCCCGACGTGGTCACCGGCTTGGCCGGGGAGCGTGTCCCGCCGGAGCAGGAAGCGCTGGGCGTGGTGGAGACGAAAACCGTCGCTGCCGCCATCGAAGCGGCCGACGCCGGCTTGAAAGGAGCCTCGGTAGCCCTGGTGCAACTGCGCCTGGCTGACGGTCTGGGCGGCAAGGGGCTGACGCTCTTCACCGGCATCGTCGCCGACGTGGAGGCGGCGGTGGAGATCGCCGTCAAGCGGGCGCACAATCAACTCGTGCGGCAGGTGATCATCTCCCAGCTACACGCCGAGATGGCGGAAAACGTGGCCCATCACCAGCGCTTCGGCGGCCCGTTGGAGTGGGAGACGTAACGATGCAGTTAGCCCGCGTCATCGGCACCGTCGTCGCCACCCGCAAATACGTGGACCTGCAAGGGATCAAGTTCCTGGTGGTGCAGCCGCTGACCAAACAGCAAGTCCCCATCGGCGAGCCGGTGGTCGCGGCTGACGCCACCGCTCAGGCCGGCCCGGGCGAATTGGTCTTCATCGTCGGCAGCCGGGAGGCGGCGCAGGCGCTGCCGGAACCTTTTGTGCCGGTGGATCACGCCATTGTAGGCATCGTAGACGATGTCGAGCTGGTAGCTTCGGAGTGAGGCCGGGATGTACGTCGGCGTCGTAACTGGCACGGTCGTCGCCACTATCAAGCACGAAGCCTTCTACGGCCGCAAGCTGTTACTGGTCGATCAACTGGGGCTGGACGGTGCGCCCAACGGCCACTACGACATTTGCGTGGACATGGTGCAGGCCGGAGCGGGGGATCGGGTGCTGGTCATTGACGAGGGCAACGGGGCGCGACAGGTCTTGCGCCGGGAGATCGCGCCGGTGCGGGCAGTGATCGTCGGCATTGTGGATGATGTGGAGCTGGAGTAACGGCGATGCGCGAATATCCCACCCGCAATCCTGGCCAACCATAAGAAGAGGCAGGATTCGACTACTGGAGTTGGTGCACGGATGAGTGTCAACATCTCGCGGATCTCCATTTCAGAAGAGCAATTGCACGCGTTTTGCGAGCGCCATCACATTCGCAAGCTGGCGCTGTTCGGGTCGGTGCTGCGCGACGATTTCCGGCCCGATAGCGATGTGGACGTGCTTGTTGAGTTTGAGCCGGGTCATATTCCCGGCTTTGAGTTCTTTACGATGCAGGATGAGCTATCCAAAATACTCGAACGGGAAGTGGATCTGAATACCATTGGGTTCCTCAGTCCACACATTCGTGACGAGGTTCAGGCCGAAGCTGTGGTCCAATATGCCAGGGCATGATGTCAGCCGGGTAAAGGATATGCTCGACGCCGCCCAAAAGGCGTTGTCGTATGCCGAATCAACCACACGGGATGACCTCGAGACAAACGAGATGTTGGCCCTGGCGTTAGTGCGCCTCTTGGAGATTGTTGGGTGAAGCCGCCAGATATGCGCCGGAGAATGTCAAGGCTGCCTATCCCGGCGTGCCATGGCGTGAGATCGCAGCTACGCGTAATCGCCTGATACATGGCTACTTCTCCGTGGATCTGGACATTGTCTGGGCGATCATTCAAAAGGACTTGCCTCCACTGATTGTCCAGTTGAAAGCAATCCTTGACGACAGACTTTAGCTCAGCCCCGACGACAAATCGAAAACATGATTTGAGGGGCGCGGGAGAAGTCTCTGGTCGGCGCAACGCTGCAGGAGGCTCCGGCGGATCACCTTCCTGTCCACAATCGTCAAACCCTCATCCTTGATGAACCTGGTAAGTCAGCGCGCCGGCCATCTCCTCATTTAGAAAATCGGCGCTGGCTTCCAGGATTCTCAGGTCTCGCTCCGCTGTCTGCTCGCGTTTCAATTGCGCGATGTAGGCCCAGGCAGCCTCTTCCAGGAAGCTTGAGCGACTCCGGCGCTTGCCAGCAAGCTTCTCAATTTCCTGAATCATGCGCTCCGACAGTGTGACAGATGTCTTGAGCTTCATGCCGCAATTCTCCGCTTATTCCTGCCCATAAACCAGCGTTTGCGGGAAGAAAGCAAACCAGCCGAACCAGTACGCCAGGTGTCCCGGCAGCCGGGGGAGGCTCTCGCCCTCCGGCCCATACAACCCATCCTCCCGCACCTCCCAGGAAGCCCCGCTCTCGTCCACCACGACATCCGGCTCCAGCCCGGCAGCAAAACTGTGCTCGCCCCGCTCAAACGCCCGCACCTCCGCCCCGGCCTGATAGCTCACCGGCCCGCCGCGCAATCTCTCCCCCGCTGCCTCCACGATCCCCCGCGCGGCGACCAACACTACCGCCGTCTCGCCCACCGTGTCGTTGACCACCTGCTCGGCGGTCAGCAGCTCCAGCGGATACGCCTTTGGGACTCCGCCGATATTCAACGCGTAGATTTGCGCCTTGTCCGCCAGCAAATCCGCCCGCTGCCAGACCGGGAACATCGTCCCCTCTGCCGCGAAGTAATCTCCGTAGGCCGCGCCCAGCTCGTAGGTGCGCTCGTAGCCGGTGTTGATGTCCAGTACCTGCGTGTCGAGGTGCTGCGCCTGCCAGTCCGCCCAACTGGTCAGCACGATCGGCAGGATATCCAGCGTGACATCCTGCTCGACCAGCGGCCCCAGCACCGGCTTGCCCGTCAGTTGGTTCCACAGCGTGCGCGTCTGCCGGTCGTACATCAGCTTATTGCTGCGATAGAGGAAGCCGGAGGAGCCGAAGTCGTACACCTCGCCGTTGGCAGCGCGATCGTCGTAAGCGATCGCCGCCCCGCACAGCGTGCAATAGGCGATGGACACCGGCACACCCCCCACCACATCATTCGCCATCTCATGCCAATCCAGGATGCGCAGGGGATAGGCGCGGGCGTCGCCATTGATCTCGATGCCGAACACCGGCTCCGCCGGCGATAGGTAACCCGCCTCCGCCGCGCTGAGCATCGCCGGGTTGTCCAGGGCGGGGATGCCGTCTATCACCACCCCGCCCCACTGGATCTCCTCCGGGCGCAGGGCGGAGGGCGCGCCGTCATAGAGGAACTCCGCGAAGCCCGGGTCAATGCGGGCCAGCATCTGCCCCTTCCAACCGATGAAGCCCGGCGGCGGCTCCATCTCCGTCGCCCCGTACCACTCTATCCATTCGGCCCAATCCGTCCCGAACGCCTCGCCGCTCAGCTCGTCCAGCGCTGCGCCATACACTTCCGGGGGCCCCAACACCAGCCCGATCTGCGCCCCGCGCAGCAGCTCAATCAGCACCGCGATGGCCCGCGGGTCGCCGGAGGCCGCCAGCCGCTCGCGGGCCGCCGTCTGTATTTCGCGGTTCGCGCTGAGCAAATCCGGCAGCAACGCCGCCCAGGCGGCGGCGTCCAACGGCGCGCCGGGCGCGCTGGACACAGAAGGCGCTGCCTCGGCGGCCCGTTCCGTTGCCGTCGGCCCATCCTCCGCCCGACAACCCGGGAGGGTGAGCAGCAGAATGATCGCCGACAGGGCCGGCAGCAAGTAACGGAGGTTGATTTGTGCCATGCGCTCAGTATAGCCAGAAGTTGGGCCGCCACGCCGGGATGTAACAGACGTGTAAGGATGGCGAGTTCAAGAGGTATCGCGCGGTTTCGGCAGCTTCTTGACCCGCTGCGCCGCCTCTGCTAGAATGCCCTCTGTTCCCCGGCCATCGCCGCCGGCTCGCCCCCATCGTCTAGGGGACCAGGACGTAGGCCTTTCAAGCCTAAAACAGGGGTTCGAATCCCCTTGGGGGTACAGACCATCATGAGCGCCGCACAAACGGCGCTCTTTTGCTTCTAACCCCGTGTCACAACAACTCGATCCTCTTGACCGCCATCCACCATTCCGGAGTTGGGGTTCTTTCAGTGCTGCAACGTGAACCTCCAGCGGACCACGGCGTACCGCTCAGCTCAATGTCTGCCGCTTTCACTGCCGCCGCTATCTTTTTCTGCCCTCGGAGAATAGTATAGATAGAGAATTCTCTTGATGGATCCGTGTATGAGCGATCAAATCGCAGTTTCCCGCTTAAAACAGAGTGACCTGAATGGTCTGGAAACCCTGGTAAGCCGCTATCAGGCGCAGGCTGTCCGGGCCGCGTACCTCATCCTGTTTGACCGGTCCCTGGCAGAGGATGTCGTGCAAGCGGCCTTCGTGAAGGCTGCCCGGCGCATTCATCAATTTGACGCTGAACGCCCGTTTGGGCCCTGGTTCTATCGGATCGTGGTGAACGACGCGCTCAAGCTTGCCAATAGACAGAAAAACAGTGTCTCGCTGGATGAGCAAATGGATGAGTCCACCATTCAGTTCGCAGAGTGGTTGGCCGATCCGAACCCGGAGCAATTGGTGGTGCGCAATGAAACACGTCAGGTCATCCTGAGGGCCATTCATAGCCTGCCGCCGGGGCAGCGTGCCGTGATCGTGATGAAGTACTACTTCGATATGCCAATGTCAGAGATGGCGACGAAAACAGGACGCCCGCTCAGCACCATCAAATGGTGGCTGAGAGATGCTCGCGAACGCCTGCAAGCCCTGCTGGAAGCTGCCGAAAGGATATAGGACGCAATCATGGCTAACACCAAAGAAATTCAGTCCATGCTGCATGAACTGCTGGAGGAGGAAATCCCCTCCGCGCAAGTCAACCTGTGGCCGGCTGTGAAGGCGGACCTTGTTGCGGGAAACCGCCAACCAAAACAACAAGGAGAGAAAATGAACACAAGAATTTCGCGTCACCTACCGCAAATCTCGGTCGTGACCGTGCTGATCCTAGCTCTGTTGGCTCTCTTTTTCGTCACTCCCCCGGGACGCTCCTTTGCCCAAAGCGTTCTGGAGCTATTCACCCGAGCGGAGAGCTCAACGTTCCCATTGGAAGAATCCCAGATTGCACCGGCTGAGCCGGATCGAGCCCAGCCTACAGCCCCGCCCCCCGCGCCGTTGATCAGCGTCGCCGAAGTGGAAGAGCAAGTTGGCTTCAACATCGCTGAACTCCCCTCTGTTCCGGCAGGCTTCAATTACCTTGGCGCCCGGCTATACGGCAATCATGTAACCATTGAGTATCAGGCGCAGGGCGGCGGCGGCCACCTGATCATCATGCAGTCACAGGAAGGATTTTACCAATCGGACTGGGATAATGTGCCGGCCGATGCCGTTATCCCGGTAGAGATTGGAGAGCTCAATGGGGAGTTCGCTCAGGGTGCCTTTGTCGTCTATCCTGAGGAAACGATAGCCACCTGGAACCCTGATGCACCTATCATGCGTCTGCGCTGGGTGAACAACGGCATCTCGTTTGAGATCACCAAGCATGGGGATACGCACCAAACTGAGTATCTTGACCTCACCGGGCTACTTAAGCTGGCAGAAAGCCTGACCGTCCAACCGTAACTTCAACTTTCGCGAAAGTGACAGGCATCTTCAAGGCGCCTGTCACTTTGGTTCTATTGAATCGCTGCCCGCAAGCGAGCATGCGCTATGAAGTGGCCTCTACCGGGGGCCGGAGCTGTCGATCTAGTGCCAAACAGTGTCGCGAACTCTCCCTTCGCGAGGGCCAATCATTCCCGCTGAATCACTGTGTGAATCTGTAACGCCCCGCCTCCGCAAGGCGCTTTTCCCTGCACCGCTGTTTGTTCGCCTCAGCATCCAGGAAGTAAGTGCGCTAAATAGGGTCTTTCCCAGCCCCCTGGTGGGGAATGACCCCATTGGACGCAGGCTTGTGTTGTGTGATTATGGAACTATGGGGTTGGCGTGACGCACTTGACGCGTAGCGGCCTCGGAACATTGGTCTTTTCGGTCTCAAGGAGGTACTGGATGCTGACAACCATATTGCTAATCCTGCTCATTTTGCTGCTGTTAGGCGCTCTGCCGATCTGGCCACACAGCCGGCGGTGGGGGATTGCGCCCAGCGGAGCACTTGGGCTTTTGCTCATCATCGTGCTTATTGTTCTGCTCGTATAAAAGTGAAGTCGGTTTGCGAGCAATAGCTATAAAGGAGAATTGACATGACTACGACTGCAATAAACAGTGACGTTCTGGAAGGCAAGTGGAAACAGATTCGAGGGCAGTTGCGCGAACACTGGGGCAAATTGACCGATGACGACGTGGATCGCGTTGCCGGCCAATATGAGCAGCTGGTGGGCGCGTTGCAGATGCGCTACGGAAAGTCTCGCGCGGCCATCGAAAAGGAAGTGGATGACTTTCTGAACATGCAGTAACGCGCTCGTCCCTCACAAAGGCTGCTCCATGGATCATCTATGGAGCAGCCTTCTTCGCCTTGCGGTCGCCGGAGCTGTAGGTGTTGGGGTAACCTCGGTCTTTGGGAACGGCGGCGCGGCCAATACGGAGAGCAATGCCCTGGTCTCGAAGCCCGATCCCCCGAATGAACCTGGGCAAGTTTAAGATGTCTCGTGCAGCAAGTACTAGAACAGTGTAGCTTGCCTCGGCTCATCCTCCTGACCCGGCCCCGGCCACAGGTACACCTTCAAGTCAACCTTGTCTTTCACAAACACTATCCCCTCTTCCTCCAGCATTTGGCGTTGTCTCTTCGCGCCGGGTCTTTCGCTTATCTTCCCCTGCGAATTGATGACGCGTTGCCATGGTACGTCATCAGGACAGGCCGCCATTGCCCCGCCCACCCAGCGTGAGCCGAATGTTTTGTACTCTTGAAGATCAACCCCTACCGGGGGAGGGAGCATTTGAGCGATCTGGCCATAGGTGACCACTTTCCCACGCGGAACCTGGCGGACCAGCTTCCACACTTGTTCGCCAAAGGCCGGCTGATCAGGAGGTGATGAGTTACGCATGACTTCTCTTTCCCTCACTGCAGCGAAACTACTAAAAGGCGCAGCCACCCGGCAGTGATCGGAGCCTACGCCGAGCCCCGCCGGCTGCTGGTTCAGGAGCGCCAACTTCCCATGAGGTCATGCACACAATAGCATAATGGGCGCTCAAACACCATATCGGCAGCCCCGGCCGGCGGCGCAGGCTGATTGAACCGGATAGAATCCGGGCAACGTAATCATATTACCAGGAGGGTTTCAACCATGAGCAAGAAGATCATCATTGACGCCGACCCCGGCATTGACGACACCATGGCCATCTTCTTCGCCCTGCAATCGCCGGAGCTGCAGGTGCTGGGCGTAACGGCGGTGTTCGGCAACGGCGGCGTAGCCAATACCGCCGGCAACGCCCTGCGCATCCTGGAGGTCGCCGGACGCGGGGACATCCCGGTAGCCGCCGGCGCCAACGATCCCCTGATCATCGCCAACCAATCCGGCAATGGAGCCAACGTGCACGGGCGCGACGGTTTGGGCAACGCCGGGCACCGCCTGCCCCAGCCGCGCGGCAAGCCCATCGCGCAGCGGGCCGCGCAATTCATCGTCGAGACGGTGCTGGCCAATCCCGGCGAGGTGACCCTGGTTCCCATCGGCCCGCTGACCAACATCGCCCTCGCTGTCCGCCTGGAGCCGCGCATCGTGCAGGCGGCCAAAGGGGTCGTGCTCATGGGCGGGTCAATGATGGTCGGCGGCAATATCACCGCCGCCGCCGAGGCAAATATCCGCAATGACCCCCACGCCGCGCACATCGTCTTCTCCGCCGGCTGGCCCGTCGTTATGGCCGGCTGGGATGTGAACAAGCAGTTTCACATGGACCAGGAATACCTGGACCGGCTGTGCGCCCTCGCCAACCCCGCCACCGACTCCATCCGCGCGATCTACCCCTGCCTGCAAGCCTTCCTCAGGAGACCCGCCGGGGAGATTGACGTGCCGGATCTGCTGGCGGTGGCCTACGTGGTGGACCCATCGCTCTTTACCGTGGCCCGCCACCCGGTCTATGTGGAAACCGAGGGGCGCTCAGCCGGCATGACCGTCGCCGACCGCCGCCCGTTCAGCCAGGATGGAGCGCAAGACCCGCCGGTTGACATCCTGCTGGATGTGGACGCCGAGCGCCTGCGGGCGATGTACCTGGAACGGCTGGCCCGCTACGGGAACAAAGGGTAGTTCTTGCCTGGGGGCATGAGCCGGTTTCTTCACGCTGTTGATCGATCTTATTTCCATGACCAGTTGTCAGGATTCCAGCGCAATGTGCCGGCTTCTCCTGTCAGAATCGGATCAAAAAACTGCCGGATTCGTACATACGACGACTGGAGATCGTGTTCAGGTAGACCGACTTCTGTGGCAAGCCGCTTGAATCCTCCTTCCCATGCTCGAGGCGGCGGCAACAGGCGGGGAATATCCCGATCGCCTCGGCCGCGAAAAGTCGCTTCGATTGCCATTGTCAGCATCCTCCCCGACATTTCACCCATCTCAGCCAGTAAAAGGATGTCTATGAAATCTTTCATTCGCGAGCTCGCGCCGGATACATATGGCCTGCTATAGGCGTGTAATTTCTCGGCCAGTTGCTGTGTGATTGGATAACAGGGAACAGCAATCGGATCGATCTCAGCGAAAGACAACAGATCCGGCATGATGAGATATTCCGCCGAATCGACAAGCAGATCGCCCACGCCAACATCTACGTGAAATCGCTCAAAGGTGCGACCATCAAGCAATGACAGAACCGCATACCGGATTCCACCGATTGCCGTCCCACCTGGTTCGCTGGAAGGCCGTCCTACCTCGAATGTAAACCAATCGCCGAGATCACGAGCGGCTGCCTCGCGCAATAGGTCGTGAACCTCATCAGGCTCTTTCAGAGAGAGCAAGTCGATATCTTTCGTTGTCCGGGCTCGGGCCCCCAATCTGAGTTGCAGCGCCAGGCCTCCCTTTACTATCCATTGACCCGGGTCTGACTGCGTGAGACGCGCCAGCAGACGATCGAAAGCAACCATCTTGCGGAGACGAACCAACGGCAAGCCTGACGACAGGCTCTGGTCGCGCAAGCGCGTTTCCAGGGCGCGGCGAAACGCGCCGCCACTCTGATACCTCACCTTCAACCCCCAGGTAATATCATGCCAGATATGATCTCCCCGAACCGACCGCCTCGTTTTCCGGCATAGCTCCGCAGCGCCTCCGCTGAAGTCAGGCCTCGCTCGACGGCCTGCTGAATAGCCAGATGTACCTGTTCTTCTGCAAGTCCCGAGGCCGCCACATCCGCAAGCGTACGTAGCACCGTTGTCACCGGCAGCCCTTCCCGCGTCGTTACCTCATCAGCATCAAGACGTTGGGTGTGCTGGCGAATACCCGCTCGCCGCCGGGAGGAGTTTCGCGGAACGATGACATGCGTTTCCGACGGCATAATGTCAGACAGTTCATAGAGCGCCAGAGCGCTTTCGTGGGAGACAGCCGCATCCGGGCCAGCGCGCAGCCAGGCTACGAATAGATCTTCGAACTCAGAACCGGGAAACTGGGTGAGGCGATAGACTCCTCGCTTGATGCGGGTGAATCGGCCCACACTAACATTGCTGGACAGCCGCTCCCAGGTGAAACCGCACGCCCGGGCCTGATCCGCGGTAAAATAGCCGGCCTGGCTTTCGGCCGTCTCATAAAGCTGCTGATAATCAGGGCTCTTATTCATGTGTGCGAAACCTTCGGTTTATCCTAAGGTTATGCACACAATACCACATCATGCGCTGGAATACCACAATCACTTGTCTTCCACACAGCGCATCTCACAGGCCCTCCTCACAGCCATCACTCAAATCACAATCAGGCCTTGTTACGCGCCTCGTCAACCTGCATAATCTGAACAATGAGGTGAAAGCCATGAGTGGACACAAAGTATCGCTACGCGATATGCGCGACTCACAAGGAACCTGCCGGCTGGAGGCGTGAACACTTCTCCACGCAACTGCCAAGAGAAACGAATCCCATTCCGGCCACACAATCAACTTGCTTTGCCCCTGTTATGCTATCATTGAGCTCATCGCCGCTGACTGGCGATCGCAACGGAAAGCAGCCGACCTATGACAGTGCAGACCAAGTCCGATCTCTTACACATAATCAGCCAGCACCAAGACGACTTGCGTGCGTTGGGTGTGAGGCGTTGCGGCCTGTTTGGTTCCTTCTTGCGCGACGAGATCTCTCCAACCAGCGATGTTGACCTGTTCGTTGAATTTGAGCCCGGTCAGAAAACATTCCTCAACTTCGCTAACCTCCACTTTTTTCTCGAGGAGTTGCTTGGGCGCAAGGTCGAGTTGGTAACCCCTGAATCCTTGAGCCCATACGTTGGTCCCGATATCCTGAGTGAAGTCGAATATGTCGTTGCCGCTCGCTAATGTGCTCGAACACATCCGCGATGAGATTGGCTATCTTCAGCGAACAGCGGCAGGACTTCAGCGAGTTGATTTCCTGACAGATGAAACATTGATGCGGGCGTTCGTCCGCAGTCTGGAAATCATTGGTGAGGCCGTGAAGCAGATACCGGACGAGCAGCGCAACAGGTATCCGGAGATTCCCTGGCGTGCCATAGCCGGCATGCGGAACGTATTGATTCATCACTACTTCGGTGTTGACTATGAAATCGTCTGGGATGTCGTTCACACGCAGTTGGAGTCGCTTGATAGAGTAGTTGACGAGATGTTGAGGACCATGAAGTGAGATTCCTCAGGAGCGCGTGAAATGAGTAGTCAGCGCGCGATACTTCGCGATTTGCGGGACGCCCAAGGAGCCCGCCGGCTGGAGGCATCCCTGACCGAATCCGGCGACCTGCTGGTCGAGGGCCACGACCTCGGCCCAGGCGTTGAGCAGATCTTCGGCTACCCGGAGTACGAGTGGGTCTGGACCATCCGTGCCGGCGACATCCCTGCCCTGCTGCGCGCCCTGGGCGGGGATTCCGGCGTGCTCGCGGCGCTGAGCCAACACTTCGCCGGCGAGCGAGCGGCCGGCCTTCTCCCGTTTCTGGAAGACCACGGCATCCCCCTCGAGCGCTGGTCCCGTATTGGCGATTAAGTCTGCGGAGCCTGTATAATCCCGTCTGGGCGATCATCTTATGGCGCAACTCCACTGCTCCGTCCCTCAAGAATTGGCCGATAGAATCCGCCGGGAAGCGCAAGCATCCGGCATGAGTGTCTCCCGCTATCTGGCTGAACTCGTTACACGCGCGCTGGCCTCGGATTGGCCGGCAGGTTACTTTGAAGCGATAGTTGGTGGATGGCAAGGTGAGCCCTTAGAGCGCCCTCCTCACGGTGAGTTTGAACCCCGCGAGCCATTGGATCTCGGTGACCATAGCGGCCAATCTGCCTGAAAGGTGACATATGCGTTTAGGAATCATGCTTGGCTACTTCTCCGGCAGGATCGACCTGCCCGTAGAACTCATACAGGAGGCCGACCGGCTGGGCGTGTACGCCGTCTGGACGGCCGAAGCTTACGGCTCGGACGCGGTGACGCCGCTGGCCTGGCTGGGGGCGCTCACCGAACGGATCAAGCTGGGCACGGCGATCATGCAAATGCCGGGCCGCACCCCGGCCAACGCCGCCATGACCGCTATGACGCTCAACCAGATCTCCGGCGGGCGCTTCCTGATGGGCCTGGGCGTCTCCGGCCCGCAGGTCGTCGAAGGCTGGCACGGCGTCAGCTATGCCCGCCCGCTCACCCGCACCCGCGAATATGTGGAGATCGTGCGCACCATCTTTCGCCGGCGTGACCGGTTGGAATACGACGGCAAGGTCTACCAGATCCCTTACACCGGCCCCGACGCCACCGGCCTGGGCAAGCCGTTGCGCTCCACCCTGCGCCCCGAGCCGGACATCCCCATCTACCTGGCAGCCATCGGCCCGTCCAACGTCGCCCTGGCGGCCGAGATCGCTGACGGCTGGCTGCCGATCTTCTTCTCGCCGGAGAAGCACGACGCCATCTATGGCGAGCATATTGCCGCCGGCCTGGCTCGCTCCGGGCAGCCCGACAAACCCTTCGACATCGCCCCTACGGTCTCGGTGGTGATCGATGACAGCCTGGAGGTCTGCTACAACGCCGTCCGCCCCATGCTGGCCCTCTACATCGGCGGCATGGGCGCCCGCGGCAAGAACTTCTACTACGACCTGGCGGTGCGCTATGGCTTCGAGGGAGCGGCGCACGAGATCCAGGACCTCTACCTCTCCGGCCGGCAGTTCGAGGCGATGAGCAAGGTGCCGGCGGCGCTGATAGACGAGGTGGCCCTGGTCGGTCCCAAAGCGCGCATCAAGGAGCGCCTACCGCTGTGGCTGAACAGCCCGGCGACCACCATGAACCTCACCGTCCAGAACGTAGCCGCGCTGCGCACCATGGTGGAGCTGGTTGGCTGACCGGGCGCGGCGGACGCGCGGCGCGCCGGAAGATCTCGAGCCTTACGAAGGCTGCCGCACCGACGCTGAAATCAGCCTGACGCCGCTGGCTGTGGGCTGGCTGCAGCCGGGCCGCCCCTTTGACGTGGGGGAGACGCCGGCCGAATTTCTACCGGCCCTGCTCCCCTTCTGCCTGCCGCCGGAGACGGTCTGCCCCTGGCCTGGGCTGCCGCTCTGCCCGCTCTGTCGCCAACCGGTCATCCTGCCTGGCGAGGATCGCAGCGCCGCGCACCTGACCGAGATCCGCGTCATCGGAGAGACGGAGATCTACGCCGCCCCGGCCCTCATCTACCATTACGTCGAGGCGCATCACTATCAACCGCCGGACGAGTTCATCGCCGCTGTGCTGCAGGGGCCGGCTCCAGGGACAGCCGAGCATCGGGCGCTCATCCGCGCCCTGCAAACGCTGGCCTGAAAGCAATCCACGCCGGCAGCGCAGGGCATGGCGGCAAGCGCCGTCTCTGCTAGAATCCCCACATGAGCAGACAGCCGCTACACATGCGCCCGGTGGAAATCCCGCCGGAAGCCCAGGCCCAGATTGACCGCCGCGAAGCCCGCTGGCTGGAGCTGCGCCGGCAGGAGATCCCCCTGTCCGGCAACGAGACCATCTTCGCCCAGCTGATCGCCGAGCTCACCGCCGACCGGCAGCCGATACGCGGCAAGCGCTTTCTCAGGACCATGCGCCGCTACGTCGTGCAGCACGGCATCCCCTGGCTCTCCAAAGAGCAATTGCTCGCCGTCTACCGTGAGTTGTGCGACCAGGGCCGGCTGACCTTCGACCCCGGCATCGTCACCCTGCTGCAAATGAAGCCCACCCGCAGCCAGGCCGGCGTCTCCGTCGTCACCGTCCTGACCAAACCCTACCCCTGTCCCGGCCAATGCATCTTCTGCCCGACCGACGTGCGCATGCCCAAGAGCTACCTGCACGACGAGCCGGGCGCGATGCGCGCCGAGCGCCACGCCTTCGACCCCTACGCCCAGACCCGCTCGCGCATTGAAGCCCTGGAGAGCATCGGCCACCCGGCGGACAAAATCGAGCTGCTCATCCTGGGCGGCACCTGGTCCAGCTACCGGCGCGATTACCAGGAATGGTTTGTCCGCCGCTGCCTGGACGCCATGAACGAATTCGACGCCGAAAGCCTGCCGGAGGCGCAGACCGCCAACGCCCACGGCGCGCGGCGCAATGTCGGCCTGGTCATCGAAACCCGGCCCGACCACATCAACCCCGACGAGCTGCGCTGGCTGCGCTACCTGGGCGTCACCAAGGTGCAGATCGGCGTGCAGAGCCTGGACGACCGTATCCTGGCCCTGAACAATCGCGGCGAGACGGTCGCGGACACCCGCCGGGCCATGCGCCTGCTAAGATTGGCCGGCTTCAAGATCCACGCCCACTGGATGCCCAATTTGCTCGGCGCGACCGTGGACAGCGACCGGCTCGATTATGCCCGGCTCTGGTCCGATCCCGCCTTGCAGCCGGATGAGCTCAAGATTTACCCCTGCATGCTGGTCAAGAATGCCGAACTATACGAATACTGGCAGCACGGCGAATACCAGCCGTACAGCGAAGAAGCGCTGATCGACCTGCTAGCGGACTGCAAGGCGCAGACGCCGCGCTTCGTGCGCATCAACCGCGTCGTGCGCGACATCCCCACCACCAACGTGGTCGCCGGCATGAAGAAGGCCAACTTGCGCCAGCTCGCCCAGCAGCGGCTACAGGAGCAGGGGCGGCAATGCCGCTGCATCCGCTGTCGCGAGATCCGCCGCGAGCCGGTCACCGAGGACGAGCTGCGCGTGCGGGTGACCACTTATGAGACCGACGCCACCACGGAACACTTCATCAGCTTTGAGCGCGACGACGAGCGCATCGCCGGCTTCCTGCGCCTGTCCTTGCCGTTTTCGGACAGCTCAATACCACTACACGAACTGGCCGGCTGCGCCATCATCCGCGAGGTGCACGTCTACGGCCCGGCCCTGCCCATCGGCGACGACAACCAGGGCGAGGCGCAGCACATGGGCCTGGGCTCCCGCCTGATCGCCCACGCCGGGGAGATGGCCCGGGCCGCCGGCTACCAGCGCATTGCCGTGATCAGCGCCATCGGCACCCGCGCCTACTACGCCCGTCGCGGCTTCGAACTGGACGACCTCTACATGTTCGCCCGACTATGAAGCACAGGGGACTGTTTCGGAAGTGACAGTCACCTATGTGGGCGCGTTCCTGGACCTCCACAGAATATCAGCCGTCAGAAGCCCAGAAATTCACTCTCCTGCGGAGGACGCGCACCGAAACCCTACATCGGGGGTCTCCTCATACGGGCGGTAGCCATTCCGGTTGGCGGCGCGCAGGAGGAGCCAACCGTAACTCAACGCGCCGCCCCGCAGCACCTTATACGTACCGGACGCCGGGCCAGGCGGGTTCTCATAGGGCGACGCCTCGTAATATAATTCATCAGCCCAATCATTCACCCATTCAGACACATTGCCGGCCATATCCAGCGCCCCGTACTGGCTGGCCCCGGCCGGATAGCTGCCAACCTCGCTGGTGTCGCCCACGCAGCCGTGGCTGTTTGCCCGGCTACAGCTCGGGTCCCCGTCGCCCCAGGGGTACGCGCGAATCGTCGTCCCCCGCGCCGCCTTCTCCCACTCCGCCTCTGTCGGCAGCCGTTTGCCGGCCCACGCGCAGTAATCAACAGCATCGTACCAGTCTACCCAGATGACCGGGTAATCGGCGTAGGTCGGGTTGTTGTAGTAGGAAGGTCTTGTATACGACGAGGAGTAATTCGGCGGGTCGCACGCCCCCGCCGCGTCGCACTGCCCATACTCCGCGTTGGTCACCTCGTGCGTGTCAATGTAGTAAGCGTCCAGGTACACCGCGTGCAGTGGTAGTTCACTTGAATAGCAGGGGAAGCCGCCGTTATGGTCCGGGTCGCAGCCCATCTGGAATTCGCCGGCAGGGACATAGACCATGTCGCCGGTGGGGGGTGGACTGCTGTCCGGCGCATGGAGCCAGTTAATGGCCGGCACGTTGCCGCCAACGCCCCAGTTTGTCACGGGCAGCGTTCGCGCTCCACTGTCCGAAGCATTCTGCTCGATGATTTCAATCGTCCCATTCCCAGACCCGCTGACACTTGCACTCTTGACCACCGCCACATGCCCGAAAGATGAGGGCCCCGAAAAACTAATAACATCCCCCGGTTCAGGCGCTTCGTTCGGGGTTCCATTCCATCGCACCTCCAGGTCAGAATCAGGATGGTAAATGTGTAGGTTGCTGACTACATCCTTTCCACCCGGCGAGCTGTAGGGCGTAATATCATACTTCAGATAAAGGTACCGCATTGCCAGTTCTACGCACTGCCATTCATACTCGCCCCACGCCCCATCAAAGAAATGTACGACAGGCCCAGGATTCGCTGCAGATGGATCTGGATACGTCCACGGCCTCGGCCCACAGGCGACCAATCCATCGAAGGTACCCCCAAGGCGGAATGAGTGGATGTTGGTCTCCCCAAAGTAGAAGCCGTCATCGCAGTCGCCAGTCCACCATAGTGGAGTAGGTATCGAACCCACGCCAAGGCCTTCTCCACTAATTGAGTCCGTTGACGCGGATGACTCCAAATATTGCGCGGTCCTGTGCAATTCCTGCCCGATCTCAACAGTTACTTCCTCAAGAGATGCCAGGAACGCCCCTGGGTCAGTACCATCGCTCAGGTCATGCACAATGCGCACAATCCACAAGCGCGACTCCGCTTCCGCCACCCATTCTGCAATGAGCGTCGGTTGCTCGCCCGCACTACTTAGTGCCAATTCCACAATACTGTAGTGCCCGACCACCTGTTCCCCAAAGAGCTCTATCGCCGGCCCCGGTTGAGGCGTCCCTCCCTGTTGCTCCCGGAAATCAGCTAGCGCTGCCAGATATTCACCTGCTCCGCCCGGCTCTGCATCAGGCAGAGATTCTACTGCCGGAGAAGCTCCGAACACCGTCGATGTCACGGAAAACTCCAGATATGGGTCCAGAGCAAATGCCGTGGTCAACTGATTGGCATCCCCCGGTTCAGACGAAGAGAACGTGCCCGGCATGAAGGGTGACTCGATAATCAACTGGACGCCGTCCACGACTGGTTCCGCCCGGTCGTCCTCGACGAGCAACAAAGGCATCACTAACTGTGACTCGCCCGCTACTTCGTCCGCCTCCGGCCCAACCGGCGCACTCCCCCAGACCACCGCAACCAACCCCACCACCGCGATCCCAACGATCGCTAGCGAGAACAATGACGCCTGACGATTGCTCATCTTTCCCTCCCGGCTCTTAAGCCCTATCAAGTCAGCGGGTGACAAGACCTGACTGGCAATTGCTGTGCACAGTCTAGCGCTTCAGCGCCGGACGTCAAGCGCGAGTTTCCACGCCTGCCCGCCCGCGTTTGACTTCTCTCGCAGCTGCGGGCGATTCAATGGCCTATCATTCTCCTGGGGAAGCGGCGCACCTGAACCCCACATCGCTGTTCGTGCTATCCGGGAAGTGGCCGAACCGGCTGGCGACGCGCAGGATGGGCCAATAGTGGAGCCGCCCCGCAGCATCTTATACGCGCCGGCCACCGGCGCCGGCGGGTTGGCATAGGGCGACGTCTCATAGTAATCCCCATCCCCCCAATCATTCACCCATTCCCACACCTTGCCGGCCATATCCAGCGCCCCGTACTGGCTGGTCCCGCTGGAGTAGCTGCCTACCTGGCTGGTGTCGCCGACGCAGTAATCGCCGGTCGCATCGTTATAGCTATTCGCCCGGCTACAGCTCGGGTCCCCGTCGCCCCACGGGTAGGCGCGAATAGTCGTGCCCCGCGCCGCTTTCTCCCACTCGGCCCCCGCCGGCAGGGACGAAGACCATGTCGCCAGTAGAGGGGGTTCGCCTCCCAAAACAATCGGCAGATGACTGTGATGGTCCGCTTCCGGCGCACTCCCCCAGACAACCGCCGCTATCCCCACCACCGCGATCCCAATGCTCGCCGCCAGGAATGAATGAGTTGTTGACATCTCAGGTCGCTCTGAATATAATAGCTGTACAATTGTACATATAAAGGAATTGATCAAGCCCTATGGCCATAATCGTTGCCGACGCATCCACTTTAATTGCGGTGATAACGAACGAACGCGAGAAGGCCGCTATCATCCACCACACCCGCCGCGCCGATTTGATCGCGCCCCAATCGGTTCACTGGGAGATCGGCAATGCCTTTTCCGCCATGCTGAGGCGCGGACGAGTGACGATTGACGAGGCTATCGAAGCCCTGCGGGTCTATGCGACAATCTCCCTGCGGCTGGTGGATGTCGAGCTTGACGAATCAATGAAGCTTTCGGATGCCCTGAACATTTATGCGTACGATGCGCATCTCATCCGGTGCGCCGCCAGGTATCGAGCGCCGTTACTGACCCTCGACCGGGCGCTCGTCGCAGCGGCGAGATCGGCAGGGGTCCAGGTGTTGGAGGTGATTGAGTGAGTGAGGTCTATACTTACACGGAAGCGAGACAGAATTTCGCCACCCTGTTGGACAGGGCAGCCCAGGAGGGCGAGGTCAGGGTGCGGCGGCGGGATGGTCAGGTGTTTGTAATCAGGCCGGAGCAGACGGATGGCTCCCCACTGGATGTTGAGGGTGTTGACCTGGGGCTGACGGCGGAAGAAATCGTTGAGTTCATTCACGAAGGGCGCAGAAGTGGGCAGCCGGAGCAGGTTGTTGGCCGTCCCAAGTCGCCCTGAGTAATCTGTAAATTGGTCCAATCTACCCGATCCGCGATCCGCCGGGGGCAAGCCCCCAGACCCCCAAGAAGATCTGAGGTCAGAAGCCCAGCAGTTCATTCTCCTGGGGAAGCGGCGCACCTGAACCCCACATCCTCGTCCGTGTCATCCGGGGTGTCGTCGCTCCGGGAGGCGACGCGCAGGTTGTCCCAATTGCCGTCCCACCCGCCGCCCCGCAGCACCTTATATGTGAGGGGCCCCGGCCCCGGCCCCGGCGGGTTGGCATAAGGCGACACCTCGTAGTAGTCGGGGTCCCACCAATCATTCACCCATTCCCACACGTTGCCGGCCATATCCAGCGCGCCATAGAGACTGGCCCCGGCAGGGTAGCTACCTACCTCGCTGGTATCGCCCACGCAGTAATCGCCGCCAGCCGCGTCGTTCTGACTGTTCGCCCGGCTACAGCTCGGGTCCTGGTCGCCCCAGGGGAAGGCGCGCACCGTCGTGCCCCGCGCCGCCTTCTCCCACTCCGCCTCCGTCGGCAGCCGCCTTCCGGCCCAGGTGCAATAGTCTTGGGCATCGTACCAGGAAACATACAGCACCGGGTAATCGGCGTATGTTGGGTTGTTGTAGTAAGAGGGTCGTGTATAGGACCCGGAATAGGCCGGCGGGTCGCACGCCCCCACCGCGTCGCACTGCCCATACTCCGCGTTGGTTACCTCGGTGGCGTCGATATAGTAAGCGCTCAAGTAGACCGTGTGCAGCGGCAACTCCTCCGAAGGGCAACCGTAGCCGCCGTTGTGGGCCTGGTCGCAGCCCATCTGGAACTCGCCGGCGGGGACGAAGACCATGTCGCCCGCCGGCTGCTCAAAATGCACGAGCAGCAAGGGCATCACCAACTTCGATTCGCTCGCCTCTTCTTCCGTCTCCGGCGCACTCCCCCAGACCGCCGCTGCCAGCCCCACCAGCGATATCCCGACGATCGCCAACACAAACAACAAGAACGGACGCTTGCTCATTTGACACTCCCGGCTCACAAGCCCCGGTGACGATGATTGGATGAGCAACTGCTGCGCACAGTCTAGCCTTCATGCGCGCCGGACGTCAAGCGCGAGTTTCCACGCCTGCCCGCCCGCGTTTGACTTCTCTCGCGGCTGCGGGCAATATACTGTGACATCCGGTGACAGTCACTTTCTGAAGTGACTGTCACCTATCACTAAACGGAGACATCCCATGCCCACCTATATTCACAACGGCACAATCATAGACGGCACCGGCCGCGATCCCATCCACAACGGCGCGCTCGTCATCGAAGGCAACCGCATCCGGCAGGCCGGCAAAGCTACCGCGGTTCCCCGCCCGCCGGGCGCGCAGAGCATTGACGCCGGCGGCGGCGCGATTCTCCCCGGCCTGATCGACACCCACGTCCACGTCATGTTTGAAGGGGTTGACTTCGCCAAGGGCCTGGGCAAACCCTTCTCGCTCAGTTTTTACGAAGCAGCCGGCTTCCTGCGCCGCACGCTGGACGCCGGGATCACCTCCGTGCGTGATGCCGGCGGCGCCGACCTGGGCGTGAAGACCGCCGTCGAGCGCGGCCTGATCCCCGGCCCGCGCATGCAGATCAGCATCTCCGTCCTGACCATCACCGGCGGGCACGCTGATTTCTACATGCCCTCCGGCGCGGCCCTGCAACTGGTTCCGCCTTATCCCGGCCATCCCGGCGCGTCGCTGGTCTGCGATGGCGTGGAGGAGGTGCGCCGCAAGGTGCGTGAGGTGCTGCGCGCCGGCGCGGATGTGATCAAGGTCTGCTCCACCGGCGGCGTCGCCAGCCCCACCGATCACCCCATGTTCACCCAATTCACCCGCGAAGAGCTGGCGGTGATGGTGCAGGAAGGTGAGTTCCGCGGCGGCGTCAAGGTCATGGCCCACGCGCAGGGGCCGGAAGGGATCAAGAACGCCGTCGCCGTCGGTATCCACTCCATTGAACACGGCATCTACCTGGATGACGAAGCCATCGAGATGATGGTCGAGAAGGGCACATTTCTGGTGCCGACCCTGGTCGCGCCGCTGGGCGTGCTGGAGACGGCGGAAGCCACCGGCACCCTGCTGCCCCAGGTCATCCAGAAAGCGCGCGAGACCCTCGAGATTCACAGCACCAATATCGGGCGGGCCTACCAGGCCGGCGTGCGCATCGCCATGGGCACCGATGCGGCGGTCGTGCCGCACGGGACCAACCTGCGCGAGCTGGCCCTGATGGCCGGCGTGGGCATGACCCCAATGGACGTCATCGTCTCTTCGACAAAGATCGCCGCCGAATGTCTGGGCTGGCAGGACCGCGTCGGCACGCTGGAAGCCGGCAAACTGGCCGATGTGGTCATCGTCCGCAACGATCCCCTGTCCGATCTGCGCGCGCTTGCCAACCCCGACAACATCCTGCTGGTGATGAAAGACGGGCAGGTGTACAAGGACATCCGCTAGTGTAGATTGGACCAATCTGGGAGATTGGTCCAATCTACACGCCAAACCTTATCCACAGAACAGCCTGTTCTGTGGATGTTTTTTCACAGGTTATTCACATGCCCGATCATTGGCCGCTCCTCTCTCGCCGGCAAATCGGCGACTACCACATCTTCCGCCTGCGCGAAGATGTCCGCCGCTCTCCGCGCACCGGCGAGCAACAGACGCTATACGTCCTGGAGAGTAACGACTGGGTGAACGTGATCGCCGTCACGCCGGAAGGGCAGGTGGTCATGATCCGCCAGTTCCGGCACGGCGCGGAAGCTGTCTCGCTGGAGATCCCCGGCGGCATTGTGGACGATGGGGAGGAGCGCGACCCGGCCCTTTCCGCCGCCCGCGAGCTACGCGAAGAAACCGGCTACGAAGCCGAGCGCTGGGTCCGTCTGGGAGCCGTCGATCCCAACCCCGCCATCCAGAACAATCGCTGCACCACCTACCTGGCGCTCAACGCCCGCCCGGTCAGCGCGCAGGAGCTGGGCTTTGGCGAGGACATCACTGTCGAGCTGGTCGATCTGGCGGACATTCCCTTGTTGATTCAAACGGGCCGGATCACTCATGCCCTGGTCGTCGCCGCTTTCTACCACTACATCAGTTACCTGGCGCAAGATAGAACCGCAGACACATAAATGTAATAAGCCCTCTGCCAACTCGAGTGCTTTGCTCAGATTCAAGAAGCGCGTGGGTCAGTCTGCTGTCTGCTCGAATTCGGGCAAGGGCGCATCAAAATCATCGGAAATAGCTACCTTACCCGCATCAATCCCGGGTACGCGTGGCTCGGGCGCGGCTTCGACCGGCCCCAACACAGCCACCGGCTTGCCCCTCCTGGTAATAACGAAGCTCTCCCCATTCAGGACCCGCTGCAGTAATCGCGACAAGTGCGCCTTCGCCTCGCGGACACTCACCTGTGTTTCCATATTAGACCTTTGTGTCTTGCCGAACCTACCTTATCGCCGAGTGTCGTCAGCCGGCCTACACAACCGGCCGCGGCCGCTTGAACAGAAACGTGGGCAGGGCAATGCCCAGCGCGATCGCCCCCAGGGTCAACGACATGGTGATCGCCGCCACCCCGGCTTCGACCAGTTGCACAGTTTGCTCGGCGGTGCTGGCCTGCAGAGTGGTCGCCACGCTCAACAGGCCGATCATCGTCTCGAATGCCAGCCGCCCCGGCACCAGCGGGATGGCGCTGCTGACGGTGATCACCGCGCTGGGGATGCGTAAGCGCCGGGCCACAAACGCGCCAAGGAAGCCGATCGCCACTGCCCCCAGCAAAGTGGCCGGCACGATGGAGGCGCCCAGCAATATGGCTATCGTGCGCAGGAAATGGCCGACCGCGCCCCCGATCGCGCAAGCCGCCAGGACCCGCCGCGGCACGTTGAACAACAGCGCGAAGCCCAGCGCCGCTACCGCCGACCAGAGCAAGTCCGACAGCGCGGTCAGGATCAGCTCCGAGGCGCTCATAGCAGTCCACCCCCCACCAGCCACAACGCCAACATCATTCCCAGGGCGATCGCCAACGCCGTCAGCAGGCTGTTCAGTCCGCGGGCCATGCCGGTCACCATATGCCCCTTCAGCATGTCGGCCGCCGCGCTGATCAGAGGGACGCCGGGAACCAGGATCAGCACGGAGCTGACCAGGGCGATGTCGCCGGTTTCGCTTCCTGCCAGCGTGCTCCCCAGGCTGGCGATCAGGCTGGCCACAAACGAGACAATGGTCACCAGCAGAAAGGGGTTGACCACCCGGCTGAGCATCTCGTTCCGCAATATCATGCCGATAGTCGAGGCCACAAAGATGACAATCCCGGCCTCCCAGTCGCTGCCGGACAACGCGCCGAAGGCCACGCAAGCCACCCCGACCATCAATACCACCAGCCAACGGTTGTAGTGGGGGCTGTGCCGGCTGACCCGCTGCAAATAGCCGCGCACCTGCGCGCGATCCAGGTCGCCGCTTTCCACATGCCGGCTAAGGGCGTTAATCGCCGTCACCCGCGTCATGTCCACGCCGATGCGCACCACCCGCCGCACCTTGCTGCGAAATTCCTCGCCGCTGATGGTGGTGACAACAATCGCGTTCGGCGACACCAGGATGTCCATCCAATCCAGGCCCAACCCGGTTCCCAGCCGGTGCACAGTCTCCTCCACCCGGTCAGTCTCCGCGCCGTATTCCAGCAGCATCTGGCCCGCCCACAACGCCAGGTCGATCACATCGCGCAGTTCCTCGCGGCTGAGCGGCGGCTTTGCGGACGGAGCTGCTCCATGGAAATCTCTTGCTGCCACTTATTTCTCCGCCACGTACACGACCCATTCTCTCGCGTCATAAAGGGGTAGACCGGCCCAATCCTCATACGCCGTCACGGACGAGAAGCCGGCCGAGGACATCATCTGCCGCATCTCATCCACCTCATAGGCCTGATCGCAAAGGTCAATCTCGTCCAATTGCCCGCTCTCCAGGTGCAGAATGTAATATCGCTCCAGCGATAGCGCCGCCTCCTCATACCACTGCCTTTCGCCAAGGCAGACAAACGGCCGGTCGCCCCACAGGCCCCGGTCATCGGTGAACCACCAGGACGAGCGCAACCCCTTATCATAGCGCGCTTTGTTCAGCAATTCGACCACCAGCCGGCCGCCGGGTCGCAGCGCGCCGGCGATCCCCTCCAGCAACGCCTGCGCCTCGTCCCGCTTGAAAACGGCCAATTGACCGTAGAGAAACAAGGCGGCGTCGAAGGGTCCCAAAGTCGCGAACTCTATTGCGCGCACATCGCTCTCGATGAAGCGGCAACGCTTCGCCACCCCCTCCGCTCCGGCCAACTCCCGCGCAAACGCGACCGCCGCCGGCCCGAAATCAACGCCCGTTACCCGGCAGCCGCGCCGGGCCAGCTCCACAGCGTACAGCCCCGGCCCGCAGGTGACATCCAACACCCGGCTATCCACGCTAAGCTGAAGCTGCCCTTCCAACCAGCCTAGAATCAGCCCCCGTTCCGCGCTCACCCGCGAAGCTGCCCCATGCGATTCGTC